>PWHV01000035.1 GCA_003555025.1 Methanomassiliicoccaceae archaeon | reverse complement strand
TCCGATCCATGCAATATCCTCTGCAATTCCACGGGTATACGGTTATCGGCGGGGACGAATATGCACACCCTGTCGTCAGCGGCTCCGGTCATCTTCCCCAGCATCCTCCTCATGTCCATCATGAAAAGGGAGTAAGAGGCAACCACGACATCATGTCCGCCCATCTCCGTGATGTCGGCCTCCTCCCATTTGGACATGACCGCTCTGACATCATGGAAACCATCGGTCTTCAAGCCCGTGGTCAGCTCATCGAGCATTGATTTCGAAGGGTCCACGACGGTCAGCGATGCCGCCCTTTTCGCCAGTTCACGGGTGAGCCTGCCCTTGCCCGGACCGATTTCCAGCACAGACTCTCCGCCCTCCAGGCCGAGGCATTCCATTTGGAATTCCGTGAAATCCTCCGGAAAGCATCCTCTCCGCCCCTCCTTCGCGACGCTGTCCCAGAAGAGGCCGTCGTTGAGACGGGACCTATCAGTGATCAGCATCTGGTTGTCCCATATCGAATTCCAGTCTATCAGCGGCATATCACATCGATTCGGTCGTGTTCCGTTATTGATCCATAGTAAATAAAAAAGAAGGGCCGCAGCCCCTTGCTGAGGACCGGACCCCATCATTCAAGCGCAGGCGCTATGAACACGCCGCTCTGGTTGAGGTCGTAACCTTCCAGCCCCATCCAATCGCTGATGTATTCCTGGTGCACCGCTTGCGGGTCCAGTTCGAATTTGTCAGGATGCAGTATATTGGCATAGTATAACGCCCCCAGGACTCCGCCCATGGCATTGTTGCGGAAGTCGCCGGCGGTCATGTAAACGTTCTCGTTGCTGACAGCCGGCAGCGTCCCGATATCCGAGCGTTTCAGTATGGCGTCTATTCTTTCCGTGTAGTTGGCGGGGTCGTCCCAATCATACCCGTAAGCGGGTTCCAGGGTATCTCCTGAATAGGTGTAGCGCACCGTATGGAGGAATATGTATTCGGGCTCCTCCTCGAGCACGTATTCAAGGTTCACCTGTGCGAAATAAACCGAATCCTCCCCTATCCAGTCGTCCACGATGTTCTTGGCTATGGGGTTGCCTCCGGCCAGCATGCAGGCCTGTGACAACGGGTCGATCTTTGTGAACGTCCTCACCTCTTTGTCATCTTCACCGCCGGGGGCGAAGTAGTCCCTATGCACCGTCATGAGAACATCGGGACGGTCCTCAGGGTCTATCTGGGAAGAGACATCGTGCATATCTCCCACCAGACCCTCGAGCCATTCCTTGTAATCGTTGGCCCTGTCGACCGCATCGAGGATGTAACCGGCCTTCATCACACCCTGCATGAACCGGGAATCCTGAGGTTCCATCACGTTGGGCCAATATAATCCGAGGAAGACGACGTCCGTACTGCCCAACTTCTCGTTCTTGACATCATTGTCAGAAGGCGAGAAGGTGAACAGGACATCAAGGTCCGTTTTATTGACGATATCCTCATAGTTGGGATTCTGATGCATCTGGCCGATGTTGTGCAGGTCCTGGCCCGGGAAGTAGAAGTCCTTCATCATGTAAGGTGCCACATCGGCGGCGACAACCTTGTCTGAAACGTTGAGGACGTTCATGAGCTCGGCGTTGCTCAGGTACTCGACGCCGACGCGCTCCACCGGAAGGCTCACCTTGACCGGGTCACCGTTGCCGTCCAGGATCCAAATGAAGTCCGCGGTTCGTTCAATCAGCGCTTCGACATGCTCGATGTCCTTCTCGTCGATCTTGCCGTCGCGGTTGGCGTCAGCGAATTTGTTCGGCTCCTCTTCGCCGTCGATTATCGCCTGGATCGTTGCGATGTCATCCTCGTCGATGGACCAGTCCCCATTGGCGTTGCCGAAGATCTCCAGGCCGTCATGGCCTGGCCAACCCTCTTCGCTAACCACCAGCATCGCTACGCTGGCGGTCACGAGTGCTATGGCCAATCCGGCCGATAGGATCTTCATGTTCAATCGGTTCTCCTCCTATTGATCGTGCAATGAGTAACACGGATTTTTCATACGTATTACTGTTAGCTTATTAATACATTTTCTCATTATCCGGTTAATCCTGGCTTTGAAGCATAACACGAATATTTATTAGATATTACTGCCTTCTTCCCTTCCAAGGCCGGAACGGAATAGCTGTCCAGACCGGTGAGGAAGCTGCTCACGATGAACGTAATAGCCAACGATGTGGTATTCGCCTATCACAGCAGCCCGGTGCTGAACTCTGTCAGTCTGCGCATAGAACCGTCCGAGGTGCTCGGCATCATAGGCCCCAACGGCTCCGGCAAGACGACGATGCTGAAATGCCTTAACCGCATCCTCTCCCACAATCAGGGCGAGATTTTGATCCAAGACCGTGACGTCGCTAAGCTCAAACAGATAGAGATCGCCAAATTGGTGGGCTATGTTCCTCAGCACGCCAACGGAGGCCATGGGATGCCGACGGTCTTCGAGGTGGTTCTTATGGGCCGTAGGCCTCATGCGTCCTGGCAGAGCGGCAAGTCCGATGAGCATAAGACCTGGGCCATCCTCGCCTCTCTGGGCATGGAGGGTTTCGCCTCCCATCCCTATGACCAGTTGAGCGGCGGTCAGAGGCAGAAGGTCCTGATCGCCAGGGCCCTGGCCCAGGAGGCCTCGATACTGCTGCTCGACGAGCCCACCAGCAGCCTGGACATCAAGCACCAGATGGATGTCATGGACCTGCTTCGCGACCTTGTCCGCATCGAGGGGTTCTCAGTCTGCGCCATAGTCCATGACCTGGACCTAGCAATAAAGTACTGTGACAAGGTGGTGATGATGAAAGACGGGACGATATTCGCCGCCGGCGATGCCCGCGAGGTCATCACCGCGGAGAACATCAAGACCGTCTATGATGTGGATGCGGCGGTGGACGAGGTCCATGGCCGCCCTCATGTCATGATCGTCTGAGACTTTCATACGGCGTTGCCGACGATGGCCAAGAGTATGCCCAGACCCATGAGCAATTGGGTCATCATGACCGTTTGCACATTGGCCTTCTGGCCGGCGACGAACTCATCGCCGGAGGCCTTCCTCATCGCTATCGATGAGGCGCGATAGGCCAGCGGCAGGGTCGCCATGGCGATCAGCGCCGCGGCGGGAATCAGCGAGGCTAGCACCGTGGCGGCGATGATCGTGTAGACCATGACGTTGACAGCGGTGTAAAGCAGCGATGCCCGCGTTTCGCCCAGGGCCATGATCAGGTTCCTCCTCCCTCCCTGCATGTCAGCCTCCTTGTCGGGGAATTCGTTGAGCAGTTGGAGGTTGAAAGTCAGAAGCCCCGAGCCGAGGGCCACGAAAGCGGCGGCGACGGATACATTGCCGGTCTGCACCATGTAGGCGCCCAGCACCGGCAGCACTCCAAGCCCCAGGCCTGCCGATGACTCCCCCAGGAAACCGCGGGCGAATACCTGGGTGTAGAACAGGGAGAAGGCCATCCCCATCGCGATGATGGGCACCAGCAGCAAGGTCGTATTAAGCACCAGGTGAACGCTGAGCACCAGGGCGACGAAGAAGCATACGTACGCCGCCCGCCTCACCTCATCCGGCACCAGAGCGCCGGACTGCAGAACGCCGCTGCCTCCGCTGAAGGGCGTCTTCATGGTGCGGAAATCAATGCCACTGAGATGGTCGTGGTATTCGTTAAGTGTGTTGACGGTCACATGCAGAAGCAGCAGGATCGCTGTGAACGACATCAGAGGGAAGAGGCTGAAATGGCCGTCGTAGGCCGCCAACACAGTTCCCAGGAGCGAGAGGACCAGAGGCAGCAGCAGGAAGGGCGCCCTAACCTCCAATGCCCAGGTCTTGAGCCTCATGACATCGGTCAATGGTTCCGCCGCTATAACACTTGCGAACGCTCTGATCCTCAGAAAACAGACAGCGTCGCGCCGCTGACGCTCGTTTTCATGCGTAGAAAGGGTTTTAAGGCTCGTTAAACCAATTCATTACCGGTGGAGGCGATGGAGTCGGTTTGCGACCGGACCATTGAGGAGGTCCATGACATCATCGGCCGTTACGTCTACGGGAGATACCACGGCAAGGACCGTGCGGTGGTCAGGCTGAAAGGCATGATGCTCGACGGCGACCCGGGGCCTTTCCCCCTCTACAGCGATGAGGGCAACCGCATCGGCTTCCGTTATGCCGAGCCGGACATCCTGATGCTGCGGGATGGTCAGGTCAGGACGGTCATCCAGATAGACTCCATACTGTTGGCGCCGCAGGAGTACGTGGGCAAGGCCATCATGCCCATCATCGCCGAGAAGATGGTGCGCGGGGATGATCAGCTCCCTATCGCCGTCGATGTGAGCGTGGTGCAGGTGGTCTGCTACCACGGGGAGCATGGTGACGGGGGCCATGAGCTGGAGATGCGGCTCCGGCGGCTCTCGGAGGACATCTCCATGCTCTTCCGCAACACCGGCCGCGGCTGCCGCTATTCCCTGGTGATACCGGTGAAAAGGTCGGACGACAGCATCGAGGAGGTCCTCGGCCGCTACCTGGACGACAAGATATGGTGACCTACAAGATATGTTGACCTTTCGCCGGCGAGGGTGCGGACGCATTCATGGCAAAATTTTATAAATCCTTCCTTTATGGGGGATAATATTAGACCGGCGGTCTAACCAGCAGACAGCGTGATCGAATGCCCAACCCCCCTTTGCGTGTGAAGGACCGTATCGTGGAATGCGCCACCGAGCTCTTCATGGAGAAAGGCTACCGCCCCACCACACTGAACGACATACTCGAAAAGGCGGACATCGCCCGTGGCACCTTCTATCACCATTTCGATTCCAAGGACGACCTCCTCTACACCGTCGCGGAGAGGATCAAGCGACGTTATCTCGACTTGATACGGACGGAGGCGGAGGACAAGGACAAGGACGTCCTGCAGCGGCTGCGGCACATAGACGAAGGCATAAATGCGCTGGCGGAGACGGAATGGATACGCAAGGAGATCAGGAGAAGCGACGTGGACCCCTCGCTGACACTCAATGTCCTCCGCAGCAGCGTTGAGGAGGCGTTGCCTTATTACGCGGCGATGGTGGAGGAGGGGGCGCGGCAGGGGGTGCTGCGGACCCCGCACCCGGGGACGGCGTCGATGCTACTGCCCATGCTCAATCTCATGTCTTTGCACTTGGAGCAAAGCGACATCGAGCGGCTGGACCACTTCCGGAGGCTCATGCTGGAGGCCGTCGATATGAACGGTCATTAGAAGGAACTGGGGCATCGGGACCATGAGAAGATTGGAGAGGATGGGCGAGAGGATCGCCGCAAGACCGTGGATATGCATCGGAGCGGTGCTGCTCGTAACGCTGATGGCATTCACCACCATTGCCACCAACGGCATATCGTTCGAGATGGACCAGGAGGAGATGACGCCGGACACCGACGCCTACAACGCCGACAAGCTCCTGCGCGACGTGTTCCGCTTCGAGCAGTCATCCATCAATCTACTGCGCGCCGACGACGCCCTCTCCAAGGAGTCCTTCCTCGCCGGCCTCGAGTATGAGAAGAGGATCTTCGAGGACCCGGTCGCGAGCGGATACCTGCTCGATACTCAAATGCCGCAGACCTCATTCAATAGCCCTTATTCGGCACTGATCTCGGCCATGGTTTTCGCCGAGCCCTCGGAAACTCCCATCCTCCCTCCCCCTCCGGGGTTCGACCCTAACGATCCGGACCACAGTTATCATGATGTTCTCTTGGCTTATGTCGAGTATTACGACGAGGGGGCGATCAAGGAGAACGCCACCGCCCTCATGGCGATGGACCGGTTCTCCGAAATAAAGTCGCTGTTCACCGAGGACCTTGACCTCGAAAAGGGAACGGCCTCCGGCGCGATGATGATCGCCGTCCTGGACCGCAACAAGGTGCTCGCCGATGACGAGATGGACTTCCTGCAATACGAGGAGGCGGTGGCGGGCATCGCCGACGAAGTGAACGAGGACTTCTTCAACGGCGATGGGCAGGTGAACGTCTTCGATGAGCACCGGATAGTCATGGACATGGCCGATGTCGCCGATAGCGACCTGGAGACACTGTTCCCGCTGGCGCTGCTGGTGATGGTGGCCATCCTCATGCTGATGTACCGCGACCCCATCGACATGCTGGTTGCCATCAGCTGCCTGGTCTTCGCCATCATGTGGACCTTCGGAGCGGCGCTGGTCTTCGGCATCGGCATAAGCACCATATCCATTGCCGTGCCCATACTCGTCCTCGGCCTGGGCATTGATTACGCGTTGCACCTGGTGTTCCGTTACCGCGATGAGCGTGGCGACGGCAACGACAACTTTACCAGCGCATCAAACGCCGTGGGTTCGGTGGGGGAGGCGCTCCTGCTCGCCACCATAACCACGGTCATAGCCTTCCTGTCCAACGTGACCTCTTCCATGAAGATGATCGCCGACTTCGGCGTGCTCTCCGCAATAGGCATCATATCCAGCTTCATCATCATGATCCTGGTCATACCGTCGGTGCAATCGGTGCGCGACCAGCGCTATGCCGCCAAGGGCATCAAAGGTAAGGAGGTCAGAAGGTACCGCAAGAGGACGGTGGACAGCAACGACATCATCGGCAAGGTGTCCATGCTGGGCGGCAAGCTGGCAATAAGCAAGCCCCTGGCGGTCATCGTCGCCGGAGGCCTGGTGATGGGGGGCTTCGGCTACTTCGCCGCCAATGTGTCCTACGAGTTCGACGTCTTCGACTTCCTGCCCGAGGATAGCGAGTCAAACGAGATGCTCACCTTCATCTTCGACGAGTTCGAGGAGACGGGCCAGAACACCGCCGAGATCCTTATCTACGGCGATCCCACCGAGCCGGAGATGATACGGGCGATAGAGAGTTCGGTCGACAACATGAAGGACGCCCGCCATATGGCTTTCGAGAACGGTGAGCCGGATGTGATGCACATCGGCACCGCCCTCCATGCCATTTATCAGCAGTCGGAGGACGCCTCGTTCAAGGCGAATTACTCCGCCCTTTTCGACCCGGACACCGGTCGAGTGCTCGAGGGCACGGACCAGGACGACATCGAGCTTCTGATCCAAGAGCTCAGCCTTAAGGACGACGACGAGATCGACCTGATGCTCGCCCGGGTGATAGGGGGCAGCGAAGAGCACAAGGACCTGAGCCGCATGCAGCTCGGCGTGGAGGACAATCTCCCCGACAGCAAGCTACTGGAGCTCAGGGAGGACCTGCAGGAGGCAGTGGCCCCGCTGGAGGACGCCGGTTACGAGGCCGTCCCCACCGGGATGCTCATCGCCAACGCTGTGATAATGGATGAGATGCAGAACGACCAGATGACCTCACTGCTGGTCACCTTGGCCTTAACCCTCATCGTGCTGACCGTCGCCATGTTCCTTCTCACCCGCTCGGTTCTGCTGGGCGCGCTGGCCACCCTGCCCACGGTGATGTCGGTCATCATGGTGTGGGGGTCCATGTACCTCATGGACATCCCCCTCAACGTCATGACCCTGACCATAGCCGCCCTGACGGTCGGTATCGGCGTCACCTACGGCATCCACATCGCCCACCGCTTCAGCAGCGAGATGGGCAAGGGCCTGAGTCCGGAGGAGGCGGTCATGGTCACCACCGGGGCCACCGGACGCGGGGTTCTGGGAGCGGCCCTCACCACGGCGGTGGGCTTCGGCATACTTAACTTCTCCAGCATGGTGCCGCTGGCGCAGTTCGGCCTCATTACCGCCATGGCCATCGCCTACGCCTACATCGGCGCCACCGTGGCCCTCCCGACGCTGTTGGTCATATGGGGGAGGCGCCGTCACAGGGCCGGCGCCTGACCCGCGGGGAGAAACCTCTTAGAAACCATTCCTTTTCCTTATATGAAGGTACGATTGCCGCGCCTTTTGTTTACTTGGTCATTTCCGTCAATCGTCTGGGAGCCCGACGATGTCCATGGAGGCGATATGCTCCATTCCATCGTTGCGCATAACGATGCCTGGGTCGTCAAATAGCCATTCCACGTCGTGGCCGTGGATGTCGCAGACCGCCTCCATATGGCGCATGGCTATTCCCATGTCCAGCATGTGGAGGTCGAATCCGAACCGGTCGGAGATGTAATTCGCCGAACGCTGCAGGTACAGATGCACCATACCTTGATCAAGTACCACCCGCCAAGGCTGCTTGTTCATCGAGGAAGGTGCAAGACGGACTGATTCGATGAGGTCCTTTAAGCCGCGGCCCTCGGCCTCCTCCACCGGCGTGGAGAAATCGCCGCGGAAGAACAGCTTATCCACCGGTTTCCGCTTGTGCGACCGGGCGCTGCTTTTAACCAGACTTTCCATGAACCTCTTTTTCTCCGAGGGGTAGCCATACGGTATGACGGCGGCGAAGAGCTCCCCCTCCGCCAAATCGACCCTCTCCAATACGTCCGCGCGTTTGAAGGTGCCTGATAGCCAGCATGTACCGAGCCCCGCTGCGGTGAGCCTCAGAACGATGTCCTCGAGGTTGTGCCCGATGTCTATCAGCTCCTTATTGTCGTTGCGGCAGACCCCCACTATGAATCCCCGTGGACTCTTTATCATCCCATAGGTGCTGACCTTCATGCGGTCGAGCTCCTTGTCGCTGATCTCGAGGTTGATGACACGGGAGGAGGTGCCGAAAGGCCCTGGCGCCTCGTTCTTCTCCGCGACGAGGTTGTCCACCATCTGCCGGTGGTCCTCCTGCAGAGGTCCGTTGACGAAGGTCCTCACCGATTTTCTCCGTTTTATAGTGGATATGTCAACAGGTAACATTTACTCCCAACTGATGTACAATAGTCAATATTAACCCTTTCTTCCTGATTATCGATTCTGTCAACGTCCGTCGGCCATCGGATGATGGGAGTCCAGCAATTTCTTCCAGCATTCCACGTTCTCCAACGGCGCCGCCGACAGGTCGGAGCTGGCGGCGAGGAAGTACCTTCGCTCATGCCCCCTCACTGCCTCGATGGCGGAGGCGATGTCGTCCGCGACGGACGCCCCCCCTTCCGCTGACAGGATCGCCACTGCGTCGATGCCCCCGGCGACGGCGCAATCGACCGCGTCGACACACATGTCCAGAGGTACGTTGCGGTCCACGGACAGCAGGTCCATGGGGACGCGCGAGATCTCTCCGAGCAGCGGGGAGGAGTCGCCGGATATGTAGAGCAGGGAGTGCCCGCCACCGTCTTTTGCCGTCTCCAACGAACGCCGCAGGCCAGGGAGCACGACGGAGGAGAACGTCTCCGGAGGGACCAGGTCGGGGGATCCGCTGGACTCGCAGACCATCACCCCTTCGGAATGAGGGGAGTAGAAGCTGATGTATCCATTGACGGCGGCGATGCTGAGCGTGACCACGCTCTGTAATGCCTCCGGTTCCAGCAAGGAGTCCATCATCAGCTGCTCCAGGCCCCGGAGCTCGCCGGCGAGGGTGAAGGGGCCCGGCACGGTGGAATAGATGTACCTGTCCCCTTCAGCGCAGAGGTCGAGGGCTCCACGGTTGGAAAGCGCCCTGGTGTCATCATTCGGGTCGGGGTTCCCGAGCTCAGTGTCGATGCTCTCACCGAGGACGTGGTCGATGGTCAACGCTCCCATGCCGTCCTTGATCTTCACGCCGCAGCCCATGGCCTCCGCCATGGTCAGCCAGTCCCACATCCCTTCGAAGGCGTCGAAGGAGCATCGCTGGGCGATGCGTTGCTGCACGGCGGCGTTGACCCGGGGGTCCTCGATAGCATCCCGGAGAGGAACCCCCTCCGTGTTCAGGGCCCATGTGCCCTGGAACGGAGGGAGTATCGGTGCGACGCCCTCGTTCTCCCTCCGGAGCGCGGCCAAGGCACGCTCCCGTCCTGATCGGTCGTCCATGGACTTCAATCCTTATGCGTTTACTAATCATTTGCTACGTTGCCGGCTTTCCGGCCCCCACTCCTCTCGAAGCGCCGCGGGTCGGTGTTGACATCCACTATCGCCGGCACACGGCTCTCCAGAGCGTCCCTGATGGACCTCTCGAGGTCCTCTGGCCTCTCCACCCTGAAGCCCTTGCCCCCGCAGCCTTCAGCGTAGGACGCGTAATCCGCGTTCCTGAGGCCGGTTGCGAAGTTGGGCAGCCCCTCGGCGGCCTGCTCCTGACGGATCATCGCCAGCTCGCGGTTGTTCATGACCACGACCGCCATCGGCAGCTCCTCCTTCACGGCGGTGGGGAAATCCCCCATGGCCATCTGGAAGCCGCCGTCCCCGGTTATGCACACCGCCGGCCTGTCGGGATGGGCGAGCTTGGCGGCCATCGCCCCTGGGAAACCGAAGCCCATGGTCCCCAGGTATCCGGACATCACGAACGTCTGCCCCTTCATGCGGAAGTTCCTGCCGAACCACCAGCCGTTGTCGCCAACGTCGATGGAGATGACCGCGTCCTCCGGCAGGACACGGGAGAGGACGTCCATTATGTAGGGCGGCCATAGCGGCGAGCTTTTGACGGAGGCCTCTTTACTCAAAGTATCCTCCCATTCGGCCTTCATCGCCGCGACCTCCTCCCACCTGCCGTCATCCTTCCGTTCTTCGACGAGGGAGATGAGACGCGGCAGCACCGCCCCGCAGTTGCCCCATAGGGCGACCTCGTAGGGGCGCTTCCCTATCTTCAAGGGATCGATGTCCACCTGCACCATCCTCTTCCCCCAAGGGATTGCCGTCTTGTCGGAGAAGCCGACGCCGAGGGAGATGAGAAGGTCGGAGCGGGCCACAGCGCTTATCGCCTGGGGAGGGCCGACCCCTCCGTGGATGCCCAGCAGCCACGGGTGATCGTCCGGAAGCATGCCCTTGGCCCTCCAGGTGGTGACTATGGGCGCTTTCAACTTCTCAGCGAGCTCCGCCACCTGCTCGCCCACGCTGTAAGCGCCCCGTCCGGCGACGATCACCGGGCTCTCGGAGGCGCCTATGAGCTCCGCTGCCGTCCCGATCAACGGCTCCTCGGGATGGATGCTGCGGTCTTTCAGGCACATCTCGTGCCTCGCCCCCTCGGCGTCCAACGGCTCCCGCTGGATGTTGTTGGGCACCGAGAGCTGGGAGACGCCCCCCATCACGGTGGCGTGCTTCAGCGCCATTGTCACCAGTTTCACGGTCATCGTCTTGTCGTAGATGGTGTTGTTGAAGACGCATATCGGTTTGAAGAATGCGTCCTGGTCTATCTCCTGGGCCCCGCCCGGGCCCGCGTACTGGAAGCTGACCTGGCCGTTCAAGGAGAGTACCGATGCGGAATCCTGCTTCGCATCGTAGAGGCCGGTGGCCAGGTTGCTGGCCCCCGGGCCGGCTATGGTGAGGCAGACGGCCAGCTTTCCGGTCAGCTTGTTGTAGGCGGAGGCGGCCATGGCGCCGTTGGCCTCGTGCCGCACCGCCAAGTATCTGAGCTTGGAGCTGCGTCGCACAGCGTCCACCAGGCCCAGCGAGGAGGTCCCCGGCATGCCCAGGACGATCTCCACACCCCATCTCTCCAGCTCGGCGACGATGACATCTGATACGGTGGTCCCCGCACCGCGATGGTCCTCGGCCTCGTCAACGGAGTGGAAGGCGTCCTTGGCGGCGCCGCATATGGGGCATATCCAATCATCAGGCAGGTCCTCGAACGCCGTCCCCGGAGCAATGTTATTGCTTAGGTCGCCCTTGACCTCGTTGTAGGTGTAGGAGCACACCTTGCATATCCAGCTTACCATAGGGGTACCTCGTCGCCCCGGTTCCCGCCATGGGGTGCACCATAAGGGCTTGCTGCCTTCATTGAAGGTAATGGCGTTTAACCGTTTTCACCGGCAGGCGTCATATTCAATACTGCATACGCACATGTTCCCGCCATGAAGGTGGACGACATCTCGTTTGTTATGGAGAGCTGCGCCTGCAGCCGTTGCCCGAGCGCGGTCCGCGGAGCGGAGCTGGGCGCCTTCTGCCATCCCTCGGGGGCGGCGAAGGGCGCCATGGTGGAGGACCGGGGGTGCATATGCTCCTCCTGCCAGGTCACCATAGCCGGCCTGGCGGAGGGCGGCCGCCATTGCGTACGTCCCGGACGCGGGAGCGGGCGGGAGGTCTTCCGTTGACGGAAAGCATAAAACGCTCGCCGTCCAACAAGACCCGTGATGCCGTCCTCGAGCGGGGAAGCGCCATCAGAAGAGGGGTTCCATGACCAAGTACGTCTGTGAGATATGCTATGTCTACGAGTACGATTCCGTGCACGGGGACCCTGGCACCTCCGTGCCCCCGGGCACTGAACCGGGGCGTTTCCCTTCTGAGTGGGAATGCCCTTTCTGCGGCTCGGATCCAAGCCATCTGGTCCGCGAGGAGGAGGAGCAGGCCCTCAAGGCGGAGGACCTCCCCCATTTCGCCGAGTACCTCTCCAAATGGTCCCGGCAGAGTGACGAGCAGGAGTCATACATGGAGAGCATACACTTCATGGCGGTGCGCGCGGAGAGCGTCCGATCGCCGATGCGCACCCGCATGCCCACCGTATCCTGGGATTCCATATTGTTGCTGGGGGCCCAGCTGGCGAACCTGCCGCTGAATGCGGACGAGGAGGTCTCGCTGCGCACCGTCATCGGTCCGAGGGCGAAAAGACCGCTGGAGATCGGAATGCCGTTGCTGGTGACTCATATGAGCTTCGGCTCCTTGTCCAAGGAGGCGAAGGTTTCCCTGGCGAAGGGGAGCGCCATGGCGGGAACGGCCATCGGCTCGGGGGAGGGAGGCATCCTCGAGGAGGAGCTCCAGGCCGCCGGCGGCTACATCTACGAGCATGTTCCCAACCGATATTCGTTCAGCGAGAGAAACATGAGGCGCGTAAACGCCATCGAGGTGAAGATAGGTCAATCCAGCAAACCGGGCATGGGGGGCCATCTGCCCGCCGAGAAGGTGACCGCGGATATATCCGCCGTCCGCGGCATGCCTCCGGGCGAGGAGGTGGTATCGCCAGCCCGTTTCCCGGGGATCGAGGGGGCGGAGGGCTTCAAAGAGCTGTTGGATTCCCTGAAAGTCGAAGGCCAGGGCGTGCCGGTGGGGATGAAGGTCGCCGCCGGACATATAGAGGACGACATCGACGTCGCCGTGGAGGCGGGAGCGGACTTCATCACCGTCGACGGGCGCCCCGGCGGCACTGCCTCCAGCCTCTCCAGCGTGAAGGACGCCGCCAGCGTCCCCACTCTCTTCGCGCTCGAGCGCTCGAGGGTGCACCTGGACCGCATCGGGGCCGATGACGTCACATTGATCATCACCGGAGGGCTGAGGACGAGCGCTGACGCCGCCAAGGCGATGGCCATGGGGGCCGACGCCGTGGCCATGGGAACGGCCTGCATGATGGCCATCGGTTGCCAGCAATACCGCGTATGCAACACGGGGAGATGCCCGACAGGGGTGAGCACCCATGACCCCGAGCTGCGCAAGCGGCTGGTGGTCGAATACAGCTCCAAGCGCCTGGCCAACTTCCTTGGCGTCATGGCCTCCGAGCTGTCCCATTTCGCCCGCCTCACCGGCAACAGCGACGTCCACGCATTGAACGTGGACGACCTGGTCACCAACGATCCGCGTATAGCCGAGAGCACGCGCTTGAGATACATCGATGGAAGATATTGGGGCAGGGGCTGGTAGCGGGCAAAACCGAATTGCCGGAGGGCGGCATCCTCCCCGGACGATCCAGTCCTCTAAGTCCTCCTAGAATCAAGGTTAGATGACCGCATCGCACCGGACCGCGTCATGGGTGACTATGTCCGGCAATGCACCGGCTCATTGGCGTCCTCATAGAATCCGTGACGCAGTGGCCGAGGGTGCGCACGGCATTCATGCACGCCGGCCGCGGACGCTGGTGCCGTTGCCCTTCCCTCTCTGTTCCAGGCTGTTGCGCATCATCAGGCCACGACCAAGTCCAAATCTCCTGATACGAATTCAACGATTTGTGATCGGTCATCTTCTGGCAGAAAAATCACGGCCCGAAGGATTGCCGGGGCAAGGTGGTTCGGGTACGACCTTGTTTAAGGATGCTTGATTCCTGTTGAATCAGTACCATGATCCACAGCGGCAACCCCTGCGAATTTTATTTCGCAGGCGGGCCCCAACCACCAAGCCGTTCCGGTCCGTTCAAGTCGATGGGTAGGATTTGCGATGATCCATATTTAATCTTATCCACCTCCTCCGAAATTGGGGATTCAGAGGATAAGGATCGGCGGATATACACCGGAATCCGCGAAAAGGCGGTGTTCGGAGAAAGAATGAAGAAAACAGGCTCGAAGGATTGCCGAAGCAGGGTGGCTTATAGCGACCTTAGACCAGGGATATTGGATCCAACAGGATACTTTTCACCCGATCCAGCGGCGGCAACTCCTACGAATTTTATCTCGCGGGGAGGTCTCCACCACCAAGCCTTTCCGGTCCTTGCGAGTTGTATAATGAATTGGGGTTGAGCTCTATTTAATCTTATTCCACCTAGGATGAAACAAGGATCGCTGCAAGCGGAACCCGACGGCGCCGCGTCGGTCATAAGCTAAGTGACAGGCTGATGTAGATAGGCAGAGCTGTCACAGAGTAAGAAAAAAAAAGGGGTTAGCTCCGAAGGATTGCCGTAGCAAGGTGGTTTATAGCGACCTTAGATTATGGATGTTTGATCCTGAAGGATCAGTACCATGATCCATCAGCGGCAACCCCCGCGAATTTTATATCGCGGGCAGGTCTCCACCACCATGCCTTTCCGGTCCTTGCGAGTTGTATAATGTATTGTGACGGTGGCGTATATATTCCTTTTTCGCCACCGTTGAAATTACCCATGAGGGGGATGTTAACAACGGCCTCTCACCATTCGTCCAGGGTGTTCAGGGGCTCCACCAGCTCCGGCCCTTCGTTGCCTGGGTCGTTCACCGCTTTGGACACGGGGGACATGCTCAGCGGAGCGGGGTCGTAGAGGGCCCCCAAGGCCTCCTCCGCCCCGCCATCGGTCCACAGCCCCTCCTTGCCCTCTTCCAGTATGCAAGGCATGCGGTTATGCACCTCGCCCACATTGTCGTCGGCGGGACGGGTGATCACCATGGCCTCCTTCCTTTCAGTGAAGAGCGCCGCCATGCAGAAGGTGGCTCCGTCCTCCCGGCTGAAGAAGTACGGGCGTTTCTGCTTGTCCCACTCGTAGAAGCCGGTGGCGGGAACGAGGCAACGGCCGTCCTCGAGCAGACGGGAGAACATCGCCTTATCCTTCAGGGTCTCGGCGCGGGCGTTGACCAGCGAGCGTCCGTAAGGCCTCACGCCCCAGAACATCATGGCGTGTCCCTTTCCCGGCAGCAAGCAGAGGATCTCTTGGCCTGGGGCTATGTTGTATCGGGGCTGCGGCCGGGGCAGCCCGTCCGCCCCCAGGCGGACGGAGAGGTCCTCATAGGGCGCCAAGGCGAATCTTCCGCACATGTTGTCCGATGATAATCATCGTCCCCCTTCAAATATTCGTTCATCACTAGGAAACAGCGTTGAAGCGCTTGGCGGAATACCTTGACCGGCGGTTCTTGGCCAGCGAGCGAGGGTCCTCGCTGCGCCAGGAGCTGGTCGGAGGGGCGGTCACCTTCATGACCATGGCCTACATAGTGGTGGTCAACCCCACCATCCTGCAGCATGCGGGCATGCCCTTCGGGCCCGCCATGGTCGCCACCGCCCTCACAGCGATGTTCGGATGCCTGTTGATGGGCATCCTGGCCAACCGGCCGTACGCCATCGCCCCCTACATGGGTCAGAACGCCTTCGTCGCCTACACCGTGACCGGGACGATGGGATACTCGTGGCAGACGGCCCTGTTCACCATATTCATATCCGGCATCCTCCTTCTATTGCTAACGCTGAGTGGGGGGAGGAAGGCGCTCGGTGACGCCGTGCCCATGGCGCTGAAGCTGAGCTTCAGCATCGGCATCGGCCTGTTCATCGCCTTCGTGGGCGCCACCAGCGCCGGGCTCATCGTGCCGGCGGAGGCCGCACCGGTGAAGATCGGGGACCTCGGCACCCCCGAGTCCCTTCTCGCCATATTATGCCTGCTCATCATCAGCATCCTGACCGTCCGCGGGTTCAAAGGCTCGATACTGGTGGGGATGCTGGTCTGCACCGTCGCCGCCTTCATCTTGGGCATAGTGCCGCACCCGACCGGCCTGGTCTCCGCGCCGCCGCCGCTATCGCCGGTCCTGCTGCAATGGGAGGTCTCTCTGACCTTCGGCATACTGTCCGTCCTCATGACGGTGTTCATACTTGACGTGGTGGACACCATGGGAACCCTGGTCGCCCTGGGGGAGGACACAGGCCTGGTGGACGAGGACGGCAGGCTCGTCGATGTGCAGCGGCCTTTCATGGTCGATTCCCTCACCATCATGTTCGCCGGCGCCGCGGGGACTACCTCCAGCGGCGTGTTCGTGGAGTCCGCCTCCGGCATAAAGAGCGGGTCCCGCACCGGCCTCACCTCCATCGTGGTGGGGGTCCTCTTCGGGGCATCGCTGCTGTTCACGCCCATCATAACCGCGATACCCCCGCAGGTCACCGGGCCGGCTCTGATGGTCATCGGCATGATGATGTTCTCCTCCGCCCGCCGGCTCGACTTCGACGATTCCAGCGACTTCTTCCCCGCGGTGGTGACCGTGTCGATGATGGTGTTCACCTACAACATCGGCATAGGTATCTGCGCCGGCTTCATCGTTTACGTGCTGGGCAAGCTGTTCTCCGGCAAGAGGGATGAGATAGGTCGCCTGATGTGGACCCTGTTCGCGATGAGCGTGCTGTTCTTCGTGTTCTATCCCTATTGATGCCCGCCGGTCCGATGCCGGTGATGCACGGGTTCCGTTGAACGGATGTCCCGGTTTCAAGGGGCGGGAACCTCCAGCGGAGCCTCGCGGCCGCGGAACCAGACCCTGGTGTCGCAGCCGTCGCGGATCAGCAGCAAGGGCTCGAGGAACCTTATCCACTCTTCGCCGCGAAAGCTCATATCCAGGGCGTGGCCCGCTATGCAGGCGATGAAGAAGTCATGCGTCACCACCAGCGACAGCCCTGGCCGCCGATTCCTGCTCAGCGCGTTTATCAGCGGCGAGAGGCCGCTCACCATGTCCTTGAAGCCCGGGACCTCTTCGCCGTCGAGCAGCCCGTTGCATATGTCCTGCATATGCATCAGGCGGAAGGTCATCTCCGCCATCTCCTCGTCGTCGATGAAAGGCCCGATATGGCCCAAGAGCTTCACGTCTTTCACGTCCACATCGGCCCCGTGTCCCTGGAGTATAAGCTCAGCGGTCTCCTTGCAGCGCCGCACCGGGCTCGCCATGCAAGAGGAGACCTGCGCTCCCTTCTCCCTCAAGCAGGCGCCCAGTTCTTGGCTGCATCGTCGGCCGTGCTCGGTCAGCATCGCCTCCTCATGGAGGAACGGGTCCTTGATGGGCTCACGGTCGGCGTGCCGCAGCACTATGCTGGCCTCCCCGCAATGTCCGTCCAGGCGCCGGAGCGCTTCCCAGTACCATGATTCGACACCGCCATCCATGGTCTCAATCGCTCCTGCTTGCGCATTCTGGGCAGTACCATTGCTCGCGGAAGCGTCTCATCGGGGAGCCGCAGGAGCGGCACAGGGGGTCCACCTTCTCCATATGCCCCCTCCTCTCCTTGGAATCGAGGTCCTCCCGGCACCATGCCAACAGGTCGCCCAGGGTCTGATGCTCGTAGGCCAGGTCGGCGGAGTAATGTCCGAGGTTGTCCTCTTCGATGTAATGGCGTCTCGCGATCGCCCGGAGGGCCTTCTCCACATTGGCCCGCGATCCAACGCTGATGGAGGGATGGGGGTGCACGTTCTCGCGGTAGCGTTTGTCGAGGTAATCGAAGGAATTGTCGAGGAATGCGTTGTAGGCGGCGGCATCGGGGCTCGAAAGGGGGGAGAGGACGCCGTCCCTGGCGTCCTCCATCTCCGGGTTGCGGTCCACCACGCCGGCGAGCACCTTGCGGACCATGGCCCTTCTGTCCTCGTCCACCTCTCCCAGGACCTTCCGCAGCGTCGGGACGTCCTCTTTCGACGCCAGCGGCTCCAGGTCCTGGGCGGCCTTGCGGAAGCCCTCCCCGTAGCCGACGCGCAGCTCCTCTAGCAGCTCGTCCGCTAGAGAGCGGCGGGACTCGAAGGCGGAGAGGTAGCCGACGGCGGCGGCGGAGACCGCGTCCACGTCCCGCCTCCGCATCCCCGATACCTTTTCCACATGGGAGCTGTCGCCCAAACGGGTCAGGAGGGTGATGGTCTCCGCTCTCACTCGCGAGGAGCCGTGTTCGAGATGCCGCGATATGATGTCGCTGAACTCCGGCCGGTGGTTCCATTGCAGCCACTTGTCCTCGCAGATGGCGCCGTAGCGGCCGGATTGGGCCGCGTCCACCGCGTCGAGGAAACGTGCCAGGTAATCCATCCTGCTGGCCTTGGAGCTCATGGCGACATCATTGGAGAACCTGTTAATTACCGTTGCCCTCCGGTGTCAGCAGCATGCGCTCGACAGGTATTTCTCAGATGGAGCCGATGGCGCTCCGTCGCGATGTTGGACCAAGACCTTGAGATCTATGTTATCGACACCGAGACCACCGGGCTCAACGGCTTCCCCTACGATCATGTGGTCGATGTGGCGGTCTGCAGGGCGCTCCCTGCCAAAGGCAGGGCGGAGCCGGTCCTCGACAGCGTGGTGGGGCATGACGTGCGCTCCTGGCCCAAGGAGGCAAGGGAGGCGTGGATCTTCGAGAACACCGACCTGACCCTGGAGCAGGTGGCGTCCGCCGCCCCCGCGACGATGGTCGCCGCCGAGCTGCGCTCGTTGCTGCGGGGGAGAATGGTCACCAGCTACAACGTGCAGTTCGATTTCAACCGCTTCCTGGACCATCGACCGTGGAGTCTTCGCGGCGAGGTCAATATGACGCCGTGCATAATGCTGCGCTCCATGGAGGTGTGCCGCATCCCCGGCAGCTACGACCGCTACAAGTGGCCCAAGCTGCAGGAGGCCTATGACATGATCGTCGAAGGGGACCCGGCGGCCATCGGCGAGGAGCAACGGCACCGGGCGATGGAGGACGCCCTCATGGCCTCGCACGTCCTCATCGAACTCATCCGCCGCCGTCTCTACTGATCGCCGCGGCCGCGGAAGAAACGCTCGTGGATGAACGGGCTGCCCTTGGCGAGCCTGGCCATGGTCCTGTCGGCGAGCCACACGAAAGCGTTGCGCCGCAACAGCTCTCTGGTGACCAGGAACCAGACCGCCACCATGCCGGTGATGAAGAACATGTCCAGGTTCCGCAGGGGCGTCAGGTTGGCGATGTACATCAGCTCCTCCACCTGGAAGACGCCGAAGAACGCCGCGTAGAGCAGTATCACCAGGATGAACGGGCGCCAGTCGCCGTGCACCGAGCCGTCGGTGGAGAACCACTTGTTGAGCGGCGCCACCAGCAGCACCAGCGTTATCCCTGCCAGGGTGGAGAAGTACACGATAGCGTTCCGCGCCGCCAGCTCGGCGCTGCGGTGCAGGTCGTCGGGCGCATCGCCCATTATGTGCCAGGCGGTGTCGAGCTGCTGAGGGGTGAAGGCGACCTTGACTACCTCCGTCAGAACACCGACGTAGTAGACGGTGTACACCAGGCAGGCGAACACGGAGATGGTGACCGCCGCCGGTATGGCGAAGCGCAGCACCACCGGCAGTATCTCGCCCTTGGCCTCCCGCGGCCTGGCCCACACCGTCATCAGGAACGCCGGTATGGAGAGGGAGACGAAGGCGTAGAAGGCGTTGTTCTGCGGCAGCATCGGCAGGCTCTGGAAGAACAGCAGGGTGTAGAGTATGATGAAGGCGAGGACGAAGTTCCTCGCCAGGTAGATGCGCAGTATGGAGCGCATCCCGGTGGTGATCCTCCTCCCCTCCAGCAACGCTTCGGGGAGGGCGGAGAACTGGTCCTCGAGCAGCACCATGTCGGCGACGCCGCGGGCGGCGCCCGAGCCGCTCTGCAGCGCCACGCCAACGTTGGCGGTCTTGAGTGAGCGGACGTCGTTCACGCCGTCGCCGACCATGGCCACGTACCTCCCCTGTGATTTGAGCGAGTCGACGATGCGCTCCTTGTGCTCCGGCCTCATGCGGCCGAATATGCTGGCCTCGGCGACCGCCGCGGGCAGCTCCTCGGGGCTGAGCGCGTCCAGCTGGTCGCCGGAGATGGTTTTCCTCGTCCCCGGGATGCCGGCGAGGCTGAAGAGGGCGTCCACCGTCACCGGGTCGTCGCCCGATATCACCTTTATGTCCATGTTGTTGTCTATGAACGCCTGTATGGTCTCGGCGCAGTCGGCCCGGAGCTCATCGCGGACCGTGACCAGGGCGAGCGGTTCCATGCGCGGCATGACCACGGTGTCGCCGTCATAGAGGTCCTGGTCGTCGGCGATGGTCATCAGCATGACCCGCAGGCCTTCCGAGGCCAGCTCCGTCACCCGGGGGGATATGTCCTCCCGCCAGCGGCAATGCTTCGCCAACGCCTCGTAGGCCCCGAAGAACAGTACGTTGTTGCGTTCGCCGTCGCGGTAGCGGACGGCGCTGAACTTGCGGGCGGAGCTGAACGGCACCTCCTCAACCAGCCAGCCCTTGCCGCCGGGCATCTTGTTGCTGATGGCCTTGATGGTGCGGTTCTTCGAGCCGGTGAGGGCGGCGAAGCTTGCCAGATAGGGATTTGGATCCTTGTCGCCCAACGGCTCCACCTCTTCCAGCAGTAGGTTGTTGGTGGTGATGGTGCCGGTCTTGTCCATGCACACGGTGTCCACATGGGACATGGACTCCACCGCGTTGGCGCGCTGCATCAGGGCGCCGGAGCCGGCCATACGCACCGCCCCCAGGCCGTAGGCGATGATGATGAGGAGAAAGAGGGCGATGGGTATTATGTCCAGGGTGACCACGATCATCTGCGTGATCATCAGCGCCGGGATGCCGGTGATGATGGCGGCCATCAGTATCATGGTGGAGTATATGACGGCGATCCCCACCAGCAACGCCATCACCCTGCTGGTCTGGAACTGCAGCGGGGTGGACTTCTTGTCGAACCTCTTCGCCTCGGACAGGATGCGGTTCACGAAGGTGTCGTCCCTCACGGCGTTGACGCGGAAGGCGCCGTTGCCGGCGGTGCAGTAGGAGCCGGAGTAGATGGTGTCGCCGCGGCGCTTGCGCCGGGGGCTGGACTCGCCGGTCAGGAGGGACTCGTCCATCTCCAGGGACTGCGACGTCAGAACCGCGCCGTCGACCAGCGCCTGCTCACCCTCCTCGAGGATGACCACGTCGTCCATGACTATCTGGTCGGGGGGCACAATGATCTGCTGCCCGTTGCGGTAGACGGTGGCCTCGGGGCGGTGGAGAAGGGCGATCTTGTCCAGCCGCCTTTTGGCCCTCACCTCCTGCACGGTGCCCACCAGGACGTTGATGAACACGATGCTGGTGGCGGCCAACGCCTCCAGCTGGTTGCCGAGGGCGAGGAGTATGCCACCCAGGGAGAAGAGGATGAGGTTGAACCAATTGAACACGTTGGTCCTGATTATCTCCTTGTAGGTCCTGCTCACCTTCATCTCGTAGGTGTTGCGCAGGCCCTTGTCGATGCGTTCCTGCACCTCCTCGGCGGTAAGACCGGCCGGTAGTCCATCCATCATCTTAAACCTAGAAGATTGACATCGTTCAATAATCTATCGTGCGGTCCAGTCGCTCCCGGGCCAGGGACTCGATGTCATCCAGCGGCATGGGGTCGAATTCCTCGCTCTCGTTCAGCGACAGGTAGTGGACGAAGCAGCGCACCCTCTTGCCCAGGACGGCGGCGGCCTGGCCGTAGACTGAGAGTTGGATCGCGTACTCGTCATGGTTCTTTTTGTCGGCATCGGTCTTCCAGTCATGCACCTCCACCGTGTCGTCGCGCTCGATGAGCAGGTCTATGCGGCCCTCGAGGGAGTAGTCGCCGACAGGGAGGAGGCAGTCGATCTCCGCCGTCACCCTGGCGCCCGCAGCGGAGGCCAGGACGTCTCTGACGGTGGACAGCTCCTCATGCTCATCCCAGGGGTCCATACCGTGGACCAGCCTCTCCGCGTCGGCGTGGACCCGCGAGCCGTGCTCCGTCCCCCTGCCCCCATCCTCAAAACGGGGCTGTAGCAGCTGGTGCACCGGCACGCTGCGGCGCAGCACAGCCGGCACCCCAAGTTCGGGACGCTCCCCTGGCATGTCCTCCTCCAGGCTTATCAGCGAGTCGGGGGTCATACCCTTGGCCGCGTCCGGACCGTGATCGGAGAGGCCGTCGATGAACGGCGAAGGCCGGTGGCAGGTCATCAGCAGGTGCTGCATCGAGCGGGAGGCGGCCACGTAGAGCAGGCGGCGCTCCTCGTCGTAGCTACGCGGTCCCAAAGCGATGGCCAACGTCGTCCTCCAGTCGCGGTGACGCGCCAAGGCGCCGTTCCTCCGCTCCAGAACGTGGGCGCACCTGAGTCCGAACAGCCGGTCGAAGCGCAGCGTGCCGCCGTCGCGGCCTCCGGGGGGCATATCCCCCTCGTTCATGCCGGCCACGATGACCGCTGGGTACTCCAGGCCCTTGGCGCCGTGCATGGTCTGCACCCTGACCGCGTCGCGGCGGGACATCATGTCCGCCGGGTAGCTGTCGCCGGCCCTGATGTTCTCCTCGATGAGCGCCACCATCTCCGAGGCGCCCGCCAGGGAGCCCTGGTGCACGCCCGAGAGCTGGGATATCACCGCTTGGGAGAGGTCGTTGTCCATGCCGTAGCGCTGGTATACGGCGGTGAGCAGCTCGTTGGGGTTCCTCTGCCTCTTCAGGAGCCTCTCCCTCTGGTCCCTCATCCCCTGAGGGATGGGCGCCTGCCCCTTGGCCGCCGCCTCGATGCGATCGTGGGGATGGCCCTCGAGGTCCATTATGGCGGCGATGGCCCGGTCATCGGCGGGGTCCACCATCAGCCTGAGCCAGGCGAGGGCGGTCTTGCCCTCGGGGCCGCGGAATATGTCCAGGTCCCCGTCCATACGCAGCGGCACCCCCAGCTCCCTGGCGCGGCGTTCCAGCATGTGCAGGGTGCTGCGCTTGCGGCTGAGGACCGCCACGTCGGCATAGCTCATCGGCCGGTCGTAAGGCCTCCCGTCCTCATCATACTCTCTCACGGTCGCGTCCGAGACCAGGTCCTGAACGCAGCGCAGCACCATGTCCGTCTCCGCCTTGGCGTCCTCCGCCTTGAGGAAGCGCACCCGGCAGTCGTCGTCGCCAAGGTCCTCCTTGGCAGACCTCAGGCGGACCAGTTTGGAGCTGAGGTAGCTGGGGTCGAACTCTTTCCTCTCCTCCTTGGTGGCGGGCAGGAGCAGGGCCTTCTCCGAGAGTTTGATGATGCGGTCGGAGCTGCGGTAGTTGACGACGAGGCTGCGGATGCTCGCCTCCCCCGGAGGGAAACGGACCCTCTTGCCCAGCGATGCCCTCATCCCTTCCAGGCGGGAGCCGAACTCCATGAGGTTCTCGATGTCGGCGTAGCGGAAGCCGTATATCCCCTGCTTCCAGTCGCCGACGACGCAGAGGTTGCCCTCGGACATGATGAGCAGCGAGACGAGGAACTGCAGCTCGTTGGTGTCCTGGAACTCGTCGATCATCACGTAGCGGTAGGACTCCGCCTCGCGGGCGCCGCGGTCCTTGTACAATGAGAGGAAGGCGAAGAACGCCACCATCTGGAAGGTGAGGCGGTTGTCGGCTATGGAGCGGCGGAGGTACTCTAAGAAAACATGGTGCAGGAAGCGGAACAGGCCACTGCGGTCATGCTCTATGGCCTGGTGCAGCTCCTCCTCCCCCACCTGCGGGCCTTCCCATCCGTCGGTGGTCCCGGGCTGATGGTCCTTCTTCTCCGTGACCTTGGAGAAGAGGGGGGGCTTGTCCCCGGAGTTCATCTCGCTGGCGCGCTCCCACATACTCTCCGCATCGCCGCGCAGCATCCTCTCGCCGTCGCGGAACCAGCCGTTGGCGGTGGGGCAGATCCCCAGCGTGAGCAACCGTCCGATGACCGAACGGAGCTCCTCGGGGCTGTCCCACAGCAGTTGGGCGGTATCGCCGTGCGCCGGTCCGTGGCGGTCGAGGAAGCGCTCGTAGAACTCCTTGAAATAGCGCCTCTCCATCGCCTCGTTGCCGACCATCCCCACCTGGCGGGAGAGCCTCTCCTCTATACCCAGATGGTGGTGTATGCGGGAGGTGTCGCGCGTCAGCACGTTGAGGCAGAAGGAGTCGAAGGTCTGGGCCCGCACCGAGTTGAGGTCGATGTCGCCCATGCCCCGCCGGTGCAGCTCGTTGACGATCCTCTCCCTCATCTCCTCGGCGGCGTTGTGGGTGAATGTGAGGAGCAGCACGTCCTGCGGCTCCACCCCCTCCTTGCTGATTATGTTGATATAGCGGTTCATTATGGTGAAGGTCTTTCCCGTGCCAGGGCCGGCGTCCACCGCCATGATGCCTTCGGTCTCCTCCGCTATCCTCCTCTGCTCGAAATTCATTCCGCTCAGGGGGCTCATTCCAAGGCCTCCATGCATACGTCCTGGTAATCGCATCGCTTGCAGTCGCTGTCACGGCGGGGATCGGCGGGGAAGCCCTCCCTCTTGTACACGCCCACATCCCGGTGGCACTCCTTGACGGTGGCGAGGAAGCGCTCCATCACGTCGCTGGTTATGATGACCGCGTCCCGGCTGCGGCACACGCCGTGGCGCATCTGCTTGAGCACGGCATCGAAGACCTTCCTCGCAACCGAGTTCTTCCTCGTTTTACCCTTGAGCTGAGCCATGTAGGAGTGGAAGGCCTCCTCCTCGTCGAGGTCCTCTTGCCACGGCCTCAGCGAGCGGAGGATGGAGCATAGCTCCTTGGAGCCGACCTCCTCGATCAAGGGCTGCAAGGTCTTGCTCTCGCCGAGGATGCGCATTATCCACGGGTCGTCGCCGTCGAACATGGCGGCGCGGGGGCGCCCGGTGTACAGCACCCTCACCCGGTGCCTCCCGAGCTCGTAGCCGCTCTGGTCCTCGGGAAGCTGCCTCATGTGGTTGTAGTGCAGGGCCGTCTCCTTCCCCGGTTCGGTCCATCGGGACAAGAGAGCGAGGTAGGCTATGGCCTGGCAATCGGTCTGGTAGTCGTCCCACACCCCCTCTATACTGCGGGCGACCACATAGGCGCTCTTGGGGGCGCCGGTCTTGTGGTCCACCGCCAGGGAATCGTCGGCGAGCAGGTCTATGAAGCCGCGGAGCATCAGCCCGCGGTCCTCGAGATGCTTCTCGGTGTTGCCTATCGTCGGCTTGAGGTCCAGGGCGGCGAACAGGGGGTTGTCCGTGCCGGTCCGTGGCGGCTCCTCCGCGATGCTGTAGTGCTCCATGAAATGGGCGGCGTTCTCCATCAGCCCTCTCATGATGCCGCGCTCGTAAAGCTCCCGCCCCTTGTGGCTGAGGGACGCCTGCTCCTTGAGCAGCAGGTCGAGGCACTGCTCCATCCCTTCCGTGGAAGCGTAGCGGGGATGGTGGGCGATGAGCTCGGCGTAACTGTGCACCAGTGTGCCGCGGAAAGCGTGGATGTTCTCAGGGCTCTGGCAGAAGGATCTTAGCTGGTACTTCTTGGCGCAGCTGAGCAGCACGTTCAGCGCCGATGGCGAGTAGGCGCGGGGGAGCAGCGGCTCCTCCGCCTCCATGGGCTCCCTGGGCGAGGGCTCGACGTCCCGCAGCCATCGGCCGTCCCTCGCCCCTCCGCCCTCGATGATGTCGTCGAAGTCCATGACCGGCCTGCCCAGGGAGCGGTTGAAATAGACGCAGGGCAGGACCCTCCTCCCTTTGGACACCTTGCTGGTCATGTAGATGCGCCTCTCCCCCTGCTGCAGCAGTATCTCGAAGCGCTGCATGTCCTTCTCGGTGACGAGCTCGGAGTCGATGTGCGGCCGGCGGGGCACGCTCCTCGCCCACTCGTTCCCCAGGCCGAGATGGAAAACCACCGGGCGGTCCACGTAGGCCGAGGAGCGGCAGTCGACCAGGACGACTCCGTGGCGCTCATCGGCGTCGCGGACCATCTCCTCGCTGAGGCGGTCCACGCCGTAGCGCAGCACGTCCAACGAGTCCTCGTCCAAAGGTACGGAGGAGAGGTCCAGCTCCCGCAGCAGCCGCAGGGCCATGCCCAGTTCCTGGCCTTTCAGCAGGGAGCCCGTCGCCTTCGCCAACGGCATGCCCCGGAGGGACGCCATCCGGTCGCACAGCGATTTCAAGGCTGCGTCCCCGCACTCCTCGGCATGCGACACGATGAGGCGGGCGTCGTCCTTGGTCCTGAAGATCAGGCCGCCTGCGTCCAGGCCTTCGAGGTCTATGCTCCGCACCAAGCGTTTGAGGTCGCCCATGCGCGCCGTTCCCAGCCCCAGGGAGAAGTCGAGGAAGCGCAGGGCGTCCCTCACCCCCGGGAGGTCCCGCATCTGCCTCTGCGTCTGGAACGGGATCCCTTTGCGGTAGAGGGAGCTGCGCACGGCCTCGTCGATCGATCCTTCCAGGTCAAGGACGACGGCGACGCTGTTCATGTTGCCCTCGTCCACAAGGTCGGCGACGTGGCGGCCGATGAGCCGTTCGTTGCCGAGGTCTAGTATCTCCTCCATCTCGTAGGAGCCCTCCTTCCAGGGGCTTACCTCGCGGAAGGAGCCCGGCGGCGGGAGCACGTGCTTGTCCAACTCGTCGAAGAGATCGAGGGCGACGACGGCGACGTCGATCCCATGGAAGAAATCCAGGGGGAAGCGCTCCATCGCCCTCTCCACCGTGGGGAGACGGCTGTAATGCTTCCATACCAGCTCGGCATCGCGGGAGTCCAGGTGCCTCTCCACCTGGGCGGTGTGGCGCCTTATGTCCCGCAGGTTCTCTATCTCGCCGTGCACGTAGCGCATCTCCAGCCCGGTGGCCTCCGCTATATGGGCAATGAGCCTGGCGTCGGACCAGGTCTCCTCCCCCAGAGTGGACATGGCCATCCTCCGCGCCAGGTCACGCGGGGTGACCGCGAAGCGGCCCAGCATCGGCCGGTCGGCCAGTCGGTTCAATGCGGTCGCCAACGGGGGCTGGTTGCTTATGACCAGCTGTGCTCCCGCCGATTCATGGTAGATGTCCTCTATGGACTTCGCTTTCCTCATGCGGTCGTGCTCCGTGCGGCCCTCGAACGACGGCGCCTCCTCCAAGCGGCCCCACGTCAGCGTCAATCATTTAGACGCTAAAAACAGTTGCCATGGGGGGATGAAAAACTATATATCCCCGCGGGCCGACTGGAAGGACAATGCTCGATGAGATACATGTTGTGGCGATATCGAAGACCGGGGAGAGGGGCTTCCCACAGGACCACGTGGTGGAGGTTGCCGTCTTCAAGGTCGACCTTTCCCAGAACATGATGGAATCGGTCTATGATGCGGTCGTGCATCACCGGACCGCATCCTGGCCGGAGGATGTCAGGACGCACGTGGAGGAGAACTACGGCATCACCGCCGCCGAGGTCGACCTAGGCAGGGACGAGGGGGAGGTCGCATCGGAGCTGAGGGACGTCCTGCAGGACAAGGTGGTCACCAGCTTCGACGTGAAGACCGACTTCATGGGCTATCTCAAGAACGAGCCCTGGGACCTCGCCAAGGAGGCAGAGGTGTCCACCGCCATCTCCGCCCGCAGCAGCTTCGTGTTCCGCTTCCCGCCGTCGCGAGTGGGGGACCCCGACCTGGTGCGCGAGACCTACCGCAACATCCTTCCCGACGACCCGGTGGGCGTCGGCGACTCCAAGGGCGCCTATGACGACGCGGCACGGGCCTCCGCATTATTGCTGGAGCTGTATGACCGCGGCCTTTACTGAGCCCCAGTCCTCATCTTTCCGCGGCGACAGGAACGGCCGGCCGTCATCGACGCCCCTTCTCCGCCATCCGAGGGCCCAGGATGTTACCGTGATCGATAACCAGTGACGC
The DNA here is from genome assembly GCA_003555025.1 of Methanomassiliicoccaceae archaeon. GTDB lineage: Archaea > Thermoplasmatota > Thermoplasmata > Methanomassiliicoccales > Methanomethylophilaceae > PWHV01. The sequence continues at coordinate 95,615 of PWHV01000035.1, read as the reverse complement.
TACGTTATATATCCGCAAACGGATGATGTCCACATGGCGAAAAGACCTCTTCTCATAACCCTTCTGGGCGCGCTGTACATGATATTCGGGCTGCTGATGTTTCTGGGCGGCATCGGGGCGGCGTTCTTCGGCGCCGCCATCCTCGTGCCCGCCAGCCTCCCGGCGGGAATGGCGGCGGGCGCCGCCATGGCCTTGTTCGGGCTGATATCGGTGATCATCGGCTACGGCCTCCTGCAAGGCTGGGCGATAATGTGGTACTTGGCGGTGATCTTCTCCCTCATCAGCCTGCTGGGCTCGCTGCTGTCTTTACCCGGTGGCCTGGTCGGGGCCGTCATATTCGCGGTGGTGCTCTATTACCTGTTCCGGCCCACGGTGAAACGCTTCTTCAAGATCTGATGGCCAACGGGCCGCTCCCGCGGCCCATGGCATTTTTTTATATCCCTGGATCGATTCTAATCCATGACTGAGAGACCGCTTCTAATAACCTTGATAGGACTCATCCACCTGCTGCTGGGACTGGTGTTCGCACTGGGCGGCGCCGCCATCGCCGGAGGCATGGCCGCCGAGCTGGCTGACCTGGCACCGGTGGATGGGATGCTTGTAACGCTCGTCGGCGCCGGCGTGCTGATCTTCGGGCTCGTCAACCTGACAATCGGGTGGGGATTCCTCAGAGGTTGGGCGATAATGTGGTACCTGGGCGTGATATTCAACGCCATAGGCCTGCTGCTGAGCATCAGCGGCATCGTGACGGCCATGACGGTCTCGGTGCTGCCGCTGGTGCTCTACGGCGTCATACTGTACTACCTCTTCCGCCCCCAGGTAAAGGGATTCTTCGGCATCTGAGCTGATTGGATTCCTTGGTAAACGGGTGCAAACCTTTTTCTTCCCCATTCATCAATCATATACCGTGGAAGAGAGACCGATAACCATCACCTTGGTGGGGACTCTGCTGCTGGTAATAGGGTTCCTGAGCCTTTACCAGGGATACCTGGCGATACAGGAGGGCAGCGCCCTCGGCGAAATCGACCCGCAGGCGCTGGGGATATTCAGCGCGGTGGTGGGCCTTTTCGTCATGATCAGTGCCCTGGCCACCTTCACGGGGATGCGCTATTCCTGGTTCTTCGTCGCCGTCGTCTGCGTGGTGGCGATGGTCAACGCCGCCCTCTTCTTCCCTGACGGCCTGGTCCGCATCGTTCTCCTGGTCATCGTCCTCGGTTACCTGGCCAAGCCGGAGGTCAAGGAGCACTTCGGCATCCTCCCCCCGCCGTCAATTTGAGCGCCGCGGGGGACGCCGCGGAACCTGTCCGCCCTGGGTGATGACCCAGACCTCCAATGCCTGCAGGGCGAACAGCCCCAGCCAAACGATGGCGACGAAAACCAGGCAGACGATGGTTATCACCAGGAACCATCCGTAGGCGAGGGCGAGGAGGGCGGCGCTGAGCGCTATGCCCGTGCCCAGGTAGTAAAGCCCACGGTCGGTGATGCCCATGTACAGATGTCCGAGCCCCCATAGACCGAGGGCCGCCGGCACCAGCGCCAGCACCAGGGCGGCGCGGGGGTCCTTGGGGCGCGGCGGAGCCGGCTCCTCGCGGGGCATCTCCTTGTAACAGGCCGGGCAATTGATGCTGTTGGGCGGCACCGTGGCGCCGCAGGAGCGGCAACGGCGGCTCATGCCTTCCCCGGCCTGACGCCTTCCAGCCTAACGGCCATGCCCTGGAAGGTGGCGACATGCCGCTCATCGTCGTGGACCATGACCTCGATGAGGGCATGGTTGCGGGTGGCGCTCACCTGACGAGAGGTGGCCGTTATCCTCTCCCCGGTCACGGGACGGTGGTAGGCGATGTTGCAGCTCAGCGCCACCCACACGTCCTCGCCGAGGTTGGAGGCGAGGGCGAACGCCTCGTCGGCGAGGGTGAATACGGCCCCGCCGTGGCCAGTGTCTATGCTGTTCCTCTTCCCGTCCATCGCCATCGTCACCCGGGCGCGGTCAGTGCTCAGCTCCAGCAGGTCGATGCCCATGGTGCGGACGAACTCGCTGCTCAGAAGCTTCCTCGCCCGCGCCCTGCTGCTCTCGGGCAAATCAGGATGGAAGGCGTCCTCGTTCATCGTATCGCAATCGCAGAGAGGGTATAAAAGTTTCATACGAAGCCTTTAACACCGCCCATGGCCTAAACGGGAGGGATGCCTGCCGACCCCAAGGGAAGGACCGTGAGTGGACCGGTCACCGTGACGGAGTTCAACACCGTCGCCAGGAGGCTGCTGGTCGACAGCGGTGCCCTGCGCGACGTGTGGGTCAGCGGCGAGATATCGAACTTGAAACGGTCCGCCGCCGGCCATTACTATTTCACCCTCAAGGACGAGGGCAGCGAGCTGAGCTGCACCCTGTTCCGCGGCGTCGCCTCCCGGCTCAAGAGGACGCCGGAGGACAAGGAGAAGGTGGTGGCCTTCGGGCACGCCGACCTCTACCTGCCGCGGGGCAGCTACCAGTTCAACGTGGCGGATCTGAGGGCGGAGGGCATCGGCGACCTGCACGCCCGCTTCCAGGAGCTGAAGGAGCGCCTGCGGGAAGAGGGGCTGTTCGACGAGGAACGGAAGCGGCCCCTGCCGCGCTACCCCGACCGCGTGGGCGTGGTGACCTCGTCCACCGGCTCGGTGATAAGGGACATCATCAACGTGGCTTCGCGCCGCTATCCCTGCGAGATCGTCCTCGCGCCGGCCCAGGTACAGGGGGAGAACGCCGCGCGGTCGATCGTCAAGGCGATGGGGTCGCTCGAGGTGTTGGGCGTGGACGTCATGATCATCGGCCGCGGCGGAGGCTCGCTGGAGGACTTGTGGCCGTTCAACGAGGAGACGGTGGCCAGGGCGGTGCACGCCTGCGCCGTGCCGGTGATATCGGCGGTGGGCCATGAGACCGACTTCTCCATATCCGATTTCGTGGCCGACCGGAGGGCGGAGACTCCGTCGGCGGCGGCGGAGATGGCCCTGCCCGACCTGAGCCTGGAGCTGCGCCACCTGATGCAGGTGTCGCTGCATGCGGACCGAGCCTTGGCCCGTAGGCTCAAGGACGCTGGCCGTGACTTCCGCGCAGCGGACCAGCGGCTGGCGCCGCGCCGCGCCGCTGAGAGGCTGGCACAGATGATGCAGAGAGCTGACGAGCTGAGCGCCCTGGCCGCCAAGGCCGCCGCCGCCCGCTCCGAGAGGCTCGCCGCCCGCCTAGACCGCTGGGAGTACCGCCTGTCGCCGCTGCACGCCGCCGATGACATCGCGTCCGCCGCACGGAGCTGCGATGAGCTGGGGATGAGGGCCGACGCTTCCGCCGCCCGGCTGATGCGCGACCGCCGTTCGGCGCTGGAGTCGCTGGAGGGCAGGATGGAGGCCCTCGATCCCCTCAGGGTCCTGGACCGCGGATACGGCATGCTCCTTGACCAAGAGGGCAGTCCTGTCGGATCGGTGCGCTCCGTTGACCCGGGTGACACGGTCACAGTGAGGATGCATGACGGCTCGTTGCGGGCCGAGGTCAGGGACAAGGAGGTCTATTGATGGATGAAGATAAGAAGGAGTTGAGCTTCGAGGAGGCCATGGCCGAGCTCGAGGAGCTGGTGCAGAAACTGGACGAGGGCGAGCTGGGCCTGGAGGAGAGCCTGGAGATCTACGAGAGGGCGGTCGTGCTGCGGGACCTGTGCCGCGAAAGGTTGGAGGCCTATGACCGCCGCGTGCGCAAGCTCATGGAGAAGGACGGCGAGATAGACCTCGAGGAATTCGAATGATCATTGCCATATCCGCAGCCCCAGCGACTCGCCCCACTCCTTGAGGTCGCGGTACAGGCCGGTGGCGCTGAAGTCATCGAAGCCGTATCCCAGCCTCAGGGTCCCGGACAGCATGCCCTGGCCCATGTTCCTGGCGTTGTAGAGGCCGAAGGTCTCCCGCAGCGCCAACAGCAGGATGCTCACCATGTCGTGGCCCCGGCAGGCGACCCAGGGGTCGTGGCCCTTGGCCAGCTCCTTCTCCAGCACCGGTATTATCGACCCTTTGTCGGAGTTGCGGTGGTCCGACGAGCTGCAGACGTGCCTCACCATCTGCCGCAGGTCGGCGGCCAGCGTCGCCGTGTCGACGAACTCGCGGTGGTCGATGTCCTTGAAGGTGAGGTTGTAATCGTGCTTGAGGGAGAGGAACATCAGCACCCCCAGAGGCAGGGCGGCCTCCAACAGGGCCTCCCTGACGGTCAGGCCGGTGCGCTGGCGGAAACGGTCTATCTCCTCGCGGTCGGTGTACTCCCACAGCACCGAGTCCAGCGACGATGAGCGGATGAGGGCGGTCTCGAGGTCATGGCAGTCGGTGATGAACAGCCCGTCCTCGGGCTTCTTGCCGAGCATCAGGTCGTAGTCCTGGTCGACGATGCCGGTGGTTTTGCCGTCGCCGCGGGTCCCTGCCATCTCCCGCACGGCGATGCGGACGTTGTCCTTTGAGTGGGCGATGACGAGCTGGCAGTCGCGGGGTTCGGTGAACTTGCCGTAGAGACGGAAATCGGTGACCCCCTCCACCGCCACGAAGGCCCCTTTGAAGACCGAGCGCCGCATCGACATCTCGTTGGCTATTTCGTAGGGCTGGATGTACCGTCTCAAATCAGACCACCAGCTCCTCTGTGAGGTCCCAGCGGTCGTGGACCACCTGAGGGGAATGGGTGGCCATGACCAGCTGCAGTCCGCGTGCCCGTCCGATGCTGAGGAACAGCGATGCGAGGCGCTGCTGCCAGGTCACGTGCATGGACGTCTCCGGCTCGTCGATGATGACCATGCCGCCGGGAGTGGCCTCGAACAGCATCACGTAGAGCAGGAGCAGGAGGTGCTTCTCCCCCGATGACAGCATGCTGAGCGGGATGGTCCCGCCCCCCTCCAAGGCGACCACCATTCCGGAGAGCGGGTCGATGCTTAAGGACTTGCGGAAGATCATGGGGTTGAACATGTCCATCAGCGCTGACAAGCTCTCCGAGGTCGGGTAGAGAACGTCGGCGGCGCGGCGGAGCCGGTCCAGGGCCCGCATCGTTGCCGGACCCCAATCATCAGGGTCGCGGCTAAGCAGGTCGGGCTCGCCAGGGCGGGGGGGCAAACGAGGCTCCAGTCCCGCCTGCCGGGCGAGGTCCATCCGCCCTCTGGCCTCCGAGAGCCCCCTCTCCGCGTCGTCCCCCGGCGGCATCCCGTTATCGGGGTCATTCTCCCATTCCTCCTCGGCCCTCTCCATCGCTTCGCGGCATTCGACCGCCAGGTTTTCGGAGTGGATGTCGAGGGCGGAGACGAAGCAACCCTCATCCTGCTCGAGGAAGAGCCTCTGGGGGCCGAGATAGATGACGCTGAGCATCTCCATCACATCGTCGACGCCCATGGCGATCAGTTCGCCGCCGTCGATCAGGGTGGCCTGCAGTCCCTCGTCCCGTTTGAAGACCAGCTTCCTCCCCTCCTCGAACCCGAACTCCAACCTTGCGAAGGGTATGTACTCCAGCTCGGCCCAGCCGCCGCCGAATGCCAGGCAGACCATGCGCACCAGTGTGCTCTTGCCCAGACCGTTCGGCGAGTGGATGATCGTCATCCCCTCATGCTTGAGCTCGACATGATGGTTGAAGCGCCCGTAGAGGTCGACAACCTTTATCCAGGAAAGTCTCATCGTATCGTCCCGTCTTCGCCTTAGGCCGATAAAAGGTTTATGCACCCGCAGGGGGATAGTAACAAATACGGACATCCCATCGACGGGGCCATGGAGGACCAGGGGCGCGAATTCCGCCGCATAGCCGCCCTCATCGGCGCCGGCGACGACCAGGGCTCCTACCGGGCGGTGGAGGCCATCGTCGCGTCCCGCGGGGACGACCCTTTCATCCTGGTCAAATGCGCCGCTCTGCTGTACACCATGGACCGCTGGGAAAGGGGAGGGGAGCTCGCGGCGCGGGCGAAGGTCATGACGCCGGAGGACCCCGAGGGGAGGCTGCAGCTGGCGGTCGCCCTGCGCGGCCTCGGCGAACACCAGGGTTCAGTGGAGCTCCTCACCGGGGCCGAGGGCGCTCGCGACCGGGTGCTGGAGCTGGCCCGGAGCCTTGCCGCCGCTTCCCGGCCCGAGGAGGCCTTATCGGCCCTGGAAGAGGCTGAGGGCGATGATGCGGTCATGCTGCGCGCCGAGTGCCTCTCCCGGCTAAACAGGCACGACGAGGCCGTGGCCATGGCCCGGTCGCTCCATGACGGCGGCTACCGCAGCGGCGCCCTTCTGCTCGAATGCCTGCTGCGCGGCGACAGGGACCGCGAGGCGCGGTCGGTCGCCGAGCGATCCGCCAAGCGCAAGGGGGACGCCGACGGCCTGGCGCTGAAATGCTACATCATGAGGGTCAGGGGAAGGACCGCGGCGGCGATGAACTACGCCAACCAGGCCCTGAAACTCGACAGCACGCACCCGGGCGCCCTGTGGAATCTGGCGCTCTGTTTGCTGGAGAAGGGCAGGACGGCGGAGGCGAAGCTGTTGGCGGGGGCGATAAACGATGCCGACCCCGGCAGCCCCCTGGCGATGGACGTCCTGCGGGCGGCGAGGTCCTGACACTCACTTCTTCCGGCCGCGGTCACGATGGCTGTAGCGCTTGAACTCCCTCCAGAACGCCGGGGTCAGGAGTATGAACACCGTCAGCAGCTCCAGGCGCCCCGCCCACATCGTGAATATCAGAGCGACCTTGGCCACCGGGTTGAGCCAGCCGTAGTCGCCGTAGGGGCCGACCGCCCCCATCCCCGGGCCGTGGTTGGTGATGCAGGCCGCCACCGCCGAGAAGGCCTCGGTGAAGGGGACGCCCGTGGCCAAGAGGATGAACGTGACGCCGATGAGCGTGCAGGTGAAGAGTATTATCATCGCTATGGTTATCTCCAGCGCATCGTTGCTCACCGATTTTCCGTCCATCTTCAAGGACATCACCGCCCGGGGGTGGATCTGTCGCAGCATCCCATGGTAGAGGAACTTCATCGCCATGATGGCCCTCCCGATCTTGAGGCCGCTGGCGGTCGAGGCGCTGCATGCGCCCACCAGGAATATGACCAGCAGGACCATCTGTATTAACACCGGCCAGGCGGTGTAATCGTCCACCGCGAAGCCTGAAGACGTCATCGCCGAGATGACGTGGAACGCGGAGTGCCTGAGGGTCTCCTCCCCCCCTTTGAGGCCGTAGAGGCCGTCGTAATGGGAGTTGAGGACGAGGAAGGTGAAGGTGGTGACGATGACGACCATGAGGGCGAAACCGCGGAACTCAGTGCTCTCCAGGTAGGCCTTGGGCTCGCGGCGGTAGAGGCCACGATAATGGAGGTAGAAGTTGGTGGCTGCCATGAACATGAACACTATGACTATCCATTGGATCGCGGGGCTGAAGTAGGCCACGCTCTCGCTGTGGGGGGAGAAGCCGCCGGTGGCCATGGTGGAGAAGACCAGGCACAAGGCGTCGTAGAGGCCGGCGCCGGCGAACATCACCAGGCCGAGCAGGGAGAGGGACAGGAGGACATAGATGAGGTGGAACTCCTTCGCCGCCTCGCGGACCCTGAGGGTGAAGTTCTGGATCTCCATGCCGGGGAACTCGTTCTTGAACATTGTCCTGCCGCCGATGCCCAGCAGCGGCAGGATGGTGACGAAGACCATGATTATGCCGGCCCCGCCGAGCCACTGGGTGAAGCTCCTCCACAGCAGGAGGCTGGCGGGCCAGCTCTCGACGTCGTTCATGATGGTGGCGCCGGTGGTGGTGAATCCGCTCATGCTTTCGAAACAGGCGTCCAGTACCCCCATCCCCGCTATCACGTAAGGTATGCAGCCGGCGAGCATCGCCACTATCCACGCCCCCGACACCAGGAATATGCCCTCCACCGGCCGGACGCTGTCCGAGGCCTTGAAGAACAGCAGCAGAGGGAGGGAACCGGCGAAGCAGCCCGCCATGGGGGCCAGGAACATGTTGGCATCCTCGCCCAGGTAGAGGGCTGCCGCCAGCGGTAGCAGGAAGGCGATAGACAGATAGAGTAGGATTATCCCGCTGAGGTACACGAGGGTGTTCTCGTAGACCGTGAATCTCGCCGTCAGTCTGTCGATGATGAGCATGGCACGCCCTCAGGGCTCCACCGGGACGCTGGTGGCGAAGAGGCTCTCCAGCTTGGATATCTTGGTCTTGTAGGCGAACAGCAGGACGCTGTCGCCCTCCTCTATCACCGTGTCCAGGCGGGGGAATATCATCTTGTCGCCCTTCATCACCAGGGCTATATGGGCACCTTCCGGCAGCTTGACGTCGCCGAGGGGGACGCCCAGGATCCTTGATTTGGCCATCGGGGCGATGGATACGAACTCCTCCCCCTCGGCGTGCATCAGCAGAACCGCCTCTTGGTCCGGTATCATGCGCTTGAAGACCTCGTTGGCGACCACGCGGTGGTATCCGATGGCGCCGGTTATCCCCGTCATATGGAAGATCTCCTCGAACTCGCGCATGGTGTAGCGGGACACCACCTTCTCCACCCCCAGCTTCATGCCTATGAGGCAGGACAGGAGGTTCTTCTCGTCGCTGTCGGTGGCGCAGAGCAGCACATCGGTCTTGCCCACGTTCTCCTCCCGCAGGTTGCGGGGGTCCACCGCGTTGCCGTTTATCACCAGCACGTGGTCGAATTTACGCGACAGCATGCGGCACTTCTCTTCGTCGCTCTCGAACAAGCGTATGTAGGTCTTCTCCTTCTCCAGCCTGCTGGCGACGGTCCTTCCGATGATGCCGCCCCCCATGATGACGAAGTCCCGCGCCTCGTTCCGCATGCCCATCATGCGGTTGAACTCCTTGATGGCCGCGGGGAGGCCTATGACGTTTATCCTGTCCCCTGGAGCAAGCTTCAGGTCCTCCTTCACGATCAGTATCTCGTCGCCGCGGTACACCGAGACGATGGAGCAGTCAGCGGGGATCTTGAGGTCCTGCAGGTGACGTTCATGGAGCTCTCTGTGCCTGTTCCGCACCAGGAAGCTCACCACCTGCAGCCCCATGCTCTTGATCTCGTCAAAGTCCACCGCGTTCTCGATCATGGCGATATGGGCCATCTTCTCGGCGGTGAGTATCTCCGGCGATATGATGTGGTCCGCCCCCAAGTATGACCCTGTTCTCTTGTCCTTGTAGATGTAGTCAGGGTTCCTTATGCGCGCCACCGTCCTGATGGACGGTTTGATGGCCTTAGCGGCTATGCAGGAGAACATGTTGATCTCGTCCTGCTCGGTCACGGCGAGGATCATGTCGGTGTGCGGGCCGATGACAGACTCCAGCACCTTGGGGCTGGCGCCGTTTCCGTGATAGGCGTTGACGTCCAGGGACTCCTTGATGTCATCGAATCTGGACTCCCTCTCCTCGATGACGGTCACCTTGTGGATGCGGGAGAGGGCGCTCGCCACGGTGTAACCGACGTTCCCGGCCCCGACGATGACGACCTCCATTCACACACCACCTTCAATGAAGAAGACAAACGCCATTGGAATGGTTCCAATGGGCATGGGATATATATCTCATTTGTCAGTAGTATTAAATACGGGCTTCTGTCCGAAACCGGAACGCTTCATCGCCTGCCGGGGTCCTTCTTGCGGGACCGGAAGACCACCATCACAAGCGCGAAGAGATACACCGCAGCCAGGCCCAATCCCATGAGATAGGTCAAAGTGTTGGCCATTACGAAATCCAGCATGGCGTTGTGATCGAACGAGGCATAGATGTTGGGGTCGGAGATGAGGGTCTCGACGGCGTCCTCCAGGACCGCCCTCAGGCCTGAGATGTCAGGTTCGAAGTAACCCCGAAGAGAGTCGAGGCCAGGTATCTGGGCGGCGCTGCCCTGCGCGCTGAGCCCCGATGCGGCAACGATCGATGCCAGCGCTCCCGATGTCTTCGTTCTGATCCTCAAGGATAACACTGTCATTAATACAACCTAAGGATAAATAAATCCTCGCATCAGCGGCAGTAACTATAAATTGGGAATCGTTAATCGAATGCCCATGTTGAAGCGGCTTGATATCGAGTCATGGGTGACCTCGCGCAACAGCGGCGTGGAGAAAGTGGCGGAGAGCGTCTCGGACATCATCGCCAAAGTGGAGTCCGAGGGGGACGCCGCCCTCCTCGAGCTCACGGAGAGGTTCGACAAGGTCAGGCCGTCCGCCCTGGCGGTGGACCGCGGCACCATCGACGACGCCTACGACGAGGTGGACCCGGAGCTGGTGGAGGCCTTGGAGGACGCCGCCTTCAACATACAGCGTTTCCATGAGTTGCAGATGCGCGACGAGCTCTGGTTGAAGGAGACAGAGCCCGGCGTGTTCCTGGGGATGAAGACCACGCCGCTGCGGTCGGCGGGCATCTATGTCCCCGGGGGCAAGGCGGTGTACGCCAGCTCCGTGCTCATGTGCTCCATACCCGCCCGCGTAGCCGGGGTTGAGGAGGTCGTGATGTGCACCCCGCCCCCCGTCGACCCGTTGACCCTGGTGGCGGCGGACATCGCCGGCGTCGACGAGGTCTACGCCGTCGGCGGCGCCCAGGCGGTGGCCGCCATGGCCCTGGGCACCGAGACCGTGCCCCAGGTGGACAAGGTCGTCGGCCCTGGTAACGTGTACGTGACCGCGGCCAAGGCCCTGCTCCGCGGCGTGGTGGAGATCGATTTCCTCGCTGGACCTAGCGAGATAGGTATCATCGCCGACGACAGCGGCGTTGCGGAGTACATCGCCGCCGACATGCTCGCCCAAGCGGAGCACGACCCGCAGAGCGCCTGCGTCCTCGTTACCGACAGCGAGCGCCTCATCAAGGATGTCAGCGCATGTCTGGAGGATATGCTGCCCCGCTGCAAGAGGTTGAAGACGGCGGAGCAGGCCCTCAGCCTATCAGGCTACGTGCTGGTGGACAGCATGGACCAGGCGGTGGAGGTCATGGACCAGATGGCCCCTGAGCACCTCTCCATCCAGGTCAAGGACAGCATGGGCGTCCTCTCCAAAGTGAGGAACGCCGGCTCCATCTTCGTCGGCCCGTACGCGGCGGTGGCCCTCGGGGACTATGCCTCGGGGACGAACCACGTGCTCCCCACAGGGGGCAACGCCGCCTACGACTCCGGCCTCAACGTGGCCCATTTCTGCAAGACGAGCAGCGTCCAGGTCATCGACCGCGAGGGCATGGAGGGGCTGGCGGACACGGCGATATCGCTGGCGGAGGCCGAGGGTCTCGACGCCCATGCCACGTCGGTGAGGGTGCGCCGCTCAGACCGGCCTTAGAGCCAGACCCCGCCCCGCCAGGGCGCCGGCGATGCAGAGGAACACGTTCGCTGCCAGGTTGACGGCCGCTGTCCTCGGCGATGCAGGCCATGACGGTGTCGAGGCTGAACGACAAGAAGCGGTGAAGGAGCCGAGCACGTCCGTCATCATGGACAACGACAGCACAGTGGAGTGCGCATGCCGCATCACCATATGAACAGCGGGCATGACAGCAACAGGCCGCCCATCATCTTCACAGTGAGGCCTGGGGAAGCGGTACCGTGTCAGTTGGTAGGTCGCGTGCCTGAGCATCGTCCCCGCAGCTCCGCCGCCGACCAGCAGCAACGCCCTGACCCCGTTGAGCTACATGATGACGAACAACCCCGACAAGATGAGCAGGGTTCGCTGGACCGGGCATGTGAAACCTTAATTAACGACTAATATCATTCTTTCCTGTTGGCATCCAGGATATTGATCGTTGAGGACGAGGTCATCGTGGCCATGTACATCGAGACCATCGTTTCAATTTTCGGCCATGAGGTGGCCGCCGCCGTCTCCAACGGCAAGGACGCCATCAAGGCCGTGCGGAACGACGACATCGACCTGATACTGATGGACATCAACATCGAGGGGGACATCGACGGCATCGAGACCACCAGGAGGATCAAGGAATTCAGCGATGTGCCGGTGCTCTATGTGAGCGCGTACATCGACGATGACATGATGAGCAAGGCCGCGGACACCAAGCCCGCCGGCTACCTGGCCAAGCCGTTCAAGAAGGACGACCTCAAGGCCATGATCGACTCCATCGTCGGCGGGCCCTGACCTTCGACCCAACGTATCAACGGATGTCGTCCACCGCCTGCGACATGACCCCGGCGGTGAAGGCGGCGGTGTGCAGCATCCTCTCCGCCGACTCTATCGGCCCGTACATGAACCAATCGGCACCGGCGGCCATGGACAGGGCCACGGTTGAGCTGTCCACATGGAGGAACGTTTTCCGTTCCCCTTCGTCCATATCCGCGAAGGGCGGCCAGGTCTCCACCGTGTTGCGCAGGGCGAGTCCGCAGGGGAGGCCCCACTTGGCCTTGGCCACGGTCAGCGCCCGCAGGGAAGCCCCCGCGTTCTGCTGGTATGATGTGGCGGCCATATCGATCAGCGGCCTCTTCACGCCATGGGCCTCCGCTTTGTCGATGAGCCCCCTCCGCGTGATCCTGCCGCCGTTGTCCAGCATGTAGATGCGGCCCTTGACGCTCATTTCCCCTGGGTCGAAGGCGAGCAGCACCGCGGTGTCCGCCCCATGCTCCTCCAAGGCCTGCCACTCTTCATCGGGGGACTCTATATGGAGGCCGTTGTACACCATGCGCGAGGATATGCCCATCTCCTCCGCCGCCGCCATCGCCGCGAGCTTGGGCCCCATGGAGGGGGAGTCGATGAATATGGCCGCCTCGCTTCTGTCGGCCAGCTGGCCGAGGAGGGCGTGGGCGGCACCGGCGTGCTCTATGCATGCCATGAGGGCATGGGGCTGCTCCAGGGCGGCGGCGCTGCGCTCCGCGGCCTCGATTTTCTGCTGCAACGCGTCACCGTCCACCTCGCCGCTGCGCGGGTCGGTTAGCAGGCTGTGCCGAGGGTGGAAGACCGAGCCGACCATGACCGATTTCCCTCCCGGCTGCCCACCGAACGTCGCGTTTCCTATCTCGAAGCTCCTCTGCTCCCTTTGGAACCTGTACATCAAAACCCTCCTGTAAGACAATGCCTCATCCTCTCCGACGGCCCCACCGACGCCGCCTCCTCCATAACGCCCTTCGCCGGTTCGGAGATCACGCCGGGGATATCGCCAACCACGGATGGCGCGGTGGTGGAGAGCCCTTCACTGGCCATGCCCAGCATGCCGTTGGCTATGCGGTAGGCGCCGCGGTGCATCCCCCGTAATAGGTCATCTCCGTCTGCGAAGAGCAACGGGGCGCTGTAGCGCATGGGCTCGCCGAAGGGCGGGTCGTCCCTCTCCCGCAGACATTCCAACGGACGCGGCAACTCTTGGCGGGAGCTCTCCTCGAGATCGTAGACAGGGTCGTACTCGACCATCTCATCGAAGTCCTTGGGATGGATGAGGTCGTGCAGCTCCACCTTGGCCCGGAACATCTTCGCCGCCTCCGGCGGGGTGTTGCACAGCGAGGACATGGGCGCCTTGGCGCCTATGATGCCCATGTCGTCGTCCACGCCGTCCCGGCAGAGGCTGATAGGCGCGCGAGCCTGGAAATGGCCTAGTCCCTCCCGCCCGCGGACCACCAGTTGCCTGACCCACGGGCGGAGCAGGACGGTGGCGATCATCTTCTCGATGCCCAGTTTCTCCGTTTTTAACGTTCCCGCGATATGGCAAAGGAAGGAATGAACATCAGGTCGGCCGCGGCCCGCTACGGCCACCGCGACCGCGGACCGGGGGGTCATCACGCGGTGGTCCTCTTCCATGATCCTCCCGTCCCTAGTCATATTCTCGGTCTCAGACAACGGCCTCGCAGTAATCCTGGATCAGGCGATAGCCCACTCCCCTCTCATCCATGACGCGCGATATCGCATCCAGTGTTATGCGGCGGACATCCGGGTCCCATATGCCATGGAGGATGAGGTGCATCATCAGCCTTCCCCCTTGGAAGCCGCGGCCATCAAGGAGGTTCTCGCTCTCCACGCCGGTCCTGATGGAGACCATGTTGGCGCGCACGATGCGGTCATCGCTCGTCAGAAGGCATCCCTTGACGTGGCCGATGAAGTCGGCGCCGCCGGCGAAGCAGTCCTCGGTGGCCTGTCGCATCACCGTCTCCAAGAGGTCCTGGGACTCTTCGTCGCTCAGGTTTACGCCGTGCAGCTCCAGGTTGACAGAGAACTTGCCCAGCTCGTCCATGGAGCGGTGACTGTCCAATCTCAGGTCATCACTCATCCTTACCACCGTACTGCTCCTTGAATATCCCTTCCGCCACCGCCTCATGGTAGCGGCCCGATTCCTCCGATTCGATGATGTCGGCCATCCCTGCCACCCCTTGGCCGGTCCTGCCCGACCCCACCAGCGTGCGCACCTGCGGGTTGATGGACCTTATCGTCTCCATGCAGCCCTCCACGGTCCGCTCGTCGCAGATGTCGGCCTTGTTGATGAACACCAGGTCGGCCTCCATTATCTGGGTCTCTATGAGCCTGCCCACGAACTGCAGCTGCTCCTCGAGCATGTAGCAGTCCACGAAGGTGCATATCGGAGCATGGGATATCTCGATCCCGCTCTTGCGGGTGGCCTCCTCCACCGCCTGTTTCAGCCCCCATGGTATGGCCACGCCGGTGGGCTCAACGAGTATGATGTCCGGCCTGTAAGACATGTAGAGGTTCATCACCGTGGTGCTGAACGTCCCCTGGACCTCGCAGCATATGCAGCCGCCGGCGACCTCCTTGACCTCCATCCCCTTGGAGCGGACAACCTGTTGGTCGACGTTGATGTGTCCCACGTCATTGACGATAACCGCCACCTTGTGGCCCCGGTCGCCCAGCTCCTTGGCCAAGGCGGTGAGGAAGGGGGTCTTTCCTGAACCCAGAAAACCTGTCGCCTGTGCAATCCGCAAACGGCTCACCGAAGCCTAAGCGCACTGAACGATAGATAAAGCTAATCCTCGCCGCCCGGTGAGCGCAGAAGGATGTCCGTGGTCGACCTGAGCACCGTCTCACCGCTGTAACGCTTGCGACGCCGCCACGTCCTCGAATGCTCCCAGTCCATTCCCGGGAACAGCGCCAGAGCCTCGGGCTCATCGAAATGATGGTAGAATATGCCATTGCCACGGAGGAAGCTGTGCGCCTCCAGCTCCTCTCCGCCGTAACGCAGGTCGTCGCGGCCGTGGTAGCGCATCAGCAGCAATCCCCCGGGCCGGAGGCAGCGGGCCATCTCGGTGGCGGCCAGCTCCCTCTGACCAAAGCGCAGGTGGCTGAGCACATGCACCGCCAGCACCGCATCGAAGCTTTGGTCCTCGAACGGCAGGGAGCGCACATCCGCCACATGGAAGGCGGCGCTAGTACCATAGCGGCGGCGGCAGGACTCCACCGCCACCGGGGAGAAATCGACGGCATGGACATCATGACCTTGGCGGAGGAGGGCGGCAACGGCCTTGCCGTTGCCGCAGCCCGTCTCCAGCACCTTGGAGCCGGGAGCGAGGGGGATATCTATGCTGGCCTCGCCCCTCCACCCCATTGCCTGGCGGGAGTAATGCCTGTCCCAGATGGCAGCGTCCTCGCCGTCCATGGTGCTGAATGGCGGGAGCGTATATCAAGTATTGTGGAACCTTTTTTATCCATCTAGCCCGCTGATTGGAACATGGACGACATGGATTCGGCGGTCTCGCAGCTGTCGAAGATACCGGGGGTGAGCGTCAAGGCCGCGGAGGGGATGTACCTTCTGGGCATAAGGTCGATGGAGGACCTAAAGGGCAAGGACGGTGACGAGATGTACGCCGCCCTCCGCGAGCGCAAGGACTTCTATGCCGAGCCCTGCATGCAGAAGATGCTGAAGATAGCGGTCGGGATGGCGGACAAGGGCTACACGGACAAGTTTGAACGATGAACCGCGATAGATACGCTTTCGTCGCCCGGATGCCTGACGAGCCGGGCGCCCTCCACCGCGCCGCCGAGGTCCTGAAGAGGCATCGGGGGAACATCGAGAGGATCCAGTACGACCAGCGCATCGACGCCAACACCGTGTTCTTCGAGATCGGCGCCGACGATGAGACGTACCGCGAGGCGATGGATGAGCTTGAGGGAATGGGGTACCTGCGGCTGGCCCTGCCCGTGCCCGCCTATCTTAAGTTGGATGTATGGCTGCCCAACGTGCCGGGCTCCCTCTTCGACCTGCTCGAGCACGTGACCGCCAGCGGCTCCAACATCGCCTATCTCGACTACGACGAGACGGCGCCGCGGGGCGAGCCGCTACGGCTGGCGGTGGTGCTGGAGGACGGCAGCCGCGCCAACGTCCTTCTCGACGGGCTCAAGGCCCGCTATCCGCTCCGCATACTCGAGCACAGCTCCACCGGCGAGGAGCTCGACCGCACGGTGTTCTACATCCGCTTCGCCCAGGAGCTGCGGCCGATGCTTGAGGAGGGCGAGGACGACTTCCTGCTGGAGTTCCTCAACGACTCCAATCGGATATCCCAGGAGCTGAGGAGGAGGGGCGAGGACCCCGTGGACGCCCTGCGCAGCATACTGGATTCAGGGAAGATGCTGCGCGATAGCGTGGCCTACGGTTGTCATGATGTCGCTCCCATCGAGGTCCCGGAGGGGATGCTGCACTGCATACAGTTCCCTTGCGGAGGGAACGCCTATCTCATCGACGCCGGTGCCAGGCTGCTGGTCGACACCGGTTTCGGCAGCTATCATGCCGCCCTCGAGGAGGCTCTCGCAACGGCGGGGACGACCACCGAAGAGCTGGACGCGGTGCTGATCACCCACGCTGACGCCGACCACTGCGGCTCCGCCGGCCGTTTGCGGGCGCCGGTTTGGATGTCCGAGGCCGCATGGAGGGTGCTACAGCAGGGGGACCGGTCCTACGGCTCGGGCATCGAGGGCTCGATGCTGGAGTCATTCTACACCCGCATGATCTCCCTGTTCTCCGATTTCCGGCCTCCCGAGGATTTCAACGCGGTCGGGGGCGGCGAGGGGGAGATCCACGGCCTCCCCGTGAAGGGGAGGATGCGATTCTCTGGTCTGGAGTGCGTGGCCCTCAGCGGCCTCGGGGGGCACCAGGAGGGGCAGGTCTTCTTCCTCTTCCCTTCCCTGGGATTGCTGTTCAGCGGCGACAGCCTCATCAATTTCGCCTCCCTCGACGATGAGAGTAGGGAGTACATGACGCTGGCGAAGGTGCTGATGACCACGGTCAACGTGGACAGCGCCAAGGCGAAGCGGGAGAGGGAGGGGCTCCTGGACCTTGCCGCCCGATGGCAGGAGGAGAACGGCCGTCCGCTCCTCATCTGCCCAGGGCACGGAGACCCCTCCGTCCTGGAGGAGGGGTCGCTCCGCTCCATGCTGCGTTGAGAGGTCAGAGCGGAACGCCCCGCTGCTGCATCAGCATGTAATGGCCCACGGTCATGAGTGTGGTGGCGAGGCGGCCCTTTAGATCGCGGTTCGCCACCAGCTCCGAGCGCGGCTCCGACCAGGTGGAGGCGTCGGTGAGCTCCATGACGTTCATCGACTTCTCGTCGAAAAACGCCAATGCGGTCCTGGCCTCGTTGAGGTAGCGCAGTGTGTACACCGTGCCATCGTTGAAGCGGACCTCTGGCTCGAAGTCCTCCAGGTTGGCGATCGATGCGATGGACCTGTCGTCGTCGCTCATCTCCAAACGGGGGCGGAGCAGGCCTTTCCTCCGGATGCTCAGACAGCAGCCCTCGGACACGCAATCGATCTGCATCGAGCGCATGCTCATGGTGCACAGCAGCTTATCGCCGTCCTTGAGGAGGAAATCATCGCCTGAGCGGGTCCAATGCAGCTTCCTGCCGACCACGGCAGCACAGACGACCATGTGAGTATGTTTGCACCTACGCCAATAAAAAGATTTGCCGGCAGGCCTAGGGCCTGCCCGGCCTCCGGTCACGGATTATGAAGGCGGCCATCACCGCGGCGGAGAGGGGCAGCGCGATCACCAGCGGGTCGATGTTCATCCACGGCAGCCCGGGCCAAGTGACCGCTGGCAGCAGCTTGCCGTCACCGAACAGGGCGTCCCTTAGGCCTATCTGGTTAGCATTGGTGCCGTGAACGAAGAGACCCCAAAGCATCCATGCCACGGTACCGACGACGATGCTCCACTTCGCCCCTTGGGCGTTGGGGGACTTGGAGAATATCACATGGGTGTAGGCGGGCAGGAACGCGGACGCGGTGAGGCCCATGAACACCGCCGTGGCGCGGGCTATGATGCTGCCGGGCATGGAGTACGCCACCGCCACAGTGATGACGATCATCACCATGGTGCCGATGCGCGACGCCCGCATCGAGGTCACCAGCTCGCGGTCCTTCCCGTAAAGCACCTCGGCCGGGCTGTGCATGCCGCTGCGATTGGCGCGTATATGCCTCCATATGTCGTACCCCGCCGAGGCCCCCATGGTGTGAAGCAGGGAGCTGATGGTGCTCATGGCGGCGGCCAGCAGAGTCAATAGGAAGAGGACGATGAACAGCTCTCCCAGCGTATGACCGCCGAAGATCTCGTTGACGAAGACCGGTATTATCATGTCGGTGTCCCCGCCCACATACTGGATGGCGGTCTGGCCGTACTCGTTGTAGAAGTACACGTTGCTGAGCGGGCCCACGGTGTAGGCGGTGCCGACGACCACGAGGATGAATATCCCGCCCACCATCAGGGCGCGGTTGAGCGAGCGGCCGCTCTCGGCGGTCATGTAGCGCACCGCCAATTGAGGCTGGGCCATCGCTCCGATGCCGACACCTAGCAGGAAGGTGGTGACGAAGGTCCACCACAAAGCGGAGCCGAACTCGGGGAAGGTGGTCCATCCGCGCATCCCAGCATCGGCGAGGCCGGCGGAGACTCCGGGGTCGTCGGCCATGGCGGTCAGGGCGCTGTTGGCCTCCACCACTCCTCCCAAGGTGTAGTAGGTAACGACGAGGAGCAGGATCATGCCGAGAAACATTATGCCGCCCTGCAGGGCGTCGTTGTACATCACCGCGATGATGCCGCCGTAGGCCACGTAGAGGGTGACGATGATGGCCAGCGTCAGCAGGGCGAAGTCGCGGTCGATGCCCAGGGACGCGACGATGAAGTTGACGCCGCCGAGAAGGACGGCGGCGCAGTAAAGCGGCATGCCGATGAGTATAACCACGGCGGCGAACATCTGTATGAAGGGGGAGTTGAAGGACCGGCCCAGGAAGTCGGGGAAGGTGAGGGCGTTCAGCCTCTTGCCCATGCGCCGGGTCCTCTTGCCGAAGACCAGGAACGCCACTATGAGGCCGAAGAGGATGTTGAGGGCCAGAAGCCAAATGGTGCCCATGCCCAGGTTTCCCGACACCCCGCCGAAGCCCACGATGGCGGCGGTGCTGAGGAAGGTGGCCCCGTAGGAGAGCGCCAGCACCACCGGGTTTATCCTGCGGCCGGCCACCATGAAGTCCTCATTGGCCAGCGTCTTCCGGTAACCGTAATAGGCCAGGAGTGCCGTAAGCGCCAGGTAGAACACAGCCACGGCGGCGAACATCGTCATGTCGACGCCGGCTTCAACCATCGAGCTCGTCCTCCTCCTCCTCCTCGTTGAATCTCAACCATCCGTAAACCACGCAGAAAAGGGCCAGTCCGAACGAGAACAGATAGGCTGACCATATCCATGGGTCTTCTATGCCGAGCATCCCCAGTATCCCCCTGAGACGTTCCACCGCCGTGATAAGTAATGTCACGGTGCAGAGGTAGTATGCTATTTTAGTATTTATCGTTTGACGGCGATAGTCGTTCTAAACGAGGGATGAATGGTCCAAAGGCTCGATGCCCGCCGCCCTCAGGGAGCGAAGCGCTTCGGCGGCGTTGTCCACCTTCATCACCAACACCGCGTGTCCGGGGTTGCGGAACGCGTACGCATAGACGATGTTGATGCCCAGGCGGCCGCAGGAGCTGGCCGCCTCGTGCAGGCCGCCGGGGCGGTCCTCCATCCTGATCGCCAGCACTTCGGTGTACGATACGGTGTGGCCCTTGTTTTTCAAGGCCTCGTGGGCCTGCTCGGGGCGGTCCACCATGAGCCTGATGATGCCGAAGTTCTCCCCCTCGGCGATGCTGAAGCCCAGTATGTTTGCCCCCGCATCGCCCACCGTGCCGGTGATGTCCGCCAGTTTGCCGGTCCTGTTCTCCACCATCACGGATACTTGCCGGAGGACGCTCACATGACCACCCTCTTGTCGATGACCCTCTTCGCCTTGCCCTCGAAGCGGGGCAGGGACCCAGGCTCCATCAGCTGCACCTCCACCCTCACATTGAGAAGCTCCTGCAGCGCCTTGGACACCTTGGCGGTGATGCCGCGCAGGGCAAGGATGTCATCAGTGAAGGCCACCGCATCCAGCTCCACCTGCACCGTCATCCGGTCCAGGACGCCCTGGGACTCCACCGTTATCAGGTATTGCTGCGTCACCTCGTCGATGCTGCCCAGCACATGCTCCACCTGCGAGGGGAACACGTTGATTCCGCGGATGATTATCATGTCGTCTACGCGGCCGGTGACGCGCTGCAGTCGGGGATGGGTGCGTCCGCAGGCGCATCTCTCCCACTCTATTTCGCTGAGGTCCCCGATGCGGTAGCGTATCATGGGCAACGCCTCGCGCTGCAACATGGTGAATACCAGCTCGCCCCGTTCGCCCTCGCCGACATGCTCACCGGTCTCGGGGTCCACGACCTCCACCAGGCATAGGTCGCCCCAGATGTGGATGCCATCCTGCTGGTCGCACTCGGTGAACAGCGGACCGGAGAGCTCGGAGGCGCCGTAGCAGTTCTGCGCCCTTATCCCCATGCGGCCCTCGATGTGGCGGCGCATGTTCTCCGACCATGGCTCCGCCCCCAGTATCGCCGAATTCAGCATCGTGTCGCTCCCCAGGTCCACGCCCAGGTCCTCCGCGGTCTCGTTCATGTGCACCAGATAGGACGGAGTGCAGGCGATGGAGGTCACCCGGAGGTCCTTTATCAGCTCGATTTGTTTCTTCGTCCCGCCGGTGCTTGCGGGGACCACCGCCGCACCCAACTTCTCCGCGCCATAATGCATCCCCAGCCCCCCGGAGAAAAGGCCGTAGCCGTTGCTCACCTGTATGACGTCGCGGTCGCCGAGGCCGAAAGAGGCGAAGCTCCGAGCCAGGGACTCCGACCAGTTCTCGATGTCTTTGCGGGTGTACCCGACCACCGTCGGCTTCCCGGTCGTGCCCGATGAAACATGGTAGCGCAGTATGTCCTTCGGAGGGGCAGTGAACAGCTGGTCGGGGTAGTTGTCGCGCAGGTCCTCCTTGGTCATGGCCGGCAAGCGGACGACATCCTCAAGCGATGCTATGTCCGCCGGCATAACCCCTGCCTCCCTCATACGGGCATGATAGAGGGGGGAGCATTCGTAAAGACGGGAGACGAGCCCCTTGAGGGAGCTCAGCTGCATCCTCTCGATCCCTCCCCTGTCAAGCGTCTCTATCTTACTGTTCCAGCAATGCATCGGATGACCTCGCCGTAGACCATGCCAAAAACTGTCACGGGCGGCTCATGGAAAGATATCGACCTATTTTATGATATTGCCCAGACCGTTAGTGCATCTAATCTGGAGACCTCATGAATCCCTGATCCGATGCGCTCTATTGGCCAAGCCGGTATCGTTCATTGCTTAATCGGCATACACAGGGGCATCGCCGACCTCTTGGAGATGAGCTGCGCATTATGACCTATGTGCGTCGCATGGCGGCGGGGCGTCTCTTTATCGCCCTTCATGCTTGGCGTCGAGGGGTAATTGCCATCAACTTTGCTGCGGAAGGCCGGCCGCCCTCGGGAGTTCAATGCTCACCCGATGATGCGCTCGGACCGTCAGCGGGAGGGCAGTCGGAGTCTGCCGACCACCCGCAGCTTTCCTCCCTCCAGGTGCATGACGGCCGCGCGGTCGCCGGGCGGATGGGTCACGCTCTCGTCGGCCCGCAAGGTGAGCAGTGGGGATTCCTCCTCCCCCTCGGCCGAGATCACGCGGAAGGGTACCGACTGCATCCAATGCCCGAGATGCAGGACCGCCCCCTCATTTATCGGCGTTCTCCAGAACCTGCTCTTCTCCAGCTCCGCCACGAGCTCCTGGCTGAGCATCATCCGCGGATCGTCGCTGAGCACCATCCCTCGTGTCAAGCGGCCGCTGTCGACGCCCCGCAGTGCCAGTCCGACGCGGTCGCCTTCGTGGGCGGCTTCGCAGTCATCGTCGTGCATCTGTATAGACCTCACTACGACCACCTCCCTCAGCGGGTGGACGGTTAGCTTGGAGTGCTTCCTGACGCTTCCGCTCATCACCTCCCCCAGCACGACGGTGCCCACGCCTTTGACGTTAAAGCATTCGTCCACGGTGACACTGCCGCAGTCCGCACCCTCCGACGGCTTCGTCGACGCCTCTTGCAGAAGCTCCTCCCTTATGAGGGCGGGGTCGTCCTCGAAGAAACGGTATGACTCGCACACCGTCCCCTGTAGGAGCGGCCTCACCTGCTCTTCTTGGATGTGGTTCAGCGGCACGATGATGCCGCGCTCAACGCCCAGACGGTCCAGCATCACCAGGGCCTCGCCTAGACGGTGGTCCAGCTCTTCCACAGCAAGAAGGGCGAAGTTCGACATGGAGCAGGCGTAGAACAAGGGGGCCAGCCTCTCCGGGTAGCGGAGGGGCTCTATCAGCGTGAGCATGGTTCCGCCCCGCTT
Organism: Methanomassiliicoccaceae archaeon; assembly: GCA_003555025.1. Classification (GTDB taxonomy): domain Archaea; phylum Thermoplasmatota; class Thermoplasmata; order Methanomassiliicoccales; family Methanomethylophilaceae; genus PWHV01. The sequence goes on along the minus strand of PWHV01000035.1, from coordinate 72,961 downwards.
GAGGTCGTAGAAGGCGATGTCCGATTCGCTCCCTTTCTTGGCGATGGCGGAGGCGTACCCTGGCCGGCCTAGGCAGGCCACATTGACGCTGGGCATTGAAATCCTCTAGAGGTCCCCTTCCTTCATCAGCTCCAGGCCGCGGTCGAGCAGGGCGCTGATGGCCGCCTCGGTGTCGTCCACGCGTATGAAGAAGATGGCGCCCTCCTTGCCGGAGTAGGCGTAGCCGTACTCGATGTTGATGCCCTCCTCGCCGAGGACGGCGGCGGCCTCGAACAGGCCCCCGGGACGGTCCTGCATAGGAATGGCGATGACCTCGGTCTCCTTGACGATGACGCCGCGGTCCTTGAGGCGTTCGAATGCACGGTCAGGGTCGCGGACGATGGCGCGGAACACGCCGAAGCCGCTGGCCTCGGCGATATTGAACGCCCTTATGTCTACATCTTCCTCACTGAGCATCCTGGCTATCTTGGCCAGCCTTCCCGGCTCGTTGTTCACGAAGACCGATATCTGTTTTATAACGTGCCTCTTGGGCATCAGAACTCCCTCCTGTCCACGACCCTCTTCGCCTTGCCCTCGAAGCGGGGCAGGGAGCCAGGGTCCATGAGCTCCACGTTCACCGAGATGTTGAGGTATTTGCGCATGTCGTTGTCTATCCTCTTCTTTATCGCCATCATGTCGGACATCTTGTCGCTGAAGTGCTCCGGCCTGAGCTCCGCCTGCACCGTCATGTTGTCAAGCGCCCCTTTGCGGTCGAGGATGATCATGAACTGCTCCCCCACCTCGGGGATGTTCATCAGGGTGTGCTCCACCTGCGACGGGAAGACGTTGATGCCGCGGATGATGAGCATGTCGTCGCTGCGGCCGCTTATCCGTCCCATGCGGACCGAGGTGCGGCCGCAGGGGCAGACATCGTCCTCCATGTAGGTGAGGTCGCGGATGCGGTAGCGGACCATGGGCATTGCCTCCTTCTTGATCACGGTTATGACCAGCTCACCCACTTCCCCTGGAGGCAGGGGCTCTTCAGTCTCGGGGTCGATTATCTCGACCAAGGCCACATCCCCCCAGATGTGGATGCCGTTGCGCTCCTCGCACTCGGTGAACATCGGACCGGATATCTCGGAGGTTCCGTAGATGTCGTAGGCTTCGATCCCCAGGCCCTCCTGGATGTGCCGACGCATGCCCTCCGACCAGGGCTCAGCGCCCAGTATCGCCTTGCGCAGCTTGGTGTCGCGGATGAAGTCGATGCCCAGGCGTTTGGCGACCTCGCCCATGTGTATCATGTACGACGGGGTGCAGGCGATGGCGGTCACGTCAAGGTCCATCATCAGCTCCAGCTGGCGCTCGGTGTTGCCGACGCTTGCCGGCAGGACGGTGGCACCCACCCTCTCCGCCCCGTAGTGGAGTCCCAGCCCGCCGGTGAATAGCCCGTAGCCGTAGGACACCTGGACCACGTCACCTCTGCCGATGCCGATCGATGTGAGCGCGCGGGCGAGGCTGTCGGTCCAGAACTCGATGTCGTGCTCGGTGTATCCCACCAGGGTGGGCTTGCCAGTGGTGCCCGAGGACACGTGGTAGCGCACCACCTCCTCGCGAGGGGAGGTGAACATCTGGCATGGGTAGTGGTCCCTCAGGTCCTGCTTGTACATGAAGGGCAGCTTTCGTATGTCCTCCAGACTCTGTATGTCGTCGGGATGCACACCGTGCTCGTCCATACGGTCGCGGTAGAAGTTGTTGAAGCTGTAAAGCTTGTAGACCAGGGACTTCAGCTCCCGGTACTGGAGATTCTTCAACTCTTCGGGGGGCATGCATTCCATGCGGGCGTTCCAATACATCCTGCTTCACCTCCGGATGGCCAAGGTAATCTAGTCACCCTTATTTAAGATTGGACCGCGGGGCAACAGGTTTAAACCAGCCGTCCGATGGACGGCCGTGCACGACCTGGTGGAGAGGGCCGAACTACTCATCGAGGAATCGAGGCTATTCCTGGATATACTGCGGTCCGACGAGAAGGACAAGAGCGTCGAGGCCATGGCCTTCACCATGGTACACAACAAGGCGATGATCACCAGGGAGATGCTGCACCTCTATCAGCGGCTGTGGAGCAGCGACCGTTTCGATGCCGGCATCGACGAGGAGAAGATGGGAGAGGAGATGGCTGACCGCGCGGTCTACCTGGGCAAGATGCTCTTCATCGAGACGCTCAGTGCCATCGAGCACTCCTCCAAGAAGGTCTGCCGTTCCCGATGCATCTTCAAGGATTCGCAGCACCTTCGGGGAATAATGGACGCCAGCCGCGACGCCGGCCTCATGGGCGAGGATAGGAACAGGCAGTGGCACGACATCATCACCGTGCGGAACCTCGCCGTCCACGACAACGCCATATCCGACCGCTCCAAGCGCTGCGTGATAGGCCATCTGACCATATCCATGCGCCCCAACCGTATGATGAAGGGGCCGCTGCACACCTATATCGAGCTGGCGCGGATCGTCAACCAGAACTACTACGAATGGGTCTGCTCTTTGGACCGCGGCGGCCCCGTCCCCCCTGGCCAGTGAAGGAAACGACTAAATAGGTCCGTAACTTAGCTAAGAGTGCTAGGCTAGACCGGGATGCTCGGCGTATCCTTGTATACCGAAACCGTCGATATGCGGAGGTGACAGCGGAGGACGACGTAGCTCGACCTCGGAGGCCCAGTATTGCGACGATGAGGTCCTGTCCAACGGGGCCGGAGGCAGTGGCCAGGTTCGACCGGAGGGTCGCTACCGCCACTATGATCGCGGAGACCGGGCGAGGCCCTGACGGGAGCAGCCTCACCGCGAACTACCGACGCTCGATGGGTAGCGGGGCTGAGAAGCGATACGGTCAACCTTCGGGCGAGAGCGCGGCAACCTCCGTGGCCTAGCACTCACCCCTTCCTTATGCATCCGGTTATCTTGTCCTTGGAGAAATCGTACAGCGTCCTCTCCTCGCCGCCATGATGTATGGAGTACACCCTTCCTTTGCGCACCGATCCCACCACCGCGCCGTCCATGCCCACCTCGGCGAACATGTCTATGAGGCGCTGCGAGTTCTCCGGCGGACAGGTGATGGAGAAACCGCATCCCTGGTACGAGACCGCCCATTGGTCGAAATCCACACCCTCGGGCACCGGTATCTTGCCGAGGTCGACACGGGCCCCCTTGCCGCTGGTCTCCAGCAGCATGCCTAGAGTTCCGAGGCAACCAGGATTGCTCATGTCCTTGGCGGCGCTGACCAGCCCCTCCGCTCCGATACGCCGCATGAGGGTTATCTGGTCCCGCACGTACTCGTCGCTCTTGTCAGAGGTGCTGTCCCATGCTAACGGCAGGTCGGGGGGGTAGAAGCCGTTGAGGTCCATGGCGAAGACGACGTCATCGCCCTCATTGGCAGTATGGCTGAATATGACCTCGTCGCAAGGGGCGGTACCGATTATCGACACATCGACGGCGTTGTAATCGCAGTCAGGGTGGGTGTGCCCTCCTACCATGGGGACGTTGAACTTGCGCACCGCCGTCTCCATGCCCTTGAGGACCTGTATGCAGATGCGGTTGTCCTTTATCGACACGATGTCCACCATCGCCAGCGGCCTGCCGCCCATGGCGGCTATGTCGTTGACGTTGACGAGGACCGAGAAGTACCCCGCGTAGAAGGGGTTGGTCTTCATCAACGACTCCATTATGCCGTCGGCGGCGAAGAGCAGGCACTCCTCGCCGTGCCTTATGACCGCGGCATCCTCGCCCGCGGAGGCCAGGACATCTTGGAAATCAGCGGTCGGAAGGTATCCCACCACCTCCTCGATGGGGCGCTTGCGGGTGATGCCCGGGAAGTTCCTCACCTTATCCACGATTCCGTCGACGTCCATACCCCTCGTATCCCATCTTACGATAAATATATTGTCGGTTCAGATAAGCTTGCTCTGCCTGCTGTCGAGGACGAGGTGGCGGCAAAGGGTGACCGATGACGCCAACGCTTCGAGGGTGCGGGCAAGGTCCTCGGCAGAAGGGGACGCCTCAGGCAGATAGGCGGGCTCTTTGGCGCCGAAGCGGGACTTGAGCCTTTTGGGGAGCGCCGCCCGCAGCTCCGCCATGCCCTCCTCGCTCAATGCCACCCCTTTGATGATACCCACTTCTGCCTCGCGAAGCTCCGATTCGTAGACCGGTCTCCTCAGTATCGAATGCAGGGCCTGCAGGGTGCGTAGGTCCGGGTCATCAGCGGTCTCCTCCGCCGCCTCTCTCGCCCTCGTATAGATGCTGTCATCGTGCTTCGCCAGGGGGACGTAGACCTTGGAGGGAGGGACGTCCTTCTCTTTCACCAGTTGCATGTCCGCCAGGGCTCGCAGGTATCCGGTGATGATCAGACGGTGATAACGGTGGCCCTGCCTCTCCAGCTCCTTGGAGAGGGAGCTGATGGACTTGCCTTCCTTGCCCAGGGCTTCGAGGACGGTCCTTCGGAAATCGTCCTCGATAGGTATCTTGGCCATTGTATCGAATCTGATAACAGATTTGATAATAAAGATGTTGCCATGACTAGGAAGCGGTCAGCGTCAAGGGGCGACGATGACAGTGAACACGTCCACCGCGACCCATTGTCGCCATTAGTCGACAGGTCGCATCTTCGCCCCGGAACATCAGCCCTGACATGCCAACGTTCTACGGTCTCAATCTTCGGCGATCAGGGGGGCGTATGCCAGTTTTTTATTAATCATAGTTAAATATGATTCAGTCCGTTGTTCAAACGGTGAACGGTGACATGCCGGAGTCCGGCGGTCCTATGAAACGTGCATTCAGGTTTTCCTCTGATGATGATAGAGGCACGAATGGCGGCAGCGGGAGCGCGGAGAGAACCCGGCTGCCTTACGGAAAGATTCCTCTTCTTCTGTTGCGGCTTTCCGCCCGGGATATCGGGACTCAACGACAGCTTGCCACCATCGCCTCGGTGACGGGCGCCATCCTCGTCATAACGGTGGTCATGATGTATCAGGGAATCAACGTGGTGTTCCCCCACTTGTTCTACATACCCATCATAATGGCCGCTTACTGGTTCCCCCGCCACGGCATAATCTTCTCATTCGGGGTAGCGGCGGCCTACATCTCCCTGTACATGTTCTTCAGCTGGCACTTGGGCACTCTCCATTTCGATCAGTGGGCGCCAGTGGCCTCCCGGTCTGTCATATACATAGCCGTGGGGAGCTTCATGACCATCCTGCGCTGGGAGGCCTTCACTCTGAACCGGATAATATCCGGGGAGGACAAATTCATATTCATCCGCGACAAGGACAAGGGATACTTCTATTACTCTCCCTCAGTTCACAACGTTCTCGGTCCCGATGAGGTGTCATCGATTACAGTGAGGGGGCTGTCCCACCTCGTGCATGTGAACCAGAGGCGGGATTTCCTGATCATGGAGAGCGACGCGCTCAGAGGCGGGGACGTAGCGGGGGTCTTCGAGGTCAAGATGCGCGGCGAGGGCAGAAGGCTGGCGATCAGCCTCTCGCCCATCTTCGTCAATGGCAAAGTCCGGGGCTATCAAGGCATGGCCGAGGACGTAACCGAGCTCAAGGACTACGAGGAGAGCTTGGAGAAGGCGGTGGAGGAGCGTACGGTGCTGCTCGCCGAGCTGCATCACCGCGTCAGGAACAACCTGGCCATGATAGTGGGGATGCTGAACATGCAGATGATGTCCGCCGATGACGAGGCCGTCAGAAACAGTCTGCGGGACGCCGAGGCGAGGATAATGTCGATGTCATCGATACACGGTTTCGTATTCCAGTCCGATGACTTCGTTAGGGTGGACATCAATTCCAATCTGAACTGGTTGCTGAGACAGATCGTCGAAGGCTACGGCCTCCAGGACAAGGTCCGACTTGAGACGGATATAGAGTCCGTCCGTCTTGACTACAACAAGACCACCGACCTCTCTATCGTGGTCACCGAATTGTTGACCAACTCCATAAATCACGCTTTTTCAGACAGCGGAGGCAGGGTCGTGGTCAGTTTCAAAGAGGCCGGTGACGAGTACCTGCTGGAAGTGATTGATGACGGGCCGGGCGTTCCGGAGGGTTTCAGAATCGATAAGCATGGGAAGCTGGGGCTCAAGGTGGCGAAGGAGATCGTCGAGGAGAGGTTGGAGGGCATGATATGGTGGTCCTACAACGGTGGCATGAGATGGTCCGTGTCCTTCCCGAAAGGTGATGTTTGACCGGCGCGGAATCCTTGTTCCTCAAACGTCACAAGACCGGTGCAGCATGGTTGCAAAGAAAGACATTTAACCCATTTTTTACTTACCAACGAACACGAAGAACGGGGATATTACTATCTGGAACGAAGTTATGATAACGAATATGATAACAAACATGATAACAGATATCAGTATTAATGGCCGTTTAGTTTATCACCTCGAGTTCAAAAATTGCTTTATAGGTGATAGGGCGAATTGGATAGTCCCGTGAATGTTCGGGAACATTACCATTCATAAGCAATGCCACAGGGTTGGGAATCACATGAAAGTGAAAGAGACGTTCAAGAAAGGATCGCAGATGAAAGAGGGGGAGTCCACCGACCTCACTCTCTTCGTCCGCACCTCCGATGAGGAGCTCAAGAAATGGAACAAGGAAAGGATATTCGACGCGTTGATGAGGGAGACGGAGATAAGCGTTGACGCCGCCGCCATCGTTTCGACCGAGGTCGAGAAGATGGTGTCCAAGATGGAGATCGGCTACATCACCGCCCCTTTAATAAGGGAGCTCACCAACGCCAAACTGGTCGAGTACGGTCTGGAATCCATACGCAAGCAGCACACCCGCCTGGGCGTGCCCTTGTATGATGCACGGCAGATAATCACCAATCCCAACAAGGAGAACGCCAACGTCCCCCATGGCCCGGAGGCCACCAACCTCACCCTTTCGGAGAACATCAAGAAGGAGTTCGCATTGCTCGAGGTCTTCACCCCTGACATCGCCGATGTGCACATGACCGGGACCATGCATCTGCACGACCTCGGCATGATAGACCGCCCCTATTGCGGGGGCCAGTCCATCGAGTACGTCAAGAAGTTCGGCCTTAATCTTCCCAACGCCCTCTCGATAGCCACCCCTGCCAAGCATCCCGAGGTGCTCATAGAGCAGATAATAAAGTTCTCCGCGGCCCTGCAGGGCCATTTCGCCGGAGCGATAGGGTGGGACGCTTTCAACACCTTCCTCGCACCGTACCTGGTGGGTGTCGACGACAAGCGCATGAAGCAGCTCGCGCAGATATTGGTGTACGAGTTCGCGCAGCAGGCGGTCGCCCGGGGCGGCCAGTCCATATTCAGCGACATAAACCTTTACTGGGAGACCCCCAAGCACTTCATCGGCGTCCCCGCCATCGGCCCGGGAGGGGAGTTCACCGGAAAGAACTACGAGGACTACGAGGTCGAGAGCCGGCGCTTCCTCAACGCGCTATTCGATGTGTACATGGAGGGCGACGCGCTCGGCAGGCCCTTCTTCTTCCCCAAGCCTCAGGTCCACATCACCGAGCGCTTCTTCCAGACGGAGGGGCATGAGGAGTTCCTGGTGAAGATCTCCGATGTGGCGGCAGAGAAGGGCAACACCTATTTCGTCTTCGACCGGGGCGACACCGCCAAGATATCGGAGTGCTGCCGCCTCTCCTTCAAGCTCGACGACGAGGACCTGGAGGAGGCCAAGACGCCCTGGAAGATGCGTTTCTCAGCCATGCAGAACTGCACCCTCAACCTCCCCCGCCTCGCTTACATGGCAGAGAGGAACGAAGAGAGGCTGTTCGAGAACATCACCCACCACATCGAGCTGGCGGCTAAGGCCCACCTGCAGAAGAAGGAGTTCATCGCTCAGCTGATGGACCTGAAGAACCACGGACCCCTGGCATTGCTGACCATGGACCTTGACGGGGAACCGTACTACCGTATAGACAAGTCCACCTTCCTCATCGGCATGGTGGGCCTCAATGAGATGGTGCAGTACCACACCGGTCAGGAGCTCCACCAGTCGAAAGATGCCTTGAAGTTCGGCCTCAAGGTCATCTCCTACATGAAGAAGGAGGTCGAAAGGCTGGGTGAGGAATACGGCTTCAAGATGCCGCTGGAGCAGACCCCGGCCGAGAGCACCGCCTACCGCTTCGCCAAGCTCGACATGAAGGACTTCCCGCTGCAGGCAAGCTCGGTGGTCAAGGGCAGCAAGGCCAACGGAGAGCTCTACTACACCAACTCCACATACCTGAACGTCCAATCGGACATCAGCCCCATCGACCGCACCCGGAAGGAGGGCCTGTTCCATCCGCTCATAGAGGCGGGGGCGCTGACCCATGTTTGGCTAGGAGAGTCCAAGCCCCCGGCGGAGAACATCGCCGCCTTCGTGCGCAAAGCGTTCTTCAACACCAACAACGTGCAGATAGCCTTCAGCCCCGAGTTCACCTCCTGCCTGGAATGCGGCAAGACGGTGAGGGGCATGAACGACAGCTGCGGCTTCTGCCACTCCACCAACGTGGAGGGCATCACCCGCGTCACCGGCTTCTTCTCCAAGATAAGCAGCTGGAACAAGGGGAAGATCGGCGAGCTGCACGACCGTGTCAAGGGTCAGGACCTCTGAGGCCCGATAAACACAGGGGCTCGGCCCCTCTTCACTATTTTTTCCTCAAGGCCTCATATACGGGGGCCGACGAACTGCCAGATTATCAGGAACAATATCAGGAGGGACATCCACATGGTGAGGGTGACCACGATGCGGGCGCGCTCCTCATCATCGGCGTTGGGCTTCAGCTTCTCCACCGCGCTGTCCACGGCATCCATGAACATCAACCCCCCGTCCAGCGGCACAGCGGGCAGGGAATTGGTGAGCCCTATCATTAGATTCATCCAGAACACCCAATAGACGATGTTCGCCAGGACCCAGAACAGGTCGCCGTCGAGCGCGCCGCCGGTCGGGAATAGCCAAGTTAACTCCGCCGGCATGGGCGACAGGCCTATGAACGGCAACGCCAGGTATCTGAGGGTGTCCATGACGTATCCGTTGATTCCCTCCGAGCCCCCATAGGGGTCCTTTAAGAACCCCAATATGGCGTCCGGGGTGTTCACGCCCATTCCGGCGAAGCTGCTGGTGACACCGATGTATCCCTTGTCCTCGGGCCCGTCAGTGAGCGTTATCTCAAAGGGTCCGGCCTGCTGCCATTCGCCATCGGTGCGCTCAAGCATGAGCATGCTTATGTTCTGGCCGACCTCGGTGCCATCCATCACGCGGTTGAAGTCGTCCATGCCCCGTATGGTCTCACCGTCTATCGACTTTATGAGCATGCCCGCCTCAAGGCCCGCTTGGGCCGCTGGTCGGTTGGATGGCGCGGATTCGATCATGACGCCGGATACCATGTCGATGTCGAATTGACGGTCGTCCTTGACCATATTGACCGTTATCTCATCGCCCGGGTCGCTGGCGTTGTAGGAGAAGAAATCCGATATGCTGTCTATCTGCACACCGCCCATGCCCACCACCACCATGCCGGTGCCGATGTCGGATATATCGGCGGGGGACCCGCCGGAGACGTCCACTATGACAGGGTTGTCGCCGTACGAGGCCTGCACACCGCCCAGCATCCCCACGGTCAGCAGCAGCGCCAACGCCGCCGCCACAATGAAGTTGGCCGCGGCGCCGACAGCGTAAACATCACCCCTTTCCCGTTTGGTTGCTTTGGACAATGCCTCCTCGTCGGGCTCCACGAAAGCCCCTATCGGGAACACCAGGAACAGGAGGCCAGTGGTCTTGATGTTCATCCCGTGCACCCGCGTGAGTATCCCGTGCGCCACCTCGTGTATGACAATGCAGACGACCAGGGCTATGACGCCGTACCCGATGGGGATGATAGGATTGAGGCCGGGGATGCCCAGTATGTACTCCGGACCCAGTGCCGCCTCCCTCGGTATGGTGGCGATTATCGTCGACTGCCACAGCAGCAGGCCGGTCATGAAGGCCATGAGGCCGAAGACTATCACCTTGGATAGGGCGGCAAAGCCCCGCCAGAACCTTTTGGGGGCTGAGAGCCTCTCCATGACGGCCTTGCCCGCCTGGGTCTTTACCATTATGGTGGGGCCGTAGGGCACTATCCCCCGCTCGCGGGCCGCCGGGTTCTTGCGGATGTACACCCAAGCGCCGATGTAAACGGTGAGAAGGAGCAGCAGTGCCGTGGTCACGGGTTCCATCGTGGCACCTGAATCATGTCACGCAATTAATGGTTTTCATCCTCATCGCCTTCGGAGGACCGCGTCCAAACCTCGTCGCCCATCTCCCCGTAGACAATCTCGTACTCATCGCGTTCATCCTCCTCGACGTTGTCATCTTGGGCGAGGCGGTCTATGTGCTCCCCCTTCAGGACCCAGTAGTGTATCCTCCACAGCTTCCCCTTCTTCAGGTTGACCTGTTCCTGGGTGGTGTTTAGGATGCCTTCCTCCTCGAGCATGTAGAACACGTCCCGGTCCTCGGATGTCAGGATGTTGTCTATGACCTCCTTCTCATAACCGAAGAAGCTCATTATGTACTCGGCGAGGTCCTTGATCTCGTCCTCGTTCATGCCCTTTTTGCCCAGTGTGTTTTTCAGGGCGGAAACTATGTTCTCCATGGTTACAAAAGTCAAAGGTCTAGCCCTCCTGTTACCGTATGCGCTGCATTCTAATATATTGTCGCCCGGAACGACCGCCGACTAACGAAACACGAGCTTTACTCCAGGAGGGTTCATGTCCAGTATGATCCTGCGCGCCCATTCGATCTTTCTCCTTTTGGTGGCCTCGTCCTCATCCTCCCTCACCAGCGGCCGGTCGAAGTCGAAACCTATGAGGGAGACCGTTTTCGCCCCCATGTGTCTGGCCATGCAGACGGCGCGGTCCCCGTCAGTGAACCCACCGAAGTTCTCGACGAGCATGTCAGGGCGGGATTGGGTGGTTATCACCATCGGCCCCTTGAAGAGGGCGATGTGGTCCTGTATGAGCTGATGGTTGTCACCGTGGGCGTGGATGACCGCGATCGACCCGCGGCGGCATAGCTCCGCCTGGTCCTCAACATCGCCATCGAGGTCGGTCACCAGCAGATGAGGCGTCCGGTCCGCATCCCTCATTATGCTTGCGGCAGAGCCGGCGCATATAAGCGTCCCATCCGCATCCTGAAGGCCCTCCGGCGTCGCCGCGGCCCCCACCACCGTGACGCCGTCGGCCATCAACGGCCTCAGCTCATCGGGGTCCATAAGCTCTTTGTTGGCCGCAAGTTGGCGTAGCAGTCGGGCAGAGGCCTCGTCCTGGGTCCGTGAATACCCCATCTCCTCTATTATCCTGGCATATACCGGTTCCCATTGCTTGAAATCCATGGCTGCCCCTCATGTCCCCATGGTGACGGAATGCTTCTCGATGATGTTGTTGAACGCGGACTGGAGGATTCCAGCGATGACGGCGAAGGTGAACCCCAGCATCAGTTCCATGACGATTATGATCTCGTTCGTGGGCGTGAAGCCGAGGCCGAGCGCGAATATGTCCAGCATGCCCTGGAGGATGAAGGCCAGCGCAAAGAGGGTGAGGGCGGCGATCAGGAAGCTATGCCTGATCCGCCTCTGCTCCAGATAGAGGTCGATGAACTTGCCTCCTTCATAACAGAGTAAGGCGAATATCCACATCCATATCACAGTGGTGCTGAAAAGTATGAGCTGATAGAGGGTGCTCGCCTCCGGGACGTCCAAGGCCGCCCGTATGCCGATGACCAGGCCGGAGATGAAGAGCACGATGGCCGTTATGGTGAACGGTATCCTCTGGTTGCCGCGGCGTATGGAGTTCCGCAATACGGCGTACCACCGCCGCAAACGTGGAAGCATCTTGTAGGCGTAGCTCAAGGAATAGACCCCTAGAACGAGAAGCAGCACGCCGCCCATCATGCCCGTTATGTGGCCGATGTTGCCTGTGCTTATCAGGTTGTAGAAGTCCGGTATCACGGCGAAGACGCCCAGTACAATCAGCACTATGCCGAAGGGCGTGACGAACCTCTTGCGCTTGTCATCGTCCTGCAACATCTTCATTAATATGTACAGGGCGCCCTCCACCCCAGGGGCCTGTTTGACGAAGACCCTGCGCACCGAGTCTATCTTCGCCCTCGAGGATACTATAGGGTATATGTACTCGTCCTCGGCGCCATCGCTCACCAGGATGACCCGGTCGGGCTTGACGGTGTCCAGAACGTATTCCAGCTCTTGAGAGATGATGCTGTCGGAACGGTATCCCACTTTGGGGTCGCCGCAGATGAGCGCAATCTCCACATCATAACCGTCCGCTTTCATCTCATCGTACATGCTGAGGGCGGCGAGTATGGTGTTGACGTCGGAATCCTCGGGATCGACCAAGGCCAGGGACAGAGCTGCCTTCTCGTTGGCGTCCCTTCCCACCGCCGGGCTGCCGATGTCGGCCTTCTTACCGAAATCGTCGTCCCGGTCCACCGCGAGGATTAGAGTCTTCTTCATGTGCTCCCAGAAAGTAGACGTGTCCGTATTAATGTATTTTGGCCAGCATCGGTAGGTTGAGAAAAGGAACGAAGGTTTAATTGATGAGTATAGCTTAACAGATGAGTTGATAACTTGCAGGTGGTCAACTGAGAATCAAATGGCATGGTCAATCCTGTTTCGAAGTGCGGAACGGGCTGACCGTGGTAACCGACCCTCACGACGGCAAATCCATAGGCATCAGGCCTCCTAGGCTGAAGGCTGATGTGGTGCTAATCAGCCATGACCACTACGACCATAACGCGGTCAGGGTCATCAAGGGCGACCACGCCGAGCTTTCATTCAAAGAGGGCTCGTTCTGCGTCAACGGCCTTCAGGTGGACGGGCATAAGACCTATCACGATGATTCGGAGGGGACGAAGCGCGGAACGAACATCGTGTACCGTTTCCAACTTGATGACACAGTCTTTTGCCATCTAGGAGATTTAGGCCATACCCTGAGCGATGAGATCATGGAAAAAATCGGTGAGATCGATGTTCTATTCATACCGATAGGAGGAGTGACCACCATAAACTCCAACGAGGCCAAGGACATAATCGACCGCATCAGACCGAGGATAGTGGTGCCGATGCATTACCGCATAAGCGGCCTAGGCCTGGTCCTGGACAATGTGGAGACATTCCTCGCGGGGATACCGGAGGAGCTCATTTATCGAGTGGGGAACGAGATCGATTTCACCCGCGACGACATGATCGAGGCCATGGAGTACTGGATATTCTCCATGTGAACGAACGCGGCCATCAGAAAAGATGCAGCGCGTCCTCGAGCCGGCCCAGCTCTATGGGCGTGCTCGTTTCACCTACGAGCGCCCCGTGGGAATTGGCCACTATGCATGCGCCGACCCTCGCTGAACCGTAGTTCAGGGTTATGGGGGAGAAATCGACGTTCAGGGCCTCGGACAGCACGGACACCTCCCTCTCGGAGGCCTTGGGGTGGCATATGCCGCCCTTGTTGGTGACCCTGCACACCGAGCCCACGGTGTCCATGCCCGCGACCCTGAGGCGGACGCATTCCAAACCTAAGAAGTCCTCCAACGCCTCGATGGTGCCGGGGCGGAAGTTGCGGTTCACCACCGCGCCGTGGTCATTGATGAGTATGTTGTTGCCGGCGGCGTTGAGGCGGTCCTCCAACTTCAAGACCGGCAGGTGCTCCTCCAGCTTCCGGATCTCGGCGGACTCGGCCTGGTTGGTGACCACTATGCCGTTGGAGTTCATCGCCACCAGGGAGCCCAGAATGTGGCAGGAGGACATGGTCAGCTTGACCGTCTCTGCCCCCAGCGCCTGACCGCTGTCCTCCACCAGCGACGGATGGGCGTCAGAAGGCATCAGCGCCAGGCTGTCGTTGGAGACGCAATAGACGCCCAGGTATGGGTTCCCCCCATAGCTGGAGAGTTTCAACATGGCGGAGAAGACCTCACTCTCCCGCCAAGGAGACCTCGACGAGACCGTCCTCGAAGCGGATGGCCTTCACGGTGACCTTCGAGGGGGGCTTCTGGATGCCCCGTGACCATATCCTCTCGTTGAGCGCGGTGTCTATCCAGATGAGCTCATCGTCCTCCACCTTCATGTGGCGGGCCACGTGCTCCCTTATCTCCTTGATGGCGCGATTGGCCCTTTTGCTGCGGGGAACAGTCTTGGTGTCCCTGAGGGGTATGTTCATTATCCTCTCGTTGTCTTCCATCTGAATACTCACTCCTTGAGGTTGGTCATACGCCAGCTTCTCCTCTTGGGGTGGCGCAGGAAATTCCTGTTGGTACGAATCATGACCCAGGCGGGCACTCTGCGGTTCTGATTGCCTGCCTTCTTCAACCTGGCCTTCATGGCAGGCGGCTTGTTCCTTGTCATATCATTTCCTCTCGATCTTGATATCCCGCTGCTGGGGGGTCATCTGTTTGAGTATGTCACGAAGCATATCATCGTTGATCTGGCCCTGAAGGCGGCCGCTCTGGGACAGCTGTATCAGCTGGTACTCCACGGATTCGGCGATGTCGGGATAGGCCATGCGCAGATTCGCCAGCCTATCGCGGGCGTCGACGGTGAGCAACTGCCGTAGGATGGACTGCTTCTGTTGCTCCCTCTGCTGGGCCGCTTCCTCGGCCTGGGCGCCTTGCTGCTGCTGCTTCTGCATCTCGGCTACCTTTCTCTGCCTTATGGCTTCAATCTCGGAGTCATCCATGCTCATCACCTTTAGGCGTTCAGCTCTTCGAAGACCTCTTTGGCCGCATTGTCGAGCAGGGACATGCCCTGCGGGCTTATACCCCTCCCACCCTTCTCCACCGGCCTGAGCAGGCCGGCGGCCTCCAGCTGGATGAGGCATTTCCTGGCGATGTTGCGGCTCCCCTTCACGGCCTTGTTGGGTTTGGCGCCCCGGTCGGCGAACCCGCCGTACTCCTCGGACAGTCGGGAGGAGCCCATCGGGCCCTTCATGTAGATCTTCCTCAGGACCGAGGCCGCCCTGGTGTACCACCAGTCGTCCTGGGTGGGGGATTTTTCAGTGTGCCTTCCTGTCTTGACGAACTCCGACCACTCCGGAGGTTCGATGGAATCTATTCCTTTGAGCTTCTCGGCGGTCTTGAGTATCAGTTTCTCAGGAGGGACATCATAGACGGTGACCATATATTCAACCTCTATCAACAGTACCCGAACTAAGGCGTCAGGGAGTATTGCTATGTTGTGTGAATATTGCACCTATATAAAAGGATTATGCCGGCCCGACGGATTGTGGACAATCACCAGAAACTTAATCTATGCACGCCGATAGTTAACCTCGTGAGATTCATTGTCTGCATAAGCGGCGCTTCCGGCAGCGTGTACGGCCTGAGACTGCTACAGGAGCTCCCGGGCGAGAAGACCCTCGTGATGTCTCCCACTGCCAAGGAGATCATGGAGTATGAATGCGGCATCGAATACGAGGAGGTCAAGGCGCTGGCCGATCACGTCCATGAGGATGACGAGCTCGGCGCCCCGGTGGCCTCGGGGAGCAACCGCGTCGACGCGGTGTTCATCGTACCGTGCAGTATGTCCACCGTGGCCAAGATGTCCCAGGGCATCGCTGACACCTTGATCACCCGGGTGGCATCTGTGGCGTTGAAGGAGGGGCGCAAGCTGGTGATCGTGCCCCGCGAGACCCCTAAGAGCCAGTTCATGCTCGAGAACGAGCTGCGGCTCGCCCGCGCCGGCGTCACGGTGCTGGACGCCAGCCCGGCGTTCTACCACCGGCCCATCGAGCTGGGCGATCTGGTGGATTTCGTGGTCGGCCGCATGCTCGACCAGCTGGAAATAGAGCATTCCCTCTACCGCCGTTGGCGGGATTGACTCACTCCAGCAGCATGGCCGGCCGCAAGGGCATGGCCGCTTTGGCCTTGCCCTGCGGGTCGTGTCGGGGGTCGGCGGCGTCGTGCAACTCGATTGCCACGCCCAGCTCCGATTCCAGGAATCCTTTGGCGTCCTGCAGGAGGGTCAGCTCGTCGATGGGGGCGGACAGCCTCTCCAGCTCCGCGGCGGAACGGCGGGCGGTGTCCTGAGCGACCTTCTTGGCGAACTCCGAGGCGGCCTTGCCGTTGCGGCGCACCCTCTCGTCCTGCATCGCCCTCTTGGTGAGGGCGGGCACGCTCAGCTCGCCGGCGCGGGCCATCTCCACCGCCATCGACTGCACCAGGTTCTTCCATTCCGGGGCGGTGTAGAGATGCAGGGAGCGGGCCTTCATGCCAGTGACGCGGACTATCTCGTTAACGTCCTCGAGCACATCGCGCAGATAGCTCTCGCCGAGCTCGCTCGAGGGGTCCGTGCCTTCGGCGGCGGGGTACTCGGCGGAGGAGAGCAGACCCTCGCCGCCCAGCGACTCCCAGGCCTCCTCGGCGATGTGAGGTGTGATCGGGCAGGTCATCCGCAACCAGGCGTCGAGGGCCTTGCGGGCGGTGCGGCGGCAGCGGCCGCCGCGGCGCAGGTACCAGCGGATGTCGTTGGGGATGTCGAAGTAGACGACGTTGGCCATCTGCCGGAGGTCGTACGACTCCATATGCCCCCCTGCCTCGGCCACGTGACGCGACATGCGTGACAGCATCCAGGCGTCGACGCTTCCCTCGTCCTCGCCATCGAGGGAATGCAGCTCCTCCATCATCCTCATCGTCCTCTCCGTCCTGTGGCGGTAGGAGGTCACTATGTCCTCGTCCCACTCCACGTCCTGGAAGGGGGAGGCGACGTGAGCGTAATACAGGCGCAGCGCGTCAACGCCGAACTTCTCCGCCGCGCCGGGTATGGGCTGCGCTCCGCCTTTGGACTTCGATATCTTGCCCTTCTTGCCGGTTATGTACCAATTCACGAAGATGCCGCGGGGGAGCTTGTCCTCGGGCATCACCGCCTGGTGGTTGAACAGGAACGCCGGGAAGTGCACCGTC
The DNA here is from genome assembly GCA_003555025.1 of Methanomassiliicoccaceae archaeon. GTDB lineage: Archaea > Thermoplasmatota > Thermoplasmata > Methanomassiliicoccales > Methanomethylophilaceae > PWHV01. The sequence goes on along the minus strand of PWHV01000035.1, from coordinate 56,015 downwards.
ATATGCTCTTTTCCACCCAGGTTCAGGTCCAAGGGGTACCAGTACGATATGTCCTCCCTGATGGACTCCAGCAGCTCAACGGGAACGCCGGTGCTGCGGGACACCGCGGCGGCGTCGCCGCGGCCCAGTATGACGTGGTCGAAGAAATCCTCTCCCATCTGCTCGGGGGAAAGGGAGCCGTCGTTGGCATGCATGGATATTATGTAATACACCGGATAGAGGGTGGAGTCGGATATCGCCTCGATGATCCACTCCTCATCGAAGGGGAACCGTGTGCCGAGCCAGCTGCCCTTGCGCACACAGGCGCGCTCCCGGAACCAGTCCAGGACCGCCTGGACGTTGTGATGGTACTCGGCGGGGAAGATGCCCATTTCCTCGCAGTGGGCCTTGGTGCGGGCCGTCAGGTCCGGGTCGGCGTAATCGATGAACCACTGGTCGTCGACACGGCGTATCATCACCGGTCCGCCGCAGCGGCAGACCACCTCCTCGGAGAGATCGTGGAAGAGCTCGGCCTCGCCGGCGGCGAGCATGTCGTCGCGCATGCGCTCCTTCGCCTCCTCCACCCTGAGTCCTTCATACCCTGTGCACAGTTTGTTCATGCGCCCCAGGTGGTGGCCGTCCTTGTAGACCTGCTTCTTAGCCTCCACCAGTCGGGGGTCGCCGCTCTCCGTTATGCCCACGCGGTCCACGGAGTCCGCGGCGGCGCAGGGGCCGTAGCCCTCTATGTCGATTATGGGGATTACCTCGATGTCCGCCACGGAAGGGTCGAGGCCGTAGGACTCCATCAACGATGGATCGCCCTGCAGCTGACGCAGCGCCACCAGGTCATCGGGGGCGTCGGACGGCACCGAGGTGACCAACCCCGTACCCACCTCGGGGTCGCAGAATCCCGCCGGAAGCACCGGTATCTCCCTCCCCACCATAGGGGCCTGGCACATCATCCCCAAAAGTTCCTTCCCCCGGACCTGGCCCAGGACCTCGACGTCGTCCATCTGGAAAGAGAGCTTCCGTGCCGCGGGGGCGGACACTATCCATGTCTCCTCGCCCACCTTCACCCTGGCATACTCGACATCGGGATTGACCCAGAAGTTGGTCTGACCGAACACGGTCTCCGGCCTCAGGGTGGCGGCGATCAGCAGCTCGTCGCCGCAGCGGAACTTGAGGAGCGTGTACTCGTTCACCTCGGCGCCGCCGCCTTTGGAGAGGTCGGTCTCCGAAGGGTCGACGGCCACCGGGCCGCAGTCAACGCAGGCGGGGGCGTAATACGGTTTCTGCACCAGCAGCCCCTTCTCCATCAGCTTGCGGAACTGCCACTGTATGAAGCGGCTGTAGTCGGGACGGATGGAGGAGGTGAACCTCCTCCAATCGGCGAGGAACCCGAACCTCTTCCAATAATCGTTGACATAGACGTCGTTGAAGAACTCCACCACGCCCTCCGGGGTCTCCAGGTCCTCGATCCTGTCCTGCGGGCAGCCGTTGCGCAGAAGGTATTCAAGGGTGTCCGGGTCGCGGGCGGCGACTCGGTTGGCGAGGCTTATGGCGCCGTTGCCAGTGGCGTGGGTGCCTACCGGGAAGAGCACGTTGTGCCCCTCCATGCGCTTGTAGCGGGCGATGGCGTCCACATAGGTGTAGCCCCTCATATGCCCCACATGCAGGTAGCCGGTGACGCCGGGATAGGCGAAGATTATCATGAACTTGGGGCGGGAGTCCCTCTCCGCGAGATGGAGGCCGGCCTCCTCCCACCTCCTTTGCCACTTCTCCTCTATATCTTTGAAACGGGCTGCCATACGAGGTCCTCTAGGGGGTTCTGAAAGCAGAACGGGAATTCTTTATTAGATATTTACGTAGCGGGGGCGTCATACCAGCCTTGATGACGGTGGGCAAACTGTTTTAAGTCTGGAACAGAATGAATATTTATTCCTCCGGGATGCTGGAGGCATGTCATACAATGTCTTACAATGTATGACAATTTTTAAATAGTGTATATTGAAATGTCATATTCAGAGCCGCAGAAGGGGGCTCTGTACCGTAAGAAAAGGTGATGTGGATGGACGGCGAACGGATAACGCTCAGGATGGAACCGGAGGACATCCATCTGATGGACGTCTTCTTGGACGATAACCCTGAGTTCGCGAACCGCTCGCAGTTGATGCGCATCGCGCTCCGGAACTACATGCGAAGGGATGCACCGGCTGAAGAGGGTGACGGGCTGACCATAAGGCTCGGCGACCGCTACATGCGGGCGCTGAGCTCCCTCAAGGAGAGGGGCTTCGCCCACAGCGAAGCCCGAATGGTGGAGCAGATCGTCGAGAGGACGCTCGCTCCCCGCGAGACCTTCGAGGATGCGGCCAAGAACGCCTTCGAAGCCTACGACATGTATTCGGAGATCGTCAAGAAGTGAGGTACGGTATGAAACGAACAGGGCCGACCGGGGAGCAGGGATGCAGGGGCTTCGGCCCCACCCCGCCGGCCTGAGGAGCGGGACCGAATGGACGAAGAACTCCTGGAAAGCCACCGGAAGGCGCTCGAGGCGCTGAGGAGCTCCGCCGAGATGTACGACGATCCAGTGATCGACCAGCGCATCGTGGAGCTGACCCTGGCCTCGATAAGGCTGATGGAGGCCGTGGAGGAGCGGAGAACGGTCTAGAAACAAGGCCGCGAGAAGGGGCTGGGATGCAACAGGGCCTATGGCCCTGGACCCTTCAGCGGCAAGGAGGGGATGCGATGAATGAAACAATGGAAAGCGGTTCAACCGACTGGACGATCAACATAGAGCCAAGGGTGGCTGTTATCGGGGTCGGCGGAGCCGGATGCAAGGCAATAGACCACATATACTGGAGCGGAGCGGGCTTCGAGACGGTCGCGATAAACACCGACCGTGAGGCCCTGCTCGGGACGGGAGCGCACAGGAGAATCTGCCTCTGCCCCAAGGTCACCGGCGGTGAAGGGACCGACGGCGACCATGACCTGGGCAGGTCCTGCGCGCTCACCCATACGGACGAGATAGAGGAGGCCGTCGGCGGACATGACATAGTGTTCATCGTCGCTGGCATGGGCGGAGGCACCGGCACCGGCGCCGCCCCCGTGGTGGCCGAGATATCCCGCCGCATGGAGATCATAACGTTCGCCATAGCGATCAACCCATTCTCATTCGAGGGAAGGAGGAGGCAGGTCGCCAGGGATGGCCTGCGGCGGCTGAGGGCGGTCGCGCCCCTTACCACCGTGGTGGAAAACGACCTGATACTGGAACAGGCCCCGGACGCCGGGATGAAGGAGGCCTTCTCCATGGCGAACGCCGGGATACACGATTATATAAACAAGAGCAAGAGGAAGGTCACCGAGGCCTTCCTGGAGCATCTCGCCGAGCTCGATCTGGATGTCGGCGACTCTTACGAGGAATGGTCCGCAGTCGGCACCGACACAGTCCGCATGCACTTCCTTTGACCTCCGTTCTTTTCGGACACGGACCGTTCCGGGGGGGGCCTAGCCCCCTTTTTTTTCCATAATGTTATAGGACTCTCGGACCATTGACCGCGTCATGAGGGTGGGCGTTCTGATCAACCCCGTAGCGGGCATGGGAGGAGCGGTGGGGCTCAAAGGCACTGATGGAGAGGAGACCCTGTGCCGCGCCCGTGAGCTCGGCGCCGCACCCGTTTCCGCGGAGCGGATGAGGCGGGCGCTGAATGTCGCCGCCCTCAAGGGCATCGACCTCATCGCCGCCCCCGGGGAAATGGGCTCCGAGCTGCTGCATGATATGGGCCTGGAGCACCACGACCTAAGCTTTGGAACGGCGGGAGGCCCGGAGGACACCCGCCAGGCGGGGGAGATGATGAAGGGGCTCGCCGACCTGCTGTTCTTCAGCGGCGGGGACGGCACCGCCCGCGACATAATGGAGGCGGTGGGGGGCGGGTTGCCCGTACTCGGAGTGCCCGCGGGGGTGAAGATGCATTCGGCGGTCTTCGCCGCGAGCCCCGAGGCCGCCGGCGAGCTGCTGCGCGCTTTCGTGGATGGAAACAGCGCCGAGACGGAGGCGGAGGTGATGGACATAAACGAGGACGCCTTCCGCGTCGGCTCTTTGGACGTGAAGTTGCACGGCTATCTGCGCAGCCTCGCTGACGACACCCTCATGCCCGGGTCCAAAGGGCCATCCTCGGGAGAGGATTGGGAGCAACGCGAGGAGATAGGGCAGCACATCGCCGACGGCATGAGTCCGGGCCTGTTGCATATCGTCGGGCCGGGCAGCACCGCCAAGGCGTGCATGGAGGTCTTGGGCCTGCAGCACTCCATACTGGGTTTCGACGCCGTTATCGATGGGAAGGTGACAGCCAAGGACCTGTGCTCCCAGGAGATTATGGAGCTCCTGGAGGAGCATGGCCGCTGCGCCATCATCCTGGGGGTGATCGGCGGGCAGGGCTTCTTCCTTGGCAGGGGGAGCCAGCAGCTAACCCCATCGATGATCGAGCGCGCCGGTACGGACAGCCTGATGATCGTCTGCACCCCGTCCAAGCTCGACCGCGTGCGCCACCTGCGTGTGGACAGCGGAAACCCGCGGCTAGACCAGGAGCTGCGCGGCCGCCGCCGCGTCATCGTCGGCTACGGTCGGGAGAAGATCGTGGAAGTGCTTTGATCACAGCTTCCGCCGCACCCGCTCGTACCCCAGCTGGAAGGCCTTGGAGTTGATGTCCTTGAAGCGTTCCGGCACGGTGTCGAGCAGCGTCTCCTCCAAAAGCTCGCGGTCGAGGGGGAAGCCTTCCGTCCCGGCCACTGCGCCGATGAGGGCGGCGTTGGCCGCGACCGCCTTGCCCGCCTCCACCGCCAGCTCGGTGGCGTTGAGGGTCATCAGGCGGTCGGTGACGCTCCTGATGTTGCCCACCAGCTCGTCGACGTCCGGGTACCGCTCCATGCCCATCGACACCTTCACCGGCACCGTGGGCTGCAGGTTCATCACTATGTGCGTGCCCTCGTTGGCGAGATGCAGCATGCGGTAGGTCTCTACCGGCTCGAACCCCAGCAGCAGGTCGGCCTGCCCCGAGGCCTCCAATGGGCTGACCGCCTCGTCCCCGAAGCGCAGTGTGGACAGCACGCTGCCGCCTCTCTGCGCCATGCCGTGGACCTCGCTCATCGCCAGCCGGTGGCCGGCCCGCATGGCCGCGTGGCCGAGCACATTGGATGCCAGCAGCACCCCTTGCCCGCCGACGCCGGCTATCTGGACGCAGTACCTCATTCCAGCACCTCCATCGCCCCGCGGGGGCAAACCTTGGCGCAGACGCCGCATCCTATGCAGAGGTCAGCATCGATCATCACATTCTCGCCCTCGCGGTAGAACGCGGTGCAGGCGAGGGCCTCCACGCAATGGTGGCATTGCACACACTTCTCTTGGTCCACAGCATAGGTGGAGGTCTCCAGGACCCTGCGCTTCTTCAGTTCCAGAGGGCAGGGGCTCTGGGACACGACGACCGCCATGCCGTCATGGTCCAACGCCTCCTTCATCGCCTTGTGTGCCGCCTTTACGTCCAGCGGGTCGACCGTCACCACGTGCTCCACCCCGCAGGCCCGGACCAATGGTTCGATGGGCAGAGGGTTGGTATCCCGGCCGCCGTGGCTGCGCCCGGTGCCCGGATGCGGCTGGTGGCCGGTCATGGCGGTGGTGCGGTTGTCCACTATGACGAGGACGAACTTGTGCCCGTTGAAGGTGGCGTTCATCAGCGGCGGGACGCCGGTGTGGAAGAAGGTGGAGTCGCCGATGAAGGCCACCACCTTCTGCTCGTTGACGGCGGCGAAGCCGCAGGCGGCGCCCACCGAGCCGCCCATGCAGAGGAGGAAGTCGGCGCATTGGAACGGGGGCTGCATCCCCAGGGTGTAGCATCCGATGTCCGACGAGTAGATGGCGCCCTCCTTGCCCACCGCCTTCTTCGCCGCGTAGTATGTCCCGCGGTGAGGACAGCCGGCGCAGAGCATCGGCGGGCGGGTGGGCAGGGCCATGTCCGGAGCCTTCAATGGCTCGGGCCCGCCGCGCACCGGCACCACGCCGTTACGGGAGATGACATCGGGGTCGTACTCGAAGGCCCGCGGCATGTGGCCGGTCCTCTTGCCGAAGACCGGGGTCCCGATGCCGTGCTGGCGGGCGACGCGCAGCACCTGGTCCTCGAGGAATGGCTCGAGCTCTTCCACCACCAGGACCAGGTCCTTATCCCTGATGAAGTCCGCCACCTTCTTCTCGGGAAGGGGCGCGCTCATCCCCAGCTTGAGGATGGAGACGTCCTCCATCCATTCTTTGACGTAGGTGTAGGCCACGCCGGCGGTCACCACTCCAACGCCCCCGTTCCCCTCGACGACGTTCAGGTCCGAGGCCTCGGCGAGCTGGAGGGCTGCCTGTTGACGCTCGAGCTGCTTGACCCGGTTCATCCGGGCCACGGCGGGGATGTTCACGTAGCGCAACGGGTCCTTGACGAAGCCGCCTCCCCCGGGCTCGGCCTCGCGGGGCATCAGCTCTATAACGCCGCGGGCATGGTTGACCCGGGTGGTGGTGCGGAAAAGGACCGGGGAGCGCAGCTCCTCGGAGGTCTTGAAGGCCTCTTTTATCATCTCCTTGGCCTCCGCCGGCGTCGAAGGCTCGAACATCGGCAACAGCGACAGCAGGGAGTAGTACCGGTTGTCCTGCTCGTTCTGCGAGCTATGGGCGGAGGGGTCGTCGGCAGTGAGTATGACCATGCCCCCGTCGACACCAGTGGCCGCCAGCGTCATTATCGCATCGGCGGCGACGTTGACGCCGACGTGCTTCATGAACGCCAGCGATCTCACACCCGAGGCGGCGGCCGCGGCGGCGACCTCCGCCGCCACCTTCTCGTTGGTGGAGAACTCGAAATACATGCCCGCCTTGTGGGCTATCCTCTGCAGCGTGTTACCTATCTCCGAGGACGGCGTGCCCGGATAGGTGGAGGCGAACGCCACGCCGGACTCGATGCAGCCCCTGACTATCGCCTCGTTGCCCAACACCAGCAGGCTTCCTGAATCGTCCAATAGCTTCTCCAGATCAATCCCTCCCTGCGAGCGCCCAGGCCTGCTGCGCGCCGGTGGCCGTGTCAACGCATCGCATCGAAGGGTAAAGCCGCTTACCGTTTTAATCGTTTACGACAGGCGACCGAGGCAATATTTATCACCGACGAAGCGCTAGACCGGGAGGGAGCCCATGGCCAAGACTTTCCATTACCTGAGGGTGCGGGTGCTGTGCAACGCCACCGAGGACGAGGACCTGCTGTCGGACATCATGGAGGACCTCTGCGGCGAGGAGAGGGTGGAGTACACCGAGAGCGAAGGCCATCACGGGAACCCCCTGCTGATGTTCGAGGCGGAGCTCAAGAGCGATAAGGAGCACCGGAAGCTCTTCCGCAAGATGGGCGCTGAAGCCGTCAAGGCGATGCTCGCCGAGTTGGATGAGCGCGTCGACGACGAGAACGGCATCTACCTGCGTTTCGACAAGCAGGCGGCGGTCCAAGGCAAATGGGAGCTCGCCCAGCATGGTGACGTTTTCAAGGTGAGCGGAAAGGTGGAGACCCATCCGGTGGACAGGACCGAGGCGATGCTCAAGACCCGTCTTTTCCTGCAGGGCCTGTTCAGCGAAGATAAAGTTGATTAATCAGAAAGCTTTGTTCCGCCAAAAGCGGGGGTAGCCAAGCCTGGCCAACGGCGCAGGACTTAGGATCCTGTCCTTAGTGGTCCGAGGGTTCAAATCCCTTCCCCCGCACCATCGCTGGACTGCCAACGGCTAGGCGTCGGTCCGCCTGGGCCCGTGATTAAGGCACGGCAAGGGGTTTCTGCTAGACCGGGAGACATCAAAGGGATAGCAACGCCACGATGATCGTTATCACGCCGATGATCACCTGTCCGGTGGAGAGCCAACGGGCGAACTTCTCCAGCGCGTTGCCCACGCCGGGTATCATGGGCAGGAGCTCGATGAGGAGCACCAGCCCCGCGATGATGAGCATCACGTTCAGCAGGGACACCGACCCGATGACGCCTATCACCCCCAGTATGAGAGCGATGACCCCTATTATCGCCTTGAATCCGGTCAAGAACTGTCCGATCCTCTCCAGGTATCCGCCCAGCGCCGGCACCGCTGACATCACTCCCGTCAGCAGCACCAGGCCGGCCAGGATCGCCACCGTTACCGACAACATGTTTGATTCAAGGTCGATGGCACCTATATAAACGATTCCACCGGACGCCGCATACCACGATACCGCAGCCGCGGACTCTCATGCGATGAGCGACAGCATCCCCACCAACAGAGTGAGCACGCCGATGGCGCCCTGGGCGGTGTAGAGCCCCTTGACCATCCGGTCCAGGCCGGAGCCGATGGACGGAAGACCCTCTAGATAGTCGGTGAGGAGCATGAGACCGGCGATAACCAGCATTATGTTGAGGAGGTTGAGGGCCTCTATGAGGCCCATGAGGCCGAGGACAAAGGCGATGATGCCGATGACCGCTTTGAACCGGGAGAGCATCAGGCCTATCCTGTCGAGCAGCGGGCCCAGCGAGGGCAGCGTGTGCATGAACCCCGTGAGCAGAACGAGGCCTGAGAGGATGGCGAGTACGGAACCGAGCATGCCCTAGCATATACCGCCGGTTTTAAACGGTTTTCCTAGGCCCGGGGGCTGCCGCCCCAGCGCCCCTTCTTCTATGAGCGCGACCCTTTCGCGGGTCGGAGGATGGTGGCCGGGAAGGCGCCTGATCCGGCCGGGAGCCCTGCCGACCGCCGCCCACGGCCTGCGCGGCGCCAAAGCGGTGCCGGCGACGTCCTCCGCCCCATGCAAGGGTCCCAACATGTCCGCCGCCTGGGATGGGCCCGCACCCTGCCCTCCCCCGGCCGGTCCTTCGAGCGCGACAGGACGGCGCCCCGGGCGGCGAATGGAGCGAGTTTCCTACCATCCCAATGAACATCCGAAACTGTCCGCCGCGTAGAACGACAGAACGGGCACCGCAAGCCAGCGCAACCGGCGGCTGTGCTGCGGAGTCGCCAGATGGGACTCCCGTGCAGTATTATGAACAGGAGCGCGTCCTCGTCCGATCCCAGCGAGCAGCTGTGCACCAATATTGCGTTCCAGAACGCTTTGTGCGCCGTGTGGAATGATACAAATAATCTACTGTCGACGGTGATGCTTCGCTTGAGCTTCGCATCGGCGAACATCATCCCCGCCGAGCGAACGCGGCATCTCTCCCCTCAGTTGTCCATCTACTAAAGATCAATGATATTGATGCGCAGCGATAGAACGCGTTCCATAGAGTTGTCGTAGTTGTCCACCTTAGGACGTCCAGGCTCCGCGGCGCCCCTTAAGCTCAGGTTATTTTTTTCAATTTCGTATAAAAAAAACATTCCGCCGTATTCCATTTCGCTCTTCGTCGTATATGACCGTATATATACTTTATACTTTTAATCAAGAATTGTTCTGCGCAAACATTATAAAAACCATAAGTACTTTGATAATTACGTCATTGAACGTTATGATAACACTGGGAGGAATGGGTTGAAGGTCATTGTGGTGGGAAGCGGATTCGGCGGCCTGGCAGCGGCAGCGTTGCTGGCCCAGAATGGCGCGCAGGTGAAGGTTTTCGAGAAGAACGAGATGCCGGGCGGGAGGGCCAGCGTGCACTCGGACAAAGGCTACACGTTCGATATGGGGCCGTCATGGTACCTGATGCCCGACATATTCGAGGACTTCTTCTCCCGCTTCGGCAAGACCCCGGAGGACTTCTTCGAGCTCAAGCAGCTTGACCCCTCATACCGGATATACTTCGGCGAGAAGGGCAGCGTGGACATCCGAAAGGACATAGATGAGAACTACAGGCTGTTCGACAGCTTCGAGGAGAACGGCTCGCAGAAGCTCAAGGCATATCTGGAATCGGCCGAGGAGAAGTACAACCTGGCGATCAACGAGCTTCTCTACAAGGACTACCAGTCCCTGGGAGACATGTTCGACCGCCGCCTCCTCAAGGAGGGGCGCAAGCTGAAGATCCTGCAGGACATGGAATCGTTCGTGAGCAAGTTCTTCAGCAGCCAAGAGGCCAGAAGGGTGGTGCAGTACTCCATCGGCTTCCTCGGCGGCGCCCCGGGGAACACCCCCGCGTTCTACCACATGATGTCGCACATAGACATCACCATGGGCGTCTTCTACCCGGAGGGCGGCATGAGGAAGTTGGCCGATTCCATATACCGCTTGGCGATGGAGCATGGGGCCGAGTTCGCCTTCAACGAGCCGGTGGAGGAGGTGCTCTTCGATGACGGCAAGGCGGTGGGCGTTAGGACGCCCTCGGGAGTCCAAGAAGCCGACCTGGTAATCATGAACGCCGATTACGCCCACTCCGAGCTCGACCTGGTCCCCGAAGATTTGAGGACCTACAGCCAAAAATACTGGGACAAGCGCGTGTTGGCCCCATCGGCGATGGTGGCCTATGTGGGCGTGAACAAGAAGTTCGATGCCTTCGACCACCACACCCTGTTCCTCGACGATGATTGGGAGCATGGCTTCGACAAGCTGTTCAACCCCAAGAAGGCCGATTGGCCTGACAACCCTTCGTACTACGTCAACGTGCCGTCGCGGACGGACAGCACCGCCGCCCCCGAAGGCTGCGACACCTTGTTCATACTGATCCCGTTGGCTCCCGGCATCGAAGACACGCCGGAGCGGAGGGAAATCTTCCTCGAGAAGATATTGGACGACCTGGCGGTCAAGATCGGCGAGGACATCCGCCCTTACATCGAGACGAAGAGGATCTTCGCCCTCGATGACTTCAGCGACCGGTACAACGCGCTGCGCGGGACCTCCCTGGGCCTGGCTCACACCCTGAGGCAGACCGCGGTATGGAGGCCGGCGCATCGGAGCAAGAAGGCCGGAAACCTCTATTACACCGGGGCTTACACCCACCCCGGCATCGGCGTTCCCATGGTGATCATAGCATCCATAGTCGTGGCCGGCATGATAGAGGAAGAGCACGGACTGTAGGAGGTCGCCGGTTGTACGAGGAGGCCCACAAAAGGATATTCCGGGAGGGCAGCACCACCTACTTCAACAGCACCCTCCTGTTCCCGGAGCACGCCAGGAAGGACATCTCCCTGCTCTACTCCTTCGTCCGCGTCGCCGATGACTACGTGGACAGCGTGCCCCAACAGGTCAAGGGGTTCGAGGAATTCCGAAGGCGTTACCGCGAGGCGCTGAAGGGCGTCTCCAGCGGCGATGTGGTAATCGACGGCTTCGTCGACCTGATGGAGAGGAAGTCCATCCCGCATGAATGGGTGGAAGCGTTCCTGCACTCCATGGCCATGGACGTCGGCTCCCATGAGTACCGCAACGCCGAGGAGCTGGACAAGTATCTTTACGGCTCGTCCGAGGTCATAGGCCTGATGATGGCCAAGGTGATGGAGCTGCCGGAGGAGTCCTACCGTTCCGCCCGCATGCTGGGCAAGGCCATGCAGTACATCAATTTCATCCGCGACATCCAAGAGGACCTCGCCCTGGGGAGGTCCTATTTCCCCCGTGATGAGTTGGACGCTCATGGGCTGAAGGACCTCAGCGAGGAGAGCGCCCGCGCCGCGCCGGAGGGTTTCAAGGCGTTCCTGAGGGCACAGATAGAGCGCTATTCGCAATGGCAGGCGGAGGCGGAGGCCGGCTTCCACCACATTCCGTTCCGCTACCTGGTCCCCATCAAGACCGCCTCCAACATGTACTCGTGGACCGCCCAGGAGATAATGGGGGACCCGTTCATCGTCTACAGTCTCAAGGTAAAGCCCAGCAGGCTCCGTATACTGCGCCACGGGCTTACGGTGATGCTGTTCGTGTTCACCTTCGGGCCCTCCTCCCGCTCGCTGCTGGACGAGGGGGGCCTCAGGGTGAGATGAGCGGACTCCGCGATTTCCTGGAATTCGTATTCACGGTGTCCCGCTTCCGTTTCTGGATCTACACCGGCGGGACCTACGTGGTGGGTTACGCCCTGGGGATGGACAGCATCGACGCCTTCTACGAGCTGCCCTATTACGTATACCTGCTGTACTTCTTCTTCCTGGCCAATGTGTTCATCTACGGCGTGAACGACCTCATGGACGGTGAGACCGACGTTCTGAACCCCAAGAAGGCGGGCAAGGAGAACCTGCTGATGGACTCGGACCGCAGCCGCCTGCTCCTAGCCTTGGGGGCGACAGGGGCGGTGAGCGCCGCCCTGTTGCTGACGCAGACCATGGAGGAGAGGTCGGTGTTCCTGCTTTTCCTCTTCCTCTCCTTCTTCTACAGCGCGCCGCCGCTGCGTTTCAAGAGGGTGCCGGTGCTGGATTTCTCATCGAACATGCTGTACATCATGCCGGGGGTTTTCGGCTACCTCCTCGCTGCAGGATCGATGCCTCCTGCGGTGTTGCTGCTGGCCGGTTTCCTCCACATCGCCGCGATGCACCTGTTCTCGGCGATACCGGACATCGACTACGACCGCGCCGCGGGGATTGCGACCTCGGCGGTGCTGTTCGGACGGGGGCCCTCGTTGCTGGTGTGCCTGGGGTTCTGGTCCGGACTAGCGTTCCTCGCCATCGGCCTCAGCGGGCTTCATCCGCTCTCCTTCCTGGCGCTGATCTACCCCGCCGTGCCGTTGTCACTGCTGTTACGCCATGACCTGAAGATCGAACGCGTCTACTGGTACCTGCCCTATATCAACACCTCCCTGGGAGGGCTGCTGTTCCTGGCGCTGACGATCTCCAAGTCTCCGCTGGTCTGAGCGGAACGATACATTTTTCACCGTGCAGGGACAAGCATCAGACGGGCATCGATATGCGGTGATGACCATGGGCACGGATAGCAAGGATGCCGAGCGCTTCCTCCGCCAGAGGAGGTCTTTGGTGCGGTGGTTGAAGGAGCAGGGCTACCTGAACTCGGACGCCGTCGCCAACGCGGTGCTGAAGGTCCCTCGTGAGGAGTTCGTGCCCTCCGCGTTCCGCGACCACAGCTACGCCGAGACGCCGCTGCCCATACCGGGTGCGAACGCCACCATATCCTGCGTCCATACCTATTGCCTGTACTACGAGGCCTTGGACCTTTCTCCTGGCGACCGTTTCCTGGAGATCGGCCTGGGCTCGGGGTACGGGGCCGCATTGGCCCGGGAGCTGGTCGGGGAGGAGGGGAAGGTCGTGAGCGTGGAGCTCGACGAGGAGACCTATCAGTTCGGCAAGGAGAGGCTTGAGCGGACGGGGTACCATGACGTGTTCACGGTGCTCGACGACGGCTCGGCGGGACATGTTGACCTGGCGCCATACGACAAGATAGCGGTCACCGCCGCCTGCCCCGGCGAGCCCGCGGAGATCCTGCCCCAGCTGACCTCCCCCGGCAGAATGATCTATCCGGCGGGCGGCGACGCCTACCAATACCTCATGCTCACCGAGCTCGATGCCAATGGGGAGAAGTCCTCGCGCTGCCTCACCACCGTGATCTATGTGCCGCTGCGCGGCAGGCACGGCAAGAGGCCGTAGCTCATACCAGGGAAGAAGCCCAATCCCTTATCCTGTCCCAGTCGCGGAGGTCGCATGGGCCTGAAACATCGAAGCCCGCGTCGCTGAGCACCTTCTTGACGCCCATCTTCGTCAGTATGGCCGTAACCACCCTGCCGTACTTGGAGAAATCGAAGACCCCACCGAACACGGCCGTCGACGACGGTGTCAGCCCCTGTTCGGAAACAGGCCCGGTTATGTACTTTGCCAGAAGCTCCTCCCGCCTCTCCGGTTCAAAATATGGCTCGGAACCGACGATGAAGAAGGCGGTCCTGACCCTTCTCAGCTCTCCAGAGCGTTTCTCTATGAATCGCCGCGCGCCCTTGATCCAGTTGCCGGCTATTATGCCGCTGCCCACGACCGCGAGGTCGTAGCTGTCGACATCATCCATGGTACCGCGGCCGAGGTCGGCCACGTCCACATCATGACCTTCGCCGCGGATGGTTTGGGCGATCTCTTCCGCCACCTCCGCGGTGGCGCCGTGCTTGGTTGCGAACGCTACGAGCACCTTCATCATCATACCCCGGCGACTGAACGCCGTTATAGCGGATAATGCTAAGCATTCATCCGGAATATCAAACGTTCCTCATCGGGCGGTTGCCGAGGGTCCGACCTTCGTGTCTGATGGTGTTCTCCGCCGCTATCCTGAAGCCACGTTTCTGATAGAAACGCACCGCGTCGTACTTGTCGATGTTCACGTCCATGACCGTCTCCCGCTTCTCCGAATCCAGCTCCGGTGGTTCGAATTGGGTCCGCTCCGATGTCACCATGAATGAAGGAGCGGAGTGAACGGCCAGAGGGGGGAAGGACCTGACCGAGGCAGTCGCGGATATTCGTTAACCATGGCCATGGCGTCCTGGTCCTCGGCGGCGAATAGGGATATTCCGGCGGCCTTTCCGACGGCGGCGCGGAGGGCTGGCACTTAGGGGGCTTCAGCCTGTCGCAGTACAACGGGTTTATCGACGGCGAGGCCTGCCGGGTGCAAATAGGTCGTCTGACAGCTTTGCGACGGTCCCGTATGAAAATAAAAAGGATGGGGCGGTGCCCCGGTTTCAGTATTCCTCGCACTTCCTCTGGAAGTACTTGGTGGGGTGGTCGCAGGAGGGGCACTCCTCCGGAGGGGTGGCGCCCTTGTGCACGTATCCGCACTTGCGGCATTCCCACTCGACCTCCTTGGACTTCTTCCACACCGTGCCGCCCTTGACCTCGGCGAGGAGCTTCTCGAACCTCTCGCGGTGATGGCTCTCGGCGTGCCCGATGGCCCTCAGCCTCTTGGCCACTTCCTCGAGGCCCTCCTCCTCGGCCACCTTGGCGAACTCGGGGTACATGATGGTGTTCTCGTAGTCCTCACCGTCTATCGAGGCCTGGAGATTGGTCATGGTGTCGCCGAGGTCGAGAGGGACATGGGCATTGACTTCCAGCGCCTTGATGTCCTTGCTGGACTCGCCTTTGAGCTTGTCCATCATCCTGAACAGCCACTTGGCGTGCTCCCACTCGTTCTCCGCCGTCTTGAGCCAAAGCTCGGAGATCTGCTCGTAGCCCTCGTCCTTGGCTTTACGGGAATAGATGGTGTATCGATTGCGCGCCTGGCTCTCGCCTATGAAGGCCTTGGCCAAATTCTCCAGTGTCTTCTGCATCTTTATACCTATGATTTTGATTGGCGCCAGGTTACTTAAAAGTATAGCCAAGACCGGGCACGGCATTGGATGCGAGTACCCTTAAATCTAGGCCATTACTTCAGCCACCCGACGACACGCTGCCCGCCATAAGGGGCGGTGCTGTTCCTTCGGCGGCGCGGTCAGGATGTCATAGATCAGGGGCAACGAGATGCACTCCGACGAGGGAATGGCTTTAATCGATTTCGAGGTCTCTTGAGGAGCCTCGTAACGCGGCGGCTTACCTCTCCTCGAAGTCCAGGGCCGCGGAGTTGATGCAATAACGCTGTCCGGTGATGGAGGGGCCATCGTCGAACACGTGGCCCAGGTGACCGCCGCAGCGGGTGCAGGTCACCTCGGTGCGCACCATGTCATGGCTGCGGTCCTCCACCTCCTGCAGGGAGTTGGTGGCGGCCGGTCGGTCGAAGCTCGGCCAACCGCTGCCGGAATCGAATTTGTGCTCCGAGTCGAACAGGACGCTTCCGCAACCGCCGCAAAGGTATACGCCGTCCTTCTCGAAGTCGTGGTACTTTCCGGTGTACGGCTCCTCGGTCCCCTTGTGCCAGAGGACCCTTCCCTTCACATCCTCCGGATCGACGTCCCTGTTCGTCATGGATATCGCCCATTGAGCTATCGTGCTTCCACCTATTTGCATTTGTTTCCGGTGACGCTGCTTATTTATGCTCTCCGCGATTAAAGGGGATCAGCAGTGTCAACATGGATCGCGATGAAGATGGTACGGCCGGCCCGGGCCCGATGGCAGCGAGCCTGTCAGCAGTATATTTCGTGGTGTTCGTCTCCTTCCTCGACACCCACGCGCAGATGCCCATCCTCGCCAATTACTCGGAGAGTCTGGGGGCCACGCCGTTCCTCATCGGTCTCATCGTGGGCACATATTCGTTCTTCAGCATAGTGGGCAACGGGATATCCGGTCTGAGTATGGACATGGCCGGGTGGAGGGCCCCCCTCGCCCTGGGCCTTCTGGGCGCGACGCTGTCGTTGCTGGGCTATGCGCTGGTACAGAGCGCGGAGATGCTGCTGGCGGTGAGGGCGGTGCATGGCATCGCTGGCGGTCTGCTCATACCGGCGACGCTGATGGCGGTCTCCAGTCTCTCCGGTTCCGACCAGCTGATGCCGCGGATGGCCCGCTACGGCATCCTCATCGGCGCGGCGGGGCTCTTCGGGCCCCTCTTCGCCGGGGCGGTGTCGTCGGCCTTCGGATATCGGACGGCGTATCTCGCCCTCTCCTTGCTCATGCTCGCCTGCTTCATCATGGTCATGGCGGTGCTGCGTTCCATTCCCGGCGACGGCGGGCCCTCCAGAAGACGGGAGGAGCTCAGCCCCCTCGTCCTCAGTCCCGGCATCGCCATCTCCTTCCTGACGGCTTTCGTGCTGATGGGCGCCACCGGGACGCTGGTATCGCACATGCCCATCCATGGGGCGTCCATCGGCATGGACGACATGGCGGTGGGGATGGGTTTTGCGGTCTACGCGTTGGCCACCATCATCACCCAGGCAATATGGCCACGCCTCATGGCCCCCCGCGTTCCGCCGGTCATCGGCTGCCTGGCGGGCGTGTCAGTGGTGTGCGTCGCCCTGGTCCTGCTGCCGGCGAGCGCCGCGACGTTGCCGTTCATCGCCTCGATGGGGATCTACGGCATGGGTTTCGGCATCATCTTCCCCAACCTGCTGGTCCTGCTCCATGCCGGGAGTCCTTCCTGCCGCGGGCGGGTGATGGCGACGTTCTTCATCTTCTTCTCCCTGGGGGTCGCCACCGTTCCTCCCCTGGCGGGATACATCTATGAGATGGAGGGTGTTCTGCCCACCAGCACGGCGCTGGCGGTCTGCCTGCTGGCGTTGCCGGTCATCGCTCTGATGGGCCGGAGAGAGCACCCTCCAACGGCCTAAAGCGCGCGTTTGCGGGCTACGGCGACCGCAACCAAGGCCGCGAACAGGCCAACGCCGGGAAGGAGGCTCATCGCCAGCATATCCCCGTCGATCGCCATCAACAGCGTGGCCGTTGCGGTTCCGCCCACGAGCCCCCCACCGATGACGAGCGTCTCCCGCCCCGACAGCGCGGGCCGGACCTCAGAGCCGTTTGTACCAGACATTCATGTTCTCCATGCTTCCGGAGATGTTGGTGTTCAACGACAGGCTGCCGCCGTACTCATGTCCGGCGCGGCCGAAGACGGTGTTCATGCCCTTGGAGGCGGAGCGGGCGATGGTGTACGAGATTCTGTAGCCGCGCTCGGACATCCGCTCCTCCATATGCAGCAGCAGCGAGCTGGACATGCCGGCGCCCCGGTGGTCGGGACGGGTGGCGAGGTCGGTCATCTCCACACAGCCGTTCTCCTGGTCCATCTCCGCCGCTCCCATGGCCGCCAGCTTCCCCTTGGCCTTGATGCCGAAGTAGCAGACGTCATCGTCCATGCAGCGCAGTATGTAATCGGGGTCGCTCATAGGGAACGGATAGGAGGGGAAGATATCCTCCATGAGCCTTGCCATCTCGCGGGCGTCCTTCGGCCCGAGCTCCAGCACCTCATGGGCCTGCCGCAGGCCCTCGCCCGAGTCATTGGCCTGGCGGATAGTCTCCCTCTCCTCCTCGCTCAGGGAGGCCCTCCTTGCGGGGTCGAGGAACAGGGACATGAAATGCCCGTCCTCGCCGTCCATCATGGCCTCGATGGTGGCTTCGACCTCGTAGCCCTCGTCCGCGAACGCCTGGCGATGGCGCTCGGGCACCTTGGCCACCGCCTTGCCCCTGCCATCGCGCCTGGCCATCATGGCGAGCATGCGCGGCATCCCGGGCATGTCGTGCTCGTCCAGCTTGAGGAGGTAGACGCGGTCGTTGAGCGGCCCGTGATGGACCAGGGACCTGCCGATTTTCGCGGTCTCGTCAGTCATCCTTCCTGCGCTCCATGCGCTCGGTGCCTTCAGGCACCAGGCTGATGGACGGGTCGTGCTCACTGAGCAGGTTGGCTATTCCGACGCAGTTGTACTCCTCAGCGTCCTCCAGCTTTAGCTGCAGTTCGCAGCCCTGGCAGTCTCCAGTGCAGAAGTCGGATTTGTAGTCCGAGGGCTGACGGTAGGTGGTTATCACGCCTTCGTAGTTGCGGAGTATGACCTTCGTCGGCGACCAGGAGAGCACATAGTTGGGCATCACCGGTATCTTGCCGCCGCCTCCGGGGGCGTCTATCACGTAGGTGGGCACGGCGTAGCCGCTGGTGTGCCCGATGAGGTTCTCGATTATCTCGATGCCCTTGGACACCGGCGTGCGGAAGTGGCTCAGGCCCTGGGACAGGTCGCACTGGTACATGTAGTACGGACGGACGCGGTTGGCGACCAGCTTCTGCACCAGTGTGCGCATTATGCGCGGGCAGTCGTTGACCCCGGCGAGTAGCACGCTCTGGTTCCCCAGCGGGATGCCGGCATCGGCGAGGGTCGCCAACGCCCGCCGCGACGAGGGGGTTATCTCACGGGGGGGGTTGAAATGGGTGTTCAGCCACAGTGCCTTCTTATGGCCGGACAACGCATCCGTCAGTCCCTTTGTCACGCGGTAGGGGAGCACCACCGGCATGCGGCTGCCGATGCGGACGACCTCCA
This sequence comes from Methanomassiliicoccaceae archaeon, assembly GCA_003555025.1. GTDB lineage: Archaea > Thermoplasmatota > Thermoplasmata > Methanomassiliicoccales > Methanomethylophilaceae > PWHV01. Next base: position 37,241 of record PWHV01000035.1, on the reverse strand, counting down.
CGTGAGGGATGTCATCCAACTTTGTCAGTATGCTGTCCAGCGCCTCGTCGCTGAGCATGAAGGGGTCGCCGCCGGAGAGAAGTACGTCCCTTACCTCGGAATGCTCGCGTATGTACTCGAGGCCGAGGTCGAGCTGCTCCTGCGACGGGAGGAAGTCCTTGTCGCCGACCTTGCGCTTGCGGGTGCAATGGCGGCAGTACATGGAGCAGGTGTTGGCCACCGTGAACAGCACCCGGTCCGGGTAACGGTGGGTTATGCCGGGCACCGAGCTGTCCTCGTCCTCAGACAACGGGTCCTCTAGGTCCTCGGTGTTGAGCTCCAGCTCCTTGGGGGAGGGGAAGGCCTGCCGGAATATGGGGTCGTTGTAGAGGTCGCTCCTGTCCATCAGGCTGAGATAATAGGGGGTGATGGACATGGGGAATGTCGTCACCGTCTCATTGAACTGCGACCGGTATTCGGACAGGTCCGCCCCGAGCAGGCGCTCGAAGGTGCGTATGTCCCTCACCGAGTTGCGTATATGCCATTTCCAATCTGTCCATTTGGACATCTTTATATTTTCGTCTAGGGCGTGGGACTGGTCCCTCGCTGAGTCCTTGTCAGGCACCATGGGATCACTTCAAAGGAAGGTCGCGGAGGCCTTGCAGCGTAATGTTATGCCATAGGCTCCGCGTCGTGTCATCGCTTTCTAAGTGGAAGGACGTATAAAACCATTGCCATGTAGGGGTCATCACTGCTGGCCCGGTCCAATGCGGAAACCGCCCTCGGGGACCCTGATGACGAAGTGCACCCCTTCGCCTTGCGCCCCCTCCTCGTCGATCGTCATCCCCGTGGCCTCGAGGATGCTCTTGGAAAGGAAGAGGCCCAGACCGCTGTTCCTTCCCACCCCTTTGTCGAAAAGCTGCTCCCGGAAGCGGGGATCGATGCCTCCGCCGTCGTCACGGTAATGGATCTCCAGCCTCCCGTCTGCCCGCGTTGAGCTGAAGGAGATCATTTCCAGCCCCTCGCCGTGGGCCAGGCTGTTGTGCACCAGGTTGTAGAAGACCTTCTCCACCAGCGGGTCGGCCAAAATCTCGTGGTCTCCCGTGTCCACCACCGCCTCGATGCCCTCCAGATGGTGATCGCTCAGCACGGTCTCGATCGTGCTCCGCAGCGGTATCCATTCCGGCGACGAGGTGCCCAGCATCTCGTAGTCGCGCATGAACATCAGCTGACGGTGGATGGAGTCCGCGGCCCTGTTCACGGAGTCCACCAACCGTTTGGCCCTCTCATCGCCCTCGGAGATCTCCTCCAGCATGTAGCTGCTGCCGGTCACCACCGACAACTGGTTCAGCATGTCGTGCCGGGATATGCTGGACATCAATCTTATCTTCTCGTTGGCCTCCTCCAGGGCCTCCCGCAGCGACCACTCCTCGGTGATGTCCTTCATGGTGACCATGGTTCCGTATCGGCTCCCCGCTCGGTTTAACAGGGGCAGGGACTCGAAGCTGAACACCCTCTCCTCTCCGTTCGCCTCGATGGTCAGCTCCTGAAACGAGTTACCGGTGCCGTCGGAAATGGCATCCGTGATCCGGCCCGGGACCCCTTGGTCGAGGTCGAGGATGCTGCGCGCCAGCTGGTTGGAGTAAAGCATGTTCCAATCATCGTCGACGATGAGCTTTATGTCCGTTGATATGTCCAAAACCTCTTTGAAGCTGAGGCTCCAGAGCATCACCCCTTTCCCGAAGGTCACGCGGTATACGGGATAGGCGACGGCGGCGAGCACGGCCGTCTCTATGAGCGTCTGCGGGACCGAGAGGATAGGCGAGGTGATCGCGGAGATGATCATGGCGGCGATGACCGAGACGGCGAGGGTGGTCATGTGGGCGAGGTTGGCCTCGATGGCGCCCGTCAGGGTCCTGAATATCTGGAACAGTATCCCCGACAGCAGCGCGAAAGCATAGATCACCACCGCCGCGAACCCGTAGGAGGGCCCTATCTGCAGATAGCTGTAGGAGAGGAACCGGGTCTCAACCAGAGCGGAGAAGTACAGACCGTGCCACGGGTCGGAGGCCACCATCACCAGCATCGCCGCCGGGACCGCCGCTATAAGGGCGGCGTACCGCGGCTCCAAGGTGGAGCCCCCCATCACATAGCAGTACAGCAGCCATCCGAGGGCCAGAAGCAGCAGGGCGAAGCCGATGTGGTCGAAGAAGTTCCAGAAAAGCATCGCGCCCCTCTCGTCCGCCAACAGCTGCATCGAGAAGCCGAAGGACACGACGACGAGACCGGCGAAGAACGCGGATATCGGTTTGGCCAAAGGTTTCCCGGCCCGCTTGAGGGAGCTGTAAAGAAACAGCGCTGCGTAAGCAGCTATGGCGAAAAGAAGGACGGGTACGATCATGCTCATCTAGTCATCTTAAAATGGACATATAATACAATCGGGGGGAATATTATTTCAAGAAGCAGGGGCGAGAGGGAGTGTGTCAATGGCCCGCCCTACGCCATTTCTCGGGAGGGACCTCGATGACGAACTCGGCGCCCGCGCCGCTTCCACCCTGCTCCCATATGCTGAGGCCGGTCAGCTCCAGTATGTTGCGGGACAGGAAGAGGCCCAGGCCGCTGTTCCTGCCGACGCCCTTGCCGAACAGCCCATCGCGGTACTCCGCCGGTATGCCTCCGCCATCGTCGCGGTAGATCGCCCGCAGGCGCTTCCCGCTCTCTTCGGTGCTTATGCCTATGCCGCCGACATCCTCCCCGTGGAGCAGTGTGTTGTGTATGAGGTTGGAGAAGACCTTGACGAGCATGGGGTCGGCGAAGACCTCTACATCGTCTACCTCCAGGGCGAGCTCGATGCCATCGAGCTCCTGGGATTCCGCCGCCTGCTCCACAGCACGGGGCAAGGATATCCATTGCGGCTCGGCGGCGCCCAGCCTCTCGTAGTCGCGCATGAATGCCAGCTGGCGGTTCATATTGTCCACTGCCCGCTGCAGCGAGCTGATCATCCTCTCCGCCGTCTCGTCCTCGAGGATCTCCTCCAGTAGATAGACCGAGCCGCTGATCACCGTGAGCTGGTTGAGCATGTCGTGCCGCGATATGCTGGACATCAGCTTCAGCTTCTCGTTCGCAAGCTGCACCTCTTTCCTTATGCGGACCTCCCGGGTGATGTCCCTCATCGACAGCATGATGCCTTGATAGACGCCGTTGCGCGAGGCGAGGGGGAGGGCGTCGAAGCCGTAATGTTTCAGCTCCCCGTTCGTAAGGACGTCCACCTCCTCCACGGAATAACCCCTCCCCCGCTTCTGCAAGAACCACTCCACCCTGTCAGGTATAAGGGGAGGGTCGCCGAGTACGTCCTTGGCTCGCTGGTTGCTGTAGATGACCTGGCCGTCGTCGTCGATGATGAGCTTGACGTCCGGTGAGAGGTCGAGCACCTGGCGGTAGCTCAGGGCCTGCAAGGAAAGCCCGCCCTTGAAGGTCACAAGATAGATGGGCGGGGCCATCAGCGAGAATGTTGTCATTGCCAACAGCGCGATCGGGATGAGAGCTATGGGGTTCGGGAGGAAGGAGAGGACCAGGGATATCGCTATGGCCATCGCCATGACGGCCATGTGCGGGAGGTTTGACCTCGCGGCGCCCAGTAGGATCATGCCGATCCGAGCGAGGACCGCTATGCAGAGGAAGACGATGTAACCGACGGTCAGGATGAACCCCCACGCCCTTTCGGTCTCCAAGTAGCTGTAACCAGCGAGATACCCTGTTTCGATGCGGGCGTAATATATGCCGTGCCAGGGGTCGGAGGCCATCAGAACGAGTATCAACAGGGGGACGATGGATGACAGCAACAGGGAGCGGCGGTCCCAACCGTCCACCCAGCCCATATAGTTCAACAGAAGCAGCCCCAGGCCGATGAGCAGCAGCCCCAGGCCGATGTAGTGCATCACACCCCAGAACATCATCCAGGCGAATTCATCGAACAGAAGCTCCATGGCGAAGGTGAACCCGCTCAGAGCCGTGCCGGCGAACAGCAGCCTCACCGGCACCGCCAATTGCATCGAGGGGGCTCTCATCGAAAGGTACAGGAACCCCAGCATCCACACCACCAATGCCAGGGTCAGGGCTAGAACGGCCATATACTCAATCGGACAGAACTTTTTTGACAGATATAATATAATCGCTTTATGATTGTCTAAAGCAGTGATGGAAATGAAAGCGCTAGCGTTCAACTGCAGCCCCCGCGAGGACGGGAACACCGCCGGCTTCATCGCCGCGGCCATGGAGGTCCTGCGCGAGGAGGGGATAGAGACGGAGACGGTGCAGGTCGGAGGAAGGCTGATCAGAGGCTGCCAGGCCTGCGGCGTCTGCCGCGAGCGCAAGGACGGGCTCTGCAAGTACGATGACGACATCATCAACAGCTGCATCTCGAAGATGGAGAACGCCGACGCCATCATCATCGGCTCGCCGACGTACTTCGGCGACCTGACCGCCGAGGCCAAAGCGCTGATCGACCGGGCAGGTTACGTATCGCGCTCCAACGGTCAGATGTTCTCCCGCAAGGTGGGGGCGGGGATCGCGGTGCACCGCCGCTCCGGCGCCCTCAACACCCTGGACAGCATAAACCATTTCTTCACCATCAGCGACATGTTCGTGGCCGGCTCGACCTACTGGACAATGGGGGTCGGCAAGGCGCCCGGCGACCACGCCGGCGACGAGGAGGGAAAGGCCACCATGCGACGATTGGGGGAGAACATCGCCTGGCTGCTGAAGAGGATCGGTGAGTGAGCCCATGGCCAGCACGGGCAGAGTGTTGATGGTGGTAATGGACGGCCTCGGGGACCGGGCGGTGCCGGAGTTCTCCGCCCGAACGCCGCTGCAGAAGGCGAGGACCCCCAACCTGGACTGGTTCGCCCGCAACGGCTCATCGGGGATAATGGACGTGATATCTCCCGGGGTGAGGCCGGGCAGCGACACCGCCCACCTCGCCCTCCTGGGGTACGACCCTTACGAGGTCTACGCCGGCCGGGGGCCCTTCGAGGCCGCCGGCATCGGCCTGGTGGGGAAGAAGGGGGACGTGGCCTTCCGCTGCAACTTCGCCACCGTCGACGAGGACATGAACGTCATCGACCGCCGGGCGGGACGGATCGCCGAGCCAGAGACCGACGAGCTCCTGGATGCCATGCAGGGCCTGGAGTTCAGCGGGGTGGAGGCGATAGTCGCCAAGGGCACCGAGCACCGGGCGGCGCTGATACTGCGAGGGCAGAGCCTCAGCTCCGATGTGAGCGATGTCGACCCCCACGGGCTGGGACCGGTGTGGGAAAGCAAACCCCTGACACCTGATGCGGAGTTCACCGCCATGACGGTGAACAGGTTCGTCAGAATGAGCCATAAGGTCCTCGACAGCCATCCGGTGAACGAGGCCCGGAGGGCGGAAGGGAAGCCCCCGGCCAACATACTGCTCCCCCGCGGGGCCGGGACATTCCCCGATATCGACTCGTTCCCCGATAGGACGGGGATGAGCGCCGCCTGCGTCGCCGGCGTGGGCATGATAAGAGGGATATGCCAGGTATGCGGCCTGAAGGTCCTGGACCTTCCCGACTGCTGCACCGGCGGCCTCTCCACCGACATGGAGCGCAAGGCGGAGATCGCCTTGGATGCGCTCGAGGACCACGACTTCGTCATACTCAATGTCAAGGCCGCCGACATCAGCGGCCATGACAGCCTCGCCGACCAAAAAGTTGAGATGATAGAGAGGATGGACCGCATGTTCGCCCTCATCCGCGAGCGTCTGCCCGAGGACGTGGTCATAGCCCTGACCGCCGACCACAGCACCCCGGTCTCCGTGGGCGACCATTCCGGGGACCCGGTGCCGCTGACCATCCACTCCCGGCACGTGGTGCGGGACGGCACCGAGGAATACAACGAGGCCGCCTGCGGCAAAGGGAGGCTGGGGAGGATATCGGGGAAGCACCTGATGCCCATCCTCATGGACCTCGCCAACCGCTCGGAGAAGTTCGGCGCTTAAGCCATGGAGATCATCAGGGTGAGGACCGCCTCCTCCCCCAGGACCGAAGAGGGGACGCTCCGCACGCTCACCGAATCGCCGGGATTCCCGTCCCCGATCGCCACCTCATCGCCGGCGCATCCGAGGCTCCACGATGCCAGGTGGCCATCGGGCGTCAGCTCGGCGAGGAGCCCCTCGGCGATGTCCACAGTGCGGTTCCAGGCCTCCCCTCCCCGTTCATGGGCGAGGAGCAGCAGCTCATGCAGAGGAAGTGAGCCGTACCCCCCCTCGCTCAGGCGGTCGATGCGTATCTCGGTGGAGACGAGGATGTCGTGAGCGGCTTCAGCGTCGGGGCCCTCGTGCTGCGACAGGGGGGCCACGAAGAGCATCGCCCCCACCGCGGTCATTATCACCAGGAACATTGCCGCATCGGCCATGTTGGCTATACCCCGCCGGTCATCCATCCTCCCACACCCTCACGGTCAACGCGTATGGAAGGGACTCCCCCTTGTCGTTGTCGAGCATGACGTTGGACACCGCTCCCCGGTTCATCCCCGATGGTTCACCGACGAGAAGCGCGATCCTCTCACCGAACGGCAGCAGGGGCCTCAGCTCGATGCCGATCGCGCTCAACCCATGCTCGTGCAGGGTGGCGTTCATCCATCCCTCGAGCTCATGCGCCGAGGGATGATGCGTCAGCTCCATGCCCTCAACCAGCTCCAGGGGGCAGGACGTTTCCTCCGTCCGGTCCCCGTCCGGGATGCCCTGGACGAAGAGTAGGGTGCCGGCGGATATGACCAGCACCGCGGCCATGGCCCCCACGAAGCCGGCCTCCGCGGACTTGCCCCCGATCATGGTGCGTGAAGACGGTCAGTGATAGTTCAACGGAACGTCTGCATCTATGCTACGCCGCGGAGATGGTGTCCGTACGTGACCTTGCCGCATAGCTTGCGTAGCTCGCGCCGGCGGTCGAGGTCCCGCTGCGAGAAGATCTCCACCACCTTGCGGCAGAGGTCATGGGGGCGGCGGCGCAGATCGATGCCGTGGGAATCGACCCCCATGCGGTCAAGGTCCTCCAGTTGCTCCAGCAACACCAGGTCGGCGGAGTTCATTATCCTCGCGCTGCCTTGGGAGACGTTGACCGGGAAACGGAAGCCCTTCTCATCCACCAGCGTGCCCTCCGGCAGGCCGGGGTCGCGGGCCAGCATCAGCTCTATGCGTCCGAACACCATCAGCTCCGCCCTCCCCCGGTAGCGTCTCAGCAGCCCCTGTAGCTCGTGGGCGGAGAGCTCGGGGGAAACGGTCTGCTGATGGAAGGCCTGGGGGAAGCTGCCGTTGAACATATTGAGGTGGTGGGAGCCGTAAAGCGTCCTGTCGGCGTGCCTCCGCGCCTGCCCGGGGTCATGCACCATCAGCGGCCCGGAGGGCATGTCAGGCACCTCAGGGGTGAACCTCGGCATTATGGCGACGCACTCCCTGCCCGCCGCGGCGCAGGCCTCCGCCGCCTCCTGATGATGGCGGTTGTGCTCGAAGTATACTCGGTCGCAGATGTCGATCACCGCGTCCACGGAGCGCAACGAGCTGAGATAGACCGATAGCTCGCCCCTCCGCGGCGCCCTTTCGCGGGGGGAGGGCGCCGGCTCCGCCCGCGGAAGGCGCACAGGGCCGTCGTCCAAGTCAATGGAGGGAAGGGAGAGCGTCCCGAACGCGGCATCGTGCGTCCTGTAGACGTCATATGCCCCGTCGGCGAGAGGGAAGGGGGCATTGGCTTCCTCCCCCGCGACGCTGAAACCTCCCGCCTTGCCATCGCGGAACAGCGTTATTCCGTCACCGGGGCGCAGGCCCTCTATGCGGGCGCGGCCGTCAACGAAACGATGCTCCCCCAGGAAAAGCCCGCGGTGGTCAGCGTGGTCGGTCTTGCGCACCGGCCCGCCGAGGAGATGTCCAGGGCCGTGCCCACGGTTGAAAACAGTCCTCAGAAGCTCCAGGTCCCTGCTGTCGGCCGGCGGCCCGCCGGCCTCCATCCTCCTAATGGCCGCCGAATAGGCCCTCGCGGCCAGGTTCACATAGAGGGGCGACCTCATCCTGCCCTCGACCTTGACCGAAGCGACGCCCGCGTCCCGGAGCCGAGGTAGGAGGTCGAGGCATTCGAGGTCAGCGGTGCTGAGCAGGTGGCCCTTCTCGGCGCCGAGGTGGTAGCTTTTGCGGCAGGGCTGCGCGCAGGCGCCGCGGTTGCCGCTGCGCCCGCCGAGGATGCTGGAGAACAGGCATTGCCCGGACACTGAGTAGCACAGCGCTCCGTGGACGAAGACCTCCAGCTCCATGCTGCTGCGGGAGGATATGGACTCTATCTCCTCCAAGGAGAGCTCCCGGGCGAGTATGACCCGGGAGATGCGGTTGTCCTCGGCCCATTGCACCCCCTCGAGGTTGTGGACCCCCATCTGCGTGGAGGCGTGCAGCGGGACCTTGAAACCCTGCAGCTCCTGCAGAAGCCCTTTGTCCTGCACTATCACGGCGTCGGCGCCTATCTCCTCCAGAAAGGACACGTAGGAGAGCGCGTCGGCCATCTCCGCGTCCTTGACGAGGGTGTTCACGGTCACATATCCCTTCAACCCATGCGAGTGGAGGAGCCCGATGGCGGAGCGTAGCTGCCCCTCGCTGAAATTGGCGGCCTGGGCGCGGGCGCCGAAACGGCTGCCGCCCATGTACACGGAGTCGGCGCCGCCGTCGATGGCGGCGGCCAAGGATTCGGGGGAACCGGCGGGAAGGAGGAGCTCCACGGAACCGCAACGAGGGGGCGTCTATTAACCGTATCGCAGGTAGTCTGCATCCAGCCCATCGACGCTTAAACCCCCGGAGGGCTGATGACGGCCATGCGGCGGTCGGTTAGAAGAAATGTCAATGTACCGAAACGGACCAGGGCACAAGGGGAGACGTTGATAATCGAATGCGGCGACTGCGGAGAGGAGGCCTCTCCCAGCAGCAGGGCCTGCCTTCTCTGCGCCGTCGAATCCCTCGCTGGCCAGCATGCCGCCGAGTCTGTTCTTATGCGCCGGGACGTGGACCGCGCCGTCCGCGGCGATGCCGTCATGGTGCTGAAGGAGCTCTCCCTGGTCCTGGGCGCACTCTCCTTCCCCGAACCCCCGCGGCAGAGGTCATGCTCCGGCTGCCCGTCTTCGCCGGGGGAGCTGCTGCGCAGGGCGAGAGCGGCGTTCCCCGACCTTCCTCCGGAACCGCCGGCGCCCGAGCGGAGGAGGAGGCGCTGCACCCGTTGCCTGGCGGCGAGCTCCGCCGCGCTGGAGCGCGCCCGCGGCCTGCACCGCTCCGCCGCGGACCTCGCCCAGTCCTTGGCCTTCGGCGAGACGGGGTGAGATCTTGAGGATTTTGCAAGGTAGGAGGGGCCCAACGGAGATCACGGCGCCCCTGGAGAGGCTCGTGGCCCGCAACACCCGGGAGAAGCCCTCGTTCTCGGAGGCGTGGATAATGTCGACCGGTGCCGGCGAGGAGGTGGACTCCTATCTGACCGAGGGCGGCAAGGTGAGCATACGCAACTCCTCCGACGGGCAGGTGGACTACGTGCTGCATCCCCACGAGTACCGCCTCTCCGCCGAGGAGTCTTCCGTCCTCGGTGACGTGCTCGCCGCCTTACGGGCGGAGACCCCTCCTCCCGGAGCGGAGGCGGACCGCGGCTACATGCTCTCCCAGGCGCGGGCGGCGATGCCTAGCGGCGCGACGACTGATACGTCCATGGAGGAGAGGATCTGCCGACTGGCGGTCCGATACACAGTGGGATACGGCATCCTCGAGGCGCTGCTGGAGGACCCGCATGTCGAGGATGTCTACGTGGACGCGCCCTGCGGCCGCAACCGCGTCCACGTCACGGTGAACGGGATCAGCGGATTCAACTCCGTGGTGAGATGCCGCAGCAACATACTGCTGGAGGAGATCGAGATGGAGCACGTGGTGTCCCGTCTCTGCCAGGATTCCGGGCAGACCTTCTCCGAGGCCCAGCCGATGATGGAGTGCGACATGGGCGTCAGCGGGGCCCGGGCCACCGTGGTGGGCAGGCCGCTGAGCCCGGCCGGGACCGCCCTATCGCTCCGCCGGCACTCATCGCGCCCGTGGACCTTGACCAGGATGGTCCGCAACGGCACCATGGACGCCGAGGCGGCGGCGCTGATATCGCTGCTGGTGGACGGCAGGTCGACGATGATGGTCTGCGGCCCGCGGGGCGCGGGCAAGAGCTCGGTGCTGGCGGCGGCGATGTTCGAGTTCCCCCTGTCGCAGCGACTCCTCGCCCTGGAGGACACCCGCGAGCTGCCTGTGGACGCCATGCAGTCCTTGGGATACAAGGTGCAGTCCATGCTCGCCGACGGCGGCGGGGGAACTGGCGCCGCCCGCGCCCAGGAGGCGCTGCGCGTCTCGCTGAGGATGGGCGAGTCGGCGCTGATCGTGGGCGAGGTCAGGGGCGAGGAGGTGAGAACGCTCTACGAGGGCATGCGGACCGGCAGGGCGGGCAGCGCCGTCATGGGCACCATGCACGGGGAGTCCGCCTCCACGGTGTTTGAACGAGTGGTGCACGACATCGGCGTCAGCCCGGAGGCGTTTATGGCCACCGATGTGCTGCTGTGCATGTCCTTGAGCCGCCCGCGGGGGACGCAGAGGATGCGACGCAGGTTGGATGAGCTGTCCGAGACCGGTTCTGCGCCCGGGGAATTCCACCCCCTGTTGGAGAACGGCCGCTGGGCCCGCGGCCTAGCGGACAGCAGGACGATACGGAGGATCGCCGCCGCCTGGGATATGGGCGCCGACGAGGTGATGGAGAACCTGGAGGCGCGGAGGTCGATCAGGGCCTTCCTCAGCGATGCGGGCGCCGACCACGACGATGCCCTGTCGCCGCAATGGGTGCGTATCGCCAACGACCACCTGTCCACCGCCATGGCCAGCGGCCCGTTGCAGGCCGAAGAGGCGGCGTCAACGTTCGCGGAGCTATTCCGCAGGAGGACCGGTGGAAGCTGAGGCCTCCTCCTCAGGCCTGGCACCCGGGGAAGCCTGGCGGGCATTGCTGCCGTCCGCCCTTCTCATGGCGGCGGCCGTCCTGCTGCTGGAGACCAGGACGGTGCTGCTGCTCCTGCCGGCGGCGGCAGTGCTTCCATTGGCGGCCCTCGCTCTGATGAGAACGCTCAGCCCCGAGGACCCCGAGGATGACATGAGGAGGGAGGCCCCCGAGCTGGTGGCCTTGATGTCGGTGGCCCTCCATGGAGGAGGGAATCTGCATGGGGCCATGCGCTTCGTCGCTGAGGCCGAGGGGCTGAGGTCCGCGCGCCATTTCCGGCGGTTGCTGTGGAGCGCTGAGACCCGTCGCTGCGCAGGGCCGAAGGACGCCTTGGACAGGGAGCCGGCTTTCCGAGGGGGAGGCCCGCTGGCGGTCGCCATGCAGTTGCTGGTGGCGGCCTCGGAGGGTCCTCCGGGAACGGAGCGCACGGAGCTGGTGGAGGAGGCCAACCGTATCTCAATCGATGGTATGAGGTCCGCCTTGGACCGTTACGCGTCCTCATTGGGGGTTCCGGCGATGACGGTGTTCGCCGCCGGCATAATCCTTCCGCTCATCTGCGTTTCACTCCTTCCCTTGATGATGATGGGGCAGGGAATGGGCGGCGGCGCTGGCTACGGGCCCCTGGTGCTTGCGGGGGTGCTCGGGCTGCCCTTCGTGGTGGCGTTATACATGCGGCGCGTGCTGGCACGGAGCCCGGCGCTCTCCAGGGCGCGGGCGGGGGCGCTGCCTTTGCTTCCCTTCCTGGCCGTGATCGCCGCGGCCATCGCCCTGTTCATCGTCGGTACGACTCCGGCCACGGCGCTGCTGGCCGCGGCGCTTCCCCTATGCGCCCTGACCGCATTGGCCACCAGGAAGGAGGTGGCCGCCGAGAGGAGAAGAGGCATCGCCGAGGAGGAGCTGGGGGGCAACCTCGTCCGCCTGGGGAACGGCCTGCGTTCTGGCAGAGGCCTGGAGGACTCCCTGCGGCATTCCCTCCCTGACGGGGAGGCATCGTCCGCGGCGGTGAGGGGACTGCTCCACTCCATGAGGGCGGGCAGGTCGTCAACCGCAGAGGCGGTCGGTTCGGCCCTCGAGGGGATGTCCCCGTCAACGGTTGCCACATACCAAGCGCTGTTCCGCGCCGCCAGGAAGGACATGGCGCAAGCGGGGGAGCTCTGCATCAGGATGGGCAGGCACCTTCACCAGCGCCGCGTGTCCCGCGAGGACGTCATGAACCGGATGCGCAGCCTCACCGACATGATGTCGGGGACGAGCCTGCTTTTCGCCCCCTTGGTATTGGGCATCGGTCTCTCGTTGGCATCGCCGTTGGCCGTAGGCGGCCCGGAGGGGGGATGGACGCTGCTGCTCACCGGCCTTTACCTGGTGGAGCTGGCGGTTCTCACGTCGTGGATCGGCGCCAGGTTGAACGGGGAGGAGGGCATGACATGCGTGGCGCACAACGCCGCTCTGCGCTCCCCGGTGGCGCTGATGGTCTTCCTGCTTTCCTGGCAGACGCTGTCGGGAGGCCTTCTCAGCCTATGACGAAAAGTTCGCTATCGGTCATCTCGGCGAGCTCTGCGGCCGCCTCCTCCTCGTCGCGGACTCCCATCTCGTTATCGACCTGCCGACGCAACTCGGGCCGCAGCGCGATGTCCATTGAAGCGCCCTCCCTCTCACGGAACAGTGCCTTTGCCTCGGACTCTCCCGCCACGGAGATGTTGCCCTTGCCCATGGTGCATCCTGATGAGAACTGGATGCCGTCTATGAGGCAGGACAGCGGCGGTCTCGTGCCGCAGAACACCTCGCAATGCAGCCGACCCTCCAACCCAGACCTCGCCGCCAGGCCCATGCGGTGGCCGATGACCACATAGGGGCCGAGATGGCCATGGAAGTCCTTCAATCTCCTCAGCAGGGGCGTCAATTCGCTCATGGCTGCGCATCTCGCCGCTATGATATCTGATTTGCGCAACAACGGTTATACGTCACTGCGATGATACCGAAACGATGAAAGAGGAGGAGCCGCGGCCGGAGCGTACGCTGTTGTTGATCTTCGGAGTGTTGGCTCTTCTTATATTCGTCACGCCCTTCCTCAGCGCCCCCGGGACCATAACCGGCCTGAGCGGAGGGACCGGGACCATAGACCATGCCGGGATATGGAAGGGCCTAGACCCGCTGAGCTCGCTAGTCTACCAGACGGGAGACCTCCTCTGCCACCAGAAGGAGGAGCGCTCGCTCATCCTCAACGGTAACCAGATGCCAGTCTGCGCCCGCGACGCCGGACTTTTCCTGGGAGTTCCCATGGGATTCCTGGCCTTGGTGCTGGTGCCTCGCCGGGCTCCATTGTGGGCGATAATCGCCCTCGGCGCCCCTACCGTCATCGACGGCGGGGTCCAGCTCTTCACTGATTACGAGTCCACCAACGCCATAAGGTTCGTCACCGGCACCGCCGCCGGCGCCGGTCTGGCCTTTCTGATGATGTACTTCTACGACAGCATGGCGCTACGGATGGACAGAAGAGGTGAGGCGGGCAGGAACAAGAGGTCCTGACGCGAGGCCTTCCGTATTTTGATTTTGGAGCACAGTCATCTCCAGTGCATTATCAGGAGAGGACTTATACGCTACCCGCCCCGTAAAAGGTATCAGCTCGTGGCATATTAATATGATGGGGGTCCGGAGCGGAGAGGACACTGGTCCTGAAAGGTGATTCAAAAAGGTTTAAATAGACTGGCAATAATCAACGGAACGAATTTCTCAATTCACCTTTTACGAAATCTTTTGGATGGTGCAATAATGGACGATAACATAATGAAGACCGGGACCACTACCATCGGCATCGTTACCAAGGAGGGGGTCGTACTGGCCTCCGAGAAGAGGGCCACCATGGGCCACCTGATCGCCCACAAGGACGTTCAGAAGGTCTTCAAAATTGATGATAACATAGGCCTTACCACCGCTGGAGTGGTGGGGCACGCCCAGTTGATCACACGATTCATAAAGGCCGAGGTTCAGCTGTACCGCCTGAAGAGGGGCGGCGGCATGAGCGTCCGGGCCGCTTCCACCCTCGTGGCGAACATCGTGCGCAACGGCTTCTACGTAGGCCTGATAATCGGCGGATGGGACGCCGAGGGCGGTCATGTGTTCAGCATCGACGGCGCCGGAGGATGCATCGAGGATTCCTATGTTTCAGTAGGCTCTGGATCGATACTGTCGCTCGGCGTGCTGGAGCAGAACTACCGCAACGACCTCACCCTGGAGGGTGGCGTCGACCTGGCGATAAGCTGCCTGAACGCCTCCATGAGCCGCGACGCCGGCAGCGGCAACGGCATGGCCGTCGCCACCATAAACGGAAAGGGTTTCCAAGAGGTCCCCGAAGATGACCTGAAGACACGGGCGGGGGAGCTGGGCTACAGATATCCCAACTGAGGATGTCCCCTGGCTCTCACCCCTTCCCTTTTCTTTACCTATCCGAGAGCGGGTTTTCCCCATGAACGCAGAAAGGATTTTTGAAAAACAGCGCGAACAGGTGCGAAGGATCGTACCCGATGACATAAACATAACGGGTATAGAGTTCGAGGGCTCGGTGGTCGTGATCTACACCACCGACCTGGAGAAGTTCGCGTCCAACAACAACGTGGTGAAGAAGCTCGCCCAGAACCTGCGCCGCAGAGTGGCCGTCAGGCCCGACCCGTCCATGCTCGCCGACCCCGAGGAGGTTGAGGCCAAGATACGAGAGATGGCGCCAGCGGAGGCGGAGATCACCGACATCTATTTCGAGCATGATACCGGAGAGGTCACTGTCGAGGCGGTCGCCCCCGGCATGGTCATCGGCAAGCAGGGGACCCTGCTCAACGAGATCAAGAAGGAGGTGGGCTGGGCACCCAAGGTGGTCCGCTCTCCCCCCATACCCTCGAAGACGGTCTCCGACGTGCGCAGCTACCTGCGCCACCACCACGACGACCGCAAGGAGTTCCTCAAGAAGGTGGGACGCCGCATCGCCCGCCCCACCCTAGACGGGGAGCAATGGATTCGGGTCACCGCCCTGGGCGGATTCCGCCAGGTGGGCCGCAGCGCCAGCCTGCTGCAGACCAAGGAGAGCCGCATCCTCATCGACTGCGGCCTCGACCCCTCCAAGAGCGATTCCGTGCCCTATTTCAGCGTGCCGGAGATGCAACCGCTGGACTCCATCGACGCGGTGGTGATAACCCACGCCCATCTGGACCACTGCGGCCTGCTGCCGGTGCTTTTCAAGTACGGTTACGACGGGCCGGTCTACTGCACCCCACCCAGCCGCGACCTGATGTCCATGCTGCAGATAGACAACATCAAGGTCTCCTACGGGGAGGGGAAAAAGAGCGCCTACGAGTCGTCGCACATCCGCGACGTGGTGCTGCACACCATACCCCTGAAGTACGGGGAGACCACCGACATCGCCCCCGACATCCGCCTCACGCTCCAGAACGCCGGCCACATCCTCGGCTCGGCCATCGCCCACTTCCACATCGGCGATGGGCTGTACAACGTCGGCTTCACCGGCGACACCAAGTTCGAGAGGTCGTGGCTGTTCAACGCCGCCATGAACCGCTTCCCCCGCCTGGAGACCCTCGTCATCGAGGCGACCTACGGCGGAAACGGCGACATCCAGCCCTCACGGGCGGAGGCCACCGAACGTCTGCACGAGATACTGAAGACCGCCACCAGCAAAGGTGGCAAGGTGCTGATACCGGTGTTCGCGGTGGGCAGGTCTCAGGAGGTGATGCTGGTCATCGAGGAGATGATGCGCAGCGGAAAGATCCCCCAATGCCCCGTCTACCTGGACGGGATGATATGGGAGGCCACCGCCATCCATACCGCCTACCCCGAGTACCTGAACAGCCAGTTGCGCACGCAGATATTCCAGCACGGGGAGAACCCCTTCCTCTCGGATATGTTCAAGCGCGTCGACAGCCGCGAGATGCGGGAAAACATCTGCCACTCGCCCGACCCGTGCATCGTGCTCGCCACCAGCGGCATGATGAACGGCGGACCGGTGATGGAGTACTTCCGCGCCTGGGCGGACAACCCGATGAACTGGCTGCTCTTCGTGGGCTATCAGGCCGAGGGCACGGTGGGCAGGATGATCCAGCGCGGCCGTAAGGATGTCACCATCAGCGACCGCGGCGGCTCGCTCACGCTCAACGTGAAGATAAACTCCGAGACGATTGACGGCTTCTCCGGCCACTCCGACCGCCGCCAGCTGATGAACTTCATCGGCTCGCTGGATAACAAGCCGGAGAGGGTCATCATCGGCCACGGCGAGGACCGCAAGTGCACCGAGCTCGCCTCGGCCATCTACAAGAAGTACAAGATCGAGACCAGGGCCCCGCTCAACCTCGAGACCATCCGGCTCAAGTGACGATCCTCGGCTCCACTCCCTCTTTGGCGAGCAGCGCCACCCGGCTGTCGGCCTTCTCGCGCACGATGTCCATCCCCAGCATCGGCGCCATCTCCGCCGCGAAATCCATTATCTCCTGGTGGGAGGGCATGTTGGAGAGCGATAGCCGCTGCCGCGAACCGCCCACGAAGACGTAGCCTTTGGTCTCCACCATCCCCGCCTGCGATCGGAGGTCGAGACGGCCGTACTCCTCCGCCCAGCCGAGGTTGAGGCCTTTGGCCAATGTGTGTCTTATCACCTTGCGGGTGTCCAGCGACGGGAGGAGGTCGAGGGTGCGCATCAACCGCTCCCAGCCGTCGGCTATCTTGGGGCGGCAGACCTCCTTGTAGACCTTCTCATTGGGGGCCGCCACCGTCACATAGAGCTGCCTCGGCAGAGTGTCCATGGCCTCCAGCACGTCAGGGTTCACGCCGTTGGTCACCAGAAAGGTGGTCATGCCCCGGCGGTGGCACTCCTCCAGCAGATCCGATATCTTCGGGTAGAGGACCGGCTCCCCCGCCAGCGACAATGCCACCATGTCGGGGTCGCGGGCCTCCTCGTACCTCTCGGCGGAGCAGCGTTGGTCGCCATTGAAGCCGGTGATGAGTTTGCGTTGATGCTCTATGAGCGCGTCCAGCATCTCCGCCGGCTCCGCCCATTCCTCGACGTCGAAGTCGTGGCCCTGGGTGCGCCAGCAGAAAAGGCACATGTGCTCGCACTGGTTGATGGCGGGGGATATCTGCAGGCAGCGGTGGCTGTTTATCCCGTAGAAGTCCTGCTTGTAGCAGTTCCTCCCGTGCAGCAGGCTCTGCCTCATCCAGTGGCAGAGCTTCACCGCCGCGTGGTCGTTGTGCAGTCGGTATTGCTGCTTCAGCAGCAGCCGGCGGTATTGCTCGTCCATGCGATCACCTAGAATTCGAAGAGGTTCCTCTGCGGCCGCGGCTCCTCCTTACGCTTGGCCGCGGCGGGCTGTTGCTTTTGCTCGACGGGCGCCTCCGAAAGGGCCGACTTGACCTCCTCGGAGTCCACCGGGGAGTCCAGCAGAAAAGCCAGCTCCTCGGCGTCCAGCTCCAGGGACTTGGCCATCGAGGACCGCAGCGGGAGGGAGTGGCGCATCATCAGCGACAACGAGGGCAGTATGTCCTGCCGGGACTGCGAGGCAGAGCGGTGGCAGTGGCGGCCGACCTTGGCGGCGAGGGCGTTCTTCATCGCCCTCGACGACTTGCTGCGGGACATGCTCATCAGATAGGAGGGGAAGCGGAAGCGTTCGCGGGCGGCGGGCTTGCCGTGCCTGGCCTCGTTGAGGCCGAAGGACATCATGGCGCTGGCGTAGGCCCAGAACCCGTAGTACTGCCTGCGCCTCACCCTGCCGAGGTAGATGTCGGCGCGGGACAGCCTCTCGTAGCCCCTCATGAGGTCCCCGGGCTCGCGATAGTCGCGGGGCATGTTCTCGTCCATCCACAGGATCACCGTCTCCGGCGTCTCGTCCACCTCGGACATCGCCCGCCTGGCCTTCGCGGGGTCGCTGCCGCGCAGCACCGCCGCCATCAGGCCGAACATGTCGGACCGGGAGCTGCGCTCGGAGAGATGCTGCACATCATCGACGGTCAGGCGCTCCCTTCCCGAGGCCAGCGATTGAAGGTCGCGGACGGCGGCGCGGATGTCGCCCTCGGAGTTCTCGGCGATGGCATGGAGCGCCCCCTCATCGAAGCCGATGCCCTGGTCGCGGGCGATGGCCGCCAACAGCGGCACGGTCTGGGAGGCGCGGGGGCGATAGAACTTCACCTGCAGGGTATGGGTCTTTATGCTCGAGCTCTTCCGGCTCAGAGCGTAGAAGTCGTTGACTATGAGTATCACCGGCTGCAGGGTCTTCTTCACCAGTTCTACGATGGCGGGCACCGCGCCCTTGTCCTCGCGGCCGAAGAGGCTGTCCGCCTCGTCGAGTATTATGACCTTGCGCCCGCCGGTATCGGTGCTGAGGTACTCGCCGCTGTCGGAGAAGGTGTTCGAATAGGAGCCGCGCAGAGCAACCTCGCGGATGATGTCCCCGCTGCGCTGGTCGGAGGAGTTCATCTCCACCGCTCCCCAGCCCCGCTCCTCGGCCAGCGCCAGCGCCGCCGACGTCTTGCCGGTTCCCGGCGGGCCCATGAGCACCAGCGCCCGCTTGGTGGGGCCCCCTCCTTCCCAGGAGTCCGCCCATCTCCTCATCTCCTCCACGGCCTTGGGGTTGCCCAGGACCTTGGAGAGGCTGCGTGGCCGGTAAAGCTCGGTCCAGTCGGCGGACATCTCCTCTCCATCGACCAGGGGGATAAAATGGTTTTCCTGCGGCTCGCCGAACCTTCAGCGCCCCATGAGCTCTCGGCCGGTGATACGGTAGACATCCCATATCTGGTAGATGAATACTAGCAACGATACACCCAACCAAGCGATGTCGGCGTTCGCCATGTCCCCTGGCGACACCCACGCCTCCGATGCGTATCTCAGGGCCAAGGAGATGGCGAAGAGGATGAACGCCTTCAGGTACTTCCCGAGGAAGAGGTGGCCGAGACCGAAGACGTTGAATATGCCGGGCACCAGGGCGAGGATCTTCGCTATCAGGGAGATGCGTTGGGCGGCGGAGCGGTCCATAGAGCCAGCGGGACGGGCGCCGCAGTTGTGGCAGCCGGATGAACCGGGGGACATCTCTTCCCCGCAGCTCTCGCACAAGCGGACGGCCTCGCTGGCCTTGGACCTCTCCTCGTCGCTGAAGCGTCGGCCACACTGAAGACAGAACTCCGCCCACCCGGGGGACTCCGCCTGGCACTCCCTGCACCGTATCGTCATCCGTCAACCCCATGTTCTTATTGGTATAACTGGTTTCATCGCTCACACCGATGCGTGGTAGCTGCCGCCGGAGCGGAGGACCTTCACCGGGACGCCGAAAAGCGAGGACATCGTCTCGTCGTTCAAGAGCTCCTCCTTGGCGCCGTCGCGGAAAACCCGTCCCTCCTTGAGCATGACCACCCTGTCCACCTCGGGAACGATGTCCTCCATGTCATGGGTGGCCATCAACAGGCCCTTGCCTTCGGCGGCGAGCGCGGACATCGTTTCCCGGAACGACTTCCTGGCAATAATGTCCATCCCCGTCATGGGCTCATCGAGGACGAGGATGCGAGGGTCGTTGACCAGCGCCCTGGCGATGAGGAAGCGCCTCATCTCGCCGCTGGAAAGCCCCCCTATACGGCGATGGGAGAGGCCTTCGAGGCCCAATGACGCGATGGCCTCTCCGGTCACTCTCCTGCCCTCCTCGCCGAGGTGATGGTTGCGGTAGAGGTCGTAGCTCTGGAACAGGCCCGAGGCCACCAGGTCCCAGGCGACCGTGTTGGGCGAGAGGGCGCGTTCCAGTTCCATCGAGACAACGCCCATGAGCGAACGCATCTCGAAGAGGTTCCATCGATGCTTTCCGAAAAGGGAGCACTCGCCGCTTCCGCTGTGGGCCCGCGCCTCCCCCCGCACCAGGCGGATCAGGGATGATTTCCCCGAGCCGTTGGGTCCCAGCAGGGCCACCCTCTCGTCGGCGCCGATGTCCAGGTCTATCCCTTCCAGCAGAGCCTGGCCTTGGATGCGGTAGTCCACGCGTCGGAACCTGGTGGCCTGGCCGCTCATGCCGCCTTCTATCTTCTACATCGTTATTAAGATTGCGAAGGTCGAAATCCACAAGAACGGTCACGTGGTCGCCCCACTGCGGACGGAGGTCAGGAACCGACCTGGCAGGGAACAGATGAAATAGTTAATGATGCGATTCCATCAGCATGGATGCCCCCATAGAGATGGTGGATGTGAAGCCTAAGGACGCCATGGCCATAAGGGCCATGGTGTCCAACGAGAGGATGGGGGAGGCCATGGGCGACATATTCTACCGGGTCCTGGAATTCTTGGCGGAGAGTGGGGCGGCCTTCGACGGTCCGCCGTTCGCCTTCTATCACTCATACAGCGATGAGAGGACCGATATGACCTGCGGCTTCCCGGTGTCCAGTCCGATGGAGGCCGATGAGGAGATAAGGCCGTTCACCCTTCCCGGTGGAAGGGCTGTCACCGCGGTGCATGTCGGCCCATACCATGAGGTCATGGGCACCTACTTGAAGGTGCAGTCCTTTCTGGAGGACGAAGGGCTCCATGCCACTGATATGTGGGAGTACTACCTCAACGATCCCGATGAGACCCCGCCGGAGAAGCTGCTCACGCAGCTGTATTGGAGGGTGGAATGATGCTGCGATGGTCGAAGCGGTTTACTTCACCAGGGGCATGATCCGATATGCATAGGGAGGACGGGAGCCTCAGAGGGATGAACGTGCTCGTCGCCGGTGGCGGGGTCTTCGGGAGCCGCGCCGCCGCCAATGCCAAGTCCCAAGGGGCGAGGGTGTTGGTCGTGGATGTGGACGAGGGCTGCAAGGCGCGCGATATCTGCGGACGCGAGGCAGCGGAGGCATCGTTCGTTGGCTTGGAAGAGGGAGAGGCCTGTTTCGTGGGCGGCGCAGCGCTCGGTTCGGTCGTCCACTGCCTCGACGACGAAGCGGCGGATTTTATCGCCCCCTGCATACCAGGGCACGTGGCGGCGTTGGCGGCGGAGAACTGGCTGCAGGAGCGCGGATTCTCCGTCAGGCCGGCCCCGGACCTGGCCATGGACGTCCTGCGCCGCATGGACCCTGAGCTGGTCCTCCGCTTCGATAAGATGGCGGGACGTATCATTAGCAGCCATATGCCCGCGGGATCGCTGTGCAGTTCCGTATGTTCTCAGCCCGCGGACCGCTGCCAGGTCACCGGGAAGAAGAAGGAGGCGCGCATGGACGAGCTGCTGCGCCGCGCAACGGTCGGGGCCGACCGCTCGCTGGTGATAACCACTGAACTGGTGGGCGAGGGGGTGGGATGTTTCGAGAAAGACGTCCTATCGGGTTTCCTGCAGGACCTGGAGAATGCGGAGGGAGCGCTCACCGTGGCCCTGGGCACATCCTGCTGCTGCCACGGCATCATGCACGTTTACGAGCTGTTCCGCCCCTGAGACGTTCGTCCTGGTAGCACTAGAGTGGGAAAATGAATCAGAAGATGGCCGCGTGCCGGCCAGCCTTCCGCCCATGAGCCAGGTTCAGAGATCGTAGCGACAGTAGTACTGCTCCTTCTTGCCCAGCTCATTCCCCACCGGGCAATCGCCGCACACGCAGCCCTTCTCGTTCTTGATGCAGTCGCTGGGGGACTTGCCGGCTATGCAGAAGGCCCGCTGCGACCTGAACTGGGCGCATTTGTTGTAGGACGGGCATTTGGGGCATATGCAATTGGGTCCGTACTTCATCATCAGGTCTGATTTGCTCTCCGTCATCTTATCACTGTGTTAGAATCCATCACGATGGTATTTGTTCATTTTCATCAGGATTTTGCTGGATACGATGTATTTCCTCGCTGCGATCAAAGACAGAAGGCATTGGGTGCGGGTCCCAGAGAATGCTATACTTGAGAGCGGAGTTGCGTGGCAGGAATAGGCTTATGTAAGGTCCAGTGGAATGGTACTCCTCACATTGAAGGAGAGGTGAAATGACAATGACCACATTGAAGAAGGGGGACATGGCGCCGGACTTCTGCCTCCCGGGCATCCATGGCGACGAGACCTGCCTGGATGACCTCAAGGGAAGATACTCCGTCGTCTATTTCTACCCGCGCGACGGCACCCCGGGGTGCACCAAGCAGGCCAAGGACTTCTCGAAGGCGAAGCCGGAGTTCGAAAAGATGGGTGTTAACGTGGTCGGAATAAACCCCGAATCGCTCGAGAGCCATCGCAAGTTCGTTGAGAAGAACGGCCTGACGGTCCCTTTGCTCTCCGACACCGGGCTCGTCGCGCTGAAAGGGTTCGGCGTATGGGACAAGAGGACGGTTTCGGGAAAGGTGTTCAACGGTGTGATCAGGAGCACTTTCATTCTCGACCCCGAAGGGGTGGTGGCGCATGCCTGGCCCAAGGTCAACGTGATCGGCCACGTCGACGACGTGCTCTCAACACTGTCTGAGATGGTGCAGTGAGTCATCGCGTTCTCACGCCTGATACGGGGACGCTCATTAGAAATCGGGGTTGAAGATAAAAGGAAAAGGTTTAGTGGTGACCCGATGAGGCTCGGCCTCGAGGCTCAGGAACTGCGTGCCTTGGGCAAGTCCCGCCGAGCATCTTTCACCACTGTGACCCAGCTCACTTCCGCCGGGACGCGACCACCAATCCGCCGGCGATCAACGGGACCAGCACCACGGAGGCGCATATGTCACCTATCATATCCTCGATGAGGTCCTGCAAGAACTCCTCGAACTGCTCGAAGCTGAACACGTTAGCCAGTCGGGGATAGGACTCTCCCTCGGTGATATTCCATGTGTTCTCGAAGTCCCAGCCCGCATCATCGAAGGTGCTCTGGGCCTTCATGGCGGCGGTGTTCTCGCCCTCACCGCCAGCGGATTCGGTCTGACCTGTGGTCATGTTGTCCCAGAAGGAGTTAACGACGTTCCCCGCCGATTCGCCGATGAGTCCGCCGGTGCCGGTGGTGCCCTCACCGACTTCTCCGGCGGCATAGGTCCTGTTCACGTCCCCCGCGGCGGTCACGTCCCCGACGAGGCCGCCGACGGTGTCGCCTTCAGTTATGTCCGCCAGAGAATAGCAGTCGCTTATGGTGCCGTTGTTGGTACCGACGAGGCCGCCGACGTTGCCGTTGCCGGAGACCTTGCCGGAGACGTAGGACTCGCTTATCTCGCCGGAGTTCCAGCCCACCAGTCCGCCGGTGTTATCATTGCCTCCGTTGATATACGCGTTGGCGAGGCCGATGCGCTCTATCACGGCGCTCTCACCGGTGTAGCCAAAAAGACCGACGTTGTCCTCATTGCTGTTGATGTAAAGGCCGACTATCAGGAAAGCGGGCCCATCCGCAGATCCTCTGAGCGACCCCTCGAAGGGTGCGGTCTTATCGCCTATGGGATTGAAGCCGTCGGTCCAATTCTCCGTATCCATCGCATCTATGAAGGAGCCGAGCGCGTAATCCGCTTCAAGGTCCTCGTTCATCGCCTGCAGCTGCTCCACGGTGCTGATCACGTACGGGTCCTCCCAGGTGCCCACACCCCCATCGAACTCCGTAGTGGCCTCAGCCCCCTGAGGCACCATTGACAGCACGGCGGTCAGCATCAGGGCGGCGATCGCCACTGTCGCCACGCCGACCAACTTCTTATTTCTGCCTTGCATCGAAATCACCTGTTATACGGTATAGATTTCTATTGTCGGTATTTATAAACTTCACCACCCGCTCCGAAAGCCTCACTATGTGCGGTGGAGGTCTCATCGTCGGAATGTCCGATGACCAGGTGTGAGGATCGATCTTCACCTCACTATGCTACCTAGTCATCACATCCTCTTCACTAGCATCAGCGGCAATCCTATGGCCGCCAGGGCGGCAAAGGGGAGGATGCTCATGCACACCAGTTCCTCCGGCCCATCCTCCGGCCAGAGAGAGGGTGTGCCATGCACCTTGCTGCTAATTGCGGATCAGCGCCTCCTCCTGAAGAGCATCAGCGGAAGGGCGAACATTCCCAGTATGGGGATCAGGACCAATGCTGGGCATATCTCCTCCTCTTCAATGCCCTCCGGCTCCGGTTCCGCGACGTTGGCCGTCATGGTGTCGCTGTCCTCGTTCCCGGCGTCGTCCTTGACGGTGAGCGTCACCTCGTATGTCCCTGCTTCATCGAACTGATGGGACGGTGATTCTCCATAGAGGGTGACGGTCTCGCCTTCGATGGTGAACTCCCAGGTGTAATTGACGATGCCCACGTTGTCCGTGGACCCAGTGCCGTCGAATGTGACCGTCTCGCCCTCGTCGACGCTGACGTCAGGCCCGGCATCCGCTTCCGGCGGGGTGGTGTCCTCGACCGTGACAGTCATTTGATCCTCATCGATGAGCCCCGCTTCAGCGGTTATGGTGTAGGTGAGCTGATAATCCCCCGGCTCATCGAATGTGTGGCTGATCTCCTCGCCGGAGAGTGTGACCTCCTCGGTGCCGTCATGGACGGTCCACTCATGCTCGAGGACCTCCATGGCGCTCACCACCTCGCCCTGCATTGAGAGCGACTCTCCTTCATCGACGCTCAGATCGTCCCCGGCGGACGCCACCGGGTGCATCATCGGGTATTCGTCCTGCGCGCCCGATGTGGCATTTATGACATACGTTTGGTCGCCGATCCCGTCGCCGGCGGCATCGTTCTCAGGGTTGTCGCTCCAGTAGTTGCCGACGCTGCCGTTGTCCCATTCGTTGGAATCGCTCTCGTCGTCCGCCTGCTTCTCGTTCTCAATGAAGAAGTTGTAGTCGATAGTATTGTTAACGCTCTCCTCGTCCACGGAAAGGCCGAGGAGGTTGTGGGACAGGATGTTCTCGGTCAGATTGTTGGCGCTGCTGTTGACGAGATTGATGCCGCCCGATACGGTGATGCCTTCCTCTGTCTCCACCGTTCCATTATTTTCGATTATCATGTTGCCTGTCACGTTGTTATGCGTGGCGTTAAGCAGGCCCAGGCCGAACTCGTTGTAACTGATGGTGTTGTTTATGACATCGCAGCTGGTCGAATCGCCGACCACCATCCCTATTGTGTTGTTCAATACGAAGTTGTCAATGATGGTGCTGTCGTCGGAATGTTGCAACAAGAGACCGATTTCATCCTCATACGAGTGGTCCATGAAGTCATTGTAGTAGATGATTGTTTCAGTGGAATTATCGACCAACAACCCCATCGAATTTTCTTTAATAACGTTGCTTCCAACAAAGGTGTCATGGGAGTCCAAGAGCATCGTCCCAAAAATGCTGTTCGATATTGTATTGAGGAACACAGAACTGTTGTTTGCTTCAAACAGAATCATTCCGTAATCGTTGTACATCAAGACGTTATCAAAAATGGTGTTGTTAGACGACGAGTCCACGGTGATTCCGTAGTCGTTATATTCCACAATGTTGTCGGCCATCAGGGTGTCAGTGGACTGGTTCACCACCATCATACCGTCATGGTTTGAGTACACGATGTTGTTGACGATGGAAGTGTTGGTGGAATTGGTTGCAAGAAGGCCTGCCCCTTCACCATCATTACTATGATTCTCCAAAACGTTGTAGTCGACTAGGGTGTTGTTGCAACCATCGATGAATATGCCGAAATCGCTGTCATCGATGATGTTGTCGACTATGGACGCATTGCTGGCATCAAACGCGGCGATGTTGAAATATCCGTTATCAGAGATGACGTTGTTCACGAGATCGATGTCTTCACACTCCATGGTATAAATTCCAGCAACAACATTGCTATTGAAAATGCCGTCATATATGGAGATGCCTTCCGACTCAACAACGAGCAGGCCACCGACGTTGTTAGATACGTTCACATCAACTAGTCCGCTGCCGTTCGAGTTCAAAATGAAAATACCGATTTCGTTTTGGTGAGACCTTACATGCTCGATATGGACTTCGTCCGCATTCTCGACCTTTATCCCAGCATATCCTCCGTCGTTGTCTGGGATTTCGCTGTTATTGACCGCGACATGGGATATGTTCACCCAATCGGCTGTCACATTCACCACACTTCCATTTCCATCACCGTCTATGATGGTGGCCTCGGAGCAGTTGCCTATTATCGTAAGCGTCTTATCTATCGACAAGTCATCCTCAACATAGGTACCGTTCCAGATGCGGATGGTGTCCCCGGGGTCGGCAGCTTGGACGGCATCGGTTATGTTCACGTAAGCCTGCCCCCCGTCTTGATAGACTATCAACTCGGAGTTGCTGGTGTTGCTGTAAGGTTCAGCGGTTTCGTTGCCAGCTGCAACGACCGCCAGGCTCAGAAGTAGGATTGTCGCTAAGACGATGGATGTTGCTGATCTCATTGGTTATCACAAGCCATGTATCACATGGATACTCGGTTTTGGAGAAATAAATTTGTTCTTTCTATTATAAATAATATTTGATTCCAGCGCCCATCGTCAACCTCCCTCCAAGAAGAATCAACGACGCATCCCCGGGCCACACGTTCGCCTTGCTGTCCGTATGTGAGGCTTCACCTCCCTTGTTCATGTTGTAGGATGTCATAAACGAAGGTAGCCAATGAAGGTCTGCCGAGTACCCTTTGGAGACATCGGGCGATCCAGTCATACAGGTGGCGTGGTTGCGTCGGTCGTTTGAGAATGCCCATGCCAGACATCGATTGTCAATGCAACCGGTCCATGTCCGCAGACCCCTTGTCGGTCGGGCGCCATGGATGATAAATTTGTATATTTGCACACCTATGCACATATCATGGCAGTTGACGATGTGAGACTCTTCAAAGCGCTAGGCGACAGTACACGACTGAACATCGTAGGCCACCTTCTGACGAATGAATCCTGCCCCTGTGACCTGCAATTGCTGAACGATAAGGACCGTACCACGGTCTCGAGGCACCTGAAGACGCTGACCGAGGCGGGTATAATCATCGGTACAAGGGAAGGCAGGAACATAGTGTACAGGATCAAGGACGATGCTGTCCGGGAAAGGCTGTTGAGGATGGGGGTGACAGCAGAGGGTTCTTGCGAATGCGAGGCGGCGGAGGGCGGTCATAACATCAAGGACGCCGTGAGATCGGCATATGGAAAGATGGCACGGGAAGGCGGCTCCTGCGGCGGCTGCTGCGGCGATGAGGACTGCGACCCGGCAACGGTCTCGGCCTCCCTGGGATATTCGGAAGAGGACCTTTTGATATCCTCGGGGTCAAACATGGGCCTCGGTTGCGGCAACCCCATCGCCCTGGCCGGAATAGAGGGTGGAGAGACCGTCCTGGACCTCGGTAGCGGAGCGGGCATGGATTCCTTCCTCGCCTCGAAGAGGGTGGGCCCCCGCGGCAAGGTCATCGGCGTGGACATCACTGAGGAGATGATAGATAAGGCGCGCGGGAACGCGAGGGACACCGGCATTGACAACGTCGAGTTCAGGCTGGGCGACATTGAGCAACTGCCGGTGGACACGGGCTCTATGGACGTGGTCATAAGCAATTGCGTCATTAATCTCGCGCAGAACAAGCAGAGGGTTTTCGAGGAGGCCTTCAGGGCCCTCAGGGGCGGGGGGAGACTATGCATATCGGACATGGTCCTCACCGGCGATCTCAGCGAGGAGCAGAGAAATGACGAGGAACTGCTGACGGGCTGCGTGGCCGGAGCCCTTCCCATCGAGACCTATTTGCATATGCTTCAAGGGGCGGGATTCAGAGTCGAGCATCGTTCAGAGGACCGGGGCATCGCCGACAGGCAATACCGGGGCCTTCCGGTGTCAAGCTTGAAGGTCATGGCCTTGAAGGAATGAGGGCCCGGTCCGCTCCCATTGCTCAGAGAGTCTTGTCCAGAGCTTTAAGGATGGCGATGCGCCTATAGAGCATGGCAGGGTTGCGACGGCGTCGGGAGCGTGCACGGCGCTCCGGCCCTTCCTGTCCGCCGGTGGGTTGCAAGGACTTGGTTGCCTGCCCACCTGTTGACTGGAGCGGGAGTATATAAACTAAAACCTTTTTATAGCCCTTGTATTCTCAGCCAAAGCGGTGGTGTTATTGGTCGACATGGCGGTTTCCCCGATGATGGATTTCTCCCAATACCTGCTGTTCTTCATCACCTTGCTCACCCTGCTGAGCCCGCCGGCGGCCATCGCGGTCTTCTCCACTGTCACTGACCGTTTCCCTAAGAACATCAACAAGAAGGTCGCCCTCAGGGTCACCAGGAACTACATCCTGGTCATGCTGATATCGATAACCATCGGCGAGTACATACTGGCCGGCCTGGGCCTTTCCGCCCCGGCGTTGATGATAACCGGCGGCATCGCCGCTTTTGTGGCCGGCATGCCGATGATGACCACCGGCCAGAAACTGGATGTGACGTTCCGCGGAGGGGATTATGAATCAGTGCCGCGGGCGGACTGGGAAACGGTGGTGGCGGTGCCGCTCACCTTCCCCATGGTCATCGGCGGAGCGACCATAGCTATCGCCATCTCGACCGCCAACCAGACCAATTCGGTGATGGACTACGGCGTGCTTATCGCCATCGTGCTGCTGGTCGCAGTCATCATATACGTGATGATAATAACCGCCAACCGAGCGGCCCAGTTGTTGGGCGGAAGCCTTGACATCCTGACGCGGATGACGGGCATCATACTCATCGCCATCGCCATCGAGATCCTTCACGCGGGGATAACCGGGCTGCTCGGCGTCGACGTCTGAGACAGCGCCCCGTAGGCCTGTTTCAATCATATGAATTGAAAAAACAAGGGTTGGTAAAGGGTTTGCCGAGACGGCCTTCGCTCACGACCGGATCATCGTGTTCAGGCCACTTCGAACGTCTTGGTTATTTCAACGGGCTCATTGGCCACGTGGTCGACGACCTCGATCACGACCACGTTCTCACCGGACTTCCACCCCTCGGATGGAGGGTTGGCGGTGGCCGTGAAGTCGACGATGCCCCAGTCAGATCCTATTTCCTCGCTCTTCTGAGGAATCACCACTTCCTCCTCGAGCCCAGCATAGGCATTGCCGTCCGGGTCCTTGACGGTCATTTGCATGGAATATCCGATGGATTGCTCGTCATCCGCTTCAAAATTCTCCACGGTCAGTTCCATCACCACATCATCATTGGCGCCGTACTGTGCGTCGGCCTGATCGAACGTGAACTCGGTGGCCTCCAACTCAGGCTCAGGCAATATCATCACCAGACCTACCGCGGCCACACCTAGGATCAGTATGAAAGCAAATCCTATCAAGAACAGTTTCTTCAACATAATCAAAAAACAATCACAGTATATTTAGTTTTGACGTGAATCGCTACAAAACATTGGCAAAACGTTATGGCCTGTGGAGCCAGAGACGATGATGGCCTTTAGTCGCTTTTTAACCCAATTGTCTCATGTTTTCTATTTTCGGATTTGGAAAATATTAGAAAAGACATTTATAAGCTCCCCTCAAAATACATCGTTGCTACTGAAAGTAGGACTAGAGTATGAATCCTGTGTCGATGGCGACCACAGAAGAGGATTACCTCCTCACAGCAGGCGCCCACAGGGAGCCTGAGCCAGGAACTGGGGTTCACGGAGCGGTTTATCCATGAAAAACAACGGCCGAACTTATTTGGCCATCGTCTTCTCCTTGCTTCTGGTGTCATCCCTTCTGGTTATCGCCGAGGATGGCAACGCAGCGGACGACGATGGATATGCCATTGCGGCAGCGTATTCCAGCACGGACGTTACGTTCGCCGGAGGCGACGGAACGGACGGCGATCCCTATCAGATAGAGGATGTGACGCAGCTGCAGGCAATGCAAAACAACCTTTCAGCCCATTATGTGCTGACAGGCAACATAGACGCCAGCGTGACGGCGGATTGGAACGATGGCGGCTTCAAGCCCATCGCCAGCATTGAATCCATTGACCCCGACGACCCTGATTTCGACCCCCATGCCGAATACATATTCCAAGGGTCTTTCGATGGTGACGACCATGTGATAAGCGATCTGCACATCGACAGGCCTAATGATGACGGCGTCGGCCTCTTCGGCATCGTCGCTGAGGGCGCCTCCGTAGGCTACGTCGGCCTAGAGGATGTCAAAGTAAGCGGCGGATCGGTCGTCGGATCCCTTGCGGCAGTGAGCCAAGGTACAGTCCAAAATTCTTACGCCACCGGTGAGCTTTATGGGGACAGTGCCGTCGGAGGCCTCATCGGGGTCGACTCCGGTGTCATTGAAAACTGCTCCGCCGCCGTCGATGTGGCCGCGGCCACCTCCGCCGGAGGCCTGGTGGGTATGAACGAAGGCGATGTGACAGACTGCTACGCCACCGGCGATGTGGAAGGCGAAGTGTCCGTGGGCGGTCTCATCGGAATCCACGGCAGCGGTGATATAGTCAGATCCCATGCCAAGGGAGATGTCAGTGGCGATATGTTAGTAGGCGGTCTAATGGGAATGAGCAACGGGACGGTGTCCCAATCATACGCCATCGGCGATGTGACCATTGAGGATTACATGATTACCGCGGCAGGGGGCCTTATAGCCGCCAGCGATGGTCAGGTCAATGACTCTTATGCGACCGGCAATGTCGTCTACGAGGAGTGGGACGGGGATGATATCAACGCCGCCGCTTTGGGAGGCTTGCTGGGCATCAATGATGGCACCGTGTACGATTCCTATTCCGTCGGAAGCGTCTCCGGAGAGGCCAAATACAATTTCCTAGGAGGCCTTGTGGGTCTGAATGAAAGCTTCGAGATAATGGAACATGAGGTCTTCGAGGACGTGAACGGAGAAGTCCACAATTCCTTCTGGAACACCGAGACCTCCGGCATGGCCGACTCTGCAGGAGGCGAGGGCAAGAACACCGCCGCCATGAAGACCCAGAGCACTTTCGAGGATACCGGCTGGGATTTCGAGAACACATGGGAACTCCATGATATCTTCAACCACGGCCACCCCCACCTGCAATGGCAGTTCGACGAGAACAACGATGCCCTGGTGGTAGGCAGCGTCGAGGATGACGGAGGCGATCCCGTACCCAGCGCGGCCATCCTTGTGAACGGTATGAAGGTGGGCGCCACCAACCATGACGGGGAGTACTTCTTCGTCATAGATGATGGCGAGCACCATATCGAGGCCGTCAAGGACGGTTACGAGTCGCAGACCACGGCCATCAACGCGCAGAGCGGAGACACCGCCGAGGCCGAGACCATGACGGTCGAGGCTGAAGAGGACCCCGCCCCCGAGGAGGACGAAGAGGACGGGATATGCTTCGGCATCCTGCCCTTCGCCGCTCTGGCATTGATCCTGTTGCCGTTCATGGTCAGCAGGAGACGGTGAGGCGTCGGGAACACACAAAAGCCTTGGGCCGGCAACGGCCTTAGGCCATCTTTTTTCCATTTATCAGAGATAATATTCATAGGTCCGCTTGATGAAAATCACCTTTTCCTTGGACGGACCGGTGCCCGAGCGGAAATCGGGTTCGACGGATAGCGTTATGTACCGATCGGTTGAATTTATTACCATAGACCGCGAGAGGATGGAAGCCATGACTGATCTGCAGACGGGCGACAAGGCGCCGGAGTTCTGCCTTCCCGACAAGGACGGCGAGACGTTTTGCCCCGATGAGCTGAAGGGGGGCATGCGGTGCTGTACTTCTATCCACGCGACGGACGCCGGGATGCACCCGACAGGCCAAGGAGTTCTCCGCCGGCCTCCCTGATTTCGAAAAACGGGAAGCGACGGTCGTGGGCGTGAACCCTGACTCTCAGGAGAGCCACCGGAGGTTCGTGGAGAAGAACAGCCTCACCGTGAGCTGCTTTCCGACGAGGACCGCGAGGTGGTCGAGGCCTACGGGGCATGGAAAAAGAAGAAGATATACGGCAAGGAGTTCATCGGGGTTGTGAGGAGCACCTTCATCATCGACCCCGAAGGAACGATAGCGGCCGTCTGGCCCAAAGTCAAGGTGCCCGGCCACGTCGAGGATGTCCTTGCCACGCTCGACAAGACCGAAGGAGGGGAACGAACATGAGATTGGACCTTTATGTGATAACCGATGAGAGGGTGGCCGGAGGTAGGAGCCACGCCCACACCGCCCAGAAATGCCTGAGGCACGGGGCGAGCGCCTTGCAGCTGAGGGACGTCAACCTGTCGAAGGAGGAGATGCTTGAGGCCGCGACCGAGATCGCGGGCATGACCGAGGCAAGGACATACTGCTGATCGTCTGCGACGACCTCGACGCCGCCCTCGGTGCGGGCGCGGACGGCGTGCACATCTACGAGTCGGACCTGACCGTGGACGCGGTGCGGGAGCGAGCGCCTAAGGGATTCGTGGTGGGCGTCTCGGTGGGCACTCCGGAGGAGGCCTTGAAGGCCGAGAAGGCCGGTGCCGACTACGTGATATTCGGACCGATGTACGCCAGCTACGTGGAGGAGATGGGGGCGGCGTACCAGCTGGACGACCCGAAGGACCTCAAGTCGAAGCCGGGGATACAGCTGGTGGCCATCGGCGGGATCAAGCTGCACAACGCCGCCGACACCATAAGGGCGGGCGCCGACGGCGTCGCCGTCAAATCCGGCGCGTTGCACCAGCGCGACATCGGCGAGGCGGTGGAGCTGCTGGCGAAATCGATAGCCAATACCAAGAAGGGGATTGGGCCTTAGAGCAATACATACGGGTATAGCAGGATTGTGGATCGGTACGGGCCTATCCTATGTATTGTTGGGTGTTAGGTTGATCATCCCATCTTTTCCCCAATCCTTAATCTGAATCAGACCTTGGATTGTTGATATCACAGAAAGGACAGCGAGAACCTGTCCACCAATGCCAAAGTCGATCCCCCACCTAGGCCGTGGACCCGGGGGGAAAGAAAGGGGACTCCGCCGACAATAGCAGCGGGAGGATGGGTTCAGACAGGCAGGAGACCGTTCGACTAGAACCTAGGCGGCATGGTGTAGTGTCTCGGCCTGTTAACTATGATTAGAAAACGTTATATAATTATATATTATTCTATTATCGGGGTTCGTATCATGTTCGTCCCTCGCCGTCAAGGAAAAAATCATTTGCCTAGCTATCAAGCCTGTCTTGGAGCGAATGAACCTATCTTTCGTGTGGACCCTGCCCCTTCGGCGGTGAGGCCATGACCAGGATCGCGGGGGCGCCTCTGGCATGCCTCCTTTGCCTCCTATTGCTCACATCGTTTATGACTATCCCAACCAGCACCGAGGCCGCCACCTGGGCGGAGCAGGATTCTCATCTGGTATCTGGGGACGGCACCGGGGACTCCTTGCCGCTGGTGGTCGTTGACTCCCGTATGAACGTGCACGTTGCATGGGCGGAAGCGGGCGACATAATGTTCCAGTCCAAATCGGCCGGGGAATGGAGCGACGTGGAGAAGGTCTCGATAAGTAGCACGATAAGATCGATCGACCCCTCCATGGCCATCGATGGGGAGGGCAACGTGCACCTGGCTTGGGTAGAACGGTCACATGAGGAGGCAACACGTGAGATCGTGCAAAGATCCATGATAGACGGAGAGTGGGGTCAGATAAATGTCCTTTCCCATGATAAGAATGACTTCTCGGGCCTTCCCTCCATAGCAGCAAGTGAGGATGGGAGGGTGCATGTTGTATGGGCCGATGGATACAATCCCAACACAAAGATCCTGTACAGGTCAGGTACCGGGAATTCTTGGGGATCCATAGAGGAGGTTAGATCGGATGGCAACGGCCATCCCTCTTGGCCGTCAATAGCCGCGGGTCCTGGCCGTAGCGTCCATGTCGCATGGTACGATACCATGGACTTCGAAGGCGCCGATGATGACTGGGGAGACATCTTCCACCGGTCAAAATCGCAGGGTGCGTGGGGGAACACTGAACTGGTTTCCTCTGGAAGTGACAAAAATTCAATGACGGGCGATGTAGGCGTTGACGCTGAGGGAGTTGTCCATGTGACTTGGAATGATGAAACGGACTTCCCTGGTTCGGAATCTGGATCGGACATCTACCATCGTGCAAAGGCCGGCGGCGGTTGGCAGGATGTTGAACTGGTTTCCGCTGGCAGCGTGAATCATTCGGAACATGCTTCGCTGGCCATCATCCCGGAGGGAGATGTGCACATAGTATGGCGCGAGCTCTATGGAGAGGATTTGTCTGACATAATGTATAGCAGCCTGTCCGATGAAGGATGGGGGGCTTACACCACAGTCTCCACCGAGACCGATATGTCAGCCGACCCGACTATCACCTCAGACGGACTGGTCCATGTTCACGTGGTGTGGGTGGATTACGGTGACCATGATGATTTGGGGGCAGGCAGCTTCATCTACCACAAGAAGCTCTGGGTCTCGGATAAGGCTCTGATCGAAGGCATCATATACGACAGGGACGGCAACCCGGTGGCCGATGTCGAGATTCGGGCGAGCAACCCAGGGCTGATGGCCATAACCGATGAGAACGGGTATTACGCGTTCACCATCGAGGAAGGCGATTACGTGCTGGAGGCGGTCAAGGAAGGCTTCAAGACCCAGACCATAAGCATTTCCGCCCAGAAAGGAACCCCCTTGGTCGTGGAGGGTGCCACCCTGGAGCCTGAGGGCGAGGGTTCCAACGCGCTGCTGATCGGAGCGGGGGCCGTGGCGGCCCTGCTCATCGTCTTGGCGGCGTTCCTCCTGCTGCGCCGCGGTTGACCTTTGAATCCCTCGAGGTATGATGTGACGTCTTAGAGCAACCAGAGCAAACGTTGCCATGAGGATGCCGTCCTCTCTCTGTTCTTATCGGCACGGACTTGAATCGCCTAGCTCAGCAAAGATTCAAGGACCGGGAGGCATGATGTGAACATTCGGTGGAATGAATGGTTAAGATGTCCGGGCCCATAGGCCTCCCGCAGGTGTCCGAATCCAGTTTCCCAGTGGAGAAGGCCGTCCGCGGTCGTCGCTCGGTGAGGAAGTACAGCGAAGAGCCGCTGCGTCTGTTCCAGGTCTCGCGGCTGCTGTGGGCGGCGCAAGGGCTTACCGAGCCGGATAAAGAGCTCAGAGCGGTTCCCTCCGCCGGAGCCACCTATCCATTGGAGGTCTTCATCGTCGTCAGCAGGGACGGTGTCGACGACCTCGAGGAAGGCGTTTACCGTTACAGCGTTGAAGGGCATTGCCTGGAGCCCTTGCTCGAAGGTGACGTGTCCTCCCTGCTATCGCACGCCGCCCTGGGGCAGGGCTTCGTGGAGAGTGCGCCAGCTAGCATGGTCATCGCCGCGCACCACGATAGAACCACCAAAGTATACGGGGAGCGCGGTGTGCGCTATGTGCATATGGAGGCCGGCCACGCGGGTCAGAGCATAGCCCTGCAGGCGGTGGCCCTTGGGCTGAGCACGGTCATGGTGGGCGCTTTCGATGACATTCTGGTGAAGAAGGTCCTGGGCATCGACCGGAACCTGGAGCCCCTCTACATAATACCCGTCGGAAAGGAGTCCGTTTAACGGAAGGACCGTTTTTCCCCTGAGAGAAAATCGGAATATGGGACATGTGCCCTGCCGCCCTCCTTGCTTGACAGCCCTCATCCCGCGCGGCGTGCGCGTATGCCTTGGGCATCAGGGTCATTTATATGAATCCGACAAAGCGTTGGAGCATCCCGTTGTGCAGGGATGAGACTCATGAAAATCCTTTTGCTCTATTTCAGCGGCACGGGGAACACCTGGTGGCTGTGCCAGAGGTTCAAGGAGCTAGCGGAGGAAAGGGGCGCCGAGGTGGCCCTGGCATCCATCGAGGAACTTTGGTCCGAAGGAATGCGCTCGATCGTCGATAGATGGCGGGAGAGCGACACCGTGGGCGTGGCCTATCCTGTCCACAGCTCCGACGCCCCTCCGTTGCTGTACCGTTTCCTGGATGGCGCCAAGGACATACTAGGAGGAGAGGGCGACGGCCCCGAAGACGCTTTCGTGCTGACAACGATGCAGTCGTTCAGCGGCGATGGCGCCCTGATGCTGCGGCCGATGCTCTCGGACCTGGGCCTGGAACTCAGAGTGTCCCGGGATTTCCGCATGTCGCCCAACACCGGCGTCCCCCTCCTGACCTTCAATCCATTGCGGGACCCCGAGTTCGAGGAACAGATGGCCAAGACCTTGGAGGAGCTGGAGGGGACGGTCGGCCTCGTGCTCCAGGGGAAGATGATGAGGAAGGTGCAGTACGGCTCGTTCGGTCGTTTCCATGGCTGGCTGCAAAGGGCGGGCCCCAAGTGGAAGGACAGGACCTGGAGGTACTTCGGCGCCCATCCTGACAGGTGCACCCTCTGCCTGCTCTGCGTGGAGCAGTGCCCGATGGGGGCCATAGTGCAGGAGGGAGAGGGACTGCGTTGGACGCCGGAATGCACCGACTGCTTCAGATGCTACAACTTCTGCCCGGAGAGGGCCATCACCGTCAAGGGCCTGGCGATGAGTGGCCGGCATCGGCAGCATACCTATTTCCGTGACCGCGGCTTCCCGCCGGATTGAATGCGTTTGTACAATAAGACAGGTTAGAGGGCGGACCATGCAGTGCTGTTTCAGGTCCACAACGTCAGCCTCCGATGTCTCGATCGCCTTGAATCGCAACTGCTCGTATATGTCGATGTTCTTTTCGTCTTGGTTCACCAAGGCATAGGGGTGCCTTTCTTGCCGCAGAATCAGAACGGCTACGTCATAAGGCGGCGAAATCTTCCCATGGCGGCATGATGGCATCCCAGAAGAGTTCTGTGAGTAAACGGTGCCGGGACCTAACAAGGCCATGACGTCATCGATTCGGGCGATGACCTGAAATTTTTTATATCTGGTATCAGAGTTATAAACCATAGCAGCAGTCGGCCGATGATGCGATACCCAACGGTCGGTTGCAGGAGGGTGTCGGTCATGAGGTTTATAACGCGAAGGCTCGAAAGGTTGTTGCGCAGAAGGATATTCCGGAACATCTCCAGGAAAATCACTGGCCGTGGCGAGGAAGAGCAATAAGAGAACTTAAGACGGTGCGATGTCCGAGTAGATAAGCGGGTTTCAGGCCGTCATGCGACCGTTACCGCTCAGATGGCCGTGTCGGTTTCCGTCGGTCAGATGCTGCGTTCATAGCGTTGGCGACCGTCTTGGAAAGCTCGAACTTGTGCTTCCGCAAAACGCAGGGCGATAGCGTTTCATTGGTGTACGATCGAAACCCTGTTTCTGTATTGGGGACAGGTGGGTTGAGCGTGAATGTCAAACTCTGACCTTATGCTCTCACTGAGAATACGACTATACTGGTTATGTATGATGGTGGACCAAGCGGGATT
>PWHV01000031.1 GCA_003555025.1 Methanomassiliicoccaceae archaeon | reverse complement strand
GTCTACTGGAACGCCGCCCAGAGCGAGATGCTCGCCACCGGCAGGATGCACAACTACATGCGCATGTACTGGGGCAAGAAGATTCTGGAGTGGTCAGAGATTCCGGAAAGGGGCTATAACACCGCGGTGATGTTGAACGACCGCTACGAGCTCGACGGCCGCGACCCCAACGGCTACGCCGGCGTCGCCTGGTGCTTCGGGAAGCACGACCGGCCGTGGAAGGAGAGGGAGGTCTTCGGCAAGGTGCGCTACATGAACGCCAAAGGCCTGGAGAGGAAATTCTACATGCCAGGATACCTGGACCGCGTAATCGGGATGCTGGACACAGCAGAGGACGGTTCTCTCTCCGAGAAGGGGCCGTTGCCTTCATGACCGACGGGGGCGCCTTACTGCCGTCCCGCCGCAATGGCTCCCTCTGGATGGAATAACGTCCCGTTCCTGTGCTACCTCTGCGGGATCGGCCATCAGGATGGGCGGCTCCGATATGCGGGGATGGGTATAGCCGTCGCACCAGGGCCGAATTGGGGGCGGAGGGAGCGGGGCGCGGCCACCGTAAGAATCGGCCTTAAGGCCGGCCCCTGCGCCGAAGGGAAGGCCGCGGGGAGGAATGCCAAGCGGCGTGAGCAGCACGTCAAGGTCCCAGGGAGTCCATGACGGGCACCGTCTGGCCGGCGGACACGGCGAATGTTCATGCTACCGGGAATACTCGGATACAGGAGCATGATGACAGGGCGTTCGAAAGGTAGGACGTGTCCTGTCCAAGCTGCTGAGGATTGATTCGGTCACTTCACAAGGAAGCGGATCGAGCTGAGAACTGCCGCTTGAATATGAGGGCGGCGAAGGCCGTTCGGAGAACGGCGGATGAAGGTCGGGGGCGCAGGCCCCAATGGCGGTGCTACGCCGATTGGGGTTTGTAAGAAGGGAAGGTGGGGGCACGGGGATTTGAACCCCGATCAGCGGGTTTCCACCATGGGGGGAGCTACCCTCCATGAATTAACGGGTCATCGCTCCAGTTACTCATCAACTGTCAGCAAACCCGTTTCCAATCATTCCCGATAACTGGAGCCCGCCAGGATGCCGTGTTACCCTATACCCCCGTTAGAGCTATCACTTCTTACGCATCTTCTGCGCCTTCTTCCTGCGGCGCATCTTCTTCTTGCGCCATTTCCATCTCTGGTTCCCAGGCTTCTTCCAGGCTCGTGAACTTCTCTTCATTTGTACTCCTCGGTTTCCGCGATGATTGAGCC
Organism: Methanomassiliicoccaceae archaeon; assembly: GCA_003555025.1. GTDB lineage: Archaea > Thermoplasmatota > Thermoplasmata > Methanomassiliicoccales > Methanomethylophilaceae > PWHV01. The sequence continues at coordinate 52,377 of PWHV01000031.1, read as the reverse complement.
ATTGATAATGGAGCTGTCCCATCGAATGGCGGGCCCGTCGGGATTTTCGGCCCTTCTATGACTTTCGAACCCGAGGCGTCTGGCTTAGAAGGCCAGCGCTATGTCCTGGCTAAGCCACGGGCCCGCAGATGTCCCGATTACGTCCATTTGATTTAAAGATTGGCCAACACGTGCTTTTCCACAAGCTCCAACAGAGTGGTGTCCATGTACAGCGCGGCGGCCTCTCCCATGCAGAGCAGTCCGAGTAACAGCAGAATAGGCCAGGCATTGACTATCTTGCTGACGAACGTTATCAGCTCCTGAACGAAGCGCATGGCGGTGAATATTATCACCGCTGCAGCGAGGGCGATGACCGCCCTGATGACGTCATCGGTGAGAAACTCCCATGCCGGGTCGGTCAGCGTGCCGAGGAACAGGTACAGTCCCACCGCGGCGACGATCGCCAATATGACCGCCAGGTTCATGGTCCTGAACGGGCGGAAGAACAGGGCGAAGCCCGTCACGCCCAAAAGCGCCATGGAGATCACCGACCATTCGCCGGTCGCATGCGCCTGCAACGCATAAACGGTCACCATCATCACCAGACCGCCTATGACGCCGAGGAGGGTTTTCAGGCGGTAGGCCAGACCGCCACCGGCCCTCATGTACCGGAAGGCCATGAGGAAGGCGAGAAGACCTCCGAGGCCGAGGATGACCTCCGGTACCGGGGAAGCCGTCAGCTCGCTGAGATGGAAGTCTTGGATGTATGATTGAATCGAGTTTAGACTGATATCCATGCTCGTATAATTATCATCTATGGTTATAAAAACATTGCCCCGGAATGAATATGCTAGAGGCCGAGGATCCTCGATATGTTCTTTCCCAAAAGCTTCTCCTTGGTGCCAGCGTCGCCCCACTCTCCTTCGCGTATCAGATTGATGAACTGCAACGTGCTGAATCGAATCTCGTAGTTGGGGAAGTCGGAGCCGAACAGCCCCCTGTCGGGGAACTCCCCGCACATCGCCTCCAGCCGGGAGTGCGCCATGTCCGGCCTCTTCGGCAGCCACCCCTGGAGGGCGGAGCAGTCGGTGTATATGTTGGGCATCTCCCTCATCAGCGGCGGCAGCTCATCGTGGAACTTGCCCCCCATGTGGGCGATGATTATCCTCATGTCCGGGTGCCTCTCGGCCACATCTCGGAAGAAACAGGGGCGGCAATACTTCTCGTCGAGCGGCTCCATGGCCATCCCCGCGTGGGAGAGCACCACCAGGCCGAGGTCGTCGATGAGCTCCCAATAGTCCCGGTACCTCTCCGCGTCAGGGTAGAAGCCGGTGGCGGGATAGACCTTGATGCCCAGGGGCGCGTAGCGCTTGACCATGTCCTCCACCATCCTCAGGCCGTCCTCGCCGCGGTTGGGGTCCACGGAGATGAAGGGAATCAGCTCATCGAAGGCCGAGCATTCCTCGAACAGCATCGTGGTGTACTCCTCGTTGCCGAGCTCGCTATCGTTGAGCAGCTCGAAGTCAGTGGAGAGGATCACCGCCTTGTCCACGCCGCTGCCCTTCATCTCCTTGATGAGCTCCTCGGCGCTGATGGAGAAGTCGTCGAAGGCGTAATCACCGTCCAGGTTGAAATCAAAGAACGGCTTCAGGGCCTCCTCCATCTCCCGTAGCGGCTCCAGGTACCTCTTCACCGCCTCGTTGGGCAGCATCCTCCGGTTCCAAAGGTGGACATGGGCGTCGACGATCATTGTCCAGGAATCGAGATTTTTCTATTAAACTGATTTCTTCCACCCTTTTCGGTGGTTGACCGCCGGAGCATGATGTTTTAAGAGATGCAGACGCCTTAGTCAACCGTGCGCAATCTGGATTCCGACCGCGGAGCCGTGTCTCCGGTCATAGGCGTCATATTGATGGTGGCGATAACCGTGTTGCTGGCGGGGACTCTGTTCTCGATGGTGACCGGGATAATCGAGCTCGAGGGATGGGAAGAGGAGGATACTGGCTTCCCCGACCCCGACCAGCCTCCATCGTTCTCGCCCATATACCGCAGCGCTGGCCTCACCGAAGAGCCTGAGGAGGTCTCCACCGGCGAGGACCTCGAGCTCAGCAGAGGAACGGTGATAAGCTGGGTCAAGGTCGATTCCAGTTCAGCGAACGGAGGGGTGGTGATAAAGGGCGTGGCGCAGTCCCAGACGGAGTTCGACCAGTCCTACGGCATAAGGATGGCTTCCGGAGACCTTTCCTCGGGCGCGGTGGGCAGCATGGGCTGGTGCGAAGGGCCGAACAACGACCTCAGCGGATCCACCGGCCTGCACCCGGTGGCCTTCATCGCCATGGACGGCAGCGAGGGCAACATCGTCTTCTACGGCGCGCGCTCGCCGGTGGAGCTGCAGACCGGCGAGTGGCACATGGTGGCGGCATCTTTCTCCGCCAACAAGATCGAGATAAACGTCTACTCGGAGACGCAGCACCTGGGCACGGCATCGGTGACGCCAGCGGAGGTGCAGGAGAGCGCCGTCAGCGGCTCCGGGGTCCAAGAGGCGAAGGACACCCTCGCCGCCGCGGGCGACAGCTTCGTTCCCCGCTCAAGCCCAGGGCAGCCCGTCATGGTCCTCGCCCAAGGCTTGGGACAGACGTGGTCGAACCTCGACGGGTCGGTGTTCGACTGGCGCATATACGGCAACGCCATGTCCAAGGACAGCGCTGACAACGTCTGGTTGGATACCAGGAACGACGTTCCCTCCTGATGCTCCTCGCCTCCCACTTCCGGTCGGCGGATTTTCACTTCCGGAGAGCAGAGCATACTTTTATGTAATAATGCATCTATGAGCAAATTAACATACTAAAGAGGTGTAAAAAATGCCAGGATTAGATGGTACAGGACCAGAAGGAAAGGGCCCTCTGACCGGCCGTAGGCTGGGACGCTGCGCCCCGGACCAGAGCGGAGAGAGGACGGCGGACGCCGATCGCCCCGTCCTCGGACTGGGCAGAGGCGGACGCCCCCGCGGGGGCGGCAGAGGCTTCGGCGGAGGAAGGCGAAGGGCCAGATTATTCCGCGACCGGTCTGAGGTGGACGAGTGAAGATAGCGGTGGCCGTCAACGATGGCCAGGTGTCCGAGCACTTCGGTCACTGCCAGGGCTATGCTCTCTATCAGGATGAGGGAGGCGATGTGAGGTCAGAGGGCTTCCTCGAGAGCCCGCCGCACGAGCCGGGGAAGCTCCCGTTGTTCCTCGCATCCCACGATGTGGACCTGGTGATGGCCGGCGGCATGGGACCGCGGGCGGTGGAGCTGTTCCGTCAGAACGGCATCGAGGTGCTGCTGGGCGTGAGCGGTGACGCCGACGGCGCCGTTGAACGCCATTCGGCCGGCGAGCTGCGGACGGGAGATAGCACCTGCCATCACAACGAGGAGGTCAAACCCAAGGAAGGAACGCGGTTGATATGTGTCACCTCCCAGGGCGAAGGGTTGAAAGGCGATGCCGAGGACCGTTTCGGCAGATCGCCGTACTTCGTCATCTTGGACCTGGAGACCGGCGAGGCGAGCACCTTCGAGAATCCCGTGGCCGATGCCGCAGGAGGGGCGGGGCCGCGGGCGGTGCAGTTCGTCGCTGACCAGGGCGCCGAGGTGGTCATAACAGGACAGCTGGGGGACAAGGCCGCCGACGCCATGGCCTCCAGCGGGATCAAGGCCTACAGCTATAAGGGCGGAGGCAAGGTCTCCGATGCCGTCAGGCTGTTCCTGGAAGGCGAACTGTCGCCGCTGAACTGAGGTGCCCATCATGCGATTGGCCATTGCCAGCGGCAAGGGCGGCACCGGCAAGAGCACTGTCTGCGCCAACCTCGCCCAATCCCTCTCGGAGACCCAGCCCGTGGTGGTGGTCGACTGCGACGTGGAGGAGCCCAACCTCCACCTCTTCTTTCCCTCCGATTGCGATGAGACGGGGGTGACCGTGGGAAACCCCAAGGTGGACAAGAGTCTTTGCAAAGGATGCGGCGACTGCGGCAGATTCTGCCGCTACGGCGCCCTGACCGTCGTGAAGGGGGATCACACCTTTTTCCCCGAGCTCTGCCATTCCTGCAACGGTTGCGCCATCGTATGCCCTCAGGGCGCCATATCGATGATCCCCCGCAAGGTGGGCGTGGTGCGGTCGCATGAGCACTCCCCCACTCTGAGGCTGATAAGCGGCGTGCTGAACGAGGGCGAGGTCCAGGCCCCGCCCGTCATCCATAAGGCCAAGGGGATGGCGGACGGCAACGCCTTGGCAATATACGATGCTCCCCCCGGAATAGCCTGCCCGGTGATCGAGACCATGAAAGGCGCGGACTACTGTATGCTGGTCACGGAATCTACGCCCTTCGGCCTCCATGACCTGGAGCTCGCCGCGGGCGTGGCGCAGGAGATGGGCATACCCGCCGGAGTGGTCATAAACCGCAGCGACGGCAGCGATGACGAGATCAACGACTTCTGCGCGTCCAAGGGCCTGCCGGTGCTCATGACCATCCCCTTCGACCGGCGCATAGCGTCGGTGCAGAACATCGGCGGCCTCATATCCTTGGAGATCCCCGGGTGGGACAACAGATTCCTGGGGCTGTTCCGCAAAATCCTCGATTCCATGGAGGCGGGCGTATGAGGCAGATAGCGGTCGTCAGCGGCAAGGGCGGAGCGGGCAAGACCATGGTCGCCGCCGCCTTGGCCGACACCAATCCCCGGGCGCAGATACTCGCCGACTGCGACGTCGAGGCCTCCAATCTCGAATACCTCATCCCCGCTGAGAAGTACTCTGAAGAGCCCTTCTACAGCCTGGACATGGCCTTCATCGACCCTGGCCTCTGCCAGGAGTGCGGATTGTGCGCGGAGAGCTGCGCCTTCGGGGCCATAACCGAGAACGGCGTCATCCATGTTGATGAGATGGGATGCGAGGGCTGCGGCGTCTGCGAGTTCGTCTGCCCGCATGGCGCCGTCAGCATGGAGCCGAGGGTCAGCGGCAGCATATTCCGATCGCGGTCGGAGCTGGGGGCGATGGCCCATGGGAGGCTGAGACCCGGATCGGGGACCTCGGGCCTGCTGGTCCACGAGGTGCGGAAAAGGGCGCTGCTGCTGGACCCCGCGGCGGATACCCTGCTGATCGATGGCCCTCCCGGCATCGGATGCGCCCTCATGTCAAGCATCAGCGGAACCGATGCAGTGCTGGCGGTCACTGAGCCCAGCCTCTCGGCCCTTCACGACCTGAGGAGGCTGGTGGCGGTGTGCCGGCGTCTGGGGCCGAAGCCGATGCTTATCATAAACAGGCACGACCTCGAAGAGGGGATTTGCTTGGAGATAGAGGAGTACGCCGCCTCGGCAGGAATAAGGGTGCTGGCGAAGCTGCCGTTCGACCCAGGGGTCGTCGCGGCGGTCAGGAACGGCGTCCCCATAACGCGTACCGAATGTGATGCGGCGAAACCCTTTTCAACGCTCTGGCCTCTGATAGAGGCCGAGCTGGAGAGATGAACCCCGCTGAAAAGAGCTGCTGCCGCAGACGCCGTGGAAGGCCGCGTTCCACCATGGTGCTGGAGAACGAGGGCCGATACCGCTGTTACGCCCCCCTATGCCGTACCCTTTACACGGATCAAGAGGCGGTCATTCTCCAGGCCGAAGAGATGGAGGTCCTGCGGCTCGTCGACCTCGAGGGGAGGGGGCAAGAGGAGGCCGCCATAGCCATAGGCATATCGCGTCGGACGCTTTGGAAGGACCTGCACGAGGCCAGGAGTAAGGTGGCCGACGCATTGGTCAACGGCAAGACCATACGCGTCGAGGGTTGCATGCGTAAGCGTTCAGAGACGTGTCCTCCCGAGGGGGAGTGAAAATGGGGAGTGTGGTGGACTGGGCGAGATTTGAACTCGCGGCCTCTACCATGCCAAGGTAGCGATCTTCCAACTGATCTACCAGCCCATTGTTTCGGTGAAACAAGTCGTTCTAATTAAAGGTTCTGTTCAAACCCCGGTGTCCAAACGGCTCTGGAAACGATGCGCCTCCCCGGGTATGCTGGTGGGGTACTTGCCGTTGACGCAGGCGAAGCAGAGGTCCTTCTCGGGCATCCCCAACGCCTCCACCAGACCGTCGATGCTGATGTATCCGAGGCTGTCGGCGGTGATGAGCTCGGCGATCTCCTCCACGCTGCGGTTGGTGGCCACGAACTGCTCGCGGGACTTCATGTCCACGCCGTAGTAGCAGGGGGATATGATCGGCGGGCAGCCGATGCGCACATGCACCTCCTTGGCCCCCGCCTTGCGTAGCATCTGCACCAGCTTGCGCAGCGTGGTGCCGCGCACGATGCTGTCGTCGACTATCACCATGCGGCGGCCTTCGATGGTGGAGCGTATGGGATTGAGTTTGAGGGACACGCCGGCCTCACGCTGCCGCTGGTCTGGGAGTATGAAGGTCCTCTCCACGTGGCGGTTCTTCATGAAACCCTCCTCGTAGCTTATCCCCGAGGCCTCAGCGTAACCCAGTCCATGGGCGCGGCCGGAGTCGGGCACGGGGACGACCACGTCGGCATCCACCGGGCACTCCTTGGCGAGGATGGCGCCGATGTTGCGGCGCACCTGGTAGGTCTCCTTTCCGTCGAGGACCGAGTCAGGGCGGGCGAAGTACACCCACTCGAACATGCAATGGGCCTTGTTACCGCTGCTGCGGGCGGGAGTCGTCTTAATGGAATCCTCGCTTACTTCCACTATCTCCCCGGGGGCGACATCGCAGACTAACTCCCCCTGGAGGATGTCGACGGCAGCGCTCTCCGAGGCGAGGAAGTATCCCTCCGGAAGTTTCCCCACACAGAGCGGCCGGAAGCCGTAGGGGTCGCGGACGCCGAAGACCCGGTCGCCGATTATTATCGTCAGCGAGTAGGCGCCGTCGATGACCGACATCACGTTCTTGATCGCCTTCACGGGGTCATCGTAGCAGCTGGAGTCCTTGGACAGCAGCCGCAGGATTATCTCCGAGTCAGAGTCGGTTAGGAAGGCCCATCCCTTCTTCAGGTAGGTGTTGCGCAGCTCGTCGGCGTTGGTGATGTCGCCGTTGTGCGCCAGCGCTATCTTGCCGTGGAGGGTCTCCACGGTTATGGGCTGGGAGTTGAGGTTCCCTTTCGACCCTGCGGTGGAGTATCGCACGTGGCCGATGCCGGCCTTGCCGGTCATGGACATAAGCGTCTCGGTGGTGAACACTTCGTGCACCAGGCCACTGCCCTTGACGGTCTCGATGGCCTCCCCGTTGTAGTAGGATATGCCCGCGCTCTCCTGACCACGGTGCTGGATGACACGGAGCGCCTTGAATATATGAGGCGTTATGTTAGAATTGAGAGCGAAACCGACTACCCCGCAGCTATGCTTGGGCCCGCTCATGGGAAAACCGGATCAATGGGTCTTGGCCCAGGTGTAGTCCCTCATCTTGGCGGTCCGGCCGTACCCGCAGGATGCGCACTCGCTTTTGCGGGCGTGGTATGAATGCTTGCCGCAGCGGCGGCAGGGGATGTGTACCTTGTGCTTGTTGTGTTTTCCCTGGGAAGGAGTACCTTTGCTCATCTTGCTCTCCTCACGGCGATATGTATATGACGTTGTCCCCACGGACGAGGGCGACGTCCATCTTCCTGACGGACTCCCCGTTCACCAGTTCCTCGGCGTTCTTGAGCACGAGGTTCATATGGGGGTCGTACCCGTCCAGGACCCCGCGGTACTCCCTTCTTGCCTTCAACTCCACGATCACATGGCTGTTTATGGACTGGTTGAGTACCGACAAAGGTTTCCTCATTTGGGTCACCATTCTGCCGATATCCAGTTGAGTATTTGTAGTTATTGGTCGGGCCAGCCTCAAATGAAAGCGCCGATGGTGGGAGCGTCCAGGCGATCCATGTCAAAGAAGATTACGGCCTCGCGCACCCCTTCGCGGTCCATCTCGTAGCCGTGGAAGTGCGAGAGCATGGCCGCCCGCCACAGCAGGTCCATCACCGCCACCGCGAGCACGCCGAAGTAGGCGTTGGAGAGATGGTCCGCGTAACCGTAGAGGTCCACCAGGTGGCAGGCGTTGCCCATGACGCTGTCCCTCTCGTTCAGTATGGCGACGTATCGCAGCAGCTCCTCCTCCCCTTCAGGAGTGAGGGGCAGCAGCCCCACCTGCTCGGCGCTGGCGAAACCGCGGTGCTGGAGGTCGCCGTCGTCGTCGAGGACCTTCCACTCCACCCCCTCGGGGGACGCCATGTACAGGTTCCAGGACCAGTCCGGAGCGCAGTACACCGGGACGCCCACCGGGTCGGAGGAGTCCATGGAATTGAGGGCGGCCTCGCGGGCGGCCTCCTCCAGCTCTTCCAACTCGAAATCGGCCTGGTGGGTGTTTACATCCTCCAATGAGAAGTCGAGGTCGTCATTGGCCATGAGCATCAGCTCCCCCAGGAACCTGAAGTCCTTGAAGGAGCGCAGATGGCTCCTCACCTGTTCCCGCAGCCCCTCGGGCTCCGCCCACACCCCCGCGGCCTCGCAGTTGGAGCGGAACTCCTGGTAGACGCTGCTGGAGCGGCGCAGCGTCTCCTCGACGCGATCCTCGTTACTCCGCAGCAAACGGGCCGCCTCCTCTTCGGCGGGGACTCCGCCCTCTTGCCAGGCTACTCGGCAGGAGAGGTCCAGCTCCACCGAGAGTCTCTCGCCCACGTGGAAATGGAGTGGGAACATCCGGCAGAAATGAGGCCGGTTGGCGTAGTCCGAGCAACGGCGGTCCTGCAACAGCACGCAGGACCCGCGGCCCTTCTTCAACGCCAGGGCGGTGTGCTTGTGGGGGCGGGTCTTGCGCGCCAGGGCCTTGGAGTGGTGGCGTTGGAAGTAGGTCTCCTCCTCGGGCAGCAGCTCAGGCTGGCACAGGCAGCATAGGCCGCAGCGCTCGTCGCAGTCGCTGCTCCATCCCTTGAGCGTTCGCATCTCGGTCTCAAAACGTGGCATCCTTTATGTCCCTCCCTATCCTCTCCCCGCAGACCTCGCCGCGGGACAGCTGCAGCTCGCCCCCCATCAGCACCAGGCGGGGGAACATGGCCTCCCGCCCCTCATAAGGCGACCAGCCGCACTTCGAATGCAGTCGCGACGCGTCGATGGTCTCCGTCTCGCGGGGGTCGTAGACCGCGAGGTCGGCCAGCATCCCCTCCTCGATGGCGCCCTTGGGGACACCGAAACGCCTCGCCGGGGCGGCGCAGGCCATCTCCGCCAGCGTGCCCAGCGGCAACTCGCCTCTCTTCACGGCCGACATCATCAGCGGCATCATCGTCTCCACTCCGGGAACGCCCGACGGCGCGAGGGCGAACTCCTCCGCCTTCTCGTCCACATGATGAGGGGCGTGGTCGCTCCCCAGCATCGTCGCCTTGCCCACCGCCGCCGCCCGGAACAGGGCCTCGCGGGCCTGAGGCTGGCGCAGCGGAGGGTTTACCTTCCCCCCGCTTCCAAGGCCGCAGCCGGTGTCGAGGAGCAGGTGGTGAGGGCTGACCTCGCTGGACATGCCGGCGGCCGCCGTCATGTCCAGGACCTCGGACCTGGTCACATGGCAGACGTTCACACCGGCCGCCCTCAGAGCGGCGAGTCGGCGCACGGCGTTGAACTCCGCCTCCGCCGGGCGCTGCTGCAGGTGCTCCTTGAGCGAAGAGGCCTCTCCTTCCGTTATCAAGGAGTCGTCCTCGGCGTGCACCGAGACCGGGAGATCGAGCTCCATGGCCTTGTTGATCATCTGGCGGATGCTGCCGTCGTCGTTGTCCAGCAGCGAGCCGGTGGTGGATCCCATGAATATCTTCAGGCCGGCGGCGTAGGGGGCCATGCCCTCCAGCCGTCGCGGCATCGAGGTGGCCACGAAGAGGCCGTAGTCCACGAAGGAGGAGCCTTTGACCATCCTCCTCTTGTCCATGAGGTTGCGTGGACGGTCGGTAGGAGGGTTGGTGTTGGGCATGTCCAGCACGGTGGTGACCCCGCCGTGGAGAGCGGCCAGTGAGCCGGTGTGGAAATCCTCCTTGTGCGTCATGCCCGGCTGGCGGAAGTGGACGTGGGGGTCCATGGCCGCCGGCATCACTATGCGGTATCCGACGTCTATGCGGCGGTCGCCGCGTAGCACCTTCTTCACCGCCGAGATGCGGCCGTTGTCGATGCCCACGCAGCCTTGGGTAAGCTCCCCGTTGATTAAGAGCCTCCCCTCGAGCACCAGGTCCATCAGGGCCCCCCGCGGCGGACTATGCCCCCTCGGGGCTCCACCTCGGTGAACACCGCGCTCTCGAAACGGAGGATGGCGGCGTCCCTCCAATCCTCAGAGCCGAGGCCGGCCTTGCGGGACAGGTTGCGCAGGAACTCCTCAGCATCCCATCCCCATTCCGCCGGGACCTGGGGCAGCAGCAGCCCGCGGGCATGGCCCTTCTCCAGGATGAGGCCGTCCCTGCCTATCTCTATCGTCCCTGGAATCTCCTCGGCCGTTGCCTCGATGGGCTGCGGCACGGTGAGAACGCTCACCTCGACGATGACCTTGTCCGTCTCCTCAGGGGAAAGCGGCGGGAAGCGGGGGTCCTCGCACACCGCGGCGGCGGCGCGCATTATCGACTCTCCGAGGCTGAAAACCGGCTCCGGGAAACCGATGCATCCGCGCAGGGTGTTCCGCGGATGCTCGTGGAGGGTGACGAACGCCCCTCCCTTGCGTTGGAACCCTCCGGGCAGCTCGACCTCGGGGTCGCGGCGCTCGACGTGGGCCTCCATGGCCTCCCGCGCCGCCTTCACCGCCAGGGCGCCCTCCTCGTCGGTGATCCCTTGGCTCAATCCAGCTCCACCTTTTTCACACCGCCCTCGTCGCGGTGCTTGCAATAGGGGTTGTTGGCGCAGAAGGCCTCCTCGATCACGAATTTCATGTAGTCCGATGATGCGTCCTTCATCTTCTCTACCGGTTCGGGCACGGGGAGGCTGCGCATGATGGCCTCTATGCCCATGGCCAACTCCACGCCGGCATGGATGAAGTGCCTCTGGGCATCGCGGCTGGTGAGTGCATGTATCACCTGCTTCGCCGCCATGGCGGGGTCGTGCCTGCCGTCCCCGCAGGGCTGCTCCTCGGCCTGCTGCTCCTCGGCCTGCTGCTCCTCGTCGATCTTATCATTAGACATCGGTATCACCTTTCTCGAACCTTATCTGCAGGCGGCCGTCCTTCAGTTCCGCCCCGAGCATGTCTGCCCGGGCCAAGGAAAGCGGCAGAGTGATGTTCCGCCGATGGTTGCCCACCTGCACGATTAGACTATCTCCTTCTTTATTATATAATTCCACTTCCCCCTTCTCGGAGAACGGCAGGACCAGGGACATCACGTTGGCCCCCTCCTCGGCCCAGAACTTCATCGGACTCTCCCGGGAGTATATTTGCGTGGGGTCGTCCCCGTCGAAGAGCATGTCCGCCAGGTCGTCCAGCCTCTCCGGCCCCACCAGCTCGGTGGGCATCTGGTAAGAGTTCAGTATGGTCATGGGGTCGAAGGCCTCGTGGATCATCTTCACGTAGCGCTCCTGCTCCTCGATCTTCGTCTTGAAGTATCCGCTGCACTCCTCCTCGGGGATGAGGCGGTTCAGGACCAGGCACTCGACGGTCATGCCGTAGAGGCACATGTAGGTGTAAGCGCGCTTGGTCTCGTTGATGACCATGCGCTCTGGGTTGACCACCAGCCTGATGGTCGTCCTATCAGGGTCCTGTATGAGAGTGCGGACGGAGATCATCCGTTCGCTGATGTTCTGCATGCTCGTCAGGAAACCATCAGTGGGCATGGGGACGTCCACCATGCGGCCGACGGTGTTCCTGGCCATGGACATCATCCGACGTACAAGTGTGTAGAGCTTGTCGATGTACCAGCGGGAGACGTCAGGGAAGCTGAGCAGCCGCAGGGTCTCGGCGGTGGGGGCGGTGTCCATGATCACCACGTCATACCTTTCGTTCTGCTCGAAGTCCCAGAGATAGAACAGCGCCGACATCAGCTCCATGCCCGGCAGGACCGCCAGCTCCTTCGCCGACAGCGATTCCTGGCCTTGGGCCCGCAGCAGGTCGGTCACGTACATCTCGATCTCCTTCCAGCGGGTCTCCATCTCCTCGATGACGTCTATCTCGATGGCGTCGAGGTTCTCGTCCACGGTCTGGATGTGCCCGGACAGATTGGTCTCCAGAGAATCAGAGAGGGAGTGCGCCGCATCGGTGCTCATCACCATGGTGCGGTACCCCATCCGGGCCGCCATCCTCGCGGTGGCTGCGGCCGCGGATGTCTTCCCCACTCCGCCCTTGCCGGTGTATATGATTACCCTCATTCAATCGTTCGAGCCATCAAAACCTGAATATTAAAAAGCAACCATTGTTCATGGTGAGATGTGAGTGCCGGGGACGGGGTTCGAACCCGTGACCTTCGGATTTCCCTGGAAGAGGTCCAAGAACCTGAACCCTATGAGTCCGACGCTCCACCAGGCTGAGCCACCCCGGCATGGGGTTTTGGGGTTTCAGTCCTTAGCGGACTCGCCCTCGGCGGGCTTCTCCGGCTCGGGGGCGGCTTCCGCCTCGGACTCTGCTTCGGAGGGCTCCTCCGGTTCCTCCTCAGCGGGAGGCTCGATGGACTCGGGTATCCCCTCGCCGGCCTGGAGGATCTCCGTCTTGCTTATCTCCACCCTTTTTATGGGGACGATATGACGGCAGGCCTTGGCGACGTCCCGGGCCATGTCCCCGGATATGACGTTCTTCACCACCTCGGACACGGTGAGACCTTCAGCGGCGGCCTTCACCGTCTCCTCCATGACGACCCTGATGGCTGATTCCTGGGAGGACTGTATGCGGCGGTCGGCGACACTCAGGGTCTTGACGCGCATGACGAAGCCGTCCCTGGTGGTGACGTCCACAATGTGGTCCGTCTTGGTGCGCTTGCGGCGGGTGAGCCTCCTCACGTAATCGCTGGTGAGGTCGTGGCCCACGAATACGGTGTGGGCGTCCTTGCCCTGCACGTCGTTCACCTTGAAGCGCAGCTTGATGTGCATCTTGGAGAAGTCGCCGGTGAGGTCGTGGACGGTCACCTCGGCGTTGCGACCCATCAGATAGGCGGGGTCGGCGCTGGGCGTGTTCCCGATATCAACCTCGTTGAACATGCGGGGGGCATGCAGCGTATACCATTCCTTCGACTTCCACTTGTCCCTTATCTTCCGGGATGCACCTTTACCTTTCTTGACAGCCATCGAGATCCTCCGTCTCAAGCAAGTTTTGGTGATTATGTGTTCATATTAAAAGGTTTTCAATGTGTCCAGACCCCGCCCCGGTAAGTCCAGGGTAGGAAAAATTGAGGATGTTAAGTGGTTTGCGCTTCCAGCGCCCGCAGCAGGGCCCCCTCCTCTTCCGGGGGGAGCTGGGCCCTCTGCCCGTCCAGCTCCTGGCGTAGCCTTTCGAGGTCCAGGGTGTCGCCGAAGACCGCGAAGAAGCTGCTGGTGCCGCCGATGGCCAGCACCGCCACCTCCTCGCCGCCCTGCAGCTCCCTGCCCTCGATGAACGCCCGGTGGCGGACGAAGCCCTGGTAGGGTCCCGGGACCTTGTCGGCCGCGAAGACCCCCACCAGGCGGGCATAGTGCCTTCGCATACGCTTCAGAGCTTCACGGGAGTCTTGTGGGCGTCCAGGCCGAGATCATTCTGGTCCATCCCCATCGCCAGCGCGTAGAGCTGGGAGAGGTGGAGGACCGGCATGTCATAGCCCTTGAGCTCCTGCTGACCCCTGTCGAACTGCAGGTGGCAGAATGGGCAGATGTCAACGATGGCCTCGGCCCCGCCGTCCTTCATGTTCTTGAGGTTCTCCTCGGTGAACTTCATGGCGAAGTCGCTGAACTCCGAGCGCAGGCCGCCGCCGGCGCCGCAGCACATCATCTTGTCCTTGCGGAACATGCTGCTGGCCCCGGTGGCCTCGACCATGTCGTCCAGCATCCGGGGGTTCTCGGGGTCGTCCAGGTACTTGACGTCGGTGGGCTTGAGGAAGTGGCAGCCGTAGAAGGTGGCCACCTTCAGCTCCAATGGGTTGGTGACCGCCTTCTTGATGGCGTTCATGCCGATGTCGTTGAACAGCACGTCGGCGAAGTGCCTCACGGTGGTCCCGCCCTTATACTCCATGCCGATCTCGGCGAGGATGGCATTGACGTCCTTGCGGAGCTCTTCGTCATGGTTGAGCTCGTGGGCGGCGTCGGCGAGAGAGCCGTAGCAGCCGTTGCAGATGGTCAGGATGTTCACTCCCTGCTTCTCGGCGAGAGCGAGGTTGCGGGCGGCGGCCGCCAGCCAGGTCTTGCGGTCGAAAGACTTTATGACACCGGGCGCGGGGCAGCAGCTGGCGTCCTCGAAGTCTACGAGCTCTATGCCCAGGGCGTTGCAGACGTCGCGGGTGGACTTCTCTATCCCGGGGTACCTCAGCGGCGCGATGCAGCCGAGGAAGAAGGCGTACTTCGCCTTGGCCTTGGACTTGGCCTTGGATTTTGACTTGCTCTTTGTCTCTGCCATTTCACTCACCTACGATCTTGTTGAATCCAGTGGCCTCGAGGATCTTGTCGAAGTCCTTCTTCGCCTTGTCGCTGGCCAATACGGTCGGGGGCACCTCGGCGAGGCCGAGTGCGGCCCTCTGGGCTTTCACATCGTCGTTTATGGGCACGGTGTGGCCGCTCTTTATCAGTGATGTGGCGGTCTTCTTGTGGCCCTCGAACATGTTGCCGGAGGCGACGGCGAGGTTCCTCATGGCGATGAGGATGTCCACGATGGCGACTTTGCGCGGGCAGCGCTCGGTGCAGGTGTAGCAGGTGGTGCAGTACCACAGCTCCTCGGACGACAGGACCTGGTCCTTCATGCCCAGTTGGGCCATGCGCACCAGCTGCCTGGTGCGGAAGGAGGTCTGCCTCCCCGAGGGGCAGCTGGCGGTGCAGGTGCCGCACTGGAAGCACATGTTCACGGTCTCACCGCCGTTGGCGATGATCTCGTTCACGAATTCCTTATCGGGTGTAGCGGTCATGCTTATCGACACGGGAACAGCCTCGACATATATAATGGTGTGAGGATAACGGCGTTATTATTACCCAATAAGGTAATACTAACCCCGCATCTTCTGACGGAGCTCCCGCAGCAGCGCCTCCGTCCGAGGGTCATCGCTGTCGTGCACCGCCATCACCGCGTGGCGCAGCAAGCGGGGGTCGGTGGAGCTCTGCATCCTCACTCCGCGACGCAGCAGCAGCACCTCGTCGATGAAGAAGCTCCTGCCGGACTCCAACAGCTCATTGACCGAGAGCAGCTCCCCGTCCACCTCATAATCCTCGCCGGCGAGGTCGAGGTGGCGGTAGGCGATGCGCTGCGCCCCGAAGCGGTAACGGACGTAGCGGGGGCCTCGGTCCACGTGCACCATGTCCATGTGCCCCAGCTCCACGGCGCGGTGCTCCTCGAGCTCGAGGAGCTGCAGAGGGTCGTCCAGTATGACTATGTCCACCCTTCCTTCGAGCAGTGAGCCGACGTTGCGGGAGTCATCGCTGACCACCAGTCCGATGGAGTCGTCGACCTGGGGTATGCAGGCCATGAGGAGCTCCTCGCTCACCGGGCTACAGGCCACCATCAGCCCCTGACGGTCCTCCAGCCTCCTCGCCAGCTCGGACCCTTTTCGCAGCAGCCCGCGGGCCGCGGGGGTGAGCACGCTCCCCCGGCCGCCGCGCCTCAGCAACCTCTCCCCCACCGCCTCCTCGGCGGCGCGGACGTGCCGGAACAGCACCGGAGCGCGGACCGAGAGCAGGGCGGCGGCGGCGTTGATGCTGCCTGCATCCTCCACCGCCCGCAGCACCTCCAGCTGGCGGGCGGTCACCATGCCCTCCTCGGACCTGAGATGAAGAACCGGTTCCAGGCGCATGGATTCCCATCGCCCCCGGGGATGATATATCCTTTCCCGCTCTGAGAAAAAAATAATAACCATGCGGACATCTGAAAACTGAGCGGATGGAGACTTTGAGAGAGGACACAAGGGAAGTGGTCACCGCCACCGGACCCATCATACTTGTCGTCCTGCTGATGCAGGTCTTCGTGCTAGGCAGTCCCTTGGATGAGATATTGCTCTTCATCGGCACGGCGCTGATGGTGATGGCGGGCTTCACCATGTTCCTCATCGGTGTGCGCTGGGGCATGCTGCCCATCGGCGAGGCCGTGGGCGCGGAGATGCCGCAGCGCGGGTCCCTGGTCTTCGTCATAGTGGTGATGTTCATACTCAGCTTCCTGGTGACCATCGCCGAGCCCGACGTACGCGTCCTGGCCTCGCTGGTGGAGTCGGTGTCCGCGGGCATGCTCGACCGCAACCAGCTGATGTTCGTCATCGGCGTGGGGGTGGGCTTCTTCATGGTGGTGTCGGCGCTGCGCACCCTGTTCGGGGTGTCCATCAAGAAGCTCCTCGCCGTGGGCTATTCTGTCGTGATCGGCCTTTCGTTCTTCACCCCCGAAGAGTTCCTGGCGATATCCTTCGATGCCGGTGGCGTCACCACCGGGCCGATGACGGTGCCGATCATCCTCTCCCTCGGAGTGGGCATCAGCGCCGTCCTGTCCGACCGCAGGGACCTGTCCAACACCTTCGGCTTCATCGGCCTGGCCTCCATAGGGCCCATCATCGGCGTGATGCTCATGGGGGTGTTCCTGATATGACGCACACTGACATGTCCATGCTGGAAGTGGTCATCGACGTGCTGCAGGCGCTGCTGCCGATCATCGTCTTTTTCCTGATATTCCAATTCCTCTTCATAAAGTACCCATGGGTGACCTTGAAGCGCATACTCATCGGCGTGGCCATAACCGGCGGGGGGATGGTGCTCTTCCTCGGCGGGGTGTTCATCGGCTTCATGCCCATCGCCCGGGACATGGGCGAGTTCCTGGCGGAGAACTTCGACAACTGGGTCATCATCTCCTTCGGTTTCCTGATGGGTTTCCTGGCGACCTACGCCGAACCGGCGGTGAGGGTGCTCTGCGGACAGGTGGAGAAGAGCTCCGGCGGCTACATCTCCGCCACCATGATACTGTGGACCCTGTCAATAGGCGTGGCCGCGTTCGTGGCCCTGGGGATGGCGAGGATCGTCTACCAGTTCGACTTCCGGGAGATCATAATCATCGGCTACGTGCTGGCGCTGCTGCTGATGTGGAAGTCGGACGGGCAGTTCGTGGCCATCGCCTTCGACTCCGGCGGCGTGGCCACCGGTCCGATGGCCGTCTCGATAATAATGACCATGGCGGTGGGCATCGCCTCCGGAGTGGAGGGGGGCAACCCCATCGTCGACGGTTTCGGCATAATCGCTCTTATAGCCTTGGCCCCCATACTGTTCGTGTCGGGGCTGGGCGTATTGCTCAGCAGAAAGGAGGATAACGATGAACTGTGAGACTGACGTGTCCCTGATAATCACCGTGGTGAAGAAAGGATGGGCGGAAGCGGCGCTCAAGGCGTCCGTGGACGCTGGAGCGCAAGGCGGCACCGTGATGTACGGTCGCGGGATCGGCATGCATGAGAGGAAGACCATACTGGGCATGAGGATCGAGCCTGAGAAGGAGATCCTCATCACCGCGGTCAAGCGGAGCCTCAGCGACCAGGTCCTGGTGGCCATCAGCACCGCCGCCCGGCTGGACAAGCCGGGCCAGGGGATCGCCATGGTCCTCCCCTTGGACAAGGTCATCGGCCGCGTGCACATGATACCCGAGGACGAGACCTACTTCCCCCTCAGCCCCATGCAGGTGGACAAGGAGGAGGAGGACGCCGCCCGCGAGGACGCCGCCGAGGACCCTGATAAGAAGGTATGCTGATGGGTGAGGGCCTGAAGGACATCATCCTGGTCATAGGCCTTGGCAGCCCCATAGTCTCCGACGACCGCGTCGGCCTGGAGGTGGCGCGCCGCATCGAGGAGATGCGGCTGGACGGAGTGGAGACCAGGCAGGAGGCCATCGGCGGCCTGGACATAATACCGATGATCATGGGCTACCGCCGGGTGATAATCGTCGACTCCATCAAGAGCGAGGCCCGCCCGCCGGGAACGGTGATGGTCTTCGACCCCGAGGACTTCGCCCCCACCGTCACCGACTCGTCGGCGCATGACGTCAACCTCGCAACCGCCATGCACCTAGGCAGGCGGCTGGAGCCGGATAGCATGCCCGACCAGGTGCGCTTCGTCGCCGTGGAGGTGGAGGAGCTCCTCACCGTCAGCGAGGAGATGACCCCCGCAGTGGAGGCGGCGGTGCCCGATGCGGTCGCCAAGGTGCTTGAGCTTCTGGACCTAGAGGTCGAAGGCGCCTACATCGAGTGACCTAAGCTCTGGCGTGTCCTTGCCGTAGACGGTCACGTTGAGCCTCTCCGGGCGCAGCAGGTCACCGGCCACGCGCATGACGTCGTCCTCGGTGACGGCTTCGATGCGCTCCAGGTCCTTGACGAACGGGACGGCCTCCCCGCTGAGCAGGTAGTTGCGCGCCAGGCGGTAGAGGCGGGCGGTGGTGGACTCCATGCTGCGCACCAGGCCGCCGCGGACCATGTTCTTCACCTTCTCGAGCTCGTTCTCCTCTACCCCTTCGCGGAGGAGGCGGCGGAGCTCGGCCATCACCGTCCCGACCGTCTCCTCCACGTTGTCCTCGGTGGAGGAGAAGAAGGCGGCCAGGGAGCCATCGTCGGAATGCTGGTCGACGGTGCTGAATATCGAATATACCAGGCCCTTCTCCTCGCGCACGCTCTGGAACAGCCGCGAGCTGCCGCCGCCGCCGAGCAGGGTGTTGAGCGCCCGCAGCGCCGGGCGGTCGGGGTGGGAGGCGTGGTAGGAGGGGAATCCCATGGCCACGTAGCTGTGGTCCCCCTCGCGGGGGAAGACGTGCAGTCCGCTTCCGTGTTGCCGCGGCGGCTCGCGCCTAGTCCCTGGCGGCCCGGCGCGGGGGTCGAAGCTCTCCTCCGCCCATCCGAGGACGTCATCGCTGTCCACGTTGCCGCAGGCGATGACCGCCATCTCGGGCACGCGGTAGCTCTCCTCGAAATAGGAGCGCAGGTCCTCCTCGCCGAGCGCATTCACCGTGTCCACCTCGCCGGCCTCCCTCCGGCCGAGGCCGTGTCCGTCCCAGAGGGTGCGGGCGAAGAGGCTGTGGATGTAGGACTCGGGGTCGTTCTCCCACATGCTGATCTCCTGCAGGACGATCATCCTCTCCAGATCGATGTCCTCTTGGCGGATCAATGGGTTGACGGCGATGTCCGACACCAGGTCCTTGGCCACCTCCGCGGTGCGGTCCAGGGTGACGCCGAAATAGGCGGTCGCCTCCGCCGAGGTGAAGGCGTTCAGCTGCCCGCCGGCGGCCTCCATCTCCCTCATGATGCGCACGTTGTCGCGGTTCTTCGTGCCGCGGAACATCACGTGCTCCAGCAAATGTGATATGCCCATCAGGGCCTCCGGCTCGTCCCGGGAGCCGGTGCGCACCGCCAGCAGATAACCGCTCACCTGCGCGCCGGGGATGCTTTCCACCGCCACCGGGACGCCGGCGGCGGTGCTGCTCAGACTCAGCTCGTATTCGTTCACATTGCGGTGATGAGGCAATTGATAAATAAGCTTGACCGACACTACAATAGCGAGGTTGAACCGATGGTGGAAGATCTAGTGGTCACGGAATACGAGAAAGTGGACTGCAAGCAGGCCTTGGTGATCGTGGGATTCCCCAGCATAGGTCTGGTCAGCTCCATAGCGACCAACTTCATCGTCCGCACCCTGGAACTGAAGAGGGTGGCGGGTGTCAGCTCTCCTGACTTCCCGCCCTACGCCATGGTGCAAGATGGATTCCCCATGCCCCCGGTGCGCATCTACGGCGGCGACCGGCTCTGCGACGAGAACGGCGAGAACTGCGAGCACCTCATCGTGATAACCGCCGAGTTCATGCCCAAGATGGAGATGCACCACCCCATGAGCCGCCTGATATTGGAGTGGTGCAAGGAGAACGAGGTGGAGACCATCGTCACCATGGAGGGCATAGCCAGCAACGACGTGGAGTCTGGCACCATCTACGGGGTGGGCAGCACCGAGGAGATGCGGGGGAAGATGGATAAGTACGACATCCAACCCCTTG
Source organism: Methanomassiliicoccaceae archaeon (assembly GCA_003555025.1). Classification (GTDB taxonomy): domain Archaea; phylum Thermoplasmatota; class Thermoplasmata; order Methanomassiliicoccales; family Methanomethylophilaceae; genus PWHV01. The sequence goes on along the minus strand of PWHV01000031.1, from coordinate 32,288 downwards.
ACGAGGGGATGGTGCGAGGCCTCTCCGGCATAATGCTGTACGAGGCGGCCTCGCGGGGGATGAACGTGCTGACCCTGATGGGCCCGGCGCGCATGGACATGCCGGACGCCCGCGGCGCCGCCCGCCTCATGGAGAAGGTGGCCAAGATGCTGCCCGAGCTCGACCTCGACCCCGGGCCGCTGATAAAGGAGGCCGACGAGCTGGAGAAGCGTATGAAGAGCGCCATGGAGAGCACCAACCTCTCCAGCGACAACTCTCAACTCTATCGCTGATGTGTCGGGCCTGCTCTTCCTTAGCGGGGGTCCTGTCCCCGCCGCTGGCGATGGCCCCATGGGCGCTGTTGTGGCGATACTCCGCGCATGGCCTGTACGGATACCGCGCCCGAAAGGCCGTGGTCTGTCCCCCAGGCCGGTGGCGCAGGAACGGGGCGGACGCTGGCCTTCCTAGTGGGCGGCGTCGTGCCGCTGACCGGGCGGCGGCTCCTGCGCTCGGACGGCGGCGACCAGGTCTCAGGGGAAACATTGAAAAAGTTGATGCGGATAGCTCGAACATGCACCTGGTCCCCAAGAAGTTCTTCGTATGCTCTGGAGCCGCGACCAGCGAAATCTCCGACCTCAACGCCTTCGACATCGCCCTGATACGGGCCGGCATCGGCGAGCAGAACATGCTCTCGGTGTCCTCGGTGATACCAGAGGGCGCCGAGCAGATCGAGCCTCACGCCTTGCCCATGGGCGGCATCACACATAGCGTGCTGGCGCAGATGCGGGGCAGCGAAGGGGAGATGATCTCCGCCGGCATCGCCTACGCGTTCCGCAAGGACGGCAAAGGAGGCTACGTGGCCGAGGGTCATCTCCATGGCTCCAAGGACTCGCTGCAGGAGGTGCTGGAGTGGAAGATGGAGGAGATGGCCAAGCACCGCGAGATCGAGCTTGATGAGATCCAGTACGAATTGAGGGAGATGAAGATACCGATGGACAACTACGGCGCCTGCATCGCGTCGCTCATCTTCGTAGACTACTGATAGATGTACGGGATCATACTCTGCTCCGGCTGCGGCAGCCCGCGGGTCATCGACCTGTCCTCCGCGCGATCGAAGTGCCCCCGTTGCGCCAAGGCGGCGGACCACCACAGGGCCAAGGTGCACATGCGCTCCCCGGACCAGGGGGAGCTGCGGGATGCGATGTGGTCCCTGCATTCACCCAAGGGGTTCTTCGACGAGGAGCCGCCGGCGCCGAAGGAGACGGACCCGCGCCAGGCTCTCGTCCGCAGGCTGGAGTCCATAAGCGACCCGGAGGAGAGGCTGGCCCACGCCGCCCGCGTCCTCAGCGGGGAGAAGGGGCATTTCCTCCGCGAGGAGCTGGAGGAGCTATTGCCTGAGGAGGCGGAGGCCATGCTCAAGGCCATGGTGGAGCAGGGCATCGTGTACGAGCCCCGGCCTGGGCGTTACCAGCGCATATGAGAGTATGGGACCGTCACATCCTCAGATGATGCTTGATGGTATTCAGGCGTCAACGTGTCTTCTACCCTCCAGTCTGGATCTGCCTCATCAGTGACAATCCCCACATAATTGTAGAAATCGTTCATCAGATGGGGTTCGCCTGTGTCCGTATAAGTTATTATCCGATTTGGCGCGTTCAGTAAGAACTCGTCGTTCGATTGGTCTATAGTGACGTTTCCCACCCCGGGAATATTCGTCCGGACCCATGCATGGTGCTCCCATTGATCCACAGCGGAATCGTAGAGCATGCCCATCTGCATCCATGCTGGAACACCGACCGCCCGTGCCAATGAAATGAAGAGAGTGGATTGGTCATCGCAATCTCCACTCCTATCGGCCAAGGTCTCCTCAACCGTTTTCAATTGAGGATGCCCCGCGCTGTATTCAATCTCTTCATATATCCACTGGAATATAAGCCTCAGGATCTCATAGACGTTCTCTTCATCCCCGACGATCTGCTGCGCCAAGTTTTGTATCTCAACGTTGTCGGGTTCGTAACCTACCTCTTCAACTCCAGACCGGTCCCAAAGCATTTCTCCAAGATGAGTGTCCAGTAACCACTGGTCAATGTCATTCAGATTCCCGCTTTGTTGACCGGCGTCAGGCCAATATGCGAAATATGAGGTGACATTGTAGCCGAATGCGACTGTCACTGGCCCTTCGGCTTGGAAATCATAAGTCTCGTTCATGAAGCCTTCCATCCAAGCCCCTCCGCCTCTCGATGCGTTTACTCCTGATTCGTTAGAGAATGCCTTTTGAGGGTCCAAGGTGTAGTTGATACTGGAGGCTTCCTGCAGCCAACCGCCCTGTCCATCATGGACGTCCTCCGGATTAACCACTCTGATGATGAAATCTTTAATGGTAGAATTCTCGGCATCGATTGTTATCGTGTGTGTTGCATTGAGAACAGCGTTTTGTGAATACAGGAAATCTGGTTCTTCCACATCGCCGTTGACGTCATCATCGATGTCTATGCCGGGTATATCGCCGATGAAGACCTCGAGGTCGGTGATATCCTTGATGCCATCCCAGGCCGCTTGGTGCACAACCGGTGAGGTGGCGAATCCCAGCAACGCCACGCTTATCAATGCCACCACAGCCACCTTTAACCAAGTGCCCAAGCCCATGATGGAATTGATTCGGAATAGGGATTATTAACACTTCCCATCCATTGACGCCTTGGTAAAAAACCCATTACGCGGTTTCAAGGCTCAGGTAATGAGGGGCGGCTGCACCAAGGCAACGAACGCGGGCTCGAGATGCTGTCCGGGGGTTTCCGCCGGCAGGGGCTCGCCGCCCGCCGGGAGTTCGCCGAGCTGCGCCTCGAAATCCAGCGCTTCACTTATGCCGTCCCAGGCGGCCTCATGCATCGTCGGTGAGGTGGCGAATCCCAGTAGTCCGATGATCAACAGAGCCACCACCGCGACCTTGATCCAAGTGCCCACGCCCATGGGGGGAATCATCCCGTTAACGGATAATTAACCCTTTTCCTCAGAGGCGGTACTGCTTCACCGCCTGAGCGACCAACGCCGGCATCCTGCGCCTGATCATGGACCAGCAATAGAAGGCGACCAGCGCCGTGGCCGCCGCCAGCGTGGCGTATCCCAAGGGGTAATCGGCGCTGTAGACCGGCAGCATGAGCAGCTGGAAGGCGAGGTTCACGACGATGGCCTGGGCGAGGAACTCGAACGGGTACCCCCTGACAACCCCCTCGCCGATGGTGGCCCCGGTGCCGCAGTGCAGCAGCACCTGCTGCAGGGTGAAGATTGAGATTATCGCGTAATCGGTGATGCCCGGCTCCACCGCGAGAGTCAGGGTGTAGAACGCCAGGCCGAAGCCGAAGGTCGCCCCCATGCCGATGCCGAGCGAGGTGCCATAGAACACCGAGTCGAGCCGGCGCTGGAAACGGGGCAGGTTCATGATGATCAGCTTGACCAGCTCCAGGACGATGGCGTAGCCGGCGGCGACCAATATGGAGGACCAGGGGAACCAGGTGTACGATGAGAACAGCACGACGCCTGCCACCATACCCACCGCGAAGAGCAGGAAGAGCTTGCGGTCCTCGAAGAAGGCCTTGTCCGTGCTCGGATAGGTGTAGGGGCTTATGGCCACATACATCAGCAGCAACGCCGGCCCTATGCCCAGGGCCGCCGCGGCGGCCATCGCCGGGTCCATGGCCGAGGCAAGGGGAAGACCGTTTATAACCTTGATGCTCAGGAGAGGATGCGGTCGTGGTAGTGCACCGCCACACAAGAGCGCAGGCACTTGCCGCAGCGGTCGCAGTCCTCGCTCACCCGCAGTCCGCCCTCGATGCTAATGGCGCCGCGGGGGCAGCCCTTGGCGCAGATGCCGCACTCGTTGCACATCTGATATCTGATGAGCGCTTTTACGGTGAGGTCGAAAAGCTCCTCTGCCAGCTCTTTGCTGGGCGCCACCACCGATATCTGCCCCCCTGCGAAGACCTTGGCGGTTCCGCCCTTGTAGCGGAGCAGGGCGATGTCGAAGTCCTCGGAGTAACGGATGTCGCCGATGGTGCGCATCGAATGCCGCATCATCGGCAGCTCGCGGCGCAACGGCATCTCCAGCACCGCCTCCGCGGAGTGGCCGCCGGCGGCGCAGGGCGAGGCGCCCTTGAGCACCTTCAGGGACACGGAGTCAGAGTCCTGCGGCCTGAGCCTCAGGTCCATGTCCTCCGCCATGCGGAGCATCTTCGGCGGCAGTGACTTCCAGCGCCAGAAGCCGTGGTCCACGTACTCGGGGGGAAGCCCCTTGGCCTCGGCGTAGGACCGCAGGTGCTCGTCCCAGCCGCGGTAGAGTCCGGGATGCAGCTGGCGGGTCCGCTCCCAGTCGCTGGCCAGCGATGAGGGGCAGAGATAGCAGCCGATGCGGGAGTAGTCCCTCTCGTAGAGCGTGTTGTGATCCGCCCCCTTCCACCATATGTAAGCCCATACCTCAGCGGCGCTCCAGCCGCGTAAGGGGTTGAGGACGGTCTGGTTGGGTACGAAGGGGTTGCGCGCCACGAAGCGGGTCTCCGCCCGGGAGAACGATTCGAGGGCGCGGTTGCCCTCCACGGTCATCGTCCCCTGCGGGTAGAGGCGGGAGATGCCCTCCGTCAGAGGCCCGAGCTTGCAGCTCTTGCAGCACCAGCGGAAGTCCTTGGCAGGGGGGCCGAAAGAATCCACGCTCCTCCAGAACGCATCACCGGCATCGAGCTCGTGCAGCCGCAGGCCACGGTCGGCCGCGAATCCGCGGACGAAATCCACCGTCTCAGGGAACTCCAGGCCGGTGTTCACGAATATCAGCTCCATCGGGCCCAAGGCCTTCTCCGCCAGCAGATAGGCTGCCAGGGAGTCCTTACCTCCCGAGAAGGAGGCGGTCACCGCCCTCTTCTTGCCCTTGACGATGGAGCGCAGGTCGCTGACGGCGGCCATCTCCAGTTTTCGGAGATGCTCGCGGTTCGCCGCCACGAATGCCTCCCGCCCCGACGGGGGGCCGGCGTTGAACTCCGAGGAGGCCACGTCCTTGACTTTGAACGCTTTCCTCTCTTCCATGATACGGTCGGCCGGCGCCCGGGCCGCGGCGGCGGCCACCGTGCCGCCGCTGATGACGATGAGCGGATCGTCCTCCCGGAAATCGCCCGCCGCCTCCCTTATGACGTCCCCGGCGAGGTTCCTTCCTTTCACATGGCCGCCGAGGCGCCCGCAGCGGAGGACGTTGGAGCTGGCGTGAGGAGCCATCAGCGATGCCCCCTCCGCCCTGAGCTCCAGGCGGTAGCGGCGCTCCCGGAGCTCCCAGCGCAGGGTGGCCATCACCGCCCCGCCGGCGACTATCTCGTCGGAACGGTCCTCGCCGGCGACCTTGTTGAAGAACAGTTGCCTCCCGCGCAGGGGCGAGGAGTCGCCGAAGGCCTCCTCGAACAGGGAGAGCACCAGGGCGGTCCCGTCCTCCATCGCCGGCCGGATCTCGCCGGGGCTGTTCACCTGGAAGACACGGCCCTCGCCGCCGCATGCCGAGCAGTCCTGGCCAAGGAGGAGGGTGCCGCAGCTGTCGCACCAAGCCATCCTCACTTTGCCATGTGACCTGAGCTCCGCCATCGGGATTCGATACCCTTCTCCTTATTTAGGGTTTCGAAGCGGGTGGGACCGTTATGATTAATAAAGCGTAGATTGGTCGCCGTGAGCATGTTCGACCCCGATGAGCTGCCCTACAAGCGCAGCGGCGGCATGATGTACATGCGTTTCAGCCGCCGTGAGATCAGGGAGATCGCCATATCGGTGGTCGTGCTGACCTTGGCGTTCGCCATCGTCTTCTCGCAATGGTTCCAAGCGCTGGCGGACGGGACGCTGGACAACTTCGTGGCCTGGCTGGCGGTCAGCGCCCTGTTGGTGGTCACCGGGTTCGTCCTCCATGAGCTGGGGCACAAGTTCGCCGCCCAGGCCTTCGGCGCCTGGGCGGAGTACCGCATGTACCCCCGCGGCCTCATCCTCGCGCTGGTGGTCGCCTTGCTGGGCTTCATCTTCGCCGCTCCGGGCGCCGTGTACATCCAGGGGATGATCGGCAAGAGGCAGAACGGCATCATCAGCATCGCCGGGCCGGCGGTCAACCTGCTGGTGGGGTCCCTCTGTCTGGTGCTCGCGTCGGTGGCCGGCGAGGGCATCGGGGCGTTCATACTGCTGATGCTCGCCCGCGTCAACCTGATACTGGCGCTGTTCAACCTCATTCCGTTCCCGCCGCTGGACGGCTCCAAGGTCCTGGCCTGGAATCCGATAATCTACGCCTTGGCGGCGGGCGCCGGCCTCTTCCTGTTCATAGGGAGCCTTTAGGCGTCCCGGCATCCGATGCGGAGGAGGGCGCAATGAGCCGCCTCAGCCCCGAGGCGGCCGACAGGGATAGCGGAGGTCGCCGATTATGCCCGGAGACTCCCATTGCTGCATCTTGCCGGGGTTGAGGATGTTGTTGGGGTCCATGGCCTTCTTGATGGCCGCCATGGTGTTCAAGGCGGAGGAGCGCTCGATGATGAAGTCGGGGGCCTTGGACATGCCCACGCCGTGCTCGCCGCTCACCGACCCTCCCAGGGCCAGAGTGGCCTGGAATATCTCCCGCACCGTCCTCTCGGCGGCCTTCCATTGCTCCTCGTCGCGGGGGTCTATCAGCATCTTGGTGTGCAGGTTGCCGTCGGCGGCGTGCCCGTAGGTCGCCACGGTGACGCCGTGGCGCCCCGCTACCTCTTGGTAGGCCTTGACCGCGTCCGGTATGCGGCTGATGGGGAGCACCATGTCGTCCGCCAGCGACACCGAGGACGACCCGGGGCGCAAGGACGACAGCGAGGTCATCACCGCCTGGCGGCTGGAGCTCCATGACGCCATCCGCTCTCGGTCGCGGGTCAGGTCGACGCTGAGGGCGCCGGTCCGCCTGGCGACCCCTTCCACGGTGAGAAGCTCCTTGTCGACGATCTCCGGCTCGCCGTCCACCTCCACCATGCACAGGGCGCGGCAGTCCGGCAACGGCCCGCCGAGCGCCCGGTTGACCGCGTCGATGCTGACGCTGTCCATCAGCTCCAGCGATGAGGGTATCAGCGGCTCGGCGATGAGCGCCGCCACGAACTCGCCCGCCCGCTCAGGGCCGTCGAAGGCCGCCAGGGCCATCGCCGACGCCTTCGGCCGCGGCGAGACCTTCAGCGTCACCTCGGTTATGACCCCCAACGTGCCCTCGCTGGCCACCATCAGCCTCGCCAGCTGGTAGCCGGAGGAGTCCTTGAGCGTCCCCGTGCCCGCCTGGACCACCTCGCCGTCGGCCTTGACGAAGGTCATCCCCAGCACGTAGTCGCGGGTGGCGCCGTACTTCACCGCCCGCATGCCGCTGGCGTTGAGGGCCACCATCCCGCCGATCTGACAGGCCTCGCCGCTGCCCGGGCTCGGCGGGAAGAAGAAGCCGTGGGGCGCCAGGGCGCGGTTGAGGTCGTCGTAGACCGCCCCCGGCTGCACCACGCAGAGCAGGTCGTTGACGCTGATGCGCTCGATGCGGTCCATGCGCCCCATGTCCATGACTATGCCGCCCTTGACGGGCACGGCGGAGCCGCAGAGGCCGGTGCCGCCGCCGCGGGGCACCACCGGCACGCGGCGCTCGTTGGCGATGGCCAGGATGGCCGAGACCTCCTCGGTGCTCAGCGGCTGCACCACCATGTCGGCGTGACCGCGGTATATGGAGGCGTCGAAACCGTAGGCGTAGGTGCGCGCCCTGCCGGTGCTGCAGCGCTCGTCCCCGGTTATCGCCCTTATCCTCTCCACGGTGTCCTGGTCCATCATAAAGCCGTGCCACGATTAATGCTAGCGCATAAAAACATATCCGAGCCACCCCCGGCGGCAAATGGTTTATTAATGGAAGGCTTATCCACGGCGCATGGACGCAAGGATCGTGCTCCTCGGCCCCCCCGGGTCGGGGAAGGGGACCCAGGCGGAGCGCATGGAGGACGAGCTCGGTTTCGTTAGGCTCTCCACCGGCGACCTGCTGCGCGAGGCGGTGCGCAACGAGACCGAGCTGGGCAAGCGCGCCAAGGAGTACATGGACCAGGGCCTGCTGGTTCCGAACGAGCTGGTCATCGGCCTGATGAAGGAGAGGATCGACAAGCTCGAAGGATGCTACATACTGGACGGCTTCCCCCGCACCATGGAGCAGGCCGAGGTACTGGAGAGCATCACCGGCCTCGACGCCGCCATCAACCTTGACGTCGACGACGAGGAGCTGGTGGACCGCCTGACCAAGAGGCGTAGCTGCCCGGACTGCAACGCCGTGTTCCATCTCATCTACAAGCCCCCCGCCGAGGAGGGCGTCTGCGACCGCTGCGGCGGAGAGCTCTACCAGCGCAGCGATGACAGCGAAGAGACGGTGCGCAACCGCCTCAAGGTGTACCGCGAGAGCACCTTCCCCCTCATCAAGTTCTACGAGGAGAGGGGAGTGCTGCACAACATCGACGGCAAGGGCGACATCGGCGAGATATTCGAGGCCATCAAGGCCCTGATCTGAAACCCCTTCCCCATCTCAGGGGGAGAGAAATCTTTAAAATGATTATCGCTTACGGGGTCCCTGACAGCCCCGTAGTGTAGCGGTCAATCATGCGAGACTCTGGATCTTGCGACGGCAGTTCGAATCTGCCCGGGGCTACCATCCTTCTAAAAAAGCATCAGTCCGAGGGGGCCCGCTCCTCGCCGCTGGCGAGCTTGGCGAAGTACTCCTCCCCGTCCTCGGGTCCGCGGGCGATGATGATGTCCCCGGTCTCCACTCGGGTGGCGTGGCTGGGGCCGAAGATGTACTTCCTGCCCCTCTTGATGGCGATGGCGAACATCCCCGATATGGAGCTCAGCTTCACATCGCCCAGGGTGCGGCCGGCGAGGTCCGAGCCTTCGGCCACCGCCGCCCTCGATATCACCACGTCCGCGTCCCGCAGGGACATCTGCACCACCGGATGCTGCGGAACGCCCCGCAGCACCACGTCGGCGATGGAGGCGGCGGCATCGGCGATCTCCTCCATCGCCATCTGCAGCCGCAGCACCACCAAGGACTTCATGACCTCTCCCCCCTGGGAGGACTGGTCGATGACCATCTCCTGTATCTCGTCGCCGAGCTCGTCCATCATCCCCTCGAGGAAGACGACCTCCTCGGCGATGTCTTGGTTGTTGTAGAGCAGCGATGAGTAGGCGAGGTCCATCATCAGCTCGGAGTTGTCCTTGAGCTCCAACAGCTTCCTCTCCAGGTCCTGCATCTCATTCCTCCTCGTACTCCGGCCAAGGGCTGCGTCCGCTGCTGAACTCCGCCAGCCTCTCGTAGCCGTCCTTGGTGCCCCTCACTATGAGGGTGTCGCGCGCCTTGAGCTTGGTCTCCGGCTCGGGGTCGTATATCCAGCGCTGGCGCCTCTTGATGGCGATGACGCGCATGCCGGTCTCCGCCTCGACCCCCAGGTCGCCGATGGTGCGGTTGATCATGTCCGATTTCTCGGATACGGTGATCATCCTTATCTTCTCCTCCGACTCGCGGAGCATGAATGACAGGAATGGGCGGCGCTCGATGTCCACGCTCTGCAGCTTGACCAGGTCCCCGGCGGCGTTGGATATCGATTCCGCGGCGGCGGCCACCTGCAGCATGCCCGAGAGCTGGATGGCGTCCTCGCGGGTGCGGGCGGCCATCAGCGTCTTGATCTTGATGGCGTAGTTGAGGTTGTCCATCTCCGACTCCAGCTCGGATACCTTTTGGGCTATGTCCTCGCTGTCGAACATCAGGGCGGCGTAGGCGAGGTCCACTATGACCTCGGAGATGTCCTTCATCTCGGTGAGGATCTCCCGCACGCTTAGGTCTAGGAACTCCGGCGCTTCGCCTTCCATCATACGCACCTCTCGGAGAACAGGATGATGCCCTGGCGGGCGCCTGTACGGTGTGATTCGTCGTCCTTGTCGCTGGTCAACCCTTGCTCACCGCACCCGACCTTGTGGGTCCGACCAGTTCCATGGTCATCTCGCTATATATCGTTTTGCGATTTCCGCCGCGGGGCCGGATAGTCAAAGATAAATAAATAGGATAGACGATATCAGGCAGGAAGCGTATGAGGTGATCCTGTTGTTGTGGAGGAAGAGGGCGTGTTTCCATGGCGAGTACCGGTGCGTGCTCTCCATGGGCTACAGCGCCCTCACCGTCTCCGCCCTCGCCGCCCTCATCGCCGGCGTAACCCTCAGCAGCCTCGCCGAGTTCTTGGAGACCCTGCCGGGCCTGATCGTCCTGATACCGGCGGCGATGGCCATGCGCGGCAACATCTTCGGCGCCATGGGCAGCCGCCTGGGGACGGCGATGCACCTGGGCACCTTCGAGATGTCGCTGCGGAAGGGTACGGTGCTGCGCAGCAATGTGGAGGCCGCCCTCGCCCTCACACTGGGACTGTCCTTCGTTATGGGTGTGCTGGCCTGGGGGGCGACCTTCGTTTTCGGCCTCAAGGCCATCAGCCTGACCCAGTACGTCTTCATATCGGTGTTCGGCGGCATACTGGCGGGGTTCTTCCTCCTGCTCCTCAACCTGCTCATCGCCCAGCAGGGGCACAGGCGCGACTGGGACGTTGACAACATCACCGCCCCCCTCATCGCCGCCGCCGGCGACATCGTCACCCTGCCCATGCTGTTCCTGGCCGCTTGGCTGGTGATCGGCTGGCCGAAGCTGGCCATCGACCTCCTCTTCGTGGTCTTCACCGTGGCAAGCCTCTACATGATGGCCCACTATTACAAGAAAAGGAGGACCGACAAGGGCGAGGCGCAGCGCATTCTCACCCAGTCCACGCCGGTGCTGCTGGTCTGCATCACGCTGAACATCTTCGCCGGCCTCATACTGGAGATGAGGCTGGAGTCTCTGATCGCCTCCATGGCGCTGCTGATACTGCTGCCCACCTTCCTCAACGAGGCGAACGGCCTCGGCGGCATACTGACATCGCGCCTCTCCTCCATGCTCCACCTCGGCGTGGTGCGGGCGGAGCGCGTCCCGGGGAGGATCGCCCGCGAGAACTTCCTCGTCACCTACGTGTTCTACATGGGGATCTTCCTGCTCATCGCGGTGCTGGCCCACGCCCTGTCTATGGTGCTGGGGATGAGCTCCCCCGGCCTGGACATGATGGTGGCCATCTCCATGGTCGCCGGATTCCTCACCGTCACGGTGCTGAACCTCTTCTCCTATTACATAGCGGTGATGACCTACCGCTACGGCCTCAACCCCGACGACCACAGCATACCGCTGACCGCCTCGGGCGTGGACCTCATCGGCACGGTGTTCTTCGTCATGGTGGTGGTGCTCGTCGGCCTTTGAAACAAACTTATAATATCCATCCTGATTACGCCGCAGTGATGTTCACATGATAGACCGGGAAAAGGTACTTGCCGCCCTGGAGGGCTATGACCTCTCCGACGCCAGGATAGGGATGGCGGCCTCCCACTCCGCCCTCGACACCTGCGACGGGGCGGTTTCGGAGGGCTTCCGAACCCTGGCGGTCTGCCAGGAGGGAAGGGACCGCACCTTCGCCAACTACTTCCGCAGCCAGCGGGACGCCTCCGGCCGCCTGTTGCGCGGCGTGGTGGACGAGGTGGAGACGGTGGACCGCTTCGGCCGCCTCATGGAGCCCGCCCTGCAGTCATCACTCGCACGCAGGAACGTCCTCTTCGTCCCCAACCGGTCCTTCGTTTCCTACTGCGGCATCGACGCGGTGGAGGAGGACTTCGCCCTCCCCATCGTCGGCAGCAGGAACATGCTGCGCTCCGAGGAGCGCGGCGACGAGAGGGACTACTACTGGATACTGGAGAAGGCCGGCCTGCCCTACCCTGAGAAGGTGGACGACCCCGAGGACATCGACGCCCTCACCATCGTCAAGGTGCACCACAAGGTGAAGACATTGGAGAGAGGGTTCTTCACCGCCTCCAGCCCGGAGCAGTTCCACCACAAGAGCCGAGAGCTCATCGCCCAGGGCGTCATCGGCGAGGACTTCCTCAAGGACGCCCGCATGGAGCGGTACATCATCGGCCCGGTGTTCAACCTCGACTTCTTCCACTCCCCGCTGGAGGAGAAGGGGGAGAAGATAGAGCTCCTGGGCGTGGACTGGCGCTTCGAGAGCTCACTCGACGGTTACGTACGGCTGCCCGCGGGGCAGCAGAGTTCCCTGGAGAAGGACGGCGTCCTCCCCGAGTACACCGTCTGCGGCCACAACTCCGCCACCCTGCGCGAGTCCCTACTGGAGAAGGCCTTCGAGCTCGCCGAGCTCTACGTCAAGGCGGCGGAGAAGCACTACGCCCCGGGAGTGATAGGGCCGTTCTGCCTGCAGACCTGCGTCGACAAGGACCTCAACTTCTACATCTACGATGTGGCACCGCGCATCGGCGGCGGCACCAACGTGCACATGGCAGTGGGCCATCCCTACGGCAACGCCCTGTGGCGCACGGAGATGAGCACCGGTCGCCGCCTGGCCATGGAGGTGCGCCGCGCCATCGAGCAGGAGCGCGTCGAGGAGATAGTCACCTGAGGCCCTTGAAAGACTGGGTGCCATCCAGGGCAAGATAATCTTTATTAATGGAGAAACAATAGGGCAGTCAATCGGCCCGTCCGCCGCTACCGCAGGGTATCGGTAGAAGGAGGGAATTGATCAGATGAAAATGAAAGGATTTATCTCCGGCTTCGTGATGCTGGCGCTGCTCCTCTCAGTCTTCGCCATACCGTTCGGCGCCATGGCGAGCTGGGAGGACCCGTCGAGCGATCTCACGTTCACAGCCTTCGACAGGAGCGACAAAGAGGAAATTGAGGGTGTCGCATGGTCGGTGGCATCGGTATTCACAGGAGAATTGAAGGACAGCGGTGAGACGGACGAGAACGGCGAGGGCTTCACCTCGGCTCTCGACCATGGCAACTACATACTCAACCTCGAGAAGGACGGCTACAAATACCGCAATGTCCTGGTGGAGTACAAGGACGGCTCCTTCGAGGTCGACGGCAGGACCAACATCCTCCTCGGCATGACCCCGTTCACCGAGTCTGTGCTCAAGGTCAACGTCACCGGCGTCACTGATGGCGCGAACGTCGCGGTCAACGCCCATTACAGTGAGGACGACGACCGCACTGGTGTGAGCGTTACCGAGACCGCGGTAAGCACCGACGTGAACGTCACGGTGAACCTCACCCTGCACCAGGACGAGGTCTACACCTTGGAGGTCAGCGCCGAGGAATCCGGCGTCAACTATGTGAAGAACGTCACCACGGTTGACATGAGCAAGGTTGACCAAAACGACGTCAAAGAGATGGATGTCAACGTGGAGACCGGCAACAAGGTCACTGGTTATGCTGACAAGACCGCCGCCATGGAAGTCACCTACGTCAGCACCAACACCAGCATGGAGGCTGATGAGCGTATCGTGCGCGCCACCGTAGAGAACCGCAAGTTCACCGCCAACCTCGCCGATGACGAGTACCAGCTGATAGTAGTCGCCGAAGGCTACCGCTCAGTCGTCGGCAAGATAAACGTCACCAACGACCTCGCCATCGTAGATGGCGATGACGGCCATGTGAGCGAGTTCGAAGGCCTTCTCGACGTTTCCTTGGTCGCCAAGGACAAGCAGGGCGTCAACTACATGATTGACTTCGGCGAGGATATGTCCACCGTCAATTACACGGTGACCAAAGACCTGGACCGCGGTTTCTCCATGGGAGTGATCGACTATGACCACCTGCCCCTGAGAATGCAGGTCGACCTCATATACGGTGACGGTGACGGTAACGTGAGCGAGGCCGAGGCCGGGCTCTTCATCAGCGACCTGATGAACAAGACCAAGGCTTTCCCCTCTGTTACTGACAACCTCATCGCGATCGAGGGCGTGACCTACGAGAGCCAGGACAATCTCAGCATTAGCGCCGATGGCCTTGTAGGGGATGTGGATTCCAACGCTTCCTTCTACATGAACATCACCGATGACTACGTGGCCACGGACCAGATAGCGGCGGTGGAGTATGATGCGGCGGCGAAGCTGAGCTACGACACGGTGGAGTTCGACTACAGCTACACCTTCGCCTTCCCGCAGAACTACGAGATAGACCGCTTCAAGGAGCTGGAGAGCGCCTACCTTAGCATCGAGCGCGATGACGCGGGTGTTTTCACCTTCGACCCCGAGCAGGATGACTCCGCACCCATGACCAAGAACTTCGAGGTCACCACCTCCGCCAAGCCCAGCGCCGTGGGCTCCATCGCCCCTAGCGACGTGGCCTACGCGGAGGAAGAGGACGGCGTGCTGCAGCATTACATCGTGGGCGAGGGCAAGGAAGTGGAGTTCGACGCCTCCGAGTCGGTGGACGCCAACGGCAACCCGCTAGAGACCTACGAGTGGGACTTCGGTGACGGCAACAGCGACAGCGGCGAGACCGTGAACCACACCTACGCCGACAGCGGCGAGAACACCGTCACCCTGACGGTGTCCAACCACTACAACGAGAGCTCCAGCATCGAGTTCGAAGTGATGGTGGACGGCATAGCGCCGGAGGCGGAGATAGGCGTGGCCACCTCCGCGCCCAAGGCCGGCATCAGCGTCTCGTTCACAGGGCACAACAGCAGCGATGACCTTCTGCAGACCGGCGACGGCCTCGGGGTCATCGCCAAGTGGGCCTGGGACTTCGGCGACGGTAACAGCGTCAACAAGACCACCGACAACGGGAACGTGACCCACACCTACGAGGCCGACGACACCTACACCGTGACCATGACCGCGTACGATGTGGCGGGCAACAGCCACGAGACGACCGAGGATGTCACGGTGATACGCGCCGAGGCCCCGACGTTCAGCGTGGACCTGCCTGACGAGATGCCCCTGTTCACCGAGGGTTCCGACAGCAGCTTCGAGGTGACGGTGAAGAACACCGGCGACTGGGACGCCAGCGATGTCATGCTCAACCTCTACGTCAGAGAAGACGACGAATGGAGGATGGTGAGCGGCAGCGAGACGGAGCTCGGCGACCTCGCAGAGGGCGAGGAGACGACCGTGAACATGACCTGGACCCCCAGCGACCCCGGCAGCTTCCGCCTGAAGGTCGAGTCCTCCACATTCTATGAGGGCACTGACGTGACCGGCGAGAACTACCGCACCGTCGATGTGGAGGAGGCGGCCTGGAGGACCATCGCCGTCTTCGCCGCGGTGATCGGCGTCATCATACTGGTGATAGCGCTGGTCTACTTCCGCAACCGCCTGCCGGGAGCCAAGAAGCTCGACCTCAAGGGAGGCAAGGACCACATGGCCCCCTCAAAGGTCGAGCGCCCTTCGGACGACTTCGATGACTTCGAGGAGACCCGGAGGAAGAGCCAGGGCCCGAGCAGGCCCTCTTCCGGCAAGGGCGGGAAGAGGCGCCGCTGAGCGGTCGAAACACTTTAACACCCAACCCCTTTCCTTTCTTTTGATGACCGTGCGCCTCATCAGCTCCGGCCTCGTTGCGCCGCGCCTCTCCGCCGCCTTGGACCATGCGCTGCTGGAGGGACTACGCCGCGGCTCGCCTCCCAGCATGCACATCTACCGCCGCCCTCCCACGGTGTCGATGGGCTACTTCCAGCGCTCGGCCTCCTTGGACCGCGACGCGTTGGATTCGGCGGGCGTTACCGTGCTGCGGCGCATGAGCGGCGGCGGCACCATCTGCAACGACCACGGTCAGCTGATATACACCCTGGCCCTCCCGGCGGCCATGGTTCCTCAAGGCCGCGGCGACGCGCTGCTGTGGGCCTGCGGGGCGGTGGCGGATGCGTTGCGCTCGCTGGGAGGCGAGGCCGAGGTGAAGGAGCCCAATGACGTCCTCCTGCACGGGAAAAAGGTCTCCGGCAACGCCCAGATACGCGGCGGGGGCTCGGTGGCGTTGCAGGGAACGCTGATCATCGAGAAGAAAGGGTGCGCCGACATACTCGGCCACAAGGTAGGTTCGCTGCGGGAATCCCTAGGACCGCTGCCCGTGGAGAAGGCGGAGGCCGCACTGGCGGCCTCCTTCTCGCAGCTACTCGGTGAGGAGCTACGCCCCGGGGGGTTCAGCCGCCGAGAGCGGGACCGCGCCGACGAGCTGCTGCGTGAGCGCTATGACGACGAGGTTTTCATCTGGGGCCGCTGACCTTCTTGTCCTGGAGGTCAAGCAGGGCCACCTCGCGGCTGTCAGTGAAGAAGCCCAGCTTGCGATGCATCATCAGCGACGGCAGGTTGTCGGGCTGGATGGCGCTGTGCACAGCGCCGGCGCCCTTCTCCCTGCCCAGGTCGATGCAGCGTTGCAGCAGGCGGTAGCCGATGCCGGTGCGGCGGTAGTAGGGATGGACGCCCATGTTCTCCACCCACAGCATGTTCTCCACGTTGTATACGTGGTTCACCATCTGGGCGAAGATGAACCCTGTCACCATCCCTTCCTCCTCCGCCACCAGGCTCAGGCCCCCCTCCACGTAATAGCGGTAGGATCGGGAGTTGCTCGCTCCCAAATTGTCAACCCAGTCCGTGGGGAGTTCCTCCCAGCGGTTCTCCATGATCTTCTCGAAATACTCGCGGATGCAGAGCAGCTCCAGGTCGCGCACCGCGACCAGGTCCTTCATTCCCATCGGCCTGATATCCATCACATCTCCTCCAGCGCCACCAGTCCCAATGTCTCTATGGTATTGCGCAGCACGATGCGGCAGCATTCCACCAGCGTAAGGCGGGCGTCCCGCCTCTCGCCCGAGCTCAACACCGGCACGGCGGCGTAGAACTGGTTGAACGCCGATGCCAGCTCGTGCCCGTAGGACGGCAGCATGTGTATCCTCTTGTTCTCCCCGCAGTCGCGCAGCACCTCGGGGAAAAGGGAGAGCGCCGCCACCAGCCGGCGCTCGTACTCGTCGCTGAGCAGCGTCTCGTCCACCGTTAGCGAGAAATCGCCGGCCTTGCGCAGTATGGAGCAGGCGCGGGCGTGGGAGTACTGCAGGAAGGGGGCGCTGTTGCCGTCGAAGTTCATGGCGTCCTCCCAGCGGAAGACCATCCTCTTCTCCGGCTGCACCCGGACGATGTTGTAGCGCACCGCGCCCACGCCGACGACCTCGGCGATCTCCCTCATCCTCTCCTCGCTGAGGTCCTCACGGCGCTTGCGCACCTCCTGGTAAGCGCGGGACACCGCCTCCTCCACCAGTTCATCGAGGTGGACTACGGTGCCGCGGCGGGTGGACATCTTGCCCTCGGGCAAGGAGACGAAGGAGTAGAACATCGGCTCCGGCTTGGACTCGCAGCCGAGTATCTCCAGCGCAGCGATGAGCTGCTGGCTTCCCAGTTTCTGGTCCTCGCCGAGGACGTCCACGGCGCGGTCGGCACGGCGGAACTTTTCCAGATGGTAGGCGAGGTCGCGGGTGGTGTAAAGGGTGGTGCCGTCGCGGCGGGTGAATGTGAAGCGGGTGTTCTTGCCGTGGATGCCGAACTCCTTCAGCTCGAGGTGGTGGGCGCCGCCTTCCTCGCCGCAGTAGGGGGAGCGCTTGAGTCGCGCAACGACGTCCTTGGCGGAGCCGTCGGCGATGAACTGCGACTCCCAGGTGTAGCGGTCGAGGGTCACGTTGATGCGGTCGAGGGTCTGCCGCAGCCCCCCGAGCATCACCTCCACCGCCTCCCGGACGGTTGATATGACGTCCTCGTCGCCCTCCTCGAAGCGTTGCAGCATCGCGGTGATCTCCCCGCGCACGGCCTCGTCGTCCTCCATCATGCTGTTGGCAACGCGGTAGTAATGGACGAGGCGGTGGTCCGCCTTGTCCGCCTCCGCCGCCTCGACGGCGGAGGCGGGGACGTTCCTCATGCCCCAGGTCAGCAGGACGACCTGTTTGCCCACGTCGTTGACGTAGTACTCGGTCTCCACGTCATAGCCGCGATAGGAGAGGCAGCGGGCGAGGGTGTCGCCGATGATGGGGTTGCGGGCGCGGCCCACATGTATCGGCCCGGTGGGGTTTATGGAGGTGTGCTCCACGTTGACCTTCACGCCCTTGGCGGGAAGGCGTCCGTAGTCCTCGCCCCGCTCGGTTATCTCCTTGAGGGTCTCGCGCAGCAGGACGTCCTGGTCGATGAAGAAGTTGAGATAGCCGTTCACGCTCTCCACCGCGCATATCGGCCCTTCGCAGGGGACCATTTCCCGCAGCTCGTCGGCGATGGCCTGCGGCGCCTTGCGCAGCTCCTTCGCCAGCGGGAAGCAGGGCACCGCCAGGTCGGCGACGCCGCTGGAGGGGGCCTCCACCTCGAAGGCGGAATCGCAGCCCAGGGAGTTGAGTGCCTCCTTCACCCGTCGCTCCACCTCTTGGCGGAAATCGTCCCTCACCGTCATCACATCATCACCTGGAAACGTAGCAGGGCGGCGACGCCGCCGAAGGCGCGCATCAGCATCTCCCCTTCCTCGGAGTCGGGGGAGATCAGCTCCATATCCGAACCCACGGTCTCGGACAGCTCGAAGAAATGGTCCACCAGGTCCATCTTTTCCACCTCCTCCACCGGGGCGTCGCACTGATCGCACCGCGGCTTCTCCGGGGCGGCGCGGGCGGTGAACTCCTGCTCGTGGCCGTTGGCGCAGCGCATCTTGACCCTCTTATGGTCCAGCCCCTCGGAGAGCAGTATGGTGTCCACAGCCCCGGCGATGATGAGGTCGCGGACATGATCCTCACCGTAGGCGGAGAGTCCCCCGTTCTCCTTCCTGATCTCCGACAGCAGCTTCTGGATGAGCTCTTTCTCCCGCATCAGGTCCATGTCCTGCAACGAGGCGGAGGCGTTGTTCACCAGCTCCTTGAGGCCGTACTCGTCGGTGTAACCGGCGTCGAAGGTGTCCACCACCTTCTTCTGCAGCTCGTGGTGCAGGTAGCCCTCCTTGACGAAGAAATCCTTGGTGGCCCCCGGGCCGCCGACGATTATGCCCTGGAGGTCGTCCCTCTCCAGGAAGGCCTCATCGGCGTTGTGGCCTATCTTCTTGAAGAACTCGTGGGCGGCGAGCTCGATCAGCCTCTCGAAACGCTGAGCCGACTGTCCGCCCTGGCGGTGCTTGCGCGGAACCTGGGAGTCGAAGTTCTTTATGGTCACGACCTTCTTCCCCACCAGAAGTCCGATGGTGGCCTCGGAGCGGTCCATCACTATGAGGCCGTAGGACTTCTTCTCCTTGAGCATGTCCGCTAGGGGCTCCACGAAGAACGTTGAGTCGCAGCGGTAGAGGAAGGCGGTCATCGGCTCGGGCGGCTCCAGCACGTACTGCACCATGCGGGTCTGGTCGCCGCCGGCGGCCACCTCGCCGCAGAACACCACCAGGCCGTTCTCCGGGACGGTGTTGAACGTCTTCAGCCTCGACATGATGGACTCGATGGCGCTGCTGACGTTCTTCTTGGTGCTCTTGCTCTTGATGTTCGATGACTGGGAGAATTCGTTGCGCAGGTAGGCGGTGACGTCGGATATGTGCTTGTGCGGCGGTATGTAGACCGATATGAGCTCGGTGCCCCGGCCACGCAGGTCCACTATCTCCTGCATGGCCTTCTTGAACTCATATCTTGCGCGGTCCACCGATTTGTTGTCACCCATATTAAAAAACCAACCCACTATTTTTTTTAGAGAAAGGGAATCCCGTATAAAGCTATTGGTGATTTCTTGGAAACGGTCGTGGTGTCCATCGGAGGGTCGATCCTCATCCCCGGCGACGGGGACTCCTCCTACATCGAGGATCTTGCAGGAATGCTGAAGAAGGCCGCGGAGGGGAGGTGCCTGTTCGTGGTCTGCGGAGGAGGGCGGATATCCCGCTACTACTCGGACACCGGGCGCGCCCTCGGCGGAAGCGTGGAGCAGTTGGACGCCATGGGCATCATGGTGACCCGGGTCAACGCCGCCCTGCTGCGCATCGCCCTAGGGGGCCGCGCCTCTCCAGGAGCCCCCGACGACGTGGAGCAGGCGGCGGCCCTGCGCGAGGAGGGCAAGGTCGTGGTCATGGGAGGCACCGCGCCGGGCCACACCACCGACGCCGTCGCCGCCATGCTCGCCCGCGAGCTCGGCGCCAAGACCGTGGTCAACGCCACCGCGGTGGACGCGGTCTACTCGGAGGACCCGGCGGCCAATCCGGAGGCGGAGCGTTATTCCTCGCTCAGCATCGACGAGCTCGACCGGCTGGTCTACTCGCAGCACGATGCTGGCCGCTCGTCGGTTTTCGACCCCAAGGGGGTGAGGATCGCCCGCGAGGAGGGCATCGACATCATCATAGTGTCCGGCCGCGACCTCGAGGATCTGGAGGCCGCCGTCCGCGGCCGCCCGGTGAGGGGCACGGTGGTCAGCTCATAAGGGCTCGAGGTCCTCGGAGCGCAGCAGCGGGACGCCCATCCCCTCCAGCATCCCCTTTATCGCCGAGGCTCGCGACCGTTTCATCGATTTGCGATGCATGTACGCGGCCTCGGCGCCGCTCAGCTCCATCGCGTATGCCACGAACTCCCTTATCTCATCGATGGAGAGGCGGTCGAGCACATGCGAGGGCAGCATGTGGCCGAAATCCGCCTTGCGGCCGAGGGCGATGTCGGTGAAGCGCGGCCCGTAGTGGCCCCCGCCGAGCCCGATGAGCACTGGGT
Source organism: Methanomassiliicoccaceae archaeon (assembly GCA_003555025.1). GTDB lineage: Archaea > Thermoplasmatota > Thermoplasmata > Methanomassiliicoccales > Methanomethylophilaceae > PWHV01. The sequence goes on along the minus strand of PWHV01000031.1, from coordinate 11,688 downwards.
GCCTCTTCTCATCGGCGCTGAGCAGCGCGTCGGTGAGGCAGCGGGCAGCGTCCATGTCCCCCCATTGGCCCTCATCGCTGCCGATCTCCACATAAACCGTGGGGGTCTCCAGCCAAGGGCCGTGGTGGGTGACCTCGAACGATATCTGGAAAGGAAGGTCCGACCCCAGCTCGGCGATGCGCCGCAGCATCGCGTTCATCAACGATGGCGCGGGGGGCACCAGCCTGCCGTCCCTGCCGCCGAACTCCGCTTTGCCGAAGTTGCCGATGGGGTGCACCGTCAAGGTGGGGATGGCGGAGGCCGCCTTGTGCCTGGACAGGAAGACCACCTCGTCCACGGGAAGGCCGCTGGCCGCGGCGGCCCTGCGGTCGAGGTTGTCCTCGTGGATGTGTATGCCGTCGATGGTGGCCATGAGCAGCCCGCCGCTGCGCAGCAGGCGGCCCTCGCCGAACTCCCCGCCGTCGAGCTCCTCCCATTCCCTTTTCTCCCGCAGCAGGTCCCTCATGTTGCGGGAGGCGACATCCTCCTCGCTGCTCACCAAAAGACGCATGCTCCGGGAAAAGGGTCGCAGGACATAACGCTTTCCGGTGCGGATGTAGTGTCAATGTAGGGAGCGGGTTATATACTTGCGACAGCGAATGAACGGTGAGAGCGATGACCGGATTGACCGTTGCCGAAAGGATCCTCGTCCACCTCAGCCGCTTCGTCGGCCATTGCGACGAGTACAGCGCCCCCGTCGATGTGAGCCAGAACGGCATCTCATCGGCAGTTAGGATATCGCGGGCCCATGCCGCCATCGAGCTGAAGAAGCTCAAGGAGACCGACCTGATAAATGAGGGGTTGGCTCACATCAAGGGGAGCCGCTCCCGCCGCAAGGTCTACCAGCTCACCCCCGCGGGCAGGGAGCGCGCCAAGATGATCGAGCATTACGCCGCCGAGGCGGGCATCGACGTCAGCAGCCTCCTGGACCTCGCCCGCTGCGACCCCGAGGGCATGTGGGAGTCCTTGGAGGAGGATGAGAAAGAGGCATTCGGCCTCGCCTGCGTCTTCCGCTCGCCGTTCGACCCCGCCGTGCTCGGCGAGGCCGCCAGGATGGTGCCGCTGAACGACGACGGCCTTGCTGACGTGCCCGTGAACATGCGCTCGCGCATCCCCGGGCTCATGGACGAGGACGCGCGGCGGCGCTGCCACAGCCAGGCGGCGGACCACTGCCTACGGGTCAAGGACTACGGTCAGCGATTGCACCACCTCGTCCGCGCCGGTCGGAACCGGGAGGCGGCGATGCTGATATCCTCCCGCGGCGCCTCGCTGCTGGAGGACGGCGACGGTCTCAACGAGACACTCGCCCTCCTAGGGGAGGCCCCGGAGAGGTTCCGCGGCGAGGTGGAGACACTCAAGGCCAAGGCCGCCATGGCCGCCGGCGACGCCGAGAGGTCCCGCTCCATAATCGAGGGGATGCTCCACGGCACCGAGCTCCGCCGCGGCCTCATGCTCGAGGGGGAGCTGCTCACCCAGGAGGGTGACCTGGACGGCGCGCTCGCCTCGCTCATCTCCGCCCGCGGGTCGGACAGCGACACCGAGCTGGAGTGCCGCATCGCCGGCCTGCTCTGCGAGCAGGGCCGGCACCAGGAGTCCGTGGACGCCCTGGAAACGCTGTTGGCCCGCAGCGCCGAGGACGGCAGCTACGACCGCACCGACCTGGTGCTGCTGCAGCTGGGCAGATCCCTGCTGCGGGGCGGCCGCTGCGATGAGGCGGTGAAGACCCTCAGCAAGGGCATGGGCATGGCGCCGGAAGGGGACCGCAGGCGCTGGCACCTCCTCCTCGGCGAGGCCTACCAGGCGGCGGGGGTGCAAGAACGCGCCGCCGAACACTTCCGCCTGGCGCGCTGATCAGAAGACCGTGCTGCGGCGCAGCATGTCGATGTCGCTCACGTAGAGGTCGCGGATGTCCTTGATGTCCCATGTGAGCATCGCCAACCGCTCGAAGCCCAGCCCCCAGGCGAGGACCGGCTGCTTAACGCCGAACGGCGCCACCACCTCGGGGCGGAAGATGCCGGCGCCGCCGAGCTCCATCCACTTGCCGTTGAAGAACACCTCCACCTCCAGGGAGGGCTCGGTGTAGGGGAAGTAGGCGGGCCGGATGCGCATCTCCTCGAAGCCCATGCGGCGGTAGAACTCCTGCAGGATGGACACCAACATGTCGAAGCTGCCGTTCTCGTCCACCACTATGCCCTCGATCTGCGTGAACTCCGGCAGATGGGTGGCGTCGATCGCCTCGTTGCGGTGCAGCCTCGCCAGTGAGAAGACCTTGGAGGGGGCGTCGGGGTTATTGGCCAGGTACTTGATGGTGTTCACGGTGGTGTGGGTGCGCAGCAGCGCCTTGGCGGCGGCCTCCTTCGACCATTCGCCCCCCCATCCCGCCGACCCGGTGTCCCCGCCGTCGACGTGGATGCGGCGGACCCTCTCCACCAGCTCCTCGTCCTCGAGTTCCACCGATGCCGGGTCCTCGAGGAAGAAGGTGTCGTGGAGGTCGCGGGCGGGATGGTCCTGGGGGGTGAACAGCACGTCCATGTTCCAGAACGCCGACTGGACGTACTCCTCCTCGATCTCAGCGAAGCCCATCTGCACGAATATCGACCTGATGCGCTCACCCAGGCGGGTGAGCGGGTGCCTCTTGGCGGGATGTGCCGCGGGCGCGAAAGTGCTGACGTCGTAGCGGCGGAACTCCTTGTCCCTCCAGCGACCGGTCTGCAGCAACTCGGGGGTGAGCTGCACCAGCTCCTCCTTCAGCTCTATCCCGGCCCGCACGGCATCCTCGCCCGCGGCGGTGAGCTGCAGCACGCGGCTGGTCCTCAGCTCCTCCCGCACCAGGCCGCCGCGGCCGCTGAGGGCCTTCAGCAGCTCGGCGGGGGCGTCCCTCTCCGACAGCGGGCCCTCGGCGATGCGCTCCAGGAGCTCCTCGTCCTCCATCGTCCGCTCGAGCGTTTCCCTTCCCTCCGCGGTGAGACTGAGGTTCTTGGCGTCGCCGTCGCGGACGATGTCCGCCAGGCCCTTGCGCTTCAGCCAGCCTACGGCCAGTTTGACCTCCTCCGCGCCCAGCTCCTGGGAGAGGCGGGACATCTCCATCTCCCCGCCCGCCTCGTCGATGACCTTCAAGGCGCGGCGCTCGGGCAGCCCCTCGTCGACGGCGGAGCGATCGCCCAGGGTGAATATCCGCTCGCTGCTCTCCTCGATGCTCAGCAGCCCCTTGGTCTGCAGCCAGGAGGCGGAGTTCATGATCTCCACCTCGAGCCCGAAATCGGAGGCCTCCAGGATGCGGGCGGGGCTGGCGCGACCGTCCTCCTTGTCCAGTTCCAAGAGGAGCCTCTTCTCGTTGTGGCTCAGGCCGTCCAGGACGCTCGGGGGGCTCATGGCACTTGGTAACATGTAACGGTTATAAGGTTTTTTCAGGCCTCACCATTCGAAGCCATCCAGTGTGACGTCGCCGATGAACCCCTTGGCCTCCTCGCGGCGGCGCTGGTGCTCACCGAGGAAATCGATGATCTTGGCGCTGAGGGCGGCCTTGCACTCCCCGCAGAGGATGTCACCGCTGCGGCAACGTCCCACCAGCTCGTCCAGCTTGCCGTCGTCCTCCTCGAAGAGGAAGAACTTGTACTTGAACACGGCGCAGACCTCGGGGTTCCCTCCCTCCACACGCTGCTCCTCGGCGGAGACGCGCCCGCCGGTGAAGGCCTTGCCCACCTTGCGCTTCACCGCCTTGGGCGAATCGGTGGTGTAGATGGTGGTCTCCGGGCTGGAGGAGGACATCTTGTCCCCGCCCTCCAGGCCGGGGAACATCTTGTTGTGGATCAGCGCCGGCTTGTAGTATCCGAGGACGGGCGCGACGTCGCGGGCGACGCGGAAATGGGGGTCTTGGTCGATGCCGCAGGGTATGAGGCAGGGGATGTTCTCCCCCTTCATCTCCGACTCGATGAAGCATGGCGCCGCCTGTATGGACGTGTAGAAGATGGAGCCGATGTTGTTGCTGTTGTCGAAGCCGAACACCGCCCGCGCGGTGGAGAAGGTCACCCTCTTGGCGACTTTGAGCGCCAGGGGATAGAGGCGGTGGATGTTCTCGGTGTCCAATATTATCCTCGTCCTCTCCGGGTCGAAGCCCAGAGCGAGGAAGTCCAGGGCGTTGTGGTAGGCCATGGAGCGGGTGTCCTCCATCTCCAGGTCGGAGCGGAACAGGTACTTCTCGTCGTCGGTGAGCTGGAAGTAGATGGTGGCTCCGAAGGCGTCCTGCAGGTGCTTGGCGAATATCCAGGGCATGAGATGGCCGAGGTGGGTGTCCCCCGACGGCCCGCGGCCGGTGTAGAGGAAGAACGGCTTCCCTTTGTCATAGAGGTCCAGGAGCCAGTTCATGTCGCGGTGCGAATAGAACACGTTCCGCCTCAGCAGGGTGTGGTTCGCGCCGTAGGAGGCGATCCTCTCCTTGAGGGGGTCGTCGATGCGGTTGGTCCCGAAACGCTCCACCAGGACGTCGTAGTCCACTTCACCGCTGACCTCCCAGGGGGTTACCTTGAATTCCGGGCTCATGTGGATATCACCGTGATGATTGATGATTTCGTATTTAATCTCCTATGGCGCGCTGAGCCTCCATGCATCGGATACAGATATATCCGAGGAAGTGCATCAAAACCCGATGTCTCTGTCCAGGGGGGAGGACAGATGGGACCGCTCCCAGCGGGTGGGATGGATCGACCTGCCAGCTCTGCGTCGGTCGCGCTGCCTGGTGGTGGGGGCGGGCGCCCTAGGCAACGAGGCGGTGAAGAACCTTGTCCTCTCCGGGGCGGGGAGCGTCACCGTGGTGGACATGGACCATGTGGAGCTCAGCAACCTCAACCGCTGCCTCTTCTTCCGCGACGGCGACGCCGCCGCCGGCCTGGCCAAGTCCGAGGTGCTGGCACAGCGCGCCGCGGAGCTGTCACCGGGATGCCGCGTCGAGCCGATGGTGTCGGCGCTGGAGGACGCCGACCTGGATTGGGGCGGTTTCGACCTCGCCCTCGGCTGCCTCGACAACGTCAAGGCGCGGCTGCATCTCAACGCCCACTGCCGCCGGCACCGCCTGCCTTACGTGGACGCGGGCACCGATGGCAGCCGCGGCAAGCTGCAGGTGGTCCTCGCCGACGGCCCCTGCCTGCAATGCTCGATGAACAGCAGCCACTATCGGGTGATGGAGAGGAGGTTCAGCTGCACCGGCGGCGACCACTCCTACTACGAGCCGCCGATGGCGGCGGAGATCAGCACCACCGCGGCCATGGCGGCGCTGCAGGCGCGGGAGGGGCTGAAGATACTGAGCTCGCGCGAGGACGCCTGCGTGCGGCACATGCTGTTCTACGACGGCATGGGCGCCTCCATGATGCTGGAGCTGGATGTCGACCGCGACTGCCCCAACCATGGGGATGTAGTGTAAATGTAGCAACCATGTTTTATGCCCCATCCATGAATGGCATTGTCAGTAAAAGGGAAGGTGACGAAAGGTGACCATAGAAGTGACCATAAGGAACGCCGAGAACGGCTCCACTCTGAACATGGAGCTGGAGGCCCACACCACGATCGAGGACATCATTGAAGGGGCCGCCGAGTTCTGGCAGAAAGAGGCAGGCGCCTACGTGCTCCGCCGGGGTAAGAAGCTGCTCAAGGGGCAGTCCACCGTCCAGGACGCGGGGCTGAGGGGCGAGGACGTCCTGGAGCTGATACCGGACCCCGAGGGCGGCTGAGGATGCCGCTGCCGCCGGAGATAATGGCGGCCCGCCTCCGCAACGAGCTGGAGGCCTGCTCCCGCTACCTGGGCGTCGACATATGCGCCGAGGAGGGCCTCGAAAGGCTGCCGGTGGCGGTGGAGGTGGTGATGAACAACGTGGTAGGCCCCGCCCTGCTGGGGGGCAGGGTGGTGAAAAGGCGGCACCACCGCTTCACCATGATCGTCGGCAAGGACTATCCGTTCGAGAAGCCCCGCGTGCGCTGGAAGACGCCGGTTTTCCATCCCAACATCATGATGCCCGAGGACGGGGGGTTCGTCTGCATCAAGCAGTTGGACGGTTGGACCTTCAACTCCACCTTGCTCTCCTTCATCAAGTCGGTCGAGTCCCTGCTCACCAACCCCAACCCCGCCAACCCCTTCGGCACCGAGAGCTGCACCGCCGCGGCGGAATACTTTAACCGCAACCGTGTCGACGCGGGGCCCAGTATAGTGCGCCCCCGGCCGAGGATCGTGGAGAGATGCCAGCGAAGATAACCTCCTGGAAGGACTCCACCCCCCGCGAGAGCCCTCCGCCGCCCGGGGACAGGATATCGAACCACAGCTGGTTCACCGGGCGCATGAAGGAGGCCTATCAACGGGACCGCTCCTGCCTGCCGCTCTACGTGCAGCGGACCGCCGAGGAGAAGATGCGCAACCACGCCATGGCGGGGCTGGCGCGTTCCGAGGAGGTGATGGGCCTGATGCTGGGCGGCAGCTTCGTATGGGAGGGTAGGGCTTTCGCCGTCGTCCGCGACGTGGTCACCACCGACCTGGAGGCCAGCCTGTCGCGGGTCCGCTTCCACCAGGACGGCTTCGAGGGGCTCTTCGAGTCCCTGGACGACCTCGACTTCGAGTACTCGATAGTGGGCTGGTACCACTCCCATCCCGGCATCGGCTGCTTCATGTCCGAGACCGACGTCCGCACCCAGGATGCGGCCTTCAAGCTGCCGCACCACTCAGCCATCGTGCTCGACCCGGTGCGGCGTGAGCTGGAGGCCTACCGCCTGCGGGACGGGAAGGTGGAGCTGCGGCCCATGGGCGTGTACTGGGACCTGCACCAGGACCCTTACCGCGGCTAGACCCAGATGGCGTGGCGGTGCCGCATGTCCGCCTCGTCCTGCTGCAGGCGCTCCATAAGGGGCGGCACCAGGCTGTCGAAGAATATGGCAACGGCGTCCTCGAAGAGCGTCCCCAGGGGGGCCATCCTCTTCTTGTCTCCGTTGCAGGGCTGGATGATGGGGACCACCAGGTTGGACGCTTGGCCCAGCTTGCTGTCGTCGTCGGCGGTCACGCCCACCACCATCGATCCCAAGCGGCGGGAGATGTTGGCGGTCTGCACCGCCGACATGGTCTCGCCGGTGTTGGAGACGATGACGGTGAGGTCGCCCTCGCGCACTATGGGCGTGGTCATGTCGCCGACGAAATGCACGTCGAGCCCCATCTGCACCAGGCGGACGGCGAAGAACTTTCCCGCCAGGCCAGACCTCCCCGCTCCGTAGATGAAGACCTTGCCGGCGGCGGCGAGCATCTCCACGAATCGTTCGGAGACCCCGTCAGGGATCTCTTCGAGTGAATTGGCGATCTCCCTGAGGATGTAATCGGCCGTGGTCCTCATCATTGCTCCTCGTCCTCGTACTCGCTCTCGTAGGCCCCCTCGGCCGTGTCCGCCACCGTCTTGCCCTTCTTGCGCAAGGCCTTGACCACCCTTCGGGTGAGCACCCTCTCGTGGATGACCTTCATGTACATGGCGTCATGCTCCAGGAGCGGCGAGCTGGAGATGATCGTCATCTCCGGCTTCTTGTCCACCAGCGCCTCCGCCAGCGGCTCGAAGCGCAGGTCGCCCTTCTTGATGGGTGTGAGGCGCTTCTCGTTGAAGCCCTCGTGCTCCACGCCGGCGAAATGGGCATGGAACCTTCCGCCCACGCGGTCGTGCACCCGGTCGAAGAGCTCGGCGAAGTCCGCCGCCTCCATGAGGGCGCCCCCCTCGCGGGCGTGATAGTGGGGGAAGTTTATAACCGGCACCACTTTGTCGAGCGAATCGCAGATCTCCATTATCTCGTCCAAGGAGCCGAAGACCTCCTGCCTCCCCGAGACCTCCAGGCCGAGGCGGGGGGATATGTTGTTGTCCTCCCACCATGCCATCACATCGGTGAGGCTCTCGGTGACCAGCTCCGCGGTCTCGCGTTGGCCGCGGCCCCCGTAGAGGCCCATGTGGGTCACCACGATATCCCCTTGCAGAGCATGGGTCATGAAGCCCGACCAGCGGATGGAGTCGATGCACTTGGCGCTGAGCTCGTTGCGGGCCGCCAGGTCCATGTAGTAGGGTGTGTGCATGGACAAGGACACGTCCAGCTGCTTGGCCAGGCGGCCGATGCTCAGCAGCTCGTCATAGCTGTTGGTGACGCCCGAGCCCATGCATATGAGGATATCGTCCTCGTCCACCTCGGCCTCGGGGTCGTTTACGCTCACATCCTCGCCGCCGTCATCCCTGATGAGCTCCACCACCAGCCCCCCTTCGAGCTGGGACATCGTGAGGCCTATCTCCTCTTCTTCAGGATAACGCTCGATGATGTTGGTCCTCACCATCTGGACCTCCAGAGCGCTGAGGCCCAGGTTATGGACGTCCTCGATGCCGTCCTTCAATGTGCGACCTTTGCAAGAAAGTGGAATACCAGCCGGACCGAACCTAATCATTTGCTCACCCGTAGCGCCTAAAGGTTATCAATCTATCCTATTTACCTGTTCTTGCAGCGGGCGCGTCCTGCAACGCATCACAAAAAGGATTCCGGCATTTATTAAAACGATGACAGGACCTTCGCCGTAGGGCGAACGGGATGGCGCGTTCGGAAAGATTTATAAACGACATTCTTATTGGTGCGTTACCCAATGTCGGGAGAGTCAGACATATGAAGAAAAACTTCAAGACGGATCCGAACCTGGTGGACCTCATATACGACCTGAAGGCCACTGAAAGGGAGAACGGGGCCGCCATCTGGCGAGACATTGCTAAGAGGCTGGAGAAACCCAAAAGGAATTGGGCGGAGGTCAACCTCGGCAATCTCGAGCGGAACACCGATGAGGGGGACGTTATTCTCGTCCCCGGAAAGGTGCTGGCGGCAGGCTCCATAGACAAGAAGATAACCGTAGCCGCCTACAGCTTCTCGCAGCGCGCCTTGGCCGCCATCGAGGGAGCGGGGGGCAAGGGAATGACCATAAGGGAGCTCCTGGAAGACAACCCCAAGGGCTCCGAGATAAGGATAATGGGGTGATTCTGATGTCAGTTGTTATCGATGGAAGGGATCACATCCTCGGTAGGCTCTCCAGCGTGGTGGCCACCAAGATCATGGCCGGCGAGGACGTCATCGTTCTCAACGCCCGTGACGTGCTCGTCACCGGCTACAAGTACCGCACCTTCGCCGACTACAAGCAGATAGACGACCTCGGCAAGACGCGCAAGGGCCCCTACACCCCGCGCCGCGCCGACCTCCTGATGAAGAGGACCGTGCGGGGAATGATACCGTTCAAGAAGCCCAAGGGGCGCGAGGCCTACCGCAGGCTAAAGGTCTACGTGGGCGTGCCCAAGGAGATGGAGGGCATCAAGCCGGAGCGCATCGAGGACGCTATGACACTGAACACTTCAAGGTACACGACCCTCGGAGAGGTGGCGAAGTTCCTGGGTTCTAACGTGAGGTGATGGAATGGCAGACATAGTCAACACAAGCGGCAAGAGGAAGACGGCGATCGCCCGCGCCGTGGTCAAGGATGGCGAGGGCAGGATCACCGTCAACAAGATCCCCCTCAACATATACAGCCCGGAACTGGCGAAGCTCAAGATAGCCGAGCCCTTGAACGTCGCCCCCGTGCAAGCGGGGAAGGTGAACATCTCCGTCAACGTCAAGGGCGGAGGGGTGATGGGGCAGGCCGAGGCCGCCCGGACCGCCATCGCCCGCGGCATGGTGGATTTCTTCGGGGACGAGGAGCTGGAGAACGTGTTCCGGCAGTACGACCGGTCGCTGCTCATCAACGACAGCCGCCGTAAGCTCCCCAAGAAGCCCCTGGGCCGTGGTGCACGGAAGATGAGGCAGAAGTCCTACAGGTGATCGAGCATGATGATACCAGTGAGATGCTACACTTGCGGAAAGGTCATAGGGAGCTCCTACAACGGCTTCCTGAACCGGGTGCGCATGGGCGAGAATCCCGAGGCTGTCCTCGACAGCCTCGGCATCGAGCGCTACTGCTGCCGCCGCATGATCGTCTCCCATGCCGACCTGTCCGAGGACATCATACCTCTGGGCTAAACCATTTATAAAACGGGACCGTGGGGTAGCTTGGCATCCTTCCGCCTTGGGGTGGCGGTAACTCCAGTTCAAATCTGGGCGGTCCCACCAAATCCCCATTTTTCTTTAATCCCTAACTCCGCATAAGTTAGTAACAAGGGATTGATTTTTTAGACACTGGCTATTAGGTAAATATACGATATTTATTTATACATATATAGTTATTACAATTACAATGTCATACACCGTCGTCCAGAAGATCCGCGGCAAGCACTACCTCTACGAGGTCGATGGGTACTGGGACAAGGAGAAGAAACAGGCCAGGCAAAAACGTCGTTACATCGGACGCTGCGACGAGGACGGAAACCTCATCGAGAAGAAGCTGTCGCAGCGCGAAGTTTCTGTGAGCAAGACATTCGGTCCGGCGTACATGTTACTGGAGATCGCCGGACAGACCGGTTTGTACGATAAACTGGTCAGCGCGTTCGGGGAGCGCGCTGACATCATCACCGCGCTCGCGGTTATGCGTATCGTACGTCCGGAAGCGTTGCGAAATATCTCGGACCAGTTGGAGGAATCATTCCTATCCGAACTCCTCGGAATGGAAGGGGAGCTCACCTCTCAATTCCTATCCCGCTTCCTTGCCGACCTAGGCAAGGATGACCGTTCCATACATGTTCTGTTCGGCTCGATGATAGATAATGACGACGTTCTCTTATACGATCTGACATCATTCAAATCATCTTCTCGCGGAAACGGGCATCTGGAGTATGGCTCCGAGTATCGCACGACTGGTCTACCGCAAGCCAACTTCGGCCTGGTCCACTCACTGGACAGTGACTTACCGGTGTACTACAAGCTGTTCCCCGGCAGCATAAACGACGTGGTCACTCTGCGTAACCTCGTCAGTGAACTGAAGGATATGGGCGTCGCTGACGCCCATCTCCTTCTCGACCGCGGGTTCTTCTCCGAATCGAACCTGGATATGATGTTGTCCGAATGTCTGGGATTTACGATACCAGTACCATTCTCGCGCAAGATAGCGAAAACGCTGATGTCTGAGAGCAACCGTGAGATCGACAATCCGGAGACCACCCGCGTCTTCAAAGGTTCAGTGATTCGAGTATTTGAATCCGAGACTTGCGTTGGAGAGAACGCGGTTCGCGCGGTAACATATCTGGACGAGACCAGACGTAAAGACGAAGTGACCACCCTCTACTCCCGCCTGGACGGGTTGGAGAACGCACTGAACGGAAAGAAATGGCACCCCAATATAGCTGATTCAATCTCAAGGTACGACAAACCGCTGTTGAAGATGCTGTCCATCATCAACGATGAAGGCGTCGTACGTACTGTGAGACGAAGGAACTCCATCGCCGCGGCGGAGAACAAATGCGGCAAGATGATACTGCTGACCACTTCGGACGACGAATGGGATGTGGTGCTGCAACGCTATCGCCAGAGGAACGACGCCGAGATGGACTTCCGCACACTCAAAACGGCCCTGGAGGGAGGCGTGAGATACCTTTCATCGACCGAGTCGGTGAAAGGTATGCTGTGCGTGGAGTTCATCGCGCTTGTGCTGCGCACCGCGCTCCTGAACCGCGCCCGTGATGCTGGCCTCCT
>PWHV01000002.1 GCA_003555025.1 Methanomassiliicoccaceae archaeon | reverse complement strand
CTGGACCCCATCGCCACCTCGAAGATAGAGGAGCTCGCCCAAGAGTTGAAGAAGCACTACACCGTGGTGATGGTGACGCACAACATGCAGCAGGCCTCGCGCATAAGCGATTACACAGGGTTCATGTACATGGGCAAGCTTATCGAATGCGGGAGGACGGAGGAGATGTTCGAGAATCCGCAGGAGGAGCTCACCGAGAGGTACATAACCGGAAGGTTCGGGTGAAGAGATGAAGAGCAGATTCCATTCAGACCTGGAGGACCTCACCGAGGACGTCAACGAGATGGGGCAGATGGTATGCATGATGCTGAACCGCTCGGTGGCCGCGTTCGCCGACGGCGACCGGGAAATGGCCGAGTGGGTCCTGGAACGCAAGGGCGAGGTCTCGCGCCTTGACAGCCTCATCGAGGACGAGGCCTTGCGGCTGCTGGTGCTGCACCAGCCCATGGCTCGCGACATGCGCCGCCTGGCGACCATATTGAAGATAATAACCTACATGGAGAGGATCGGCCGCTACGGCAAGAACATCGCCAGCGCCGCCCTCGACCTCATCGACAGCGACCAGCACACGCCCATGCCCAAGATCGCGACCATGGGGTCGCTGGCAGGGGGGATGGTCAAGGACGCCGTCGACGCCTTCGAAAGCGGCGACATCCGCCCAATGATGGACTTCGCTTCCCGCGATGATGAACTGGACAGGATGCGCTACGACTACCTACGCACCGCCCTGGAGGAGATGAAGGCCTCCGCCTGCAATGTGGACATATACTCCTCCTACCTGATGGTCGCCCGTTACCTGGAGAGGTGCGGCGACAACGCCTGCAAGATGGCGGAGAAGACCCATTACATGGTGACCGGGCGTCGCATCGAGATCCGCTGAAAACCCCTTCGGCCCCTTCCGTTTCTCAGAAGGCCTCGTAGGCGCCCTTGCGGCGGACCATGCGCTCGAAGCCCTTGAGCATGAAGTAGCTCGCCACCAGCATGCCCACTCCCAGAAGCAGCATCATGCGCAGCTGCGGGAAGACCTCCGTCAGGGTCGCGCCCTCGGCGGTGAGGCGGGCGGCCTCCACCGCGTACGTCAGCGGCAGGCCGTAGGATATCGGCTGCAGCCAATCGGGGAGATAGTGGACGGGGAAGTTCACGCCACAGAGGACCAGGCCGATGTAGGACACGACGCTGGCAATGATCATACCGGTGCGCAGGTAGGTGCCGATGGCGCCGATCATCATGCCCAGGCCGGCCATGGAGAAGCTGGTCAACACGATCACGACCACCATGACGCTGAGGTGCATGGCGCTGAGGTCGAGGCCGAACAGGTACACCGCGTAACCCATAGACACCGCCACCGTGAGGAATCCCGCCATGATCTGGAACAGGGACATGCCCACGAAGATGGTGAAGAGCCCGGTGGGCGAGGAGATGAGAACCGGCATGGTGCCCACGTGCTTCTCTATCGCCGGCAGGTTGGCCACCGAGTACAGCGTGACCATGGCCACCGCCTGTATGGCGTTCCCCAGTACAACGTAGGCCACGGTGACCTCGGGGTTCTGGGCGAAATCGGCCACGTAGGCGAAGAACGCCATAGCGAAGAATGACGTCAGCAGCACCTGCGCGAGCCAAAGCCACCAGGGGACGGCGGCGAAGGTGTTGCGAACCGACAGCGAGCTGGAGTGCGCGATCACTCGGGCGGTCTGCCTCAGGCTTACAGCGTCCATGTCAGAACCTCGTTATCGTCCCGTAGGACCGTACGTTGCGTTCGATCTTCTTGAACAGCCACCGGGCCATTATTATGTAAATGGCGGTGAGCAGCAGCATGACGGCCAGGCTCCCAGCGATGCCCAGACCTATGCCCTCGTATCCATCGAGGGCGGCGATCTTCATCGCATCCACGCCCCAGGAGGGGGCGAGGATGTAGGACACCGGGATGACCCAGTCCGGAAGAATCGTTATGGGGAACATTGCCCCGCTCACCACATAGATCGGGAACTCCAGCGATGACATCAGCACCGAGGAGGCGCGGGTGAGCACGAAGAAGGCGGAGAACACCAGGCCTATCGAGGCCAGCGAGGCCAAGGTCATGATCAGTATGAAGAAGAACTCCGCCGGGTTCGCCAGGCCGACGCCGGTGCGGAACATGATCTCGGCGATCACGAAGACGAGCACGGCGTTGGACAGCCCGATCAGGGTGTTCCACACCGAGCGGCCGGCCACCACGTCCATCAGCCTGGTCGGCGAGGTCATCAGAGGCTCAAGCGTACCGTTGTAGCGGTCGTAGCTTATGGACCATCCCGAGGAGTACAAGGTGTTGCCCCACATGCCCAGCACCCCGCCGCCGAGCACCGCCTGCAGCACCACCGGGCCGTCGACGTCCTGGTATATCATCAGCACCACCATGGTGAACATGAACGGCGCTATCAGCGAGGGGATGATCCACTGCGGGTCAGTGAGGAAGTGGGTCATCTGCTGGCGGAACGCTGCATAGCTGGCCCTAACGTTCATGGCCGCTCACCAGTGAGATGTAGGTGTCCTCCAGCGTGGGCTCGTCGTAACCTATGCGCAGCACCCTCAGGCCGCGCATGGCCTCGTTCACCTCGGTGAGCAGGTCGCTTCCATGGTCGACCTGTATGCGGACGATGAACCTCCCCGGGACGCGGTCGCTGTTCACGTGGATAACGCCGTCCATGCCCTCCAGGGTCTCGATGGCCTCGTAAGGGTCCTCGCGGGTCTCCACATGGATCACGGTGGCGTTGTTCACCGAGTCCTTGAGCTCCAATGAGTTCCCCAGGGCGACCAGTCGCCCCTCTGAGATGATGCCGATGCGGTCGCAGAGCTCCTCGGCCTCGAACATGTAATGGGTCGTTAGCAATATGGTGGTGCCCATGCCGGCCATGCGGCGGATCAGGGCTCGAATCTCGCGGGCGATCTCCGGGTCGAGCCCAAGAGTGGGCTCGTCCAAGAAGAGGACCTCAGGGTCGTTGACGAGCGAGCGGGCGATGTGTATCCTCTGCTTCATGCCCCGCGAGTAGTCCTCCACCCGCTGGTCGGCCGATTCAGTGAGGTCCACCAGCTGCAGGAGCTCCTCGATGCGGCGGTCGCGGGTCTTGGGGTCGATGCCGTAGAGCTCGGAGAAGAAACGGAGGTTCTGCCTCCCCGTCAAGCGGTAGTAGAGCCCCCTCTCCCCTCCGGAGACCAGGTTGATCCTCTTGCGTATGGCAACCTCCTCCTTGGTCACGTCCTTGCCCAGCACCCATGCGACTCCGCTGGTGGGGATTAGCATGGTGGTGAGCATGCGTATGGTGGTGGTCTTGCCGGCGCCGTTGGGGCCCAGCAGCCCGAAGATCTCCCCCTTCTCCACGTTGAAGCTGATGTCGTCCACCGCGGTCTTGTCCGGTCTCTTCCTCTTTCCCGGGAATACTTTGGTCAGACGCTCGACGACGATGGGAGGAGCATCTTCTGGAGGACTCATCCAACCTGAGAATGCTCGGCTCATACAAAAGACATGCTATTGAAGCGATGGTTCCGATAAAGATATCAAAGACCAGCCTAATAGTAAGATGAGGAGATGTGCATGAGTTCGATATTCACCCGCAGGAGCATACGGAGATACACTCAAGAGCCAGTGGACAATGAGGACCTCGAGGGGATACTGCGTGCCGGGATGGCGGCGCCGTCGGCGACCAACCAGCAGCCCTGGCATTTCGTGGTCCTTACCGAGAAGGAGAAGCTTCTGGAGATCACCGCGGTGCATCCGCACTCCGCCATGCTGAAGGAGGCCGCCGCCGCCATAGTGGTGTGCTTCGACCCCGCGCTGGAGAACATCAAGGGCTTCCTGCCCCAGGACTGCGCCGCCGCCACGCAGAACATGCTGCTGCGTATCGACGAGCTAGGCCTAGGGGCAGTTTGGCTCGGTGTGCACCCCAACAAGGAGCGCGAGGAGGAGATGCGCAGGATCATCGGCGCCCCCAAGGACATCGTACCGTTCTGCGTCATATCCATCGGCCATCCGGCGGAGGAGAAGCCCCCCCACGACCGCTACCGGGAGGAG
>PWHV01000030.1 GCA_003555025.1 Methanomassiliicoccaceae archaeon | reverse complement strand
TAATCAATGGGCGAGGGATACGATGGTCAAGCGGGGGTAGCCGAGCTGGACAAAGGCGCGGGACTTAAGACAGTCCCCTGTAGGAAATCCCGTCCCGCAGGGGTACGTGGGTTCGAATCCCACCCCCCGCACCAACCGCGCCGTTTCCAACGCCTGGCTGCTGGCCACGGAAGGTTTAATATTTTCCGGAAATGATTCCAGACCATGAAATTGGGCATCATACTGTATTCGAACGACCCGGAGACGGCCTTCTGGGCATTCAGGACGGGCATATTCAGCCTTAGAAATGGCGATGAGGTGAACATGTTCCTGCTCGGCAAAGGCGTGGAATGCGAGGACATAGACACCGGGAACTTCAAAGTCACAGAACAGATCAGGGAATACCTGGACCTCGGCGGCAGGACCCATTCATGCACATCATGCATGAAGATGCGCTCCCAGGAGGAGAGCGAGGTATGCGCCCTATCCACGATGGACGACCTCTATGGAATAATCACCGACAGCGACAGGGTAATAACGCTGTGAACACATCAGGGGCCAGGTCATCGAACCTGGAGGAGACCCTCGATGAGCCTTTCCCAGCGGGGCACGATCTCTTCCAGCGAGAAATCCTCGGCCCGCCGCGCCGCCGCCGCGCCGTAGCATCTGCTGGCAGAACCGTCGGACAAGGTCCCCACCAGGACCTCGGCCATCATGGACTCCCGCGCATCGGCACCATCTTTCGTCCCGTCAACGTCCCATGCCGGCACGAGGATCCCGTGCGGGCAGCGCTCCACCTCCTCGGTGATGGAACGCGGGTCGGAATCGGGCGAGAGTATCTCCCTCGGCCCGGAACGGCAATCGGTGGAGACGGCCGGAACCCCGCACGCCATCGCCTCGACCAGGGCGTTGGGGAACCCCTCGAAGTAGGACGAGAGCACGAAGACCGATGACATGGCGATGTAGCGGAACGGATTCCGCTGGAAACCGATGAAGAACACGTCGTCTTCAACCCCCAGCTCCCGAGCCAGCCTTCGAAGCTCCTCTCCGGAGGGGCCCTCGCCTATCAGCAGCAGCCTGGCATCGGGCACCGACTCCTTGACGGCCGGAAGCATCCTCACCAGGTGCTTCTGCCCCTTGGACGGTGCCAGCCTGGCCATGTTCACGATCACCGGACCTTCGAATATGTGACGATGCTCATCCTCGATGGGTTGTTGCGCCAGGGACCTTATTTCTTCTATGTCCACGGGGTTGTAGATGACCTCCATGCGGCCCTCATCGCCGCCGAAGTTGTCGACCAGGTCCAGCTTGACCACCTTGGAGACCGCCACGCTCCGCTCGGTGAACATGTGCGTCATCCTTATGCCGAAATTGCCCAGGACGTCCTTCTTCTTCCCGGTCATGTAGTTCCTCACCGAGACTATCCGCTTGTGCCCGCCCAGGCCTATCATGTTGAGGAAGTTGGGGACCTCGAGGAAGCTAATCACAAGGTCTATGTTGTTC
The DNA here is from genome assembly GCA_003555025.1 of Methanomassiliicoccaceae archaeon. Classification (GTDB taxonomy): domain Archaea; phylum Thermoplasmatota; class Thermoplasmata; order Methanomassiliicoccales; family Methanomethylophilaceae; genus PWHV01. The sequence continues at coordinate 15,779 of PWHV01000030.1, read as the reverse complement.
CTCATGACCTCCCTTCTCACCCTGTATAGGATTTGGATGAACTCCAGCATGTTGTAGGGCATGGGATTGTAGCGGCCGATGGGCATGCTCCCGTCGGACCATGGGTTGACGTTGATCATACTTCCCTTGTACGGATAGACCACCCTGTCCGGGTCCAGAAGCATGACGTACATCTCGTACTCATCGGACAGGTTGCAGCTGAGATTGGAGACCACCCTCTCCGCGCCGCCCCCGTCCAAGGTGTGGGCCAGGAAGGCTATCCTCTTCGCCATGGGTCCTCCTCCGCAATCAAGGCAATCATATTAAGGCCCCCATCGTTTAAATCCTTTCACAGGCGCGGAAGGGCCTCATCCGGCCGCATCAGCATCATTTCAGGGGGCGTCGGAACGGTACGCCGAGGGCATCCAGAACCGGTTCGGATTAGGTCGTGAGAGAGGTCTCCGCATCGACCTTGATCACCTCGACGCCCCTACGTTCCAGCGCCTGGGCGACCTGACGGGCGGCCTCCGCGCTTCTGGCGGAGTCCGAGTCCCTCTCGTCCTGCCCCATGCGCAGATGCGCTATGGTGACCCGCTCCCCCTCCCGCTTCCTGATCTTCTCGATGAGGACTTCGTCGTCCGCTTCCATCAGCACCACCGCCGCCGGGTCGCCGACCATGGGGCAGAGGGCCTCCATCTCCGCCGATGACCCGTCGTCCCAAGGCCCGAGAGCGACCAGGGCCTGTGACGATGACTCGTCCAATAGGAAGGTCTCGCTGACGCCGGGGGCCTCTAGCCGGCTTATGTAGGAGACGTCGTTGGCGGCGTCCAGAAGCCATCTGAAGCGCAACAGCCGCGTCTGGGGATGGAAACCACTCCGGGAGTTGGCCTTTATGAAAGCGTCAATCGCGCCCCGCCCCTCAGAGGTGCTGTCATAATGGTTTATCAGCGCCAAGTGCGCCAGGTGCCGGTGGAACCTTCGCAGCGCCCCGACCCTCATACAACAACGCGAGGACCCCATCCTCCAAAGACCTCTCCCTTTCTCCGAGGTCGATCAACTACATCATGATCCCGGCGTCGTCGGCAGAGGCCACCTTGCAGCACCCTCTCTCTTTGAGCAGCTCCTGGCACAGGGAGGTCTTTTTAGCCCCGGGACCTCGATGAAATCCACCCTTCGCATGCACATGCCCCCGCGGCCCCGGTATTCTCGGCCGCATCCCCTCGCAGAATGGAATGGGCCGCGGATAGATATGACCGAGCATCGTCCCCCTGAGGGTCAGCCGTCGTCACCTTCCAGGATGTCCTCGGCGTCCAGGTACATCGATTCCAGCCTCTCCCGGGTGCTGCTGTCGGGGCTCCACATGCGCCGGTCGATGGCCTCCAGAAGCTTCCCCGACATGTGGCGCAGCGCGTGGGGGCTGTTCTCCTCCATCCATTCCCGGCTGACGTCATCGAACAGGAACTGCCGAGCCAGAGACTGATACATCCAAGGCTCGATTATGTCCGCCGCGGCGTCCCAGGCGAAGGCGTAGTCGATCCCCGCCGAAAGCTCCTGGGCTCCGCGGTATCCGTGTTTCTTCAGGCCCTCTAACCATTTGGGGTTGAGCACCCGGCTGCGGAATATGAACCGGGCCTCCTCCGCCGCCGTCCTCAGCTTGGTGGCCTCAGGGTCTGAGCTGTCCCCCACGAATGACTGCGGCGAATCCCCCTTGGCGGAGCGCACCGCCGCTATCATCCCGCCGTGGTATATGTAATCGTCATCGTTGTCGAGCATGTCAAGTTCCCGGGAGCTATGGTTCTTCACCGTGGCGTCCACCTGCGACAGCCTGCTCCGCAGCAAGTCCTTGGCCTCGGAGCCGTTCCTGCCGCCGCCGTAGGCGTATCCTCCCCAGGACACGAAGGCCTCGGCGATGTCATCCAGGCTCTCCCAGGAAGAGGATTCGATGAGTTCGCTCACCCCTCCGCCGTAGGTGCCGGGCGGGCATCCGAACACCCTTATCAGAGCCCGAGACCTGGCCTCGTTCTCCCCCATGCCCTCCCTCATCGAACGGACCATGTCATCCTGTAGGTGCTTGCGGAGGTAGTTCTCCTCCGGCGATTCGTCCAAGGAGGATATGGTCTCCACCCCTCTGTCGATCAGGTCGATCAGATTGGGGAAGGCATCGCGGAACAGGCCGCTTATCCGCAAGGTGATGTCGATTCGCGGCCTCCCCAGTTCCTCGACGGGCATCACCTCTATATCGACGACACGGCCGCCGTCGTCCGCCCAGACGGGTCTCAGCCCCATGAGCCATAGAATATAGGCCACATCGTCCCCACCGGTCTTCATGGTGTCGGTGGCGAAGACCACCATACCGATGCTCTCCGGATAGCTCCCGTTCTCGGAAATGTATCGGTCCACCATATCCTGGGCCATATTCCTTCCCGTCTCCCAGGCCGCTGGCGTCGGTATGGATCGGGGGTCCAAGGAGTAGAAGTTACGTCCGCTGGGCAGCAGGTGGGCGTTGCCCCTTGACGGGACCCCGCTGGGGGCGGGAGGCACGTATCCCCCGTCGAGTGCCCGCAGCAGGTTCCCCATTTCATCTCTCGCCCCTTTTATGCCGGGGACTAGCGTGGAGCAGATGAATCCAACGACCTCGAGCATCCCCTCCGAGTCCAAACCCTTATCCCTCAGCAATGCCAGGGCCGGACCGGTCTCGTATCCCAGGGCCCCGAGCTCTCGCACCAGTTCCCAGCATCTTCCGTCCGCCTCCTCCAAGAGCGTTCCGTTGAGCTTGCTGAACACTTCGCTATATGCCGAGGGGCTGCGCGAGGCCTCCCTGAGGTCGAAGCCCATGCACGCGGCCAAAGACTCCCTCAGCGACGGCACTTCCCCGTTGCGGAGGCGGGTGAGAGCCATGACGGTCTCCTCCAGCCTCTCCCCCTCCGGAGGGCTGCCGAAGATGTGCAACCCGTCCTTGATCAGAGAGTCGCGCAGCTCGCTGAGGTAATCGTAAAGGCGGGGGAGATGCCCCTCAACCTCCTTGGACGGGGCGTCATGAGGAAGCCCCAGATCGCTCAGCAGCTCGCTCTCGCGTGCCTGACCGACTATCCTCTCCAGCGCAGCCTCGTCCTTGGAACCGGCCCGGACGGTGTGGAAATAGGCCTGGAGCTCGTTGTCCAAGCGCTCGAGGTCCTCGTACCCCCCTGCCCTGGCCATCGCGGGGGGCATGTGGTCGACGATGACCGCCCGCGACCTCCTCTTTGCCTGCATTCCCTCACCGGGGTTGCTCATCAGATAAGGGTAGATGTTCACCATGTCGCCCAGCACCAGGTCCGGGTAGCATTCCTCGCTGAGTGCCAGCGACTTCCCGGGAAGCCATTCCAGGGTGCCGTGGGTGCCCATGTGCACCACCGCGTCCGCTTTGAAGACGTCCCTGATCCACCGGTAGTAGGAGAGGTAGCTGTGCGGTATCACAACATGCTCGCTGTGGTACAGCTCCTCGGACATCTGCAACGATCCACGCGGCGGCTGCACGGCGATGAACACGTTGCCATTGATCACCCCTGGGACAAGGATCTCGCCGTCGATGGTGAAATGCTCGCCCGGAGGTTTCCCCCAGTCTCGGACCATCTCCTCCCGGCACCGGTCCGGGGCGGCCTCGAGCCATTTCCGGTAATCAGCGGCGCTCACCGCGCCCGCCGCCCTCTCCCTCATCTCGCGGGCGGACAGCCAATCCTCGTCGTTGGCGAGGCCGGCGAGCAACTCCGCGATGAGCTCTCCGCCGTCCTCTGGGACATGGTCCAGCCTGTAGCCATCATCGCTCAGGGCCCGTAGCAGCGCCGCCACGCTCTGTGGCGTGTCCAGGCCGAATGCGCCTCCGAGGCTGTCGCGACGCGGAGGGTTCTGATAGAGGACAACCGCCACTCTCCTCTCCCCTACCGGCACGTGGCGCAGGGAGGCCATCCTCTTGGCGGCCTTGGCCATGGCCACGGCCCTTTCCTCGATGGGCTTCAGCTCCTTGCCTCTGCCCGGTTCATGCTCCATGGCGCCGATGGGGGAGGCGATGACCTGCCCGTCGTACTCCGGCCATATCACGTTCCCCGACATCTCGAAAGGACCTATCCCTTGTTGGTTCGATCTCCATTCCTCGCTGGAGGAGTAGGTGAAACCTGCTTGAATGACCGGGACGCCCAGCTCAGCGAAGAAGTTCTCCTCCCCCGCTTGCGAGCCTTCCCCGGGGTCGGAGAGCCGAAGCTGCGAGAAACCCATCGTCAGCACCGTTACATCCACCCGGGCCCCCTCCTCGCCCATGAAGTAGCGCCTGAAAGTCCCCTTGGCCCCCAAAGAGCCGGTCAGTTCGTCAGGGGACGCCAGGTAGAACACCGGTATCACGTTCAGCCCCTGGCTCTCCAACGAGGCTATCATGAAGTCCACCGCCTGCAGGCTGCCGCTCAACCAGTGTCCCTGGTAGAACATCAGTCCGGCGGTGGGCCTCCCTGGCGAGAGGCTCTCCAGGTAATCCTCCAGTGTGACGTCGGAAGGATGATCGGGGTGGTACACGCCCTCTGTCCGAGGGATGGCTGGCTCGGGTGCCTCCAGATCCCAGGAGCGTAGCTTGCGCCCCGCCCAAAGAAGCAGCGCCCTCTCGTTCTCCTCCCCGCCGAGCTTGACGCAACTCAGCACTCTGCGGAAATCCTCCTCGGGGAAACGGAAACGGTGCCGGTGGTCCCCCATCTCCTCGGGGACCTCGCTCTGCAGGAAGACCTGGACCCCCTCAGGGACGGAGGCGATGAAGCGGTCGAACTTCTGGAAGTAAGGGGCGCCGCCATGGAGGCGCAGCAGCACCAGGTCGGCCTCCTCTACGGCGCGCAGGGCCTTCTGGAAGGCCCTCTCGTCCTTGTCAACCTCCTCGGAGGAGAACTCCTGCAGCTCCAGGGGCAGCCCATCTTGCATCAGCGCTGCCGCAGCCCTGGACAAGGCCTCTCCCCCGCCGCCGCCGGAGCATATGTTCACGATCCTCAGATCACCGTCGTAGTCATCCGCCATGCGCTCACCCGAACCAACGTCGCGCTGTCACGGCTCAGCCGTGGACAGCCATTCTTATGGAGTGCGCCAACCGGTCGGCGTTCAGGTCCTCGAGGCGGAAATAGGCGCCGCCCAATGCCCTGGCCAGACGCTGGGCGCGGTCGAGGCGTGGATAGCCGGAGCCGGTGTCGACCACCACGAAACGGATGGGCAGCGCCGAGGCCTTGGAGGCGACCTCCAGCGTGTCCGCGAAAGCGTCGCCTCCGTCCAGAGGCACGTTCGCCTTTCCATCCGAGACTATGACCATCACCATGTCGTCCTCCTTGCCGAGACGGTCCGAGCTGAGCATATGGGCGGCCTTGGAGAGCCCTAGGGCCAAGGGCGTTCTCCCTCCGGTCGGCATCTCCCTTAGGCGGCTGTATGCGAGGTCCACGCTCTTCGTCGGCGGCAGCAGCAGCTCCGCCGACCCTTTCCTGAATGCCATCAGGCCCACTGAGTCCCTCTTCTGATAGGCGTCCTTCAACAATGATAGAATGGCCCCTTTGACGGTGACCATGCGGCGCCTGGCACCCATCGAGCCGCTGGCATCCACCAGGAACATGATAGTGGTGCCGTTCTTGCTGACGCGGACCTTCTCCCGGAAGTCGGAGGACTCCAGTACGATGGCCACGTCTTCGCGGCGGCGTTGGACCTGATAGGGCGCGGCGGCTCGGAGGGTGGGAACAAGGGCGATGTCGTTGACCTCGCCACGGGGTATGCGGAAGGACGTGCAGCGCCCGGGAAGGTCCGATCTCACCGACGAGCCCCTCTTGCCCCTCCTCTTCCCCATGTCGACACGCTTGTCCGCCGGCTTCAGGTAATCGATGACCACGAAAGGGTCGCCGATGGAGAAGATGTCCTCACGGTCGCCGTCAGCGCGCTCTCTACGGTCGCTCTGCGGCGGCTGCCAGACATCCTCCTCCTGTTCCTTCTCCTCACCAGGTTCCGGGTTCTGCTCCTCCGTCTGCGGTGACCTCTCTGCCTCTTCCTCGCGGTCTCGGCGCCGGTGCTGCAGGCACATGGACGCGGCCTCTTGGAGATCGTCCAGACAGACCTGGTCGCGGCGGTCGAGGGCCGCCAGCGCCCTGGCGGTGCGGACCACGGCCATGTCGCCGCGGTGCCCCTGGACGCCCATCTCCATGGTCAGCAGGGAGACGGTCTCGTAGAAAGCATCAGGGAATATGACGCAGGGCAGCCGCCCCTCGGCCTCCTCCAGATCCTCCATCAGACCAAGGATCTCTTCGGAATGGCAGGAGACCAGGTCTTCAGGGCTGCTCTCGTGGAGGAGGCGCCGCCGAAGGACCTCTATCCGCCGGTCGCGGTCGGTTATGCTATCCATGGACACGCAGATGTCGAACCGGTCTAGCAGGTGGGAGGACATCGCGCCTTCGGCGGGGTCCATGGTGCCCACGAGGCCGAAGTCGCAGTCATGCGTTCCGGAGACCCCCTCCCGTTCCACGCGGTTCTCACCTCCCTCCATCGCATCGAGCACGCGTTGTATGATATGGTCCTCGAACAGGTTGATCTCATCCAGGTAGAGGAGGCCGCCGTCGACCTCCTTCAATATGCCCGCCTGGTAGCGTTTCTCCCCATGCTTTATCGCATGATCAACGTCGATGCCGCCCACCAGGCGGTCCTCGCTGACGTTCAAGGGGAGGTTGTGCATGCTCAGTCCGGGCAGCACAGAGCGGAGGGAGCGGACCACGGTCGACTTTGCAGTTCCGGCGGGGCCGGTTATCAATACCCCTTTTATCTCCTTGGAGATGGCGGCGCAGAGCAAGGCCTTCTTGACCTGGTCCTGTCCCACCACTGCTGTGAATGGGTACGTTCCCCTTAGGAGCTGAACCGTTCCTGCAACCATTCGTCCAAACCTCTTATGTCCAATTTTGATTCCTCGAAGGGCTGCCTCCTCATGCGATGGGGCAGCGCCATGCGCGCGACCTTCAGCACGTCATCGGTGTCCGCCCCGTCCCGGCCCTCGAGGGCCGCCCAGGCCATGGCGGCCTTCACCAAGGTCAGGTCGGCCCTGTGGCCGTCCACGCCGAGATGAAGTGAGATCTCCACCGCCGCCTCCAGTATCTCGGAGCTCACCTCCATGCTGCGCATCTTCGACCTGGCAGCCTCCAGCCGTCTCCTCATGGCCTCCTGCTGATCGCTGAACCACTCCAGAAACTCGTCGGGGGAGGTCTCGAAACCTATGCGCCTCTTGACCACATCCACGCGATTGACGGGGTCCCTTTCCCCATGGACGTCCACCACCAGGCCGAAACGGTCCAGCAGCTGCGGGCGCAGGTCACCCTCCTCGGGGTTCATGGTGCCGATGAGTATGAAGTTGGCCGGATGGGAGAAGGACACCCCCTCCCTCTCAACGAAGTTCATCCCCATCGCGGCCGCGTCGAGGAGCAGGTCGACAAGGTGGTCGTCGAGGAGGTTGACCTCGTCGACATAGAGTATGTTGCCGTTGGCCTCGGCGAGGATCCCCGGCTCGAAACGCTTCCCGCCGGTGTTGATGGCGTGGCTGATGTCCAGCGTTCCGGCCACACGGTCCTCGGTGGCGCAAAGCGGAAGCTCGACAACCCTCATCGCCACGGTCTCCTTCTCCAGGACCACTCCTTCAGAGAGGGCCTCACGGCACTCTGAGCAGAGGCGGTCGTTATCGTTCCAAGAGCATTGGAATTTGCAACCCTTCACCACATCACGGGCGGGAAGCAGCTCGGCCAAAGCCCTCACCGCCGTGGATTTGGCGGTCCCCTTCTCCCCGCGGATGAGCACCCCTCCTATCGAAGGGTTGACGACGTTCAGTAGCAGCACCTCCCTCATGTCATCCTGGCCCACGATGGCTGTGAAAGGATACACCGGTCTTTTGCTCAATCAATCCCTCCATCGCAAGTCAGTCCAGAGCGAGGGGCGGTTTCTGTAGGGATGTTCCCGGCCCCGGATTGAAACAGGGTTGACGAACCCCCGCGGGGCGATGGCGGGGCCATGATCGAGAACCGGCCGGTGTTGGCCATAACTACATTCATCAAAAGGAAAACCGGCTGAAGAGAATTAATAAAGCTATGTAGGATTGATTTATAGATACATATGAATATATTTTGTTTACAACCCTTTTGGTGAAAAGAGGCCTGCACGCGGGCAAACTGTAACAATTGACAAAAAACCTAGGAAAACTATATAATCTATGTTGAGTACACATTTCTTGTCTTAGCTGTTTTTTAACCTAAATATTGGTTGGATATCTTGTGATACATCACAGTATAAAAAGGAATTAACAATTCTAACTGTAATGTAATTACGTTATAATGGATATATAATCCATCCAATCCTTAGACAAAGCGCTCTAACGAAAACAACGCAGGTCGCTAGAGGCCCCATCGGCGCCGACATTTACGGGTCCAAGGGGTCATTTTATATATCGGGAACTACCGAACAGTTCAGCGGTGAGATATAAATGAAATCATTGATGAACCGACTCAAAACGATGCTGGGCCTTGACAAGGGCGATGCCGATTCCAGCGCCCTCAGGCCCGAGAAGTCCACTGGGAAAAAGGACGGGGCAGAGGACAAATGGACGGAGATCCAGCGACTGCTGGAGGCCATGCCTGCCGATGAGAGGGAGGAACTCATGGCCGAGAACAGGTCGGATTGCATATGCCCGAACTGCCCCTCTTACGGCGAACCCTCGGCGGAGAAGCGGGAAGCGCTCTTCTGCTGCGACGGGAAGAGCCAGAGCATCGGAGCGGTGGAGGACTGCCTTTGCTCCGGCTGTGAGGTGGCCGAGAAAATGGGTTTGGACCACTCCCGATACTGCGTCAACGGCAACGAGCGGGAGCAGCGCGGCCTCTGAAGCCCACCGTGAAGGCTTTAGCGTAATCGACGCATTCCACTCTCATGTGCGAAAGCCCCTGTTGCCGGGCGCCACCATCGGACATGGTTCTGGACCGGGATGATTGCATCCTGCTGGTCATCGACATCCAGGAGCGGCTGATGGCGGCCATGGGCCGGGCGGAGGAGACGATAGCCGCCTCGGGCAGACTGATAGAGGGATGCTCCGCGCTCCAGGTCCCGATGCTGGTCACCGAGCAGTACCCTAAAGGACTGGGACCCACAGTCCCGTCTATGCGCTCCAAGCTGCCCCCCGGTCGCTTCGAGAAGCTGAGTTTCAACTGTTGCAGGGAGGAGGGCTTCCTGGAGTCCTTGGCCGAACACGGGATGCGTCAGGTGCTTATATGCGGTTCGGAGGCCCATGTATGCGTGCTGCAGACGTGCATGGGGCTGTTGGAAGCGGGCTACAACGTCCATGTTGCCAGCGATGCCGTCTGCTCCCGCAGCGACGACGACCGCGACACCGCATTCCAATCGATGAGGCAGGCCGGGGCGGTGGTGAGCAGCACGGAGACGGCACTCTTCCAATTATTGAAGGCCGCCGGCACCGAAGAGTTCAAGACCGTATCGGGGCTGATCAGGTAGCCAAGAGGCGGACGACAAAAGAAATAAGTCTGTTGCCCCATTAACGGAGAATACGCCGGGGCAGGTGGTACCGCTGGAGAAATGGACATCTAAACAAGCATTCATTTTAGCCACTATCGGTTCGGCGGTGGGCATCGCCAACATATGGAGGTTCTCGGCCGTGGTCGGCCAGAGCGGTGGCGGCACCTTCCTGTTCATATTCATGCTCTCAGTGATATTCCTCGCCCTGCCCCTGATGATGCTGGAGATGGCCGTCGGTCGCCATCTGGAGAGCGATGTGGTGTCCGCCTTCAATGACCTCAAGAAGCGCTTCCTTCCCTTCGGCTTAGCCATCGCGGTGGTGCTGGTGGTCCTCACCGGCGTCTATCTGGTCATAACCGGTTGGACGCTCGCCTTCCTCATCATTTCCATAACCCCCTTGGACACGGACTTCTCCGGCTTCACCGGCACATACTACCCGTTGCTTTTCTTCCTGGCCTCGTTGGCGATAACCACACTGATCGTCGCCAAAGGGGTGGTGGCAGGCATCGAGAGGATAGTGACCAAACTCGTTCCTCTGTCCTTCGTCATACTGGGAGTCCTGTTCGTTTACTCGATGACCACCGACGGCTTCGTGGACAGCCTGAGATACCTTTTCACCCCCGACCTCAGCATGATCGGCGACACCGGCGTATGGGTCGCTGCCGTGGGTCAGGCATTCTTCTCCCTGGCGGTGGGCTACGGATTGATACTGACCTATTCCAGCTACATGCCCCATGACGCCGACATACCCAGGTCCGCCGCCATCATAACCATCGCCGACGTGGGGGTGGCGGTGCTGGCGGGGACGATTATATTCTCGGTGGTCTTCGCTCAGGGCCTGGACCCGGCGTCGGGCGCCGATCTCGCCTTCACCACCCTTCCCATAGCGTTCGACAACATACCGACCGTCGGATGGCTGTTGGCCATACTCTTCTTCGCCCTCTTGTTCACCACCGCCATAACCTCCTCGGTCTCCATGATGGAGGTGCCGGTGGCGGCCATAATAAACAACACCAAGATCGCCAGGAGGAAGGCCACCTACATCATCTCGTCCTTCCTCCTGGTGCTGGGAGGTCTCGCCGCCCTCAGCTACAGCCGGATGGACCTGCGCATCGGCGGGGAAAGGGTCTTGGACTCCATGGACCACATATTCGGGACGATGGGTATACCGATCGCGGCGCTCATCACCGCCACCGTCTTCGCCTGGTACATCGAGGACAGGCAGATAATCGTAGAGATGCATCCGTTCTGGGGGCACGTTGTCGTCCCCTTGGTGAAGTATCTTGTGCCCCCGGTGCTTCTGATAGTCATCCTGGCCCAGTTTATTCCTTTCTAGGGCGGGCGGTGACGCAACAATTTATTTCATCTTATAGAATCAAATCTCCCGCCGATGTCCGATAAGGGGGGGCGGCCGTCGACTCAACCGGCAAGGAGGCGTTGCGGCAGAGCCTGCAGGACGCGGTGGATATCTCCAAGGACGGCATGGGCCCCAGGGCCGGAGGCGCAGCAGGCCTGAGCGCTCAGCGCCGCTTCCGCCGCAGGAAGGACTTCAACGCGCTGGCGTAATGCAACGGCCTGATTATACGCTCGCCGCCTCGGGCCTCAGCGCGCTTTCCGCCTCGATTATGCGGCCGGTGGCGCAGCCGGAGCGCGACGGGCGGCGCAGATAGGTCGATGCCAGGGCGAGCATGGTTACCCGCTGCGGGCGGCGGAGGGCGCCTGGTACAAGATTTATACATGGATTGCATAATACGGTGACGGTTGTGGCGCCATGGGAAGATGTGATTGCGACCTGACCGGCACGGCCCTGCCGGAGTCGGTGGAGAAGGCCCTCGAGGAGCGCGGCGGAGCGGAGAGGCTGCTGATTGAGCTACCTGACCCGGCCCACATGGAGCGCGAGGTCGAATTCCACAAGGCGATGGCCGATGTGAACAGGCTGCGGATAATGCACATACTGGACAAGGCCGAGTGCTGCCCCTGCGTCCTCACGCGGATGACGGGCATGTCCGACTCGAGGCTATCCTACCACCTGTCCAAACTGGAGCGCCAGGGCCTGGTGGAGCATTACCGGGAGCAGAACTGGCGGGTATACCGGATAACCGAGCTCGGCCGCGCCGGCCTCATCTGAGCGCGGCGGGCAGCTCCCTGAGCAGCCGGCGGTGCAGCTCCCTCAGTCCCTCGGCCCGCGCGCCGTCGTCGCCGTGCTCCGCCACCGGGTCCGGCAACGGCATTCTCGACCGGCGCGCCGCGGTGTTGAGATGGACGCAGGAGTCCGCCTCACCGCAGACGAAGAGCACCATGTCGATGCTGTCGTCGAGCACCTCTTCCACCCGCTTCGACCTCATCCCTTCGGTATCGTACCCTTCCTGCTGCAGCAGGCTCAGGGCCAACGGATGCGGAGAGCGGGGGTCGGATCCCGCGCTCACCGCCGTCCAGCCGTTGACATGGCGGTTCACCACCGCCTCGGCGATCTGCGACCTCACCGCGTTGTGGGTGCAGACTATCAACACCTTCCTTTCCTGTTCCATCCCCATCTCTGAACCTCACACCATGAAATTCCCATAGATTATGCCGGCGATCGTGGAGAAGAGCAGGGTGAGGCCCACGTACGCCAGCATCCTCTTGGAACCCAATATCCTCTGCAGCACTATGATGCTGGGCAGGCTCACAGTGGGGCCGGCGAGCAGAAGGGCCAAGGCCGGGCCGGCGCCGATGATCCCCTGCTCGTATCCCAGGGTCGTGCCCACGATGGGGACCTCAAGCAGAGTGGGCATGTACAGTATAAGACCGGCCAGTGCTCCGGTGAACACCGAGAGCGGGTCATTGCCTCCCAAGTAAGGTCCGAAGGTCTCGGGGGGGATCCAGACTGCAAGGGCGCCCACCAGGAATGTACCTAATATGAGCAGCGGGAAGATCTTCTTCCCCAGGTCCCAGGTCTCATGGCCCCATTCCTCTGTCTCCTCCCTCTTGAAACGAAGCAGCAGCAGGGCCACCAGGGCGGAGATCAGGGCCAGCATGGCTATCACCTTGACCCCGGTGTCTATGGAGGCCGAGCCCACCAGCAACAGGGCCACCAGCAGGAAGAAGAGCGCTAGGGTCACTATGCGCGACCTTGCCGGCGGCTGAGATGAGGTCTCGAAGCCATTGCCCGCCGCCCTGTCTGGGAACGTGGTGGCCATGAGAAGTCCGATCACCAGGGCCATGAGGATGGCGAACCCCGCCCTGGCGGCCCCGATGTCCCATCCCAGGATCTGAGCGGTGTACACGATGGCCAACAGGTTTATCCCGGGACCGGCGAAGAGGAAGGCGGTCGCCGGACCGATGCCGCTCCCCTTCTTGTAGATGCCCGCGAACAATGGCAGTATTGTGCAGCTGCATACCGCCAGTATCAAACCGGACACCGATGCGACGCTGTAGGAGACATGCTTCTTGACCCGGGCCCCGAAATAGCGCAGGATGGTATCCTTGCGCACGAAAGCCCCGATGGCACCGGCGATGAGGAAGGCGGGTATCAGGCTAGTCAGTACATGGCCGGAGAGGTAGTGGGCGACGTTCTCCAAACCGGCAATCACGGTCTCGGTCAAAGCTTCCAACATGTAACACCATTTCAATAAATTTTGAAATAGTAAGGCAACCCTGTTATTTCATACTTTGCCCACCACGCTCAATCGTCGAGCCGCAACCCGCGGTTCACCCGGGGCATGAGCTCGGACACCTTCAGGTCCTGAGGGCACTTGTCCTCGCATTCTCCGCAGGAAACACAGTTCTCCGCCAGCTCCGACTTGGCGGTGGCGAAGTTGTACATGGTCACCCCCCAGCTCCGACCCCCGCTGAGCAGGTGGTTGTTGTAGAGGGTGAACATCCGCGGTATGTTCACTCCGTGAGGGCAGGGCAGGCAGTACCCGCAGGAGCTGCAGGGCACTTGGAGGGAGGAGTCGAAGGCCTCCTTCGCGCTGTCCAGCGTCTGCAGCTCGGCGGGCCCCAGGGAATGAGGCCCGCTCGCCTCGGCCACGCGGCAGTTCTCCTCCAGCTGCGCCATCTCGTTCATGCCGCTGAGCACCACCGACACCTGGGGCCAGTCCCATATCCAGCGCAGCGACCACTCCGCCGGGGACCAGTCATTGGCCGAGGAGCGGAACGCCTCCATGAAAGGCAGGTCGTCGCGGGCGAGGATGCCGCCCTTCAACGGCTCCATCACCACCGCCTCCAGCCCTCGGGAGGCGGCGTGCCTCAGCCCCTCCTCACCCGCCTGTATCCCCCTGTCGGCGTAGTTGAATTGTATCTGGCAGAAGTCCCAGTCATGCGCGTCCACCAGGTCCATGAAGAAGTCCCTCTCCTCGTGGCTGGAGAAACCCACGTAAGATATCTCCCCCCGGTCTCGGGCCTTCTCGATGAGGTCGAGGGCGCCAACCTCATTGAAGAAGCACCAACTGTCCTTGGTCACGTTGTGCAGGAGGTACATGTCGATATGGTCGCTGCGCAGCCGGCGGAGCTGCTCGGATATCAGCCGCCGGCAGTCCTCGCGGCCGTCCACCGCCTTGCGGCTCATCTTGGTGGCGATGTGGACCTTTTCGCGGTAGCCTCCTTCCAACGCCCTGCCGACGAAGTCCTCGCCCGTGCCGTCGTGGTAGGTGGGGGCGGTGTCGAGATAGTTGATGCCCCTGTCTATCGCCGAGCGGAGGATGGCGGTGGCCCTCTCCTCGTCAATGGGCGAGAAACCATCGCCAAGAACGGGCATTCGCATGCATCCAAGTCCGAGGACGGACACCCTCTCCTCCCCCTCGCCGAACGGCCTGTACCGCATCAGAGGTCCTCCTCGAACCTGAGGAGCAGCTCCTTTATCCGTCTGTTCCAGTTGTTCATGCACTCCTCCAGCTCTGTTCTCAGCTGGTCTTTGGACTTCGCCCGGTAGAGGTAGTAATAGCCGCCGCCCTCGATGTTCTTGGTCTCTCTGATCACCATACCGCAGGACAGCATCCTCTGCAGGCTGCGGTACACCGTGGAAGGCTTCTTCCCCATTGAGCCGGCAATCTCCTCGGTGCGCATCGGCCCATCGCTGGACAGCAGACGGTAGGTCTCGATCTCGCCATCGCCGAGGCTGTAGGCGCATTTCAACAGGTCGGAGCAACTTGCCTGGTCGGAGAGCATCTGCTGCAGGTTCATCGTAGCACCAATCCTTTACATGCGGGAAAGGGTTTTTAACTTTAGTGCAAAAACCCCTCAGGCCCACTTTCGGGAGCGCCTAGTAAAAGATATAAGAACCACCGCCGCTAGATTCCATTGGTGGGTGGTACGAGGATCGGGGACGGTAGTCCGGAAGCAATGCGACCGGAGCAAGTCCGTCTCTGGGAAGAGGGGCTCTTACATTATGGGCAGCCCGCGGAGAGGCACAATCCATCCCCCTAGAGGATTCCGTCCGGCCGCCTTTCCGCATGGCTGCGCCCTCTTCCCTTTAAAAGCCCAGCCCGCTTGCCGGGATCCCCCTCCACCCGCTACATCGCTCTATCAATGCCCCTTTGGCAAGATAGATATGCTTTTCACACCATACCCTTGCCATGACCGGAATCCCAGTGGAGGGCGGCACGGACAACTGGAAGACCACCAAGGAGTTCATCGGCCGGATGATGGAGGAGGCAAGGGCCGAGGGGCTGAGCGATGAGCAGACCCGGCGCATAACCGTCAAGCTGGTGGACAACCTTCTCACCATGTTCCCCGCCGACAGCGGCGAGGAGCTGGCGATGCGCTCCATATGGCTGGATGAGGACCAGCAGGGGAAGGAGGCGATGCTCAAGGTCCTTTTCGCCATGTGCGACCCCCGGGGGCAGCTCTCCAAGGTCGAGTGGGAGGAGATGGCCCGCATGATGGCCAGGAGCGTCACGAGGGTGACGGCCTTCCTGGGAGACCTGCGCGGCTAGGCCTGCCTTATCATCACCAGCATCATCTTGAAAGGCATCTCCGCCTTGACGGCGTGGGGCACATCGGCGGGCATCACCAGCATCTCGCCCTCGGAGACCTGGTGCCTCTCCCCTGCAATGAATACGGAGGCCTCGCCGTCGATGATGTTGACCAGCGCGTCATAGGGGGCGCTGTGCTCGCTGAGGCCCTGACCCGCATCGAACGCGAACAGCGTCACCGTGCCGGCGTCCTTCTCGATCAGCGTCCTACTCACCACTGAACCCTGCTGGTAAGCGACCATTTCCTTGAGGTTCTCCACGTCCTGCATGCTATCGGTTATGGATGGACAGGATATATTAGGCTCTCCC
>PWHV01000021.1 GCA_003555025.1 Methanomassiliicoccaceae archaeon | reverse complement strand
TTTATTACGACAAAGTTTAATAATCTCAAGTATTTTGTGCAACAAAGTATCATATCCCATGAATATTGAAGGGGGATATGCAACGGTGTTGCAAAAATAATGATATGGATTCAAAAGATTTCGAGATATTGAGATGCCTGCGGAGCGACTCACGGGTGAGCATGGGTTTAATAGCGGAGCAGTTGGGGATCTCCAAGGCCACCGTCTCACGGCGCCTCTCCCGGATGGAGAAGGACGGGGTGATAACCGGGTACTCGGTGGAGGTCAACCCCTCCAAGCTGAACCTGATGCGCGCCCTGCTATCCATCGAGGTGATCGGGTCCTCGGTGCACAACGTCATCGAGGAGCTGAAGCGGTTCCCGGAGGTGGCCAACATCTACAAGTCCTTCGGGGACCACAACATCGTGGTGGAGCTTTTCACATCCTCTGTGGACTCCTTGTACGAGCTTATACAGGAGCGTTTCCTGGTCATCGCCAACATCTACAACGTGGAGGTCGACATCCTGGTGGAGAGGATAGATGTGGACCCCAATTCCGACATCAAGATATACCAACGGGACAACCGCTGATGTCGAACATCTTATTATCATCCTATCCTTTCCACAATGCATGAGACTGACCAGGCAGCCGAAGCACCACTGCGACAGCGGCCACCGCACCATCCCGCCGTCGGAGACCCTGGATAGGGCGCTGCCCTTGCTGGACAAGGCAGGCATGGTGGATCTCCAAGACATCAGCCCGGTGGACCGCATCGGCATACCGGTATGGTCGGTCTCCTGGACCGGAGCGCCCGATGGCGTGGGCAGCAACTTCAACGGCAAAGGCCCCAGCCGGGAGCAGGCAATGGCATCGGCGGTGATGGAGGCCATGGAGCGCTACTCCGCCGAGCCTAGGGCGGAGGACGCAATCGTCCGCGCCACGGTGGGCGAGATGTCCGAGCGCGGCCTCTTCGTTGACCCGCGGGATTTGATACTGCCGCCGAGGTCCTACGCCCAAGTCATGGACCAGCCCATCGCTTGGACCGAGGGGTTCGACCTCTTCCGCAACCAGGAGGCATGGTTGCCCGCCAACGCCGTCTTCCACCCTTATCATGGCCAGGGCGACCTGCAGCTGTTCCGCTACCACACCAACGGCATCGCATCGGGGAACACCATGGAGGAGGCGATCCTGCACGCGGTGCTGGAACTCATCGAGAGGGATGCCTGGTCCATCTGTGACCATCGCCGCTTCGTGAACGCCGACGTGACGGTGGACGATCAGGACTCGCTCTGCGCCGAGCTGCTGGCGCGCTGCGAGGACAACGGGGTGAGGATGCACCTCAAAGACCTGACCAGCGACATCGGCGTGCCCACCATCGGTGCTGCCGCCGAGGACCTCGAGACCGAGGACCCGGAGATGCTGGTCATCGGCGTCGGCACCCATCTGAACCCGGAGACCGCCGCTCTCCGGGCCATAACCGAGGCGGCGCAGAGCCGGACCACCCATCTCCACGGAGTAAAGGCCGACTTGCGGCGGAGCTCCCGCATCCAAGAGCTTGGCCTGACAAAGGTGAAGGAGATGAACCGCGAATGGTTCTTCCCCTCCGGCCTCGAGCTCCGGCTGTCGGAGATGGAGAGGCAGGACACCGATTACGTGCTCGACGACCTGTTTGTGGTGCTGCAGATGCTGGTGGACAGCGGCTTCGACATGGCGGTGGCGGCCGACCTCACGCGCGAGGAGCTCGGCGTTCCAGTGGTGCGTATGGTCGTCCCGGGGCTCGAGGTCTTCACCATGGACCCCGAGCGGGAGGGCCCGAGGCTGAAGGGGCTCTGGCCCCCTCTGGGCAGATGAAAAGGGGCGGGATGGACGCACAGTACGTCCATTTAAATACTAACAATCGTTGATTTTTATATATTTGTATATACGTATATATTTATTTTAGAATGTCTGGATACACCTTGTTGTTAAACTATCGTTATCATGGATGGATGAGGCGTCCATCAATTAGTTTATATGGGTTAATCCCATTAACAGCAAACGCAAGGGGACCGACGGGTGAGACGTAGCGTTGCTTACGTTATATTCCGCCCGTCGCAGAAAAAGATACGGAGGTAATAAATGGCAAAATACAAGGACGTAATAGACTTGTATGACGACCGTGGCAAGCTCATCGAGAGCAAACTGCCATTGGAAGCCATCAGTCCGTTGCGAAATGGCGCGATTCAGAAGATCGCCTCCATGACCAAGAGGACCGTGGCCATAAACCTCGCCGGAATCGAGAAGTCTCTCAAGACTGGAACGATGGGCGGGGACGGTTGCGTAATCAAGGGCAAGGAGATCGATGCACCGATCGTGGCCAATGCGGACAAAGTCGCAAAAGCTATTAAGGAAATGGTCCAGGTAACCAACGGTGACGACACCGTCGTCGAGGTAATGCGAGACGGCAAACAGATCGTCGTCGTTGTGCCTGAAGAGAGACTGCAGGCGGGAGTCGAATACACAACCGGCTTCACCGCCGTCGCCGCTGCCACCACCCAGGCCATCATCGACGAGTTTGACATCCCGATGCACAAGGCCAACATGGTGAAGGGCTCCGTGTGGGGCAGATACCCGCAGAGCCTCGACTTCATGGGCGCGAACATCAAGAGCATTCTTGAGGTCCCCCAGAAGAACGAGGGTGCTGGCTACGCGCTTAGGAACATCATGTCCAACCACGTCGTGGCCCTGGTGGGCCGCAACGCCATGCAGGGCGTGGCCCTGTCCTCGCTGTTCGAGCAGCTGGGCGCTTTCGAGATGGGCGATGCGATCGGTCCCTTCGAGAGGGGCCACCTGCTCGCTCTCGCGTACCAGGGGCTTAACGCTAACAACATGGTCTACGACATGGTGAAAGAGAACGGCAAGACCGGTACCGTGGGCACCGTTGTGGAGTCCCTGATGGAGAAGGCCATCGAGGACAAGGTCATCAAGGTCAAGGAGACCCTGAAGTCCGGATACAAGGTGTACACCACCGACGACCTCGACATGTGGAACGCATATGCTTCCGCTGGAATGGTCGCCGCCGTGATGGTCAACGTAGGAGCCGCCAGGGCCGCCCAGGGTGTGCCCTCCACTGTGCTGTACTACGGAGACATCCTCGAGCACGAGACCGGACTCCCCTCGCCTGACTACGGAAGGGCGATGGGTACCTGTGTCGGTATGTCCTTCTTCAGCCACTCCATCTATGGTGGCGGAGGGCCTGGTCTGTTCCACGGCAACCACGTGGTCACCAAGCACTCCAAGGGCGTGCTGATACCGGCCGTTACCGCAGCGAACTGCCTGGACGGCGGAACTCAGACCTTCTCGGCTGAGGCCACGTCCGGATTGATCAGCGACGTCTTCGGTGGGCTGCGTGAGTTCTCACAGCCACTGCAGGTTGTCGGCGAGGAGGCGAAAAAGATCAAGGACAAGGTGTGATGATGTTGAAGACCTCCACCTCCAGGACAAGCTACGCTGGGGAACCGCTCCCCGAAGTGAAGGTATTCACCAACCGTCTGCTCAAAGCTGAGACGACGGAGAAGGTGCTGAACGGTCTGTACGAAATCCCCAATGTGAGGCAGATCAACATCCACGGCGAGGGCTTGCCCGTCACCGTGAAGACCGGCCCCAACACCGGGATACCCGTCAACCACCCCGAGCGCAAGGCGATCAAGTTCGGCGAGAGCGAGGTGGAGCTCACCATGATGGTGGGCTCTTTCTTCCTCGAGCTGGAGAGCCACGACGCCGTGGAGGAGACGGTGGAGCAGATCCGCGAGGTCTGCGATGAGCTTATACCGTTCGGATACGACCTGGAGATTGGAAGGTACACGAAATATCGTCCGACCTTGACTGATTATTTGAAAGGATTGAGGTGTTAGAAATGGCTTACAAGAGACAGTTCTATCCTGGAACCACGACCCCTGCCGTCAACAGGCGCAGGTACATGGATCCCAAGGAGAACCTGAAGAAACTCCGAGAAGTGGCAATGGAAGACGTTGTACGTATTCTCGGTCACCGCCAGCCCGGAGAGGACTACAAGTCCATGCACCCTCCCGTTGAGGAGGGTAACGAGCCCGACTGCCCCATAAGGCAGATGGTGGAACCCATCGAGGGAGCAAAGAAGGGTGACAGGGTCAGGTACGTTCAGTTCACTGACTCCGTCTACTTCGCCCCCATATCGCCCTATCAGAGGGCCTGGATGTATCTGTCCCGTTTCCGTGGTATCGACACCGGTACCCTGTCCGGAAGGCAGATCATCGAGATGAGGGAGAGGGACCTCGAGGTCCTCGCCAAGGAACTCATAGAGAACGAGACATTCGACCCTGCCCTGACCGGCATCAGGGGCGCGACCGTCCACGGTCACGCCTGCCGTCTCGACGAGAATGGCATGATGTTCGACGCCTGGCAGAGGTACGAGTGGGACGCCGACAAGGGCGAGGTCGTCTACGTGAAGGACCAGGTCGCCCTGCCCCTCGACAGGAGGATATCCGTCGGCAAGCCCGCCGATATGAAGGATCTGAAGGAGAGGACCACTATCTTCCGCGCCGACGGCGTGGGGATGAGGGACGACGCCGAGGTGACCATGTACGGCCTGAGGATACACAAGCTCAGGACCCTCGCTGGATTCCAGCCCTTCAAGGTAAAGGGGGTGTGAACAATGGCAAAAGAGAAACTATTCATCGAGGCGTGTAAGAAGAAGTTCGAGGAAGAACCCACCGATGTGAACACCAAGTTCTATCAGTTCGGTGGATGGAAGCAGTCCGCCCGCAAGAGGGAGTTCGTGGACGCCGCCAACAAGATAGCCAAAGAGCGCGGCATACCCATGATGAACCAGGACATCGGCGTTCCTCTGGGACAGAGGAACTGGATGCCCTATCAGCTGTCCCACACTGACACATATGTCGAGCCTGACGACCTGCACTGCATCAACAACCCGGCGATGCAGCAGGCCTGGGACGACATCAGGAGGACTGTGCTGGTCGGACTGGACTCACCCCATCAGACCATCGAGAGGAGGCTGGGAAAGGAGGTCACTCCTGAGACCATCAACCACTATCTCGAGACGGTCAACCACACCATGCCCGGCGGCGCTGTCGTTCAGGAGCACATGGCGGAGATCAACCCCGCCCTGGCCTACGACTCGTACGTCAAGGTGTACAGCGGCAACGACGAGCTCATGGATGAGATCGATGACGCATACTGTCTCGATATCAACAAGCTCTTCAACGAGGACCACGCTGAGCAGCTGAAGAAGGCGATCGGGAACAGCCTCTGGCAGGCCGTCAGGGTGCCCACCATTGTGGGCCGCGTGATGGACGGCGGGACCACTTCCCGCTGGTCTGCCATGCAGATCTCCATGGCCTTCATCAGCTCCTACAAGCTGGCTGCCGGTGAGGCGGCGATCGCCGACTTCGCCTATGCCGCGAAGCACATGAGCATCAACATGGGTACGATGATGCCCGCCAGGCGTGCCAGGGGCCCGAACGAGCCCGGAGGCATACCCTTCGGTGTGATGGCTGACACCATCCAGTCTGACAGGGTCAAGCCCGACGACCCCGGACGCGCCGCCCTCGAGGCGGTCGCCCTGGGCGCCGTGATCTACGACCAGATCTACCTGGGCGGATACATGTCCGGCGGAGTGGGCTTCACCCAGTACTCCACCGCTGCCTACACCGACAACATCCTCGAGGACTATACCTACACCGCCATCGACATCATCAACGACAAGTACGGCGGGCTCACCAACATGGACCCGAACGACTTCGACAAGTTGATGGAACTCGGTGACGAGGTCAACACCTACGCCCTCGAGATGTACGAGAGATACCCGGCCGCCATGGAGGCCCACTTCGGTGGATCCCAGAGGGCGACCGTGGCCGCTGCCGCCAGCGGCATCGCCGGATCGTTCGCGACCGGTAACGCTGACTGCGGTGTGAACCTGTGGTACCTGTCCATGCTCCAGCACAAGGAGAGGACAGGCAGGCTCGGCTTCTACGGATACGACCTGCAGGACCAGTGCGGTTCCTGCAACTCGCTGGCCTACAGGTCGGACGAGGGTCTGCCCATGGAGCTGAGGGGCCCGAACTACCCCAACTACGCCATGAACGTCGGTCACCTGTCCGGTTACACGGGCATACCGAAGGCCGCCCACGCTGCGCGCGGGGACGCCTTCGTCGCGAACCCCTTGATCAAGGTGGCCTTCGCCGACCCCGCGCTGGTGTTCGATTTCGCGAACATCACCAAGGAGATCGGTCGTGGTGGACTCAGGGAGTTCAAGCCCGCCGGCGAGCGGACAGCCGTCATAATGGAGTGAAAGCGCCGATGGAAGTAGGAGAGATATACCGCTACAGGCCCACCGGCACCGTGGGAAAGGTAGACGACGTCAGGGAGGAACGTGGGAAGGTCTGGGCACTGCTCGACCACACCAAGCTCTACTACGACACCCGTTGCCTGGAACCGGCCGATGAGAGCCAGTACCGGAAATCCTCCTACAAGGAGCGCGAGGTGGACACCAGGTCCTCCATGCGCACCATCGAGGAACTCCAGCAGCACCTGAAGGACGTGGACGTCAGCGACTACATGCCTTCGGGCGGCGGCTAGGCACAAAACACTTTACCCCATCTTTTTTATATCCTTCGTGCAGCATAACATCTACCGTTAGGGGGAATGCATCATGTATAGGAGGAACTACGAGGATCTCACAGAGATGTTGGCCATCACCGCCGACGCCCGCATTCTGGGAACGATAAGCGACCTGAAGTACGACCACCAGCAATGGACCGTGACGCAGTTGAGGGTCTCTGTGAACAAAGGTATGGAGAAGGAGCTAGCCATCGGCAGGGGCCGCAGCGTCCTAATCCCGGTTGGCAGCGTCTCCAAGAGCTCGGACGTCGTCCTTCTGGGTTGCGATCTCTACTGCGTCAAGGACGTGGTCGTCCCCGACAGCGACAACATAGCCAGGCTGTCGACCTTCATCGGCAAGAACGTGGTGACCTCGGAGAACCTCAGCGTTGGCGATGTAGAATCATTGTCCGTCGACCTGGAGGACGAATGGCGTATAACCAACCTAAAGGTACGGGTGGAGAAGGCCATGGCGGAGCCGCTGGGCCTAAAGAAGGGGCTGCTGGGCAAGGCCCCACTCATTGCCGTCAAGACCGATAACATCAACCTGGTGGGTGATATGGCCTTCCTCTCCAAGAGCTTGGAGGAGCTTAAGAAGGACGTGTCGGTCTACGACTGACCGGCGTCGTTGAAAGCGACCAGGATGCTGGCCAGGCGGGGGTCGTCCTCCAGACCATAGTGCTCCTTGATCATCACGTCGCTGGTCGGCGATGGGCTGCATGAGACCACGTCCTTGCACCCCATTTTCTCGTTCAGCTCCGGAAAGGAGACCGCAGGCATGACGAAGAACTCCTGCTTAGCGGCCTTCACCCCCGGGAAGACGACGAAGTCCTCTGACAACCAGAAGACGTCGTCGCGCTCGTCGTACTCCCTCCTGGTGTGGGGGAAGACTTCTATGCCCATCACGGTTCCTTCGTCATCCTGCAGGATGACAGTGGGCTCGGGCGGCGGGCGGAAACGGGTGTTCTTTATGATGCAGACCGCATGCTCCCTCTCCAGGGCGGCGTTGAAGCCGTCGTTGCGCACGGAGATGTCCATGATGGCCTTGATGCCCTTCTCCTCCTCGCGCAGCCTTCCCATGACCTCCTGGTCGAGGAAGAAGGCCTTCTCCACCCCGTCCATGGAGCGCAGGGCCTCGAGCACAGCGTTCTTTTCCACCATGCTTTCGGAATGGAAACAAGGTATAAAAGACATGACGGCAATGAGCTGGCCATGAGCCTGCTCCTGCTTGGGAAGAAGGACCCTCCTGTCATCAAGGCCCTCCACCGTTACAAGAGAGAGGTCTTCAACGAGGGAGAGCTGAGTGTCAGGGAGAAGGAGTTGATCGCGGCGGCGATATCAGCGACGCTGAAGTGCGATAAGTGCCTGGAGTTCCACGGCGATGCCGCTCTCGAGGCCGGCGCCACCAAGAAGCAGCTCATGGAGGCCTTCGAGGTCGCCATGTACCTGGTCGGTCCTTCAGCGGTGATATGGTCCGACCTCATAGACCATTACATCGAGGACGAAGAGTAACTCATCTTCACATCCTTCTTGACCGCCAGGCCGCAGCAGGACTCGGCGGCCTTTATTATGGCGGTGGGCACAGGGCAGGAGGCGTGCTTGATACAGTCGTCGGCGGCGCATATAACCGGGTTCTTGGAGAGCGGTGTGATGATGCAATCCATGGGGTCGAGGTCCTTCAATTCGGACGCCAGCCTCCTCACCATGGGGCAGTCGCTCTCGATGTCGAGCTTAATGCGGTCGCCCTCCTCCCTCGCTCGGATGACTGTCCTTATCTGGCATGCGCCGGAGTCAACCTCTAGCGTCACGGTCATTTCAGCCCCTTCCTCATACGCTCTATCATCTCGAACACGGCCCCCTTGGTGATGTCCACAACTCCGATGGAAGCGATGACCCTCTCGTCAATCTCCACCGGAACGGCGATTATCGGTATGCCGCTGTAGGGGCCGGAGGTGGACTTCATCCTTATGGTGGCCCCTTGGCGGAGCACCTCCTCCAGTATGGGGCCGGTGTAGGCATGGTCTATCACCTTGCCGTCCTCTATCCTGACTCCCAGGCGGTCGCGGCTACGGGCGCAGAGTGGCAGCCTGCCGATGAGCTCGTGGATCGCCAGCGCCAGGCTCACTAGCTCGTCCGACTCCCCCGAAGATGAGAGGATGTCGCTGAGCGTTTTGCGGCACCGCATCTGCCCGATCATCTCCAGTGCGGCGGTGACGGCGCCCTCCTCGGCGCGCTCGAAATCGCTGGCGGTGCCGACGATGAGAACATCGCCGTCCTTGATCTTGAAGTGCCTCCTCAGCCCCGACTCGACATCGGGAGCGACCGGCTGCCGGTCGCCGGGGAAGTACACCCGCTCCTCATGGCAGAACAGCGAGGTGGCCCCTTGGGCGCCGGCCTTGATGGCGGTATCCCGCTGCTCGCAGCCGTAGTTCAACCTGTGGGCGCTGTTGGGGGCCCTCACCGCCACGTTGCAGCGGCCTATGCTGACTCCCAGGTCCTCCACCGGACGCACTTCGATCATCGAGCTCCTCATGACCTCCTTTCCTCGGCGGGTGAGGTGGGCGCCGCTGCGGCCGACGTCCACCAGTTTCTCGTCCACGAGGCGGTCGAGGATGGTGCGGGTGCTGCCCTCGCCGATGCCCAGGTCGACGGCCAGGCTCTTCCTCCCCACCGGGCCGGAGGCGGAGATGATCTTGAGGCATTTCCAGATATGATAGTCAGAGAACTTCGGTATGGGTCCGCCAGGCCTGTCGTCCCTGTACAAGGAGGGAGGCATATGGATGTATATACCATCCAGCGTTATAAAACCTGTGTGCAACCACTAAACACTTGATTAGACAACTTTTATAATCGGACTAACCGTTAAAGGAACATCATGACTCTTGAGCCAGTACCTTTAATTATCGTTAAGGGTGTTAGCAAATCCTTCGATGGGAACAAGGTCCTGGACAACCTGTCCACCACCATAGTTTCCGGGAAACCCCTGGGTCTCATAGGCAAAAGCGCGGCGGGCAAGTCGGTCTTCATTCACATGCTGCGCGGCTCCAAGGATTACTTCCCCGACGAGGGTAGCATCATCTACCGTGTCAACTACTGCGAATCCTGCCAGAGGGTGGACCTTCCTTATGAGGGCCAACCTTGCCACGTCTGCGGCAACGAGACCGTTCTGGAAGAGGTCGACTTCTGGTCCTTGGACGAGAGGGACCCGCTGCGACAGGCGGTGCGCAACAGGATCGCCATCATGCTGCAGAGGACCTTCGCCCTCTTCGGGGACAAGACCGTCATCGAGAACCTCTTCGAGGCCTTGGGCGACAGGATGGGCGAGAACAAGATGGTGGAGAAGGCGATCGAGCTTTTGGAGATGGTGGGCATGACTCACCGTACCACCCACATCGCCAGGGACCTCTCCGGCGGTGAGAAGCAGCGCATCGTCCTCGCCCGCCAGTTGGCCAAGGATCCGCTCATACTGTTGGCGGACGAGCCAACCGGCACCCTGGACCCGCAGACCGCGGAGATGGTCCATGACACCCTGGTGCGAACGGTGAAGGAGGACAACATCGGCCTGGTGGTGACATCGCACTGGCCGGAGGCCATAGAGAAGATGGCAGAGGAGGCGTTATGGCTGGACGCCGGCGAGGTCAAGGACATCGGCGACCCGGCGACCATAGTCGAGGAGTTCATGCAGGAGTACGACTTCGTGCGCAGCGAGGATGTGGAGGTGGGACAACCGATCATCAAGCTCACCAACGCCAAGAAGTACTTCTTCTCCGTGGTCCGCGGCGTGGTGAAGGCGGTAGACGGCGTCGACCTGGAGATAATGGAGAAAGAGATATTCGCCCTGGTGGGCCTGAGCGGCGCCGGCAAGACCACCACCTCGCGCATGATAGCGGGCATAACCCCGGCGACCGATGGCAAGG
Source organism: Methanomassiliicoccaceae archaeon (assembly GCA_003555025.1). GTDB lineage: Archaea > Thermoplasmatota > Thermoplasmata > Methanomassiliicoccales > Methanomethylophilaceae > PWHV01. Next base: position 44,714 of record PWHV01000021.1, on the reverse strand, counting down.
TGGAGATCAACATCGGCGATGAGCTCATCGACATGTCCGTGACCGGGGAGGCGGGCAAGGGCCGCGCCACGCCCTACATAGGCATGCTTCACCAGGAGTACACCCTCTATCCCTTCGACACCATTCTGAGGAACCTAACCACCTGCATCGGCATGAAGATGCCGGCGGAGCTCGCCAAGGTCAAGGCCATTCAGGTCCTGCGCAGCGCTGGATTCCCGGATAGGGACATAGAGAGAATCCTCTATTCCTACCCGGAGAAGCTCAGTACCGGCGAGAAGCAGAGGATAGCCTTCGCCCAGGTCCTCATCAAAGAGCCAAGGATAATCATCCTCGACGAGCCCACCGGTACCATGGACCCCATTACCAAGATGGCGGTCGCGCAGGCCGTCGTCGACTCCCGTCGGGACCTGGGTGAAACGTTTATAGTCGTCAGCCACGATATGGACTTCGTCATGAACTGCTGTGACAGGGTCGCCCTCATGGAGGGCGGCGAGGTGGTATTCGAGGGGACCCCCGATGACATCGTCGGATATCTGACGGAGCATGGCAAGTTGGACGAGTTCAAAGACGGTGGCTCAGCTTGAAACAGCGAATCGGTAGGCATCTCAGCTTTGTCGAGTGCCGTGAGTCACGCGGCCTGGGCACTGGAGGCGGCCTCGCCGCCCGAGCGACGATATCGGAGAGCGGACGCGATGTCGTCGCCATCGCAATGGGCCCGGGGCGCAGGCACATAACCAAGCCGGTCTGCGAGATCACCTATGCCCTCCGGGAGGAGGGGATAGACACCAGCGTGCTAGTGATAAACGCCGGCTCGGGGGTTCCCGCCGACGCCCCCGATGTCAGCACCGGCTCCTACTTCGGCCTCGACCCCATCGAGGCCGCCCGCATCCAGCAATTCAAGGTGGCACTCATTCACCTGGGCAACGTCAGGAAGCACATAATCTACAAGGCGAGGCTGATCCTGCGCAACTCTGACATCCCGGCGATGGTGGTGGCGCAGTGCCCGGTGGACTACGAGGACTTCGCCGCCATCGGGGTCAAGACCCGGATGGTCATGCCCCGGGAGGAGGACATCGATACCAAGGGGGAGATAGTGGAGATTGTCACCGGCGTGGTGCGAGGCGTCACCTGCAGCCAGGAGAAGCTGGACGAGATAGTGTCCAAGATACAGTCGATGATCCCCCGGGAGTGATCACGGAGGACGCTGAGATATGAAGATCAAGGTCAACGGCACGGAGAGGGAGTTCCCCGAAGGCAGCACTCTCGGCGAGGTGCTGAAGGGCGAGCCCCATCATCCAGGCACCGCCGTGTCGGTGCTGATATCGACCGAGCTCGCCGAGCAGAGGACAAACGAGTACGAGCTGGTCTTCGAGAGGGGGACGATGTGCATCAAGGTCGATGACTCCCCCGACGCCGATCTATGGCGCGGGCTATTCGACTCGCTGGTGGGCAACAATGTGCGCTGGAACACCTCCAAGGTCATGGCGATGGGCTCTTTCCCCACCGAGATCCCCGTGGACAAGGGCCTGCACATGCGCCGACGCTATGACGTCTTCTTCTCCCTGGGCGGCTTCGACAGCAACACCACATATCTCATGTTCAGCAAGCACGATCACCGCGGACGCTACGGCGCCGGCGGCGGAAGGGTGGGCAAGGTCACCTGGGGCAGGCACCTCCTCGACAAGATAAAGGAGGGGGAGAGCGTGAAGGAGATCCGCCCGTTGGTCCAGGAGACCTCCAGCGAGAACGCCGAGAACACCGAGGACATGGACGCGGTCCTCTATGACGGCATGGCCGTCGAGAGCCATGTCACGATGGACCTGGAGACCTCCTCGGCGATGGGCGCCGAGCACCTGTTGGTGACGTTGCGCAACGGCGTGCTCAACGTCACCGAGCGCACCGAGTCCTTCATCTCCTGCTCGGATAACCTAAGCAAGGACATCGACCCTGGCATCACCGGCGTCCGCCAGGAGATGGACGTCACCGTCAGGACCGAGGGCCGCGGAGCGGGCAGGATATACCTCTACAAGAGGAGAAGGCAGAACTCCGACCAGCACACGAAGGTGGGGAATGTGGCGCAGGGGAGCACGCTGCTCATGCTCGCGGAGAACGGCCAAAGGCTCACCGTGCTCACCCGTCCGGAGCGGGCGCTCGCGGTGGGGATGACGCAGTCGGAGGGAGAGGAGTTCCTATCCGGCCGTGGCATTGAGCAGGAGCGTCAGGGCGACACCGCCGATGACGCCGTGATCGTGGATCAAACCCCGGAGATGACCATAGAGGCCCTGAAAGGGGGCAAGGCGGTCACCTTCGGCGCCCGGTCGAAGGATATATTCATCCTGCGCATGGACAGGGAGAACGCCGCCTCCACCGTCCGCTACCTGGAGAGGGTCACCGGCCTCGACCATAAGCCGGTGGGGTCGCTACAGGTCCATTTCACTTTCAAGGGATTGCCGATGGTGACATTCGAGGGGGATAACGATAGGGGCAAGTCGCTGTACCCGGAGAACGAATTCAGCGCCTCCGAGAGAGGGCATATCGGGATAACCAACCAGGTGCGGCCGCACGCCGGCCTCATCGGCATAAGGCTGGAGGGGAGCAAGGAATACGGACCCACCGGCGAGGAGCCCTACGGGACCAACATCGTGGGCAGGTTCGCCGACGACATCGACCGTCTAATGGACGGCCTCAAAGAGGGCCAGACCGTTTACGTGAAGGAGGAGAGCAACGATGAAGAGGGAGACTAGGCTGATAGTCATATCCCCGCTTTCGGAGATAACCCCCGACCAGATAACCCGGGCGGTCTATGCGATGGGTCATGAGGTGACCGTCAAGGAGACCTGCTACGGGGCGTTGCTGGAAGGGCCTCCGGAGACGGTCAAGGAGGTCATGGACGACCTGAAAAAGATGGACCCGCTGGGCATCTATTCCAAGATCAGAGGCTTCCCGCTGGGGGACCCGAACCGCTGCCGGGCACAGCACGGCTCACGCCCCGGCTTCTCCCAGCTGCAGAGAGAGTGGCAGGACCTCGCCCTGGTGGAGAAGGGCCTGCAATGCGCCCTGCGGGGCGAGGAGGCCGAAGAGGATGATGACCGCGCGCCGATGCCGGTCAAGGAGCTGCAGAGAATCTGCGAGGAGGTGGAGTGATTGAAGATATTCATCGATCCCCCGAACAGTTTGATACTGTTCGATCTGGTTGAGCGCTTCGGGCACGAGCCCCTGAGCGTGATGGCGACCATACAGGAGAGGGTGGACAACCTGGAGATAGACATGCCCCCCATGAACGTGACCCTCGATGACGTCAAAAAGGGTCTTGATTATGCGGGCATAGAGGTTCCCTCCGGCATCCGCGGCCGCCTGGCGGTGTGGGGCCCGCTGATAGACAACGCCGAAGCGGCGATAATCATGGAAGACGCCCCCTACAGCTTCGGCTGCGTGGGATGCCACCGCACCAACCTCCTGGTGGAGTTCCTGGTGCGCAAGCGCGGCATACCCACCCTGGAGATAAACTATCCCCATGAGGAGGGGGAGGCCCGCAACATGGTCATAAAGGTGAAGGAGTTCCTGGAGGGGCTGCAATGATCAAGATAGCCCAGCTGTCCTGCGGCACCGAATACAGCGGCGTTCAGTACGAGATAGAGAAAGCCTCCCGCTCGGTGGGGGCGAAGATGGTGCATCCTGACGTGGAGACCTCGGAGATCGACCGCTGCATCCGGGAGTTCGGATTCAAACCGGTGTCGGCGCAGCTCAAGCTGATGATTGCCCGCGCCGTGCACCTCGCCGAGGGGCGCTACGACGCCGACGCGGTGTTCATCGCCAGCTGCTTCCGTTGCGCCGAGGGCGCGTTGGTGAGGAACGAGCTGCGGAGGTACATCCAGGAGCACACCGACCTGCCGGTGGTCACCTACTCCTTCACCGAGAGGATGAAGGCCAACCAGCTGCTGACGAGGATGGAGGCCTTGGTGACCATCGTGTCGCGCAAGGAGCTGCTCGCCCGTGAGAGGCAGATCGGCATCACCGCCGGCATCGACTCCGGCTCCACCACCACCAAGTCTTTGGTAATGGCGGACAATAAGATCGTGGGCATGTCCTGGACCCCGTCCGGAGAGGTCTTGGAGTCGGCGGAGTCCACCCTCAACGACGCGCTGGAGCAGGCCGGGCTCAAGATGTCCGACCTGGAGGCCATTGGCACCACCGGCTACGGCCGCTACACCGTCGGCAAGAAGATGGACGCCAAGCTGGTCCAGGAGGAGCTGACCACCAACTCCAAGGGGGCCGTGTGGCTCGCCGGGCGTCAGCAGGGAGAGGCCACCATACTCGACATCGGAGGGATGGACAATAAGGCCATAACCGTTCGTGACGGCATACCCGACAACTTCACCATGGGCGGGATATGCGCCGGCGCATCCGGCCGCTTTCTGGAGATCGTCTCCCGCCGCCTCAAGGTGGAGGTGACCGAGCTCGGCGCCTTGGCCGATGATGGGGATTGGCGCGCTATCAACATGAACTCCTATTGCTCGGTGTTCGGCATCCAGGACTTGGTGACATCGCTCGCCGAGGGGCACACCCGCGCCGACGTCGCCGCCGCCGCCTGCCACAGCGTCGCCGAGCAGATATACGAGCAGCAGCTGCAGGAGATCGACGTCCGCGACCCGGTCATCCAAGTGGGAGGGACATCGCTGATATCCGGGATGGTCACCGCGGTGGGCGATATCCTCGGGAAGGAGCCCATCGTGCCCCCTAGATCGCAGTACATCGGCTCGGTGGGGGGAGCGTTGCTCTCCTCAGGATTCCTTGAGGGCTGAGCATGAAGCTGACGGTGATGGGCACTGACGAATACGGCACCGAGGCCTACGAGGAGCTGTTCCGCCGCATATTGGCGGACATGGGCAAGTCGCGGGCCATCGACGAGGCCCGCATGGTCCTTCGCCCCGAGGACCCCGCCTTCATCTACTCCGTGAGGATGCGCAGCCGCCCCGAGAGGCTTACCATGAAGGACGTTGCGGAGATCAGGGAGGAGGGCGGCGAGGTCCAGTTGCGCATCTCCGATGAGCGCTACGCCCCGTCGATACTGAGCAAACTCTGGTCAACCTACGGGAGGGACAGCGTCGACCAGAGGACAAGGTTCGAGATGACCATAAAAGGTGCCAATGTTGAGGATCTGAAGAAGACGGAGGTCGTCTCCGGCCAAAAGGTTCGCAACGAGATGATCGACGCCCTGTGGCGCACCCTCCCGGAGGGGATGAAATCCCGTTACCATCTCAGCGGCCCCCGCACCGTCACCATACTGGCCTCGGAGAACATCCTGCGGCCCGAACTGAAGGAGGAGGCCAGCATCCTGCATAAGGAGATGGAGGGCGAAGGCGATGTATGAGGTGATGATGTTCGACGGCGGCGTCTACCGCTCCGACGAGATGCTGGACCTGATTGAGGACATCGGCGGCTCGGTGGTGCAGAAGAGCCAGATGGCCCAGACCATGCTCATAACCATGGCGGTGCCCGCCGAGGACGCCCCAGCGGTGAAGGAGCTCGCCCGTGAGCTGGGCGGCGAGATGAAATCGGTGCCGCTCGCCGGCACCGAGATAGCGGTGGTGGGCCCCTCTCTGGGCAGGCACCATATGCCTCATCCCATCTGCGACATCGCCGAGCAACTCCGCCAGTACGGCGCCATAACCGTTGTCATGGGCCTCGCCCGCGGCCGCGGGAAGGAGACGTCCCAGATATCGGCCGACGAGAAGACGATCATCAACGAGTACGATGCCGCCATATTCGTGCTGGGCAACTTCAAGAAATGCGTGGAGGAGAAGAAGCACCTATTCGACGACATCACCGTACCGGTGATACTGATATCCGGACCGATGCCCGAAGGCTTGGACGAGGACTGCGAGGGCATAGTATGCGGGGTGGGCCGCAAATCGGAGAGGATGCGGCGCGCCGAGGAGATAGACAAGCTGGTGGAGATAGCCGACATGACCGCGGAGATCGTCAGCGACCGGCGCGTGGAGCTGGGGGAGGACCCCATCTTCGTGCACCCGGCGGAGGTGAAGCAGCGCCTGGAGGAGATGGAGGCGGTGCGGGAGAGCCTGCGGCCAGCGCCTATCGTCCTCCACCTTGACGGCATCAGGGTGAAGATCCCCTATAACGAGAACCGCGAGGAGCTGGAGGGCTTGGTCGTATTCGGACGTCCCTTGGGTGAGGTGGCCCGCATAACGCCGTCGCGCATCAGCGACAGCAGCACCCTCATCAGGATAATGACCCGCTCCGAGGTCGAGTACCGCGATTCCTTATGAGCGTCACACCGGGGAGCTATATCCTGCTGCTCCGCCTGGACCACGATGCGGAGGCGGAGGTCGGCTCCCTCGGTCGGTTGCGGTTCCCCGCGGGCTGGTATGCTTACGCGGGCAGCGCCCGCAACGGCCTCGAAGGGCGCGTTGGGAGGCATTTCTCCGTTGGGAAGAGGATGCGGTGGCACATCGACCGCCTCACCATGCTGAGCGCGGAAATGCTCGCCCTGACCTTCCTCTCCGAAAGCGCGGGCGAGTGCGCCCTCGCCGCCGCGCTGATCGAAGCGGGCGGCCGACCAACGCCACCTGGATTCGGAAGCTCCGACTGCCGTTGCCGCACCCATCTCTTCCATCTCGACGACGCGGCGCTGAAAAGAGCGATCGATCTTCCCTGCGACGGCGTCATGCGCCCTCCGACGGGCGCCGGAGGAGACGATGCGGGGCCCGTCCGCGTCGCCGTCGAAGGGCCGGATGAAGGCCCTCTACAGGGATGAGAAAGAGTATAGCCAGATTCCCAAAGGCTTAATATACAGTGAAATGATTTACTGGAAGTTTCGTAATCTCATTTACAAGGAGGACATTCCGAATGAAAGTGAAAGGGGGAGACAACCTATCCCGTGCCGTTACACCCGAATTGGTTTCCCGTCTCGAGGAAGCGATCGGTAAGGAGAACGTGAACACCAGTGAAATGGAGAGGCTTCTCTACAGCCACGACCTCGCTCCTCTTCCGAAGGAGACCAGCATCGCCTTCAAGAACATACCCGATGTGGTGGTGAGACCGCAGAGCGTGAAGGACCTGTCCAAGGTGGTCATGATTGCCCACAAGTACGGGGTGGCCATAACCCCCCGCGGGGCCTCCACCTGGGGCCTGGGCGGCTCCATGCCGGTGTTCGGGGGCATACTGATAGACCTGTCCTCCGGCCTCAACGAGATAATCGAGATAAACGAGAGGGACCTGTACGTCAAGGCGGGCTCTGGCTGCACCTGGAAGAACGTGCTGGATGCCTGCGCCAAGAAAGGCCTGCTGCTGGGATGCTACCCCAGCAGCTTCCCCAGCGCCACTGTGGGCGGCTGGGTCTCCACTGGCGGGATCGGCATCGGCGGCTTCAAGTACGGCTCCGCACGGGACAACATCCGCAACATGGAGGTTGTGCTCGCCGACGGCACCGTCATCGAGACCGGCTACGACGCTCTCGCAGACAACATGGCCGGATATAACCTGAACCAGATGTTCACCGGCGCCGAGGGCACCCTCGGAGTGGTGGGCACCGTCACACTCAAGCTGCACCCCATGGGCATGGTCAAGCCTCTGGCGTACGATTTCGACAAGCTCGCTCAGATAGGCGCCCCCATCAACGAGATCATGAAGCACCCCAGCGTCGAGCCGCTGCACATCGCCTGGTCCGACGAGCTGCACTTCGACAACCAGCGCAAGGCCGGCCTCCACGCGCCGGAAGTGAAGAACCTTATGTTGGTGACCCTGCAGGGCTCGGAGGAGTTCGTGGAGATGGAGGAGGGCATAATCGACTCCCTCGTCGAGGCCGCCGGCGGCCGCAAGGTGAGCTACGAGATCGCCTCCCACGAGTGGGACGAGCGCTGTTACGAGTTCCGAGCCCGCAAGGTGGGCGTTGGCTCCATACCCGCCGAGGTGGTGGTGCCCGTCGCCGACTGGTCCGACTTCGCCGAGGAGTGCTACAAGGGATTCAAGGACCTGAAGATGGACGCCGGCGGCATCATCGGCATGATAGCCGACCGCAGCACCGCCATGTTCATGCCCTATTACTTCATGGACAACGAGACGGTGGTGGGCATGACCGGATTCGCCTACAACAGCTACATGGGCGATGTGGCCGCCAAGTACGGCGGTCGCGCCCTGGGCCTCGGCGTGTTCTTCGCCGCCAACCTCTCCAAGGTCAGGGGCCGCGGCGCCCACGAGCTGATGAAGGACATCAAGACCTGCATGGACCCCCGCGACGTCATGAACCCTGGGCACCTGGTGCACGGCAAGACCCGCTTCGGCATCGAGCTGGGCAAGAACATGATGGGCGTGGCCTTCAAGCTGATGGAGACGGTGAAGAAGTACGCCCCTCAGGACAAGACCTTCGACCGCAACATCGCCCGCTTCGAGTTCGACGAGATCGAGCACAACAAGGAGAAGACACGCCATGTCAAGCTGGAGTGACCCTCCGGCCCTTCAACCCCCTTCCATCCCATTTTTCTATTCAGCGTGGTCCAGCATCCCGATGATGTCCGCCACCGAGTCCAGCACGGGGATCTCCTCCCCTGTCCTCTCCCAGTCCTCGCGGTCGTAGGTTCCGGTGAGCACGGCCGCGAAGCCCGCCCCCGCGTCCCGGGCGCAGAGGTGGTCGTAGGAGTGGTCGCCCACGTAGAGGATGTCCTCGGCGCCCACCCCCAGGCCCGCGGCGGCATGTTCCATCGCCCGCGGCGAGGGCTTCGCCTCGCTCTCGGCATGGTCATCGCGGCAGACCAGCACTTCCAGGTAGGGCATGGCGCCGCTCCGCCCCAAAACGTACTCGGCGTACTCACGGCTGCCCCGTGTCAGCACTCCGAGGCCGAAGCCGGCGGCCTTCAACAGCGCCATGAGCTCCAGCGCCCCTGGTATGGGTCTGGCCTCGTCGGCGTTCTCCATCTCCAGCTCCTTGGCGCGCCCGTTTATGCGCCCCTCGATGGCGTAGAGCTCCTCCTTGCGGCCCTGCGAGACCAGGTATCGGACGCCGCTCTCGATGTTGAATTTGCTGGATCCGTTGTCGTCGAGCACGTTCTCTGGTACGCCTATCCCCCGCATCTCCGCGAAGACCAGCTCTGTCATGCGGCCGTAGTCTATGCGAGTGTCCAGCAAGGTGCCGTCCATGTCGAAAACCAGAGCCTTGTAGCGGGAAAGGTCCAGGGCCATGAGGCCTCCATAGGAGGAAAAGGATAAAAGATTTGGTGAAGGGGTTTCGTTCACAGCGTTTTTCCCGAGGGCTCCATTCCGCCGTTGATGTAGCGGTCGTACCCAGCGAGGTCCAGCAGGCCGTGGCCGGAGAGGTTGAAGACGATGGTCTTTTCCTCGTTGCTCTCCTTGGCCTGCATGGCCAGGTCGATGGCGCCCAGTATGGCGTGGTTGCTCTCGGGCGCTGGTATTATTCCCTCGCTCCGAGCGAACATCATGCCCGCCTTGAAGGTTTCCGTCTGGTCGTAGGACACCGCCTGGACGAAGTCCAGCTCGGCGGCGAGGCTCACCATCGGCGCCATTCCGTGGTAGCGCAGCCCGCCGGCGTGTATGGGGCTGGGCATGAAGTTGTGGCCCATGGTGTGCATCTTCAGCAGCGGGGTCATACCCGCCGAGTCCCCGAAGTCGTAATCATAGCTGCCCTTGGTCATCGAGGGTGTGGCCTTGGGCTCGGTGGCGATGAACTTGGTCTCGTTCTTACCGCGGATGCGCTCCCCTATCATGGGGAAGGCGAAGCCGGCGAAATTGGAGCCGCCGCCGACGCAGCCCACCATGTAATCGGGGACCGTGTCGATCATGTCCAGTTGCTGCATGACCTCCTGGCCTATCACCGTCTGGTGCAGCATGACGTGGTTGAGCACGCTGCCCAGGGAATAGTTGGTGTTGGGGTCCTGGGCGGCAATCTCGATGGCCTCTGAAATCGCTATGCCGAGGGACCCCGGGGTGTCTGGGTTCTCAGCGAGCATCTTCTTCCCGTACTCGGTCAGGGGGCTGGGCGAGGGGTTCACCTTGCCGCCGTAGGTCTCCATGACCGTGCGCCGGTAGGGCTTCTGGTCGAAGCTGATGCGCACCATGAACACCGTGCAGTCCAGATCGAAGATGCTGCAGGCGAGGGAGAGGGCCGATCCCCATTGCCCCGCCCCGGTCTCGGTGGCGAGGTTGCTGTAGCCGTCCTTCATGTTGTAATATGCCTGCGCCAGGGCGGTGTTGGTCTTGTGGCTGCCTACCGGGCTGAGGTCCTCGCGCTTGAAGTATATCTTGGCGGGGGTGTTAAGGAGCCTCTCCAGCCTCACGGCCCGTTGCAGCGGCGACGGCCGGTTTATGAGGACATAGTTCTCCATCACCTCCTCCGGGATGTCGATGTAACGGTCTTGGCTCATCTCCTGTTGTATGAGCGAAGGCGGGAATATCGCTGCCAGGTCCTCGGGTTTGGCCGGTTCCCTGGTCGCCGGGTTGAGCGGCGGGGGCACCGGCTCGGGGAGGTCGGCGGCGAGGTTGTACCATCTCTTGGGAATGTCGTCCAATCCGAGTGTGACTCTGAGGTCCTTTTCTTTGGACATGGACCTCAGAAAAGTAAGCATCTATTTGAAGATATTGTTCATTAGTGTATATAATTGTACAATATTGACGCTACCGACTGCTCAGCTCGACGCGGAAACCATCGCCGCGCAGGACCACGGTGCCCACATGCCTCGCCAGCTCCCTGCCCAGCATGAGCATCCTCTCCTCGCTGGGCCCCTTTCCGTCGCCAGTTCCGTCCAGGTCCTGTTGCAGAACGGCCATCGACGCCACGCTGGACACCGCCTCTCCTAAGGCGGAGACCTCGTCGATTCCGGGGCTTACTCCGCCGACGCTCTTGCGCACCACCACATTTCGTCCGATGAGACAGCCGAGGGAGCAATGGAAGTCGGGGCTGCAGCTGAACTCCTCTTCGTCCTCCCCCTCTATGTCGCAGTTGAAGACATAGGTGCTCACCAGGCCGACCGTCTCAGCTATAAGGTCGGGCAGCAGCGGGGATATGGACAGTTCCACCCTCTTGCCCATCCTCGACAGCCCCTGGAGCAGCTCCAGCAGCGCGGCGGACTGGTCGCCCGGACGCCCGGCGTTTATGGCAACGATGTCGACCTTCCTCTCCGCTGACCTGAGCAGCAGGTCGTCGATGCCGACCTCGAAACCCCCACGACCCCTCGGCTCGGGGTCGAACATCAGGATCCAAAGGCGCCCGCCCTTCCGGTAGCTGTCGACGATCCTCATCAGCTCATCACGTCAAGAACAGGAGAGTATTTCCAGGTTTTGAACCGTTTCCTCAGGTCATCTGGCGTGCAGCTCCACAACTCCGTTGTAACTTTGTCCACCAGGGAGATCTCGAAACTCTCGAAAAGGGCGCTGCAGCGGTTCAGACGGGGGCCGATGGAGATCGTCTTGGCGACCGAGTCCCCCATGTCCTTGGGGGTCATCTTCAAGGTGTCACAGACCACGACGGTGGGCTTGCCCTCCTCGCGGGCGGCAAGGGCCAGCGCTCGTGATCCGATCTTGTTGTACACCTTGTGGGGGAGGACGGCATCGGCGCCGCTGAGGAACATGTCCACCCTCTTCATACACTCGAAGGCCATGCTGTCGCTTATTATCTGGCAGTCTATGCCGGCGGCGGCGATGCTGTCGGCGAACATCACCCCCTCGCCCATGGGCAGGGACTCGGTCACCTTGACCTTGACCTCCTGGCTGCGCGACAGCTCTGTCAGGCAGGCCTTGACGGTGGCGGAGTAGGAGTTGACCATGACGGTTCCGGGGCTGAATTCTTCCACGAACCTCTTGGCGATGACCTCAACCGAGTCGGTGTGGTGTTCGCGCACCCGTTTGAACTCCTCTAGGAGCCGGGTGTTGTGGTCTTCATCCTCCAGGCTCACCATTATCAGGTTGGCGACGTTGTACAGGGGAGCCATTCTGCCCATGGAGGAGCCGATGCCGAGGGCGAGGTCGCCCCAGCGCTCCCGGTCGATGCGGCCGGACCCGGCCATTTCGATGATGTCATCGAGGACGAACTGGATGATGGTGAAGGCCGAGCCGTTGCTCTTTTGGACCCGCTCCAACAGTTTGCCGACGCCGTCCTTCATATCGGTATTAGCGTCTATGGATATATAAAAAACAATTGTTTATGGTGTCAGGTGAGGGTAGTAGGCCCCCTTCTGTTTCAGGCGACATTCAACTGCGCACCCTACCCGCCGGTCGCTGGGCGCTCATCCCGGCTGTTCGGGCTTGCTCCGGTGGGGAGTCGCCGTTTCACCAAATCCTCCGGGAACGTCATCGCCGTGCGAATCATCCTTGGCCGGAGGCTGTGTCGTTTCTGAGCCCTTGCCCAAGCTCTCGCCAGGTCGGCTTTCCCGACCCACCTGCCCAGTGGAGGAGGGACCTTCCTCAGCCGGACCTAGGTCCTACCGTCGGTCGCCCTCCCTCTCCTGACGACCTTGCCTAGCGATGAGGCCTTATTTATGTCCAACGGATGGGAAAACTTAATAACGACTGCCTTATTCTCCTCGCTAAAGCAGGGGTAGCCAAGCCTGGCCAACGGCGCAAGGTTGAGGGCCTTGTCCTGTAGAGGTCCGTGGGTTCGAATCCCATCCCCTGCACCACATCCTAAAAATCACCGTTCGCTGATCGGATATGTTCTCTTTTTATACACTCAATTTAATATCAACCCATAGGTGTAACCATGGCCTACCATGCTGAGATCAGTCTGGATGATGATAACCTGCTCGAACTGAAGGGGGGCGCCCTGATGACCCATCTGAAGATACTTCATAACGGCGAGAGCGTGGGGAAGCTCGTATACCTGCTGAAAAAGGGCAAGTTCGAGAAGGAGATCGCGGGAAAGGAAGTCAGGATCGATTACAGAAGGGACGGAGGCTCAGGCAACATCAATCTGGTGGCGAAGGTCGACGGCGAGGTTGTGAAGGAGAGTTTTATCACCCAGTGATGATGTCGGCTCGCGCAGCGTCTCTTCCCTGAAGAGCGGAAAGCATCCTCCGCCCAAGCCCGCAAAAGAACGGAAGTATCAGGTATTGAACACGGTCGATAACATTCCATAACCGTTATCATGGCGGGAGAGGAGAAGCCTCATATCGAGCGCTGAGGAAGAAGATATCGCACTGAACTCGAAGCGTACCCGAAAAAATCCTGACATCCCAGCAGGCGTGCCTGTACGCCCGCAGGCCGGGATTAGCTACAACGGGACGTTGCTCTGGAGGGCGGGGTTCACCGCTCCATCGGCCTCGTTCTCGACGGAGATGGATGTCGGACCGGTATTGCAGTTCCAGTTGTCGAAACGAGGCCAAAGCTATTGATATCAGATGCTCGCATACATGATGTCGATGAGCGGTCGCAGGGTCATAACGGGAGGGGACAGTCAATGATTGGGTCCGTTGACAGGGATTCGAAGATAAGGGAGCTTATGACGACGCAGCCTTTCGCCGTCCTCGTCACCAAGGGCGAGTATCCCCACACCAGCCTGGTGTCTTTTCTGGCCAACGAAGCGCTCGATGCGCTGTACTTCCCCACCTCCCGAGATTCGAGGAAGTACCGCAACATCCTCTCAGACCCCCGGGTGGCGCTGATGACCGATGACCGCGGCAGCGACCCCACCGCGGACGTAAGCGGCGCCAGCTCTGTTACCGCCGCGGGAAGGGCCGAGGAATGCGGCCCCAGGGAGAAGGACCGCATCATCGAGAGGCTCATCGAGAGGCATCCCTATCTGGAAGGCTTCGTCCGCGACCACGGGACTGCCGTGATGCGCGTGACGGTGGAGAGCTACGACGTCATCTCCAGCTTCCAGGGCTGAAGCAGAGCGGAGGACGGAAAAAGCCTTTTACGGCCGGCGGGCATGGACGGGCGTGGAACCCGTACCCGCCTCCGCCACCGACGTTTTCAGCCATCACCTCGCCCGCCAGTCCGAGACCCGCATGACCGTGGTCGCCCATTGCGATGCGGGGATCGACATCGAAGCCATGCGGCGGGCCTTGGCCATGCTGATGGAGGAGGAGCCGATACTGCGAGCCGGCATGGAGCATAACGATGGCTGGCTCATATGGGTCCACCGCCCGGACATCGGCGTGGACGACGTCCTCGAGGAGCAATATGGCTACAGCGGCGACGGCGAGGAGTTCTGCTTCGGGGCCGTGGATCCGCACCGGCCTCCGCTCTGGGGGCTGGTCATCGCCCGTCAAGGGCATTGCGACACCGTGGCCCTCTCCATGGCCCATGCTTTGGGGGACGGCCGGGCGCTGATGCACCTGTTCGAGAGGCTCATGACCCTTTACCTGGACCCGGAGGCGTTCCCCGGTCCCGCCGCGTCGCTGCCCTCCCGAGACCTTTCGTCGGCATTCAGCGACGGAGAGATGGAGAGACTGGCCGCCGGCGGGGCCGGGCCATTCTCCTCCTGGCCCTCCCTGTACCGTGACCTTTCAATGACCAGAGGGAGGATGGCGCTGCGAAGCCTGGACGCTGACAGTTTCTCCGCCGCCCGCGGAAAGTGGAAGAGAGAGGAGGGAGCCACCGTCAACGACGTGCTGATGGCGGCGATGGCGCTGACCCTCCGCGACCTCACCGGCGAGGGCGGAGAGGCTTCGGTGTCGGCGACGGTGGACAACCGGCAGTACATGTCCTCCCGCGCTCCGAAGATAGCGAACATGTCCGCCAACTTCGCCCTGCATCTCGGCGACGTGACGGGAATGGAAATGCCCGCCGCCATAAGGGAGGTGAATCGAGGCATCGAGGCACTGCGGCGGGAGGGCAGACTGGGCAAGGAGGACCTGGCATCCTTCGCATCCATGGAGGGCATGGATGAGATGGACGAGCTCATCGACACCATGTGCAGCGGTGATGAGGGGGGCAGGTCGCTGTACTTCATCACCAACGTGGGCATCCTCGATTGGGACACCTCCATAGACAGGTCGTTGGGCATAAGGAGGGCGTACATGGCCTATCCGGGCATAAGCCCGCCCACATTGGGGGTGGTATGTTGCGGCCACAACGGGGAGCTGCACCTAAGCATGGGCCATTACGAGGGACTCCCGGCCGAGCTGGCCGACGAGCTTCTGGAGACGGTCCTGCGCTACGTGAGCGGATGATCAGCGCTTCTTCAGCCCCTTGCGAAGCCTCAGAAGCGACAGCACTTTAGCCAGGCCCTTCTCGCGGTAGAGGGCGTCCATCATCGCGCGGTTATGCTCCAGGGTCTCTTCGTCATAGGGCGACCACCAGAGGTCGCGGGGGAACTTGCCGTTGTCCACATGGACGTGGTGGGGCTCCATCAGCTCCATCATGCCCCATTGGCCATGGGTGCGGCCGAAGCCGCTCTCATCCCTCCCTCCCCACGGAGTCGCCGGCAGGCCGTAGGTGTAGAGGACGTTGTTCACGACGACCGTGCCGGCGCGCAGCGCCGAGGCGACCCTCTTGCCCCTCTCCAGGTCCTTGGTCCACACCGATGCGCTGAGCGCGAATGGGGAGTCGTTGGCGAGCTTCACGGCATCGACGTCGCCCTCGAAGGGGGCCACCACCACCACGGGGCCGAAGGTCTCCTCCTTCCACAGGTCGGAGCCGGGAGGGAGGTCGGCCACCACCGTGGGCATGAAGAAGCTTCCCTCCATGCCCTCGGGCCGGGAACCGCCCGCCAGCACACGGCCGCCCTGTTCCACCGCCCGGCGCACCTGATCCTCCATCTCCCCCACCGAATCCTCGTCGATCATGGCCCCCACCGACACCGAGGGGTCCTCGAGACCGTCCCCTTGGCGGAGCGACTCCATCTTATGCAGGAGGAGGTCGAGGAAATGGGAGTAGACATCTTTGTGCAGTAGTATCCTCTTCACCGCGACGCAGACCTGCCCCGAGTTGACGAAGGCGCCCCACAGGGCGCCCGAGGCCGCCCTCTCGATGTCAGCGTCCTCCAGCACGATCATGGGGTCCTTGCCTCCCAGCTCCAACGTCACGGGGGTGAGCCGCTGCGCCGCCGACTCCATGACCTTGCGGCCCACTTCGCTGCTGCCGGTGAAGACCACTCTGTCCACGTCCGACGCGGCCAGCGCCCTTCCCGTGCCGGGACCGGAGACCGCCTTGACCAACCCTTCGGGGAATCCAGCCTGCTGGAAAAGCTCCTCGACGAGCTGGCCGCTCAAAGGGGTGTGCGCCGAGGGCTTGATCACCACGCCGTTGCCGCAGGCCACGGCCATGACCGTCTGGCTGAAAGGTATCGCCAGCGGGAAGTTGAAAGGCGCGATCACGCCCACCACGCCGAGCGGACGGTAGGAGACATAGGACTTCCTGCCCAGGTAGCGCATCATGGTCTCCAGGCCGCCTTGGTGTATCTGCAGCGAGTCGGGGTGGCGCTTCAACCATCCCATGCAGTAGTCAACCGCCCCCAGCGAGGCCATGAGATCGTTGCTCATGGCCTCCGCCAGCGGTTTGCCGGTCTCCTTGGAGACAGTGGCGCATATCTCCTCGGACCTATCGGTCATCAGCTGCAACAACCGGGTGAGCATCGTCACCTTCCTCTTGCGGCTGGTGGAGACCCATTCGTTCTGAGCCCTGCGGCAGGACCTGATGACGTGCTCCAATGAGCCAGCGTCATGAATCGGGACATTGCCCATCTCCTCGCCGCTTATGGGGCTGAACGATGGCAGAGTGGAATCGCGGTACACAGGATGTAAAGGAACCGCATGATAGAAAACGTTGATGCACGAAGGTCATGCTGATATAGAATGTCGCTTCTTTATGATGGAGGCGTTTCCGCCGGGAGGTTGAGATGAGAGGACCGTTTCCGGACAAGATGGGCCCGTTGTTCATCGCTCTATCCATCGCCAGCGTCTCCATAGCCTACCTATTCCTGCACATCGATGGGATGATGTCCCTCTTCCTGCTCTCCCTTCCGGTCTCGTACATCGTCCTGGGCTCCCTGATCAAGTACGGGGACCAGGCCTATGATGTTGGCTGTTTCGATCGGAGGAAGGCCTTGGCCTTGTCGTTCCCCAGCGGAATATGGCTGGGTTATATGATGATAAACGACATGGCGACGGCCACCATCGGGCTCGGAATGCTCATCGGCCTGCTGCTGGCGGGAAAGTATGACAACCGGGGCTTCATAGTAGGCTTCCTGATAGCCATCGTCATGGCGGCCGCCGGCATCCTGGAGGGGAGTCTGCAGTTCAGCCTCGGCGGCGCCGCCCTGCTCGTGGCGGCGACCTTCATCGATGAACGGGCCAACGATATAGAGGGGGTTGACGACCTGGAGACCTGGTGGCACTGGGCGCTGCACCAGCGTCCCTTCCTGAAGATGGCGGTGCTCGGCCTCTGCGCAATAGGCGTGTTCCCCTCTTTCGCGTATCTCTTCATGTTGCTGAGCTTCGATTTCGGATACAGCCTGGTGGACTGCGTCTCCGCCGGCAGGAGCGGCCGTCCATGAGGCGCGTTGACGTGGCGGTCATCGGCGCGGGCGTGTCGGGCAGCGTCTGCGCCCGCCGCCTCGCCGAGCTCGACCCGTCAGCGGACATCCTGGTGCTCGACCGTCTCTCCGAACGCCGCTACGACCGTTACCATGCCAGTTGCGGCGAGGCCCTCAGCCTACGGTCGTTCAAGGAGTCGGCGCTGCCGTTGAGGCACGTCAGGGACAGGATACACGCGGTGAGGGAGCATTGGCCCGGAGGCATAGTCATAGAGGAGAAGTCCGAAGGGGCGGTCATCGACCGGCCGTCGTTCCTGCGCTCGCTGCACAGCGAACTGGAGGGAAGGGCGGAGCTTGAGAAGGCATCGCTGCGCAAGGCGGTCCGCGAAGGAGGACACATCATCCTCCGCACCGATGGGGGAGAGATATGCTGCCGCACCGTGGTGGGCGCTGACGGGGCCTTCTCCACGGTGCGCCGGTCGCTTTTCGAGGAGGTCCCCGCGGCCAGCATCCCCGTGGAGCAATACCTCGTCGATGAAGAGGCCGAGCAAGGCGTGATCGAGTTCTTCTACGGGGAGAGGTATCGGGGAGGATACCGGTGGAGATTCCCCTGCGGGGACATGTCCAACCAAGGTTTTCCCCGCGGATGCGACGATCGGCCCCGGCGGGCGGTGGAGAAGGGCGGGAGGCATATCCCCATCGGCGGCGTCCGCAAGGTGGCATCCACTGGCGCCTGCCTCCTGGGGGACGCCGGTTCCATGGTGAACCCGCTGTCGTTCGGAGGGATCAGGGTGGCCATGCTCTCAGCGACCAAGGCCGCGGAGGCCATTGCCTCCCAGGACATGGGTTCGTATCAGCGTTGGTGGTCGGGTAGCGGTTTCTCCGACCCCCTTTTCCAAGAGGCATATGGGGCCTGCAAGGCATGGGACGACCGCAGGATGGAGCTGTTCATGAGACCTTTCGCTCAAGGATACCGGACCCTCCCGATGCTGGCGGCCCTTTTGAGAGGAGGAGAGGACTCCCGGGTGGCACGCGCCTTCCTGAAGTCCTTCAAGTACGGGTGGTAATATGGAGTTGGATGTTCTGGTTATTGGGATGGGGCCCGCGGGAAGCGGGGCGGCAGCTGCCGCCGCCGCTGCGGGCGCCAAGGTGCTGGCGGTTGACAGGAAGCGCGAGATCGGCTCGCCGGTGCAGTGCGGGGAGGTCATCGGGCGCTCCCTCCTTCTGCGTTCGGGCCTGAAGCTGCCGCGTCAGGCCGTGAGCTCCACCCAGGACCACACCCGTTTCCACATCGGCCGCGAGCTGACCCTCAGCAACCACGGGGAGCAATGGGCGTCGGTGACGGTGGAACGGAAGATCCTGGACAAGCTGCTGGCTGCCAAGGCAGCGGAGGCGGGGGCTTCGGTGCATGCTGATAGCGCCCTGACATCCCTCTCTATGGACGGGGACCGCGTGACATCCGCCACCGTCAGGATGCGCGGTGTCGAGAAGGAGGTGGAACCGAAGGTGGTGGTCGCCGCCGACGGGGTCCATTCGACGGTGGCCAAGATGGCGGGGGTGTGCTGGAACGCGGAGGACATGGTGGCCCGCGGCGCCGAGTTCGAGATGGTCTCGAAACGCGCCTTGCCCCGATGCATGCAGATATTCCTTGAGGAGGAGGTCGGTCTCGGATACGGCTGGATAATCCCCAAGGGCAGGGACAGGGCCAATGTGGGACTCGCCGAGGTGGGTCCGGCGGAGAGGATGCGCCAGAGGGTCATGGGATGGATAGAGGACAATCCCATCGTGTCCTCATATTTCGACAGTGGGTCGGTGGTCGAGGTGAAGACAGGGGACGCCCCCGTACCAGGATTCCAAGGAGGGCCCTCCCGGGGCAACATCCTGTTCGCCGGCGATGCCGCCGGCCAGACCCTGGCATTCGTGGGGGAGGGCATCATACCCGCATACCTCTGCGGCCTGGTCGCGGGGGAGGCGGCCGCCCTCGGCCCGGAGTCCTACGACCGCAGCCTGCGGGCGGTGATGGGCGAGGAGCTGGGATACGGAGGGGAGGTCAAGGACGCCATATTGGGCATATGGCATGACCCCTCCCTCGACGCCCGCCAACGCTACCTGGCCGCGGGCCTGCTCATGAGCGAGGCCGTCCCCCCTGGCGAGCTGGAGGCGTTCGCGGGGGCGGCGGAGGAGATGGACCTGGGAGGGCTGCGCCGCCTGCTTTCCGGCTCGCAGGGCCTGAAGGTGAGCAGGATGAGGAGGGCGTGAGAATCTAAATACCGATTCTCCGATACGCTGGTATCATGAGCACCGAGCTGCGCAGGGACCTGGAGTCCAAATGCGCCGACATGGACGTTCCGCTGATGGGCATCGCCGACGCGAGCGCCTGGGACGAACCTCCGTTCCATCCATTCGTGCCCCCGGAGGCGAGGCCGAGGAGCATAGTGCCTCTGGCGCGCAGCGTGGTGGTGATAGGGATCCCGTTGCCGATGCCCGCCATCGACAGCGCTCCATCCATATGGTACGCGGAGACCTACCGGACGGTGAACATGCTTCTCGACAGCGCCTGCTACCGCCTCTCCGTCTTTCTGGAGGAGAGGGGGCACCCGTCCGCCTACATTCCGCGCGACGGCTATGCGGGCATCGAGGCGTTGAAGCGCGAACCGGCCGCCTTCTTCTCCCACCGCCACGCCGCCGTCCTCGCCGGCATGGGCGCGTTCGGGGTGAACAACTCCGTGCTGACCCCTCGTTTCGGTCCGAGGGTGAGGTTCACCTCCCTGATCACCGGCGCGGAGCTGCCCGCCGACGCTCCTTTGGAAGAGGATCTGTGCATCGATTGCGGTCTCTGCGCAAGGAAGTGCCCAGCCGCGGCCATCGACGAGCGCGGTTATCCGGAGGGAAGGACCGATGCGCAGGCGTGCATCGCTTACACCGAAGGCCTGAGCCGAAAAGGAATATCCCCCTGCGGGATGTGCGTCCGCGTCTGCCCGGTGGGGGAGGACCGTGACCTTTGGAGGAACAAGGACGTCTCCACCTATGACCAGGAAGGCCCAAGGTCGCAGTGGGGGCACATCAGGCGCCACGGGGTAAGATGATGGGCGCAGGACACGGCCATCCGGAGCTCAGGGGCAGACGGCTCGGAGTGAGTGTGCTTCTCAACATGCTCATCACCGCGGCCCAGCTTCTGGGCGGCGTCCTCACCGGCAGTCTGGCCCTCATATCGGACGCCCTGCACAACCTCACCGACGTCCTCGCCCTCTCCATGTCCTGGGTTGCCACCAGGCTGCGCCGTAAGAGATGCACCCCTCAGAAGACCTTCGGTTACAAGCGCGCCGAGCTCATGGCGGCGCTGGTGAACGGCCTGGTGCTCTTCGCCGTCTCCCT
Organism: Methanomassiliicoccaceae archaeon; assembly: GCA_003555025.1. GTDB lineage: Archaea > Thermoplasmatota > Thermoplasmata > Methanomassiliicoccales > Methanomethylophilaceae > PWHV01. Next base: position 23,899 of record PWHV01000021.1, on the reverse strand, counting down.
CTTCCTCATCGTGGAGGCCTATCAGCGCCTTGCCGACCCACAGGTCATCGATGGCGCCCTGCTGCTGATCCTCGGCGGCGCCGCGGTGGGGGTGAACGGCTTCTGCGCCTGGCTGCTCCATGCGGATTCCCGCGAGAACCTCAACATGAAGTCCGCCTACCTGCACCTGCTGACCGACATGGCCACCTCCTTGACGGTGATGGCGGGCGGAGCGGCGATGATCGTCTGGCAGGCGTATTGGGTGGACAGCGTCATCACCATCGCCATCAGCCTGGCGCTGATGTATTTCTCGGGCAAGCTGATACTCGATGCGGTGCGCATCTTCATGCAGTTCGCCCCTCCCGACCTGGACCTGTTCTCCATGGAGGACGAGGTGGCCTCGATGGACGGCATCGACGGCCTGCATCACATACATGTGTGGCAGCTCAGCGAGTGCGAGGTCCATATGGAGGCCCACGTCTCCCTCACCGAGGACCTGCCGGTGTCCGAGGCCGACCGCCTGCTGACCGAGGTGGAGAGGCATTTGATACAGGAGCACGGGATAAACCACGTCACCCTGAGGCCGGAGCACCGGCCCAGCTGCCCCCCCGACCTGGTCATACAGGACCCTGACGAAGAGCACAACCACCTTGAGGACGAGGAGGCATGAGATGCCCCGCTCCTTGAGCGAGCTCTATGTGGCGCTGATCAAGCGCAGCTTCGCCAGCCGCTTCGCCTTCTCGCGGCTGACCAGGGTCCCCGTGCTCAAGAGGGCGATAGGGAAAGCGTTCTTCGACGGCGACGACATGATGATACTGCCCCGCGACAACGCGGCGAGGGTCATAGACCTGGACATCGAGGTCGACGCCGGCAGGGACGTCGTCCTCCCCTCTGATGTGCTGAAGGAGATGATACGCGGCCACGATGGCGCCACGGTGATGCGCCATTGCATCTGCCGGGACTCCAACGGATGCGAGGACTACCCCCGCGAGCTGGGATGCGTGTTCCTTGGTCCGGGGGCGTCGAGGATACCCGAGTCCCTGGGCCGGAGGGTGTCCACCGCCGAGGCCCTGGAGCACGTGCAGCGCTGCCAGGACGCGGGGCTGGTGCATCTCATCGGCAGGAACAAGCTGGACAGCCTATGGCTGAACACTGGGCCTAAGGAGGAGCTCCTGACCATATGCAACTGCTGCCCCTGCTGCTGCCTGTGGAAGATGATACCGTTCCTGGATGATGATCTGGGCCGCAGCATCAAGCCCATGCCCGGTGTCAGCGTGGAGGTGGGCGAAGGCTGCATAGGCTGCGGCAAATGCGCGGAAGGGTCATGCTTCGTTGACGCGATAACTCTGTCAGAGGGCAGGGCACAGATAAACAACGAGATGTGCAGAGCTTGCGGAAGATGCGCCGAGCTGTGCCCCCGGGGCGCGATCGTCCTAAAGTTCGAGGGCGATTCAATGGACGAGGCCGTGAAAAGATTGGCGCCGTTGCTTGACGGCGCCCCTCTGGAGGCCGCCCCGCCCAAGAATCATGGTTGAGAAGCGGGTTCAGAGCGCTCGACGGCGCCGCAGCCCTTCAACGACCAGCGAGGCGAACTCCTCGGTACCCAGGTTTCCGCCGAGGTCGCGGGTGCGGCCGCCGGCCGCAACGGTCCCGCGCAGAGCGGAACGCAGGGCGTCGGCCTCGTCCTCCATATCGAGGTGCTCGAGCATCATCGCCGCCGAGAGCAGGGCGGCGCTGGGGTTGGCCACATTCCTGCCGGCGATGTCCGGGGCGCTGCCGTGCACCGGCTCGAACAGGGCATGCCTGTCGCCGATGTTCGCGGAAGGGGCCACGCCCAGCCCTCCGGCCAATGCTGCGGCCTCGTCGGAGAGGATGTCGCCGTAGAGGTTCAAGGTGACGATGACGTCCAACGCCTCCGGGCGGACCACCATCTCCGCCGCCGCGGCGTCCACCAGCATGTCGCCGCAGCTCATATGGGAGCCTGTTGCCGTATCGTAGAACACATCGCGGAACAGGCCGTCGGAGCGGCGCAGCACGTTGGCCTTGTGGACGCAGGTCAGCCTGCTCCTTCCGGATGACTCCCCGTGCTCGCGGGCGAAGCGGCAGATGCGCTCGCAGGCGCGGCGGGACACCCGTCTTCCGAGGGTTACACCGTCCGCGTCGACGGACTCGTCGCCGGTGTACATCCCCTCGGTGTTCTCCCGGACGATGATCACGTCCAGGTCCACCAGGCCCACGCCGGGGGCGAGGTTCTTCACCGGGCGGAGGTTGGCGTAGAGGTCGAGCTCTTTGCGCATCGTCAAGATGGGGGAGCGGTAGCCTTCGGTGCGCAACGGGGTGCTTATGGCCCCGAACAGGGCGGCGTCGGTCCCCTTGATGAGGTCTATGGTCTCTTCAGGGAGGTACTCGCCGCGCCGGGAGTGGCATTCGAGACCCACGTCACCATGGACCAACTCCATCTCAGGCACCAGCTCGCGGAGTGCCGCCTCGGCGGCCCTGATGACCTCCGGGCCGATGCCGTCCCCGGGAAGCACCGCTATCCTCATCCTTCCAGCCCCTCGTCCAGCAGCGCCGCCAACAGCAGCGGCAGCGAAATGGTGGCGTCGCCCTCCACCGTGACCTGGTGGGCGGTCTCCTTGACCTTCCCCCAGGACACCGCCTCGCGTATCTGCGCCCCCGAGAGGGAGCCGTCGTACTCCATCGCCGTGGTCAGGTAAACCGCGTGGTCCAGGCCCCCGCGGAACTGGTTCCACCATATGGTGTGGTGCTTCGATATCCCCCCTCCGACGACGACCGCGCCCGTCTCGGGGGCGTCGAATGTCAGGTCGGACAGCGCCTGCTCGTCGGCGAAAAGGTCTATGCGCAGGTCGCGCCTCTCCTGGTACACCATCCAGAGCTGGCTGCCGAACGAGCCGTCGGTTATGCCGGGGACGAAAACCTTCACCCCCTTCCGGTGGCACCAGTGCAACAGGCTGTCCTCGTCCTCTATGCGCGAGCCCACCTCGTCGATGAGCTCGTGGGTGCTGATGGAGGGTCTGGAGGAGGTTATCTCCTCCAGCATGGGGAGCAGCTTCTCCTCTAGAAGCTCCCCGTAGCATTCGTCGGGAACGAGCACGTTCCCCAGACGGTTCACTCCCTCGTGGCGCAGCTCGGCGTCATCGAGGTTGAAGTCCCCGTGGTAGTAATCCTTCCAAGCGCGGGCGAGGTCATGGTCGAGGGTGCCGCAGGTGGTGATGATAACATCCACCATGCCGCGCCGGACCATCTCCACGATCACGCCCCGGGTCCCGGTGGCCATTATGCAGGCGGGGAAGGAAAGGAAACGCAGGCAGTCGCGAGACCCCATCATCCTGCGCATGACCTCCAAGGCCTGATGCAGCTTGCGGGCGGTGAACCCGCCCGACGAGCCCATGGCATCGATCATCTCCTTAACGCTCATGCCCTCGCGGGGCACTATGTCCTGGACCGGGACCATCTCTCTCATGGTATCGTTGATGGTCTAGTCGGTCAACAATTATAAACAGATTGGCTCCTCAGCCGAGGTACTCCTCCACCTGCCGCTCGATGCCGTCCATGGAGTCGGAGTTGTCGAGCACCTTCCAGCCCTTGGAGCTGAGGCGCAGCATCCTCTGCCTTATGCGTGAGAGCTTGTCGACGGTCTCGAACATCTCCAGGTCGTATCCCCTGTCGACGATCCGGCACATGGCCATCTCCGGCGGGGTGTCGACCAGTATCAGATGCTCAGGCATGGGAAGCACCTTGGCCACCAGGTAGTACCCCTTCTCGACCAACGGGTCGGGCAGATAGGCGACGGCCATTATGTAACGTACGAACACGATGTCGTCATAGGCCCTCCAGCGACGCATCCGCGCCAGGCTTATCAGCACGTCGAGTATGAAGAAGACCGTGGCGAAGGCCTGCATCCCCTTCCCCTCCCCCTGCAGCAGCCGCCGCGATATCCTGCCGGTGATCAGCTCCGAGGGGTGGGTGTGCACATGGCTGCTCCTGCCCCTCTTGGCAAGAGCGGCCGAGAGCGCATCGGCCACGGTGTTCTTGCCGCATCCGTCCATGCCATCGATGATATACCAGCCCATTTCAGAACCCCAGCATTACCATGAGTGCGGCGGTGGCTATCGGTGTTATCAGGTTGTCGTACTTTCCCGGGCTCAGCAGCTCCACCGCCGCCACGAAAAGCCCAGCCGCAAGCGCAACCAGCGGGAGGGGGATCTCCGGTATCGAGGATATGGTGTAGTGCCCGCCGGCGATCAGCATGTCGTAGAAGACAAGGACGACCATGGTCATCACGAAGGTGGCGGCGAAGGCCGCCGCCGTCCCCTCCAATGTCTTACCCTTGTATATGACCCGCTTGCCGTGGCGCTTCCCCACCAGACTGCTGAAGCCGTCGCCGTAGGTCATGGCTATTATCCCTATGGAGGCGGCGACGAAGCTCTCGAAGAAGACGAGAACCATCACGGCGATGGTGCAGGCGTAGAAGAACAGACCCAGGGAATGCCCCTCCGCCGAAACCTGGCCGATCATGTTGCGGCGCAGGATGTCCATTTTTGATACGGGCGATGCGATGAGCAGCAGGGCCATGAACGGGAAGGCGAAGAACAACAGCATCGGCAATTGGCTCTCGTACATCCACCAGATGAAGACGAAGTTCCCCGTGAGTATGTGGAGGACCTTGCGGGTGTCGATGTCCACATTCTTCACCCTGAGGAGGATGAAGATGGCCATGACTGCGCCGAGAAGCAGATAGACCAGCAGGGTTGCCAACAGGTCCTCTAGGGAGAACATCTCCTTCTGGAAAGCGTAACAGATATTTATTGACTTGCGGTTTGTTAATCCGGTCGAGAACGATGATGGTCATTGCGAGAACGATGGACTACGACGAGCTCTTGCAGTCGCTGCAGGGGAGGGCGGTGCTGTGGTGCTGCCGCACCTGCGCCCGACTGTGCGGAATCGCCGGCGACGAGGCGGTGGACCGGCTGGAGCAGAGGCTCCGCCAGGACGGCGTTGAGCTGTCGCGGTCGGTTTCGGTCAGCGCCTCCTGCCTTGCGGACAGGGTGCAGGCGAAGACCTCCGAGGAAGGCCTGGAGGATGCGGACATGGTGGTGGCTCTGTGCTGCGACGTCGGCGCAGAGGTACTGGCCTCAGCGCTGCCCAGGACGCGGATCCTGCTCCCCACCGCGACCTTGGGCCAAGGGGTCAGGGATGCCGACGGGCTGATAGTGCTCCGCCGCTCCGCCGTCCTGGAGCTTCCCGAGGGCGGTGTCGCCGCCGAGGACGCCTGCCGTTCCTTGGGGATGTTCAGCGGCCCCTTCGTCTGAAAAGGCCTGGCCATCGTACCAGTGAAAAAACCATTTATATCATTATCAGCATTCAGAGGGAAATTCTAGGGGATATCTGCATGGTTAGCATACTTGACAACATGTTGTATATGGTCCCCATCGCGGGTCTGGCAGCCCTCGCGTTCGGTTACCTGTTCTACCGGGACATATTCTCCCGCGAGAAGGGTACGGACGAGATGAACACCATCTACGAAGCGATCAAAGATGGTGCGATGGCATACCTGTCCCGCCAATACAAGACGATTGGTATCATCAGCGTCGTTATCGCCGCCCTGATCTTGGTGGCTGGAGAGGCATTCGGTGTGAACCTGCTCGGATGGGAAGTGGCACTGTCCTTCCTTCTCGGTGCGGGCTTCTCCGCGCTCTCCGGCTTCATCGGCATGTACGTTGCCGTAAACTCCAACATCAGGACGGCCAGCGCTGCAAGGAGGACCCTCAAGGAGGCCTTCCATGTCTCCTTCAGGGGAGGTGCCATCTCTGGTATTGCTGTGGCGGCACTCAGCCTGCTGGGCGTTTTCGCGCTCTTCATGGTCTTCGAGGCCCTCGCAGGGGACATAGGGATAGCTCTTGAACACGTCGTCGGTTACGCCTTCGGCGCCTCCATGGCCGCTCTCTTCGCCCAGTTGGGCGGGGGAATATACACCAAGGCCGCCGACGTCGGCGCTGACCTGGTGGGCAAGGTGGAGGCCGGCATACCCGAGGACGACCCGCGCAACCCCGCGGTCATCGCCGACCTGGTCGGCGACAACGTGGGAGACTGCGCCGGCCGCGGTGCCGACCTGTTCGAGTCCACCGCCGCCGAGATCATCGGTGCGATGATAATCGGCCTGGCGCTGTACCGCGTCATGGGCGCATCGCCTCTGGGGCAGGACATAGTGTGGGTGATGTTCCCGCTGGTCTTCCTGTCCTTCGGGCTCATAGCCGCCCTGATCGGAATATACACCGTTAAGCTGAAGGATGATGACTCGTCCCTGCACAGCGCATTGAACCGCGGTTACTTCGTCACCGCCGGTCTATCGCTGGCGTTCTTGGCCGTGATATCATACCTGATGCTCGGCGATTACTCGGGGATACTGCCGTACTTCATCGCTCTAGGCGTCATCGGCATCGTCCTCGGCATCGTGATCGTTTACGTCACGCAGTACTACACCGCCGGTGAATACCGCCCGGTGAAGGAAATCGCTGAGGCATCGGAGACCGGTCCGGCGACCAACGTCATATCCGGCATATCGGTGGGAATGGAGACCACAGTGCTGCCCGTTTTCGCCATCTCTGCGGCCCTGGGCGGCAGCTTCGCCGTCGGCTATGTCGCCGGCGCCGAGGTCCTGGGGCTCACCCAGGTGGCGGACCTGTTCGTGGCCGGCCTCTACGGCACCGCGATAGCGACCATAGCCATGCTCTGCTCCTCGGCGTTCATACTGGCCGAGGACACCTTCGGACCGATCACCGACAACGCCGGAGGCATCGTGGAGATGAGCAACCTGTCCACCGACGTGCGCGTGCGCACCGACATGCTGGACTCCGCCGGCAACACCACCAAGGCCCTCACCAAGGGCTATGCGATGGCCACCGCCGGCCTGGCAGCGTTCCTGCTGTTCGCCGCTTACTTCGAGATAGTGGCCGACATCCAGGGCCTGTCGCTCTACGAGACCTTCGATGTCAACCTCGGCGACCCGCTGATATTCATCGGCGGTCTGATCGGCGGGATGCTGGTCTTCATATTCACCGCCCTTGCCATAAGGGCGGTGGGGAAGACCGCGTTCACCATGATCAACGAGGTCCGCAGGCAGTTCCGCGAGTACCCCGGCATAATGGAGGGCACGGAGAAGCCCCGCTACGATGAGTGCGTGGATATAGCCACCAAGGGCGCCCTGAAGGCGATGGTCCTTCCAGGCATGCTGCCCATCCTCTTCCCGGTCGTCTTCGGCCTCAGCTACCGCATGATGGGCCTAGAGATAGCCCCGCAGGCGGTGGGCGCGCTGATAATGGTCGGAACCATAGTCGGCATACTCATGGCCAACTTCCTCAACAATGGGGGAGGCGCCTGGGACAACGCCAAGAAGTACATCGAGGAGGGCAAGCACGGCGGCAAGGGCTCGCAGGCCCACGCCGCCGCCGTGGTCGGCGACACCGTCGGGGACCCGTTCAAGGACACCGCCGGGCCGTCGATACACGTGCTGGTCAAGCTGTTGGCCACCGTCACCCTGGTGACCGCGGGCCTGTACATCATCTGATGCGCACCCGCTAAACCCCTTTTTATATCTTTTATTATCTGGCCTCATTCTGAAGGCACCCTCAACTTTTAAATAAGAGCTCAATAATCCAGAGAGCATCCATAGAGGGCCGTATCATGTACATGTTGAATAGAACCGAGAAGGTCGTGCGCATACCGCCGGCCAAGCTCCATGAGGACATCGACAAGGTGACCGGCCAGCTCACCTGCGAGTCCTTCGAGGGATACGTCGAGGGCGACGAGCTCACCGTCCTCATAAGCAACGTCAACCCCGTCGGACTGGGCCGAGTGGTCCACGGGGACGGCGCCGTGTACCAGGAGGTCAACTACGACCAGCTGGTGTTCCGGCCTCAGATGCAGGAGGTCATCGAGGGCACGGTATGCGAGGTGCTCAAGTTCGGAGCGTTCGTCCGGTTCGGCCCCTTGGACGGACTGCTGCACATCAGCCAGATCATGGATGACCGCATCCACATAGACTCGGACAACCAGCGTCTGGTGGGCAAGGACCACAGCCGCACCCTGGGGGTGGGGGACCGCGTCCGCGCCCGCATAGTCTCGCTGAGCCTGAACGAGCGCAACCCCCGTGAGAGCAAGATAGGGCTGACCATGAGGCAGCCCGGCCTCGGAAAGCTGGAATGGCTGGAGGAGGACCGCAAGGCCAAAGGTGAGGCGGAATGATCGACCGCGCCTGCAAGGTCTGCAGCCTCATATCCACTGAGGAGTCCTGCTCCCGCTGCGGCGGGCAGACATCGAGGGAATGGCAGGGCTACGTGGTGGTCATAGACCATGAGAAGTCCGACATCGCCAAGAAGATGGGCATAACCTCCAACGGCAGGTACGCCCTGAGGGTGCGCTAGATGCCCGCCCGAGGCCGCTGCCTCCCCCTGGATATGAGGGGGGAGCTGGCGAGCCCCTTCGGCGATCTGATAGACGAGAAACGTCTTAGCGAGAAGAGAGACGGCGCGATGCTGCTGACGGTGGGGGACGTGGTGTCCCTCAGCGCCAGGAGGGCGGGCGTCGTCCCCCGGCTGTCGGTGTACGACGGCCGCAGCGAGCGGCGCGAGATGAGCGAGTACTCCCGGCTCGTGGACGAGCGGGAGGAGGAGCGAATCAGCGTGGAGAACCCCGCCGGGACGGTCACCGCCGAGCTGATGGACGCCATCGAGAAGGCCTTGACCGAAGGGGGCCCATGGAACATCAAGGTGGAGGGGGAGGAGGACCTCGCCGTGCTGGCGTGCATCCTCTTGGCCCCCAAGGGCACCTGGGTGGTCTACGGCCAGCCGGGGGAGGGCATGGTCCTGGTCGTCACCGACGACGAGGCCTTGGAAAGGACGAAGGAACTCTGGAACAGAATGGAGGAGTTGGAATGAAGATAGAGGTCACCGACAAAAGGGAGAACCCGCTGCAGGAGAGGACGGAGTTACACTTCGTAATCGACCACTCCGGCGAGGCCACTCCCGCGCGCAAGAGCGTGATCACCGCCCTCGCCAAGGCCGTCAAGGCCGACGAGGACAAGATAGTGATAGAGAGCATAGAATCGCAGTACGGCAAGAACAAGTCCGTCGCCTACGCCAAGGTCTACGACTCGGTGGAGTCGGCGACGAGACTGGAGCGCAAGCACCTGCTGGTTCGCTCCGGAGTGGGCGCTCAGCCCCAGCCGGAGGAGGAGTGATCATGACGAAGAAGGACAGCTACGAGATAGACGGCGACAAGCTGGTGAGGAAGAAGCCGGTCTGCCCCAAGTGCGGCCCCGGCGTCTTCATGGCCGAGCATGCCGACAGGACCTCCTGCGGGCGCTGCGGCTACACCGAGTTCAAGAAGAAAGAGTGAGCCCTGCTCATTCAAGCTCCCCCCTCTCTCCCCGGGAGCCTTCCAGGATCCAAGGCCGTCCCTCGGCCCCTTCCCCAAACCGGTCCGGAGCGTTCTACCACAGGGCCTGTGGTGTAGCTAGGATATCACCGAGGCCTCCGGAGCCTCAAACCCGGGTTCGAATCCCGGCGGGCCCGCCACAACACCATCGTCGAACCGCGCCCCGCTCATATGGCGCCGAACACCTGAGGTTCATACGTTCCCGCGACGAGTTTCTTTGCAGAACGATCCAATTTTTGATCCATCCCGTATAGACGGTCGCTCGGGCAGGGAAAAATACTTCACCTTCGTCGACCGATTCCATACACGAGCGGAAGAGGAGGTTGACGGTAAATGGCTGACGAACATATGCATGTGGGCGTCGGAAAGCGACTGCTGGCGCAGCTCTTCGATCTGATAGTGATTCTCGTCATATTCTGGTTCATAGGGTCGCTCATCGCGATCGCCTATGGGAAGGGGGGCTTCGGCGGTTTCCAGATGACCGGTACGCCTGCAATGATATCCAACGTCACAACGGTGGTATTGGTTCTGCTATACTTCATCGTCCTGGAGGCCAGGAATGGACAGACCCTGGGAAAGAAAATCATGGGTATACGGGTCGTGAGCAAGGACGGTTCCCCGGTCGGTCTGGGGACCTCTGCCGTCCGCAATGTGCTCAGACTCATCGATGCCATAGCCTTCTACCTGGTCGGCGCCCTCTTCATCTGGACCTCGTCCAAGAAGCAGAGGTTGGGCGACATGGTGGCAGGGACCGTGGTCATCAAGGCATGAAGTCGAGATTCGTAACGCTCCGACCATCCCTCAATCGTACCTTCAGGCTCCATGACCATTTTTAAGGAGTGCTGTGCTGACGCTGGGATGTACCTGCGCGGCCTTGGGACATGGTCTCGACAGTTTACAAAAAATATCTCCTTGGTGATTGAATCGATGGCATAATTTTTCGGTCTTTGTTGATTTCAAAACCTTGCTGGAACCGTTTCAAGAACCTTCGCGATTGAGACAATATCTCGAATCATTGCATCTTGTCTCCGGATTAAATTAAACACTTCATGGAGTAACTCCCGATAATATAGGGAACGGTTCTTGAAACACAGCCTTCGAGGTGTGGAACACCGCAGCATCAGGGCGTTTTTGTTAGGGATCGGCTCTGAATCGCACATATCCAGCGAACAATTTGCTCGCGAACGGCATATCCATCGTTCGGATCGCCGCGTTTCACGGAGGTGTAATAATATTCCGAAAACAGAATCCGGGTGGTTTTAATCGTGTCCAGGTCGGGTTAGGACGTTCGGCCAACCCCCTCGGTGATGGAGCGGCCAGTAGGCGCTTTTTGTTAAAGTAAAAGGTGAGAGGGTTTTTGACGCTCGCGCTAGCAGGCTGGCGCGGTGCCGCAGCGGCAACGCCGCCCGGTCCTTTCGCTCAGCGTCTGCGCCGCATGAGTATCAGCGGCAAGGCCAGCAGCGCCAGGACTGCCATGGCGCATACGGAGGAGCATATCTCGTCCACTGCCGCCTCCACGCTCTCCACGCTTAAGGTCTGAGTGGAGAAGTGGGGCACGTAGACCGCCAGATGGTAGGTCCCGTCCTCCTCGATCAACGCGTACATGCCATCGCCCGACTCTGTGCCGGTGGCGGCGAGAACGTCACTCAGCTCCCCCTCGTTGACCACTTGGTCATTCAGGGTCACGGAGAGTTCCTGGGACGCGTCCAAGGTCTCATCGTCGAAAGTGACGATCATCACCTTGCCATCGGGCTTGTCGGATGAAAGATCCAGTTCCATGCCGTCATCCCTGACCTCGGACATCTCCATCCCGTATCCGCGCACATAGGAGTTCTCCACCGATACAGCATCGCCATCTCGGGTGAGGACCGCCATCTCATTGCTTATCTTGCCTTCCGATATGGCGTCAGATATCATCTCCGCCGTATCGGCATCGGCGAAGTAGGGCATCGTCCTGAAGAACAGCTCCCCGTCATCGGCGGTCACGTTGACATAGACGTCGTCAGTGACATTGTCCAAGGTTATGCTGCCGTTGCCGACCACTATCATCGAGGAGACGTTCCCGCCGGTCAGATGGACAGCCTGCCTGTCACCGTTCTCCATCTCATCCGCCTCGATGCCGTCTGCGAGCATGAATGAGACGTTGGCAGTGTTTTCAGACGAGACCTTGATCGCTGAGGTCGGGTTGTTATGCACCATCATCCGATCGCTGTTGTTCCATTGGGCGAAAACCGATCCCGCGACCCTCATGTCATCAGGAGCGAAGTCTTCCATGTACACAGTGCGGAAAACATCGGTGTACTCCTCACCAGTGCGCACCGAGTAGTTGCTCAGCTGCCCTGTGGTCTCATTATGGGAGAATTCGACGAAATGCCCTTCCGCCGCTCCATCGTCATACGTAAACATGCCGAACAACTTTCGCTCCTCGGCGATCTGGGTCATGTTATTGACTCTTTCCTCAATCTGATTCTGGTTCATCTGCTCGCCAGGGGAGAACCCTATCTCCGGGACATTATTCCCGAAGGGAGGCCCTGGAGCGTCAGGCGTCTGGGCGCTGACTAGTGCCGCTCCCGTCGCCATCAGCATCAATGCCGCGACGGCTATTGACAAAGATACACTCACCGCTTTATTCACTATCAATCACCTATATACTTTCGTGGGCATATACATTATTTATATATTATGACGAAGAAACGAAACTTGATAATATTAGAAAAAGGTCGAGGAGGCCATCGGACCGTAAACTGTCCCCGCAATGGAGAGGATGCTTGGGTTTCTCCGCAGCCATTCACTCGTTAGGACGGCGGCCGCGCCTCTGAACGCCTTTACATGGAACACTTTGCTCGCCGCAAGCTTCCGACCGTGGCAAGGTCGGTCACGTCTCGTCGCATTCCGATGGCAGCGCCGACCAAACGCGGCCGTTCCGGCGAGAACGGCGCTTCGGGACGCGTTCCAGGCCGCGATGCTGAAGAGCCCCCGCCATCGCCCACGAATGTTTGGGTCACAGGGTACGGACGTAGGTCCGATTGGGCGCCTCCACAGAACACGGCTCAAGCATTGACCGTTTCTTACGGATACGATCTGGGGCAATAGGCCATGCACTTGCCGCAGGCCCTCTCCGGCCTGCTGCCGTCGCCTATCAGCTTCAGCTCGAAACGGCCGCATCTCTGCCAATCGATGGTGCTGTCACGGCTGGGCGGGCGGTCCCTGAATGTCTGGTCGTTGAGGACCTTCATGGCGCAGTTGTCGATGCACTCCCGGCAGTCACCGCACTCGCACTCCCTGGTGGCGGGCGTCTCGAGCAGAGGCATGTCGGTGAGGATCGCTAGGAAACGCTGCCGTGGGCCGAAACGGTCGGTCAGCATCAGACCGTTCTTCCCTATCCAACCCATCCCGCAGGACCGGGCGACCGCTTTCAGAGAGACCGGGCCCACGAGGTTCTCGGTGTCGACCCGCTCGGCGGGATGGACTATTCGGCCGCTGTATCCCGCGGCCTCCAGCTTCTCGACGATGCCTGCGGCCGCTCCCATCATCTTCTTGTTCGCGACCTTGTAGGATTCGCGCAGCGCCTCGCTGGGGCCGTCCTTAGCCTCCCTGACGGCCTCCAACGGAAGCTCGGCGGCCATGCAGATGGCGTTGGGAAGGTCGAAGCGCCCGTCCCCGGTCTTTTTGACGTCGTCGAGAACATCGAAGGGTCCGAAGCCGACCATGTCCACGCCTGAGCGCTCAACGTGCTCGATAATCTCGTTCTGCAGGTCCTTCATACCCGCGTCCCGGATCTCATTGCTCATGGGACTTAAATGCGTTAAATCATTATATGGAACTTGCGAGGCGGCCCTCGTACGAAAAACCGGGCTCTCGTTTCGCCAGCGTAAAGTCGCCACATCCATGTACGTGAGGCAACGAGCCTCCCGTCTCCGAGGCGTCCCGCCCTCTCTCAAAGGGTGGCGCGAAAGCTCATGGCGAACGTTTTTCAACGGCCAAACTCTAACCCCTGAACATGGAACTCACGGCCGCGGAGCAGAGGATGTTGGACGGCGAGGAGGGGGAGGGCGTCCGCAAGGCCATTGAGCTGGTGGTCGCCTTGGGGAAGATATACGGCGCCGAGGGCCTGGTGCCCATCCGCTCCGCCCACATCTCCGGCGTCTCCTACAAGACCATCGGCGACGGCGGCATATCCTATCTGGAGCATGTGTCCGAGGAGTCCAAGGTCAGGGTGCCCAGCACCCTCAACCCCTCCGGCATGGACAGCCAGCGCTGGCGGGAGATGGGCATCAGCGAGGATTTCGCTCGCAAGCAGCTGCATATCATCGAGCTCTACGAGCGCATGGGCGTGGACACCACCTGCTCCTGCACCCCTTACCTGGGCGGCAACCTGCCGCGTCTGGGGGAGCACGTGGCGTGGGCGGAGTCGTCAGCGCTTTCCATGGTGAACTCCATGGTAGGGGCCCGCACCAACCGCGAGGGCGGCCCCGGGGCCTTGGCGGCGGCCATCGCGGGCAGGACCGCCGACTACGGCCTCCACCGGGAGGAGAACCGCGCTCCCACGGTCATCATCGAGGCGGAGACGGACGGCAGCCTGTTCCAGCACTCTCTCCTTGGCCAGGCGGTCGGTTCGGCCATCGGCAACGGCATACCCTACTTCCGCGGCATCAGACCGCGGTGGGAGGAGGCCAAGATCATGGCGGCGGCGATGGCCGCATCCGGGGCGGTGGCGATGTTCCACGTGGAGGGGGTGACCCCCGAGGCCGCTGACCATGATCTCTCCGGCCTGGAGACCGTCCATATGTCCGAGGGAGAGCTGTTACAGGCGCAGGAGAGGCTGACGACCACGGAGGACGCTGACCTCATCGCCTTCGGCTGCCCTCATCTATCCGAACGGGAGATCAAGGAGATGGCCGCCTTCCTCGAGGGCAAGGAGAAAAGGTCCGATGTGACCGTCTGGTTCTGCACCTCCCGCCAGGTCAGGGAGTCGATGCCCCGTGAGGTGGAGGTCCTGGAGAGGTTCGGCCCCGTGCTCGCCGACACCTGCATGGTGGTGACGCCGGTGGAGGGACTGTTCGCCAATAGCGCCAGCGACTCCGCCAAGGCCTGCAACTACCTGCCCACTCTCTGCTCCCAGAAGGTCAGGTGCGATTCCTTCGAGAGGCTCATGGAGGTGGTGCTGTGATCATCGAGGGCCGGGCGATCTCGCCGGGCAGGGCGGAGGGCGAGGTCCTTCTCATCGAGGACGACTTCAGCTTCCTCGGCGGCGTGGACCCTGCCAGCGGCGAGCTGCGCACCGGGCCGGGGGGCAACGTCTCCGGCCGTGTTCTGGTATTCCCCCGCGGCAAGGGCTCCACTGTGGGGTCCTACACCATCTTCGATCTCAGCAGCCGGGACCTGGGCCCCGCGGCCATCATCAACTCCGCCGCCGAGACCATCGTAACCACCGGCGCGGTGATATCGGGGATCCCGTTGGTGGACCGCGTCGACCTGAGCGTGCTGCGCTCCGGCGACAGGGCGCTGGTGGATGGTAACGATGGCAGCGTGGAGCTACTCGGCGTAGAGCTGCGCGAGGTGGTCACCGGCATGGTGCAGCATCGTGATAAGGTCCTGATAATGAGGCGCAGCCACGAAGTCTCCTATTTTCAGGGGATGTGGGGCGGCGTCTCCGGACGCATCGAGGAGGGCGAGTCGCCGACGCAGGCGGCGCTGAGGGAGATGGAGGAGGAGACCGGCCTGGACGCCGAACTGCTCAAGAAGGGCGAGCCGTTCCTCGTGCGCGGCGGCGACACCGTCTGGAGAGTGCACCCTCTACTTTTCAGCGCCGAGGGGGAGCCCCGCATCAACTGGGAGCACAGCGAGCACCGTTGGATACGTCCCCGCGAGCTGCCGGAGAACAGCGTCCCGCGGCTGGACGAGGTGCTGCGCCGCCTCGGCCTCTGAGTCAGACGATGCGGTCGCTCTCCTTCTCGATGAGGCTGAGCTCGTGCTCCTCCAGGCTCTTGCCTTTTATCGTCACGATGAGCACTCCTTTCCTCTCCGCCGTGAAGTCCCTCAGGTTCTGCAGCAGCCGCAGCACGGGAAGGAATTCGTTGTTGGTTATGATGTACTCCATGCCCTCGATGAGCACCGCCGCCCTGCCCCTCTGCAGCCTGTCGGTTATCATCTCCTCCAAGCGATGAAGGTCGCGGGGATTGAACGAGTTCTCTTTGCTCATGCTCGAGAGCCATATCATCGAGCTCTCGTCCATCTCCGCCACCAGCGGGTGCTTGTCCGGTTGGGTGCGGCTTATCAGCAAAGGTTTCATCCCCTGCTCGATAGCGCGGCGTAGGAGGCTCTGCCCCTTGCCCGGGTCGCTGAGGGACATGTAGACCATGCCCGGCTCCAGCTTCTCGGCCGCCATTTCACCCTTCTTCTCGGCGGCGGGGTCCTTCTTCGGCGGCGCTTCCACCGGCCTCACCGGGGCGCTCTCCGACTTCTTCAGGTGCTCCACGATCTTCATCGCCTCGGCGATGCGCAGTCCGGGAACGCTCATTATCTCCTTGGAGCTCAGGGCGTCCAGCGATTCCATGTCGTAGATGCCCGCCTGATTGAGGGTGATTATGTCGTCGTTGCTGAGGAAGCCGAGGGAGGAGAAGGCCTGGCTCACCTGCGAGAGCTGCAACTCCCTGATGCTGATGGCGACCTCCTTGCCCATGATGTCCCAGGTCTTGGCGCTATTGACGCTGGGCTCGTCCACGATCGATATGGAGCGGGAGCGGGTCTCCTTCATGATGTGCTCCCGCCACTGGTTGAAGTAGCTCTGCAGCCGCTGCTCCGCGGCCACCTCGGTCTTGATGTACTCCTCCACATCGAGTCGCTTGTCCTTGCGCATCTGTTGGATGCGCCTTATGAGCTCCCGGGTGTAGCCCTCGGCCTCGATCTCGGGGGTCATCTCGAAGTCCAGGTATATCATGCCCGAGGAGAACTCCACTCTCGACGTGTTGGGCGGGAGGTCGTGGCGGAAGGAGACCATGTTGGGCTCTATCTTGAGGTACTGGCCCTCGATGCCGATCTCGTACTCTCCTCTCTCGACCGCCTTCTTCACCATCTCGGCGGGCCGGCTCTCCAACAGCTTGGCGATCTTGGATGACCACTGGCGGTAGACCTTGCCGATGGCGTGGGGATTGGGGATGACCCTGAGGATGAGGTTCTCCCACTCCTTGTCGGTGGGGACGAACTCGATATCCTTCACGTTCGCCTGCTGCTTGAGCACGTCCTGGAACAGGGCGATGGAGCTGTTGATGTTGTCCGCGTTCCCCTTTATGACCATCTTCTTCATCGGCCAGCGCAGCTTGACCCCGCGGGTCTGCCTCTCGGCGGCGGCGTGCTCGACGATCTCCTGCACCAGGGCCATGCTCAGCTCCAGGCTGTCGTCTATCAGCGTCTCGTTATAGCTGGGCCAGTCGCTCATGTGCACGCTCTCCAGCCTGCCGTCCATGTGGCCGTATATCTCCTCGGTGATGTACGGGCAGAACGGGGCCAGCAGACGGACCGCGCTCATGATCGCGTAATGCAGGGTGAAATAGGCGGCCAGCTTGTCGCTGTCGCCCTCCTCGCTCCACATCCTGTCACGGATGAGGCGCACGTACCAACGGGAGAGGTCCTCTGTGATGTAGTCCTCGATGGCCCGTGCCGCCTTGTGCACGTTGCGCGCCTGCAGGGACTCGTCCACGTTGCGGCGCAGCCTCTCGGTGCGGGAGATCATCCATCGGTCCTCGTTGCGGAAATGGGACTCCATCTCGCCCATCGTCTTGGAATGGGGCTGATAGGAGTCCAGGGCCATGTACGTGGACGCGAAGTTCACCACGTTCCAGAGGGTGTTGAGGATCTTGCGGGCGTTCTTGGGGCCGTCCTTCTGGAATGCCAGGTCCTCCCATGGCGGGTTGGCCTTGAACAGGTACAGCCGCAGCGAGTCCGCTCCGTGCTCCTTGATTATCTCCATGGGCTCGATGACGTTGCCCTTGCTCTTGCTCATCTTCTGCCCCTTGGGGTCGAGGATCCACCCGTGCATCAGAACCTCATCGTAGGGCGCGCGGTCGAAGGATATCACCCCCGATGCGAGCTGGGAGTAGAACCATCCGCGCGTCTGGTCGTGGGCCTCGGTGATGAAGCGCCCGGGGAACCATCTCTCGAAGGCCTTCTCCTCCGACGGGTAGCCCAACTGGGCCCAGGCGGCGACGCCCGAGTCGAACCAGACATCGAGGACATCATGCACGCGGTGCATGTCCCGCGAGCAACGGGGACAGGTGAAAACGATGTGGTCTATCCAGGGGCGATGGGGGTCCATACCCTCCACGTAGCCCCTGCCGTCGCTGAGCTGGTCGAAGGTGCCCACCACCTTCCTCTCCCCGCAGGAGCAGGTCCATACCGGCAGCGGTATGCCCCAGTACCTCTGACGGGATATGCACCAGTCGCGGGCGTTCTCCACCCAGTTCATCTGCCGAGAGCTGCCGGCCCAGTCAGGGCTCCACCTCACCCGGGTGACCTCCTCGGCAATGCGCTCCTTGATGCCGTCTATGCGGATGAACCATTGGTTGGTGTTGCGGAATATGACGGAGGAGCGGCAGCGCCAGCAGTGCCCGTAGCGGTGCTCCGTCCCATGGTGGTGCAGGAGCAGCCCCTTGTCATCGAGATAATCGATGATGTACGGGTTGCTGGCCCTCGCCCTCTGCCCTTCGTACTGCGGTACCGAGGAGTCGAAGCGGCCCGATTCGTCCACGGGGCAGTAAGGCTCCATGCCGTATCGCTTCCCGGTCTCGAAGTCGTCGGGGCCGTGGCCGGGGGCGGTGTGGACGATGCCGGTGTTGGACTCCTCCACGTAATCGGCGAGGACCACCCGGTGGGTCCATTCCGTTTGGGGCAGATGGCCTTCCCCGATGCGGAAGGGGGGGTTGTAGTAACGGCCTTCCAGGCTTCTCCCGTCGAAGGTCTCGATTACCTTGAAGTCATCGTGGCCAGCGAGCTCCGCCACCGACTCCGTCAAGGCCTCGGCGATGATTAACCTCTCCCTCTCGCCCTTGCGGACCATCTCCACTCTGGCGTAGGTCATGTCCGGGTGCACCGCCACCGCCATGTTGGCCGGCAGGGTCCAAGGGGTGGTGGTCCAGATGACCAAGGAGGTGGCGGGGTCGTCCGACAGCGGGAATTTGACGAATATCGAGGGGTCCTCCTCGTCCCAGTACTCGATCTCCGCCTCGGCGAGGGCGGTCTCGCAGCGCGGGCACCAGGACAGGACGCGGTCGTCGTCCATGAGCAGGCCCTGCTGATCGGCGCGCTCGATGGTCCACCAGGCGGCCTCGATGTACTCTGGCCTGATTGTGAGGTAGGGGTTGTCCCAGTCCATCCACACCCCCAGCTGCTTGAACTGGTCGCTCATGCTGCCGTGGAGGTCGAGGGCGAAGCGCCGGCAGTTCTCCACGAAGCGGTCGATGCCGTACTCCTCGATCTCCTGCTTCGATCTGACGCCCACCTCCTTCTCAACCTGCACCTCGATAGGCAGCCCGTGCATGTCGTAACCGGGCTGGTCCCTGACGTTGAGGCCGTTCATCCGCCAGTAGCGGATGAGCATGTCCTTGAGCGCCTTGTTCACCGCGGTGCCGAGATGGATAGACCCAGTGGTGTAGGGCGGGCCATCGAGGAAATAGAAGTCCGGCCCGTCCAGCCTCAGTTTCTTGGTCTTGTTGTAGATGTCCTTGGTGTCCCAGTACCGTTGGGTCTCGGACTCCATCGCCGGTGGGTCATAACTCGGTCGGACCTGCTTTATCATCGCCGTGTCCCTTCCTGGGTCGGGTCTGTCTTGCCCGCCCGAAAGGCGATGTGAAACATCATTTATAAAGGATTGTCCGTTCAAAAGAACATGTCCAGTGATTTCTGGCGCTCGTTCTTCTCCACCTCTTCCCTCCCCCGCATGAGCTTGTCCACCGTGGACGAGACCCTCTCGGGGGAGAAGTCGTGCCTCTCGCAGAGGAACTCCATGATGCCGTCGCGGTCGGGCTCCCTCATGGCGATGTCGTAATCGTCGCTGCCTCCGGTGCCGAGGAATATCTCCATCACCCTCTCGTGGCCTGGCATCTCCATCCCCAGGTGCTCGAGCGCCTCCGTCAGGCCACCGTGCTTCCTTATCAGCGACAGCCCCCGCTTGGGGCCGATGCCGGAGACGCCGGTGTTGAAGTCGGTGCCGATGAGCAGGCACATCCCCACCAATGACCTGCGGTCCATCCCTAGCGACTCCAGCACCTTGTCCAGCTCCAGCTTCTCCACCTTGACGCTGCGGTAGATGTTCTTCCCGGGGACCTTCCTCCTCCCGGTGATGTTGATGTTGCGCACCAGCCGCGGGGCGCCGAAGAGGAGGCTGTCGAAGTCCTGGGACGACACGGCCCAGACGTCGCCCTTGCCGCACATGTGCGCCGCCTGGGCCTCGCCCTCCATCGGCGCCTGCACCACCGGCAGGCCCATGAGGGAAAGCAGCTCCCGCGACGAATCCAACACCTCCTTGGTCATGCGCGTCGACTGCGTCGCCTTGCTGTAGGCACGCTCCATGTCGCCCTCCTCCAGGGCGGCCTCCCACTCCTTCATCGCCGCCTCCCGCCGCTCACGCCTCTCCTGCACCGTGTCCAGTTTGAGGTCGTGGACCTCGCCGTCGAAGACGTAGCACGGCCTGATGCCGTGCTCGAGGAGATTGACGTTGCGGTACAGCAGGCCGGAGAGATGGGATGTGACGTTCCCCTGCCGGTCCATCAGAGGGGTGCCGTCAGGCTGTCTGATGATGGAGAGGAACTGGTAGATGGTGTTGTGGGCGTCCACCGCCAGGGCGCGGGACGCCAGGTCCTTGACCTCCAACTCCTCGGGCTCCAGTATCCCGGAGAGGTTCACGCCCATGGGAACACCTCAACGGTCCTCGCGCTCAGGCGTCTCCGGAACGTAGAACAGGAGCACCGCCGCCACCAGCCACGACATCAGCGCCAGGGCTATGCAGAGGCTGGCATCGAGCAGCAGCGACGCCACCAGCAGGACGCCCGGGACCAGGAGCAGCACCGCCGCCTTCGACCACACATCGTCCATTATTCTCATGATTCAACCCTCCTCCCGAAGGCCCTCCATAGCTCGATCTCCGCCGCCATGTCATCCGTCCCGAACAGGGAGCTGCCCGCCGCCAGCACCGTGGCCCCCGCCTCGACGCAGCGTCTCGCCGTGTCGCGGTTGATTCCCCCGTCCACGGAGATCTCCACGTCCAACGAGCGCTCGTCGATGATGCGTCGCGCCTCGGTTATCTTATCCAGGCAATGCGGCTGGAAGGCCTGGCCTCCGAAGCCCGGCTGCACCGTCATCACCAGGATCAGGTCCACCATGTCGAGGTAGGGCAGCACCGCATCCAAGGGGGTGCCCGGGTTGAGGGAGACCCCCGCCTTCGCCCCGCCGCCGCGGATGGCGGCCAGTGATTCCTCCACGTTCTCGGTGGTCTCCACGTGGACGGTTATGAGGTCCGAGCCGGCATCGAGGAAGTCAGGCACGTGCTTCAGCGGGTCCACTATCATCAGGTGCACGTCGAAGGGCATCGCGCTGAGGGGGCGCAGCGCCCTGACCACATGCTGTCCTATGGTGATGTTGGGCACGAACACGCCGTCCATCACATCGATGTGCGCCCAATCGGCTCCGCAGGCCTCCAGGCGGGCCAAACCCTCGCCCAGCCGGGCGGCGTCGGCGGAGAGCATCGAGGGGGAGATTTTGGTCATTGCCCCACTAAAGGTGGTATCGTTCTTCATTGTTTCGCATTCCCAGAAAAGAATAATAGCATCCTGTGTCATAGAATGGGCATGGTTGACAGAACGGGAGGCGCCCGCAGATGCTCCGTGGCAGGTTGCGACGGAGACGCGGAGAGGTCGCTGTCTATGAAGAAGGTCAAGGATTCCGGCCTCGACATCGGCGACGACTCCGCCCGCAAGGCGGGCCTCTGCAAGGAGCATTACAAGGAGTACAAGAAGCTGACCAAGACCGACCGTGTGTTGGAGAGCATCGGCCGCTGAGACATGGACATGGAGGCCCATTTCCTCGGCACCGCCGGCGGGGTACCGTCGCCCGACCGCTCCCTGCCCTGCAGCGCCTTGAGGGTCAACGGCAGGACCGTCCTGTTCGACTGCGGCGAGGGGAGCCAGCGCCAACTGATGATCTCCTCCCTCTCGTTGATGTCGGTGGACGTGCTGCTGCTGTCCCACCATCACGGCGACCACGTCACCGGCATCCCGGGCATGCTGCAGACCATGGGGCTCTTCTCCCGCGGCAGAGGGCTGAGCATCATGGGCCCCGCGGGGACCTCCGAGCTCATCGGGGGGATGATGAGCACCTACGGCGAGGAGCTTTTCTACGGCCTGGAGGTCCGCGACCTCGAGGACGGCGACAGTTTCTTCTTCGAGCACGCCCAGGTCACCGCGGTGGCGACGGAGCACAGCGCTCCCTCGCTGGGTTATGTGGTGCGGGAGCCGCTGCGGCCCGGCCGCTTCCTTCCTGAGAAGGCCAAGGCGCTGGGCGTCCCCGAGGGCCCGCTGTTCTCCAGGCTGCAGCGCGGCGAGGCGGTCGAAGCGGGAGGCAGGAGGGTGGGACCGGATGATGTGATGGGCCCCCCTCGCCCAGGGCGCTCGATGGCCTATTCAGGGGACACGGCCCCCAGCGGGCGTTTCGCCGCCGCCGCCGACGACGTGGACCTGATGGTGCACGAGGCCACCTTCCCCGCGGCGATGGCGCACCGCGCGGAGGAGAGCCGCCACAGCACCGCCGCGCAGGCGGCGGCCATAGCCAGGGACGCCGGCGCGCACTTCCTGGTATTGAACCACATCAGTGCGCGGGTGGAGGACGAGGCCGCCCATATGCGTGAGGCGGCGGAGGTCATCGGGGCGGCGAGGGTCGCCGTAGCCCGTGATTTCGACCGCATGAGCATCCATCACCGCGATTGATCATATCAGCTTGAGGAGGTCGGCGGAGGTTATCACTCCCACCAGCTTCCCCTTCCGCGCCACCAGTACGGCGTTGGCGGCGGACATCAGGGCGGTGACGGTGTCCATGGGGGCGCTCTCGTTGACCAGCGGGAACATCTCCCCCATGACCCGGGCGACGCTGGTCTCGCTGAGCTCGTCCATGGTCTTGCCCTGACGGATGAGCTCGAGGATGGTCCTCTCCGATATGCTCCCCACCGGCACATCGCCCTTGAGGACCGGGAGCTGGGAGAAGCCGGTGGTCTTCATGAGGTCGGAGGCCGCCCGCACCTTCTCGGTGCACTGCACCGTCACCACCCCTTTGCTGGCGACGTCGGCGGCGGTCCTGTTCCCCTCCTCCCCTTTGCTGAGGTTGTCCAGGGTGTCGTAGAGTTTGATGACGGTGTCGTAGCTGGGCGATATACTGCCGCGCTCAATCTTCGCTATGGCGCTCTGGCTGATGCCCGAGCGTTTGGCGAGATCCGCCTGGGTGACGTCTAGGACCTTGCGCAGCTTGCGGATGTCCTCCGCGGGAGGGAAACGCATATGACGTCATACGAATATTCCTATAAGAATAATGTTATCAAATCCCTTTATTAACGAAGACATTTTACGGAATGACGTCCGCAGTGGATCGAAGCTCTGGCCTGAGGCCGGCGCAAGGGGATGTGCCAATGAGTAAGAAAATCTATGTCGAAGGGATAGACGAGTTGCCCCTGCCGCTGCGCAGGGTTGAGTTGGTGGAGAGGAAAGGCATCGGCCACCCGGACAGCGTCGCCGACGCGCTGGCGGAGGAGGTCAGCAGGGCCCTGTGCCGCATGTACAAGAAGGAGTTTGGTCACGTGCTCCATCACAACACCGACGAGGCCCAGATAGTGGCGGGGGCCTCGCAGCCCCGCTTCGGCGGCGGGCACATCATCAACCCCGCCTATATACTGCTGGTGGGGAGGTCCACCAGCAAGGTCAAGGAGAGCGATGGCTACCGCGAGCTCCCCTGCAACACCGTGGCCCTCAAGGCCGCCAAGGACTACCTGCGCTCCCGATTCAAGAATCTGGACGTCGATAACGAGCTGATCATGGACATCAAGATGGGCCAGGGCTCAAGCGACCTGATGGGCGTGTTCGAGACCTCGAAGCTGCTGGCGAACGACACTTCCTTCGGCGTCAGCTACGCCCCCTTCAGCCAGACGGAGGCCGCGGTCATGGAGGCGGAGAGGTTCATCAACGGCCCCTTGAAGGACTCCATGCCCGAGACGGGCCACGACGTTAAGGTCATGGCCTCGCGGGTGGACGACCGCCTCAACCTCACCGTGGCCTGCGCCATGGTGGACAAGCACATCGATGATGCGGACCATTACCGGTCGGTGGTTGATGAGCTTCGCTCGCGCACCCACGACCATTTGCTCAAGTTCACCGACCTCGACCTGGCGGTGGACGTGAACACCGCCGACGACTACGCCCGCGAGAACTAC
>PWHV01000020.1 GCA_003555025.1 Methanomassiliicoccaceae archaeon | reverse complement strand
ATATCCAACGACACCGCCCATCTGGATGTCGAGGTGACTGAAGGTGAGTACGACACCGTACTCCCTGAAGGCGTGTACGACCTCGACCTAAAGTTCACAGCGATCGACGAGGACCGCTACTACCTCTACACCCACGAGAGCGAGGCGAACCTCAGCTCCGAGAAGGTCCTCGACCTGAACGTTGAAAGGGAGCTCCGCAAAGTCGACATTGATTTCAGCGTCCTGAAGGACGGTTCGCCCACCAGCGCTGACATCGGCTTCCATGCGAACAGCCCCAGCGCCGTCTCCGAGTCTGTTACCGGAGAGTCAGGCACCGTGGCCTTGGCGCCGGGAGACTACACCGTGTACGCCAACGCCGATGGCGACGTGCACCTCAGCACATTCACGGTGGAGCCCTTCGAGGAGGACAGCATTGAGATTAAGCTTGAGGCGGGCGAAAGCCTCATGGGCCAGTTCAAGGCCTCCGGCAGCAGCGTCAGCGTCGACGCGACCATAAGCGACGGCGATGCCCGCATGCCTCTGGACAACGATGCTGACGGAAGCTTCAACCTCCCTCTCCCGCAGGGCTACTACGACATCAGCGCTGAGACCTCGGTCACGGAGAGAGGGGTGAGCGTCGCTTACGACCTCGAGAGGAGCGTTGCTTTGAACCAGGCGGAGAACCTGGAGATGGAGATGGACCGCGATGACCAGCGCTCCATCACGCTGACGCATGGCGAGCAGCTGCGGACGGTGGACGCGGGCAAGAGCTTCACCTTTGCGCTCGAGGTGAAAAACACCGGCAACACCATGGAGACCGTGACGCTCGAGAGCAACGGCTGGGACATGGCCTTCGATGCCAATGACTTCGACCTGCAGTTCGGCAAGAGCGACACCAAGAGCGTCGTGGTGACCGTCACCGCCCCCAAGGATGCGGCGGTGGACCACGACCCGGTCAAGGTCGAAGCGAGAGGCGATGACGGCAGGCTGCTGGGCAGCACCACGCTGTCGACCGAGGTGAATCCGTGGAGCGCGGTCGACCTCTCCTTCAAGGAGGCGAAGAAGGCCAGCGGCGACAGCTACGACTACGCGGTGACCCTGAAGAACGATGGCAACG
The DNA here is from genome assembly GCA_003555025.1 of Methanomassiliicoccaceae archaeon. Lineage (GTDB taxonomy): Archaea > Thermoplasmatota > Thermoplasmata > Methanomassiliicoccales > Methanomethylophilaceae > PWHV01. Next base: position 3,153 of record PWHV01000020.1, on the reverse strand, counting down.
TCCGCGAGACCTTCGACCTCTCGGTGAACTCAGCTTCGTTGGAGGACGCCGGCTGGCAGGTCTCCATCATGGACTCTGGCGGCAGCGTCATCAGCAGCAAGGAGCTGGCCGCCTTCCAGGAGGAGGAGCTTACCATCAGGCTAACGCCCATGCCCGGAGAGACGCAGTCGGTGCCGCAGCTGACCATGACCGCCTCTTCGGCCGAAACCTCGGACTCGGTCAGCTTCACCGGCAATCTTCCAAATGTGCACCTGCCCGCTGACAAGGTGGACGTCGGCGGCGACGCTGTCTTCCCCGACGCGGGCGAGATAAGCATGACCACATGGGCTCTGCTGGGCCTAAGCATAGCGGCGATAACGATGTTCATACTCATGGGCATGACCAGGGGGGTGTTCTCACGAAAAAAGCGTTGATGTCCGTGGCCTTGGTCATGCTGCTGCTCCTGACGGCGATGGCGGCCATGCCCTCCGACGCCGCCCCCAAGGTGGAGGGTCCGTTCAAGATGGGCACCGGCGACACCGCCACGTTCACCATCAGCACCATCGATGAGGCGAGCTTCCTGGCCGAGATGCCCGGCGGTGCCGTCGATCCCGCGGAGGGCGTCGTGGACGGCGAGAAGGAGCTGCAGGTGACCGCGCCCGACTCCGCGGGCGAGCATACCCTCAAGGTCACCTTCACCTACGAGGACGGAAGCGAAAGGGTATTGGAATGGAAGGTCGACGTGTTCGAGCCCTACGTGTTCACCGCTGAGCTGTTCAACGAAGGGTCGATAGCGGTGGAAGAGCTCCCGGTCAAGTTCATACTCAACGGCGAGGTCATACACCAGACCAAGGTGGACATGGACGCCGGCGAGGAGAGGACGGTGGAATACCGCCACGTCTCCGAGCCTTTGGGCGAGGGCAGGCAAACCATCACCGTCACCATCGACCCTGACGGCGAGATGGTGGTGCTCAGCAGCGGCAGCACCAGCATGACATCGGTGTTCTACATCGGCCAAGATGACCATTCCTTGGCGAATTGGATCATGGGCCTGACGCTGGTGATAATGTCCTTCGCCCTGGTGTGGGTGTACCGCAAGCCGAAGAAGAACCTCGGCCGCCCGCGGGGACGGCGCTAGAACCTTCTGGCCATGGCGCCGGCCACGTCTCCCCTCGTTCTCTCCAGCACGGAGCGGGAGACGTCCTGCTTCCTTCGCAACGGCAGAACGGCGTCAGGATGGTCGAAGCGCATCAGCGCCTCGTGGACCTCCTCCATCATCGAAAGCATGGAATCCGCCTCGTCAAGCTCTCCGACGCGAAGCTTGTCCAAGGCGCGGCGGCGCAGTTCGCCGGGCAGGTCGCCGAGGCCGAGGATCCAGCCCCGCTCGCTGATGCCCAGCTCCTCCGGTGACGGAGGTGCTTCACCGGTCAACAACGAGCTCAACAGGAAGGCCTCGGCGAGCTCCATCATGGCATCCTCCACCGGTCCGCCCTTCAACGTACGCAAGCCTTCGGGAAGGTATGAGGACATGTTGTCCAGAACCCTTTTCCCCTCGTTGAGATGCGCCGCAGGGCCCTCGCCGCGATGGATGGCCTGCACCGCCCGCTTGCTCTCCCGCGTGACGAGGCGGGAATCCTTCAAGGCCTTCTCGCGCAGCGCCTCGGCATCGTCCACGCTCTCCGCGAGGCGGTCTATCAGCTCGGCGAATCCCATGGGATCTATCCGCCCCTGACTTTGAGCATGTGCTCCACCCTCCGATCGATGACATGGGGCCTGCCGATGTCGTGGCGCACGCGGATCGCCTCGCCGTTCACGTGCTCTAAGGCCTTCTCGCAGTTGCCTTCGGCGGCGGAGATGGAATCCCCCAGGCCGACGACGCCGACCGAGCGGGAAGGGCCGGTGACCAGTACACCATCCTTAAGGAAGACGTTCGCGTAATAGGCCACCGCGTCGGAGTCCTTCACTCCCCTCTCGTCCACGTGGATGGGTTTGCCGGAGACGGATTTTACCCCGTATCCTTCCGGCACCACGTACTTGCATACCGTTGCCTTCTTCTCAAAGTTCACTTCGCTCTCGAGCGTCCCGTTGGCCATGCTCACGCATATCTCCGTGAAGGAGGAGCGCAGTATCGGAAGCACGTTCATCGCCTCGGGGTCGCCGAAGCGGGCGTTGATCTCGATCATCTTCGGACCGTCGCGGCCGAGCATGAACTGGCCGTACATCACTCCCACGTAAGGGCAGCCATCGCCCCTCATCGCGTCCACGATGCGCTGCATTATGCGCAGCGCCTTCTCCCTCTCCTCCTTCTTCACAAAGGGAAGGAGGTGGTCGCTGTCGGAGTACGAGCCCATCCCTCCGGTGTTCGGTCCAACGTCCCCTTCGAACGCCCTCTTGTGGTCCTGCACCAGCGGCATCGCCGCTATCGTTTTGCCGTCGCAGAACACCATCTGCGTGAACTCCTCGCCCACCGCTCGCTCCTCGAATATGACGCCGGCCCCGCCGATGCCCTGCTCGAATATCTCTCTCACGTAGGCCTCGGTGTCCTCTTGGCTGAGAAGATGCTCCCCTTGGACCTTGACGCCTTTCCCTCCGGTCAGGCCCACCGGCTTCACCACCAGCTCGTAGGGCGCCTCCCTCACGTAGCCGAGGGCCTCCTCCAAAGAGTCGAACGAAGCGTATCCCAGATTCCCCTCGATGCCATGACGGTCGAGGAGCTCGCGCATGAAGGTCTTCGAGGTCTCGATCCTCGCCGCCGCCCTCGTGGGCGAGGCGCAGGCCACCCCCGCTTCCTGCAAAGCGTCCACGATGCCCGCTCCCAGTGGGGCCTCGGGGCCGATGAACGCGTACTCCGCTCCCCATCGGCGGGCGGAGTCCACTATCGCGTCGACGTCCATCTCGCTCACCAGGCTGACCTCTTTCGCTCTAAGGCCTATGCCCGGGTTGGCGGTGCTCATCGCCGCGTAGACCTCTGCGCCTGAGCGATGCAGCGCCTCCACGGCGGCGTGCTCCCTGCCGCCTCCTCCCACGGTGAGTATCCTGGTCATGGGTGTCAGAGCTCCAACGCTTGCAGGAGCGGGTCGATCCCCGCGCCGCTCTTCACGCTGACCTCATGCAGGGTCTTGCCGGTGATGCGACGGTAATCAGCGGCCACGCGGGCGAGGTCGACGTCCATGT
>PWHV01000015.1 GCA_003555025.1 Methanomassiliicoccaceae archaeon | reverse complement strand
TGGAGGGAGGCGTGAGATACCTTTCATCGACCGAGTCGGTGAAAGGTATGCTGTGCGTGGAGTTCATCGCGCTTGTGCTGCGCACCGCGCTCCTGAACCGCGCCCGTGATGCTGGCCTCCTTACGAAAATGTGGGTGACGGATATGATTAATGAGATGATGAAGCTGAAGATCACCCGCATCGGCCAGACCTGGAGGCTGAACGAGGTGACCAAACGTCAGCGTGAGCTGCTGAAAGCGTTAGGCGTCGACCACCCGGTCGACGCCTACTAGACCTTGTTATTAATTCCGTGCGGAGTTAGGGTTTAATTCAGGCGCCGGTGATTCCCAAAGGGTTATCTTTGACGGCGCCATCTACCGGACGATGCCACTCCGCAGCGTCATCTGCGTAGACGAGGAGAGGTGCACCGGCTGCGCCCGCTGCGCCATGTCCTGCCACGGCGGGGCCATCGAGGTGGCCGCGGGCAAGGCGAGACTGGTGGACGGCCAGCTCTGCGACGGATTGGGTGATTGCGTGGACGAGTGCCCGCAGGGCGCCCTCTACCTCGACCACCGCGACGTGGCGGAATACGATGAGGATCAGGTGCACCGCCGCCTCGCCAGCAAGGTGAAGAACTGTATACCTGTGCAAGGCCAGAACGGAGGGCCGGTGCGGATGCCCCGCGACGGCGTGCTCAACTGGCCTCTCAAGCTGGACCTCGCCGGGGACTGCCTACGGCTGCCCGGCCAGTTCGATCTGGTGGTGGCGGGGGACTGCGTCGGCTTCATCGACCCCGCGGTGCAGGAGAGGGTGCGGGACCGGGCGCTGCTGGTCTGCTGCCCGAAGGTCGAGGGCCGGGAGAGGATGATCTCATCGCTGGAGTGCGTGCTGCGCAGCAATGACGTTCGCCGCATCAGGGTCCTGAGGGTGGACATCCCCTGCTGCTGCCGGCTGCGGGGCATAGTCAAGGCCGCCTTGGCCGCCTGCGGCAAGGACATCCCCCTCGACTGCGAGACCGTTGTCGTCTAGCGGGACCTATGCTCGTTCCAGGATTCGAAGATGGGCTGGAACAGCTTCCCCGAGCCGTATCCTTCCGTCCTGTCCTTGCCCACCAGCTCGGGCTCCTCTTCGGCGGTCACCACCAGCTTGCAGCGCTGCGGCTTCTGCTCGAAGGCGACAATGGGATAATCGGTGAGTGAGCGGACCTCCTGTATCATCCGTGTGTAGGCCTGCACCTCCCCCTCCGTGGTGTCGGTGGGCAGCTCGAATATGAACGCATGGACGTCCTGCTCGGTGTTGTAATAGTAAGTGAATCCGGCGGCGGAGAACAGCTCCTCCAGCTTGTCGCGGCGCGGCCCTTCGCCGGCCAGCTCGGCCATCCTCTGCTTCCAGTCCTCGCCCAGTTTCACGGGGACGGTGTCTTTTCCCAGCACCTGCCACATGCCTACGGCATCGCAGTCATCATATAAAGGTCACCGCCGAACTTTGATATACGCGGGGCCGGATTAAGAGCTCATGGGCGTCAGGCTGCCTCCGCACTCCCACTGCCGCATCTGCGAGGCCATTGTTTCCGAGGGCGAGGAGAGCTGCTCGACGATTTGCGAGAGCCATATCAGGGACGAGCAGTACGCCGAGAGGCAGCGGAGCCTCACCCTCTTCGTGGTGGTCATCCTGGCGCTGACGGGAGTGTTCGCGCTCAGCTTCTTTCTCTGACCGGGCGCAGCGCCGCCGCCATCGCCACCGCCTTGGCGGTCTCGGCCACGTCATGCGCCCGTATCACGTCGGCGCCGTTGGCCACCGCGACGCTGGCCACCGCCAGGCTCCCCTCCAGCCTCTGTTCGGTCTCGGCGCCCAGCACCTTGCCGATGAAGCTCTTGCGGGACGCCCCCACCAGCAGGGGGGAGCCCAGGCAGCGGAACTCCTGCAGACGGCGGACGATCTCCAGGTTCTGCTGCGGCGACTTCCCGAACCCGATCCCGGGGTCCAGTATCACCTGTCCCAGGGAGGCGCCCGCATCCAGCAGTTCCTCCCGCTGACGGTGGAGATAGCGCATCACCTCGTGCACCACGTCATTGTAGGAGAGGTCGTCCTGCATTGTCCGCGGCGTGCCCCGCATGTGCATCATCACCGCCGCCACGCCGGTGTCGGCCACCAGGCGCATCATGCCCTCCTCGCGGAGGCCGGACACGTCGTTGACCATGCGGGCGCCGGCGTCGATGGCCTTCTCCGCCACCGCCGGCTTGCGGGTGTCCACCGACACCGGGATGTCGAGGGAGGCCGCCAGCGCCTCGATCACCGGCAGGACGCGGGCCGACTCGGTGCGAGCATCGACATAATGAGAGCAGGGGCGTGTCGACTCGCCGCCGACGTCTATTATGTCGGCGCCCTCCTCGGCCATCTCCAGGCCTCGGTCGATGGCCTTCTTCGCGCTGAAATGCTCGCCCCCGTCGGAGAAGGAGTCGGGGGTGACGTTGAGCACCCCCATGGTCAGAGGGCGCGACAGGTCCAGGCTGAGGCCGGAGGCGCGCACGGGCCTGGTCTCGGAGCGGAGGTTCCGGAGCGCCTTCTCCAGATGCTCCTGCAGCGCGCTGCCGCGCAACATCTCTCCGCCCTCGTCCCCGAGCTCAACGCGCAGGGTCCCGCCGTCGCGGGCGGCGCCAGGGATTCCGAGCGCCTCCGCCTCTTCGACGGGCTCGATGAGCGCGTAGGGTCGAGAGGATGACAGGACGGTATGGATGAAGGGTCTCATAGCAGCTTGTCCACCAGCACGGTGAGGTCCGTCACCTCGGCACCGGCGGCGCGGAGGTTGGTCACGCAGAAGGGGCAGGCGGTCACCAGCAGGTCGGCGTCCGTGTCCTCCAAGCGGGCGGAGGCCATCCTTTTCGCCGCTTCGGGGAAGGCGGAACGCACCCCGCCGCCCCCGCCGCAGCAGCGGGACCTCTCGCGGGCGTTGGCCATCTCCACCGGCTCCGCCTCCGGAATCATCTTTATGACGTCGCGGGGCGCGTCATAGACCCCCGCATGCCTGCCCAGATGGCAGGGGTCATGATAGGCTATCCTCCGGGGGCAGGGCCGGAGAGGCGGCTCCTTGGCGGCCAGGTACTCGGCGAAATGCAGGACGCGGAATGGCAGCTCCACGTGCTGGGGGTACTCCTCCTTGAACATGCGGTAGCATCCGGCGCAGGACAACAGCAGGGTCTCCACCCCCAAGGCGGCAATCCTCTCCACATTGGCTCGCATCATCGGCACCAGCTCCTCCTCGGGGCAGCCGATGCGCCCCATGACGCTGCCGCAGCAACCCTCGTCGAGCACGGTGATATCCTCCTCCAGCTTGTCGAGTATCGAGAGCGCCGCCCCGGCGATCTCGTTGGCGCGGTAGGCGGCGGTGCAGCCGGCGAAATAGGCCAGCGGCGCCGGCCGAGGCTCCCGGCCCAGCGTCTCGGGGACCGACGCCTCCTCGCCGTAGGGGTTACCGCGGCCGCGGACCTTGGCCACCACGTCGCGGTGCTTGGGGAGCATGCGGCCGCCGGCCACCAGGTCGCGGCGGGCGTTCTCCACTATGCCCACCACGTCCACTTTGGAGGGGCAGCGCCGGTAGCAGTCCATGCAGGTGGTGCAGCTGTACAGGCTCTCCATCACCTCCTCGTCCGGCTCCAGGTCGCCCTGCACCAGCCCGTACGACAGTATGACCCTCCCCCGGGCGGCGCTGGTGTCCCAGCCCGCCTCCTTGAAGGAGGGGCACACGCTCTTGCAGAACCCGCACATCGTGCAGGTGAGCATCGCCTGCTCCGAGTCCTTGAGACGCTCGGTCCTGAAATCGTTCATGGCATCACCTTGGGCACCGTCATGCTACCGTCCGTCAGCACCAGCACCCTCCCCCCGGGGATTCCGCCCAGGGCCTGGCGCACCGCCTCCTCCACCGTGGCGAAGGGCAGCATGTGCGCCTGGCGCACCAGATCGTCATCGAGGTCCGTCACCGCGAAGACGCGCGCCCAGGAGGCGACCTCCGCCATCTTGGCCGCCTTGTGGTAGCCGAGGCGGTACTCGCCGTCGAGGCCCTCCAGCACCGCCAACGGGTCATGGGAGCAGGAGAGCTGGCGCAGGAATGTGCCGTGGCCGATGCCCTCGCGGCACTTGGATACCAGCACCAGCACCCCACCGTTGCGGAGAGCCCATTTCCCATTGTCCAGGGCCTTCTGGCTCTGGTACAGGTCCACGTCCATGGGATAGGGGGCGACGCTCACCACCACGTCCGCCCTCTCCTCGATGGCGACGGAGAAGACCTCGTCCGCCCAGCGGGTGGCGGCATTGAAGGCCTGGTGCAGGTCCCCGGAGGCGACGCGGTAGACGCGGTGATGGCGGTCGAGCACCGCCTGCACCGAGAATATTTTCTTCCCCTCCACCGCCCGCAGGGCGTCCATCATGTCCTCGTGCACCGGGTTGCCCTCCAGCGTCAATGCCTGGGCGGAACCGCTCATCGCCAGGCGGTGGTTGGCCTCGATGGTGGCGTAGGAAGCGACGCCAGGGAGGAACGACTTCCTGCCCCCGGTGTAGCCGGCGAAGTAGTGGGGTTCGACGCTGGTGATTATCACCAGACGGTCGGCCTCCACCGCCATGCGGTTGACCTCCATGGGAGTCCCGTTCTTGGAGCTGCCCAGATGCACCATCTCGTCGGCGACCGAGTCGTGGGAGTGGATGCGCCCCTCAAGCTCGTCGTAGAGGTCGCCGAATATCAGGCGATGCTCCTCCTCGGTCGGCGCCCTGTGGGTGCCGGTGGCGATCAGGAACCGGGCCTGGCTCAGGTCGTAGCGTTGAGCGATGCGCGATAGGACCGCTGCGGTGGGAGTGGGCCTGGTGCCGTCGTTGACGATGAACACCACGTCCTCTCCTCCGGCGAGGAACTCCTCTATGGGCGGGGACGAGACCGGCTCTCGCAACGAGCGGTCGATCTCCTCCACTGGGTCCCTCAACTCCACCTCGTTGGGGCCTATGACGCCCATGAGCTCGTCGTCGGCGATCTCCAGGGGCTGGGAGCCGTCCCTGCCGTACCTTATCTCCAGCCTCATTTCCGCTCCTTAGAGAATGTTCGAACGTTCTTAAGGGTTTAGCAAGGACGCCGGAGCGAGAAAGTCTTATCATGGCGCAGACCGCTTGACCAGGCATGGTCAGGTTGGACGAGCTGGGGGAGAGGGAGCTGGTGGCCAT
>PWHV01000018.1 GCA_003555025.1 Methanomassiliicoccaceae archaeon | reverse complement strand
TGGACGTGGAGGTGGACGGCCAGGTGAAGAAGGGCTACCGCATCCGCTACGGCGACCTCGCCAAGGCCTGGAGCTTCACCGAGGCCAACGTCACCATGGCCATGGAGAACTACCGCCGCACCGTCCGGCATCTGCAGGACAAGGTGCGGCAGGAGGGCTGATAGCGGTGGAACTCGAGGGTCACAAGATGGCCGTGGGGGCCGTTACCTGGTGCTGAGCGCCGGGGGCGAGGAGCCCATCGTCACTCTGGGCACCTTCCGCGGCTACAGCGACCTGGGAGAGGAGACCGCCCTGGTGATCGAGATGGAGTCAGAACTCCCTGAGAGGCGGGGCAGGCTGCGCCTGATCCCCGCGCCCCAGGTGCTGGCGGTCGAGGTTCTGGAGATGAAGGACCAGGAGAAGGGGTCCGAGCCCCTCTACTGCCTATGAGCGCCGACGAGGAGTTCCTGCGCCGGGTGTTGGCCGAGCTCTCGGCCGGCAAGGTCGCCGACCGCAAGGAGCTGCAGGACGCCAAGCTCCGACTCTGCCGCGAGCTGGGGATGAACAGGGTGCCCGCCAACTCCGAGATCCTCGCCGCGGCGGATGACGCTGCCCGCGGCTCTCTGGCGCCGCTGCTGATGAACAAACCGGTGCGCACCCTCAGCGGCGTGGCGGTGGTGGCGGTGATGACCTCGCCGCACCCCTGTCCGCACGGGCGCTGCGCCTTCTGCCCCGGAGGGGTGGAGACGTCCTCGCCGCAGTCCTACACCGGCAAGGAGCCGGCGGCGAGGCGCGGCGAGCGCAACCGTTACGACCCTTACCTGCAGGTGAGCGACCGCCTCGACCAGCTGGAGAGGATAGGGCACGTCACCGACAAGGTGGACCTCATAATCATGGGCGGCACCTTCACCTCCCGCGACCCCAGCTATCAGGAGGGCTTCGTCAAGGGCTGCTTCGACGCCATGAACCGCTCCCCCTCCCGCGGCCTCGAGGAGGCCCACGCCTTGAACGAGGAGGCCTCCCGCCGTTGCATCGGCATGACGCTGGAGACCCGGCCAGACATCTTCGACGACGGGCAGGTGGAGCGCGCCCTGCGCATGGGGGCCACCCGGGTGGAGCTGGGCGTCCAGATACTCGATGACGGCATACTCGCGGCCATGGACCGCGGCCACGGCGTCGAGGAGGTGCGCCAGGCCACACGCAGGGCGAAGGACGCCGGCCTGAAGGTATGCTACCACCTCATGCCCGGGCTCCCCGGCAGCGACCGCCGCAAGGACCTCGCAAGCATGGAACGCGTTTTCGCCGACCCCGCCTTCAGGCCGGACATGCTCAAGATATACCCCACCCTGGTGGTGGAAGGGACGCCCCTGCATGGGATGTGGGCCAAAGGCCTCTACCGTCCTTACAACACCGACGAGGGGACGGAGCTGGTGGCCGACATGAAGGCCCTGGTGCCGTCCTACGCGAGGATACAGCGCATCCAGCGGGACATACCCGCCCCGGAGATTGCCGCGGGAATACTGAAGGGAGACCTCCGGGAGCTGGCCAAGCGCCACCTCCGGGATACTGGGAGGGAGTGCGGCTGCATCCGCTGCCGTGAGGTGGGCCAGCGGGGGAGCGGCTACGACCCTGCCGCCGAATTGGAGGAGCGCTCCCTGGTCTACGACGCCTCAGGGGGGAGGGAGCACTTCATCAGCCTGGAGCGGGGGGACTCCCTGATAGGCTACGTGCGCCTCCGGCTCAACGCCGACGGCGAGGCGACGGTGAGGGAGCTGAAGGTCTTCGGCCGCAGCTCGCCGTTGGGCGGCAGGAGCGAGTGGCAGCACCGCGGATTCGGCCAGCGTCTGCTGCTCGCCGCCGAGGGCAAGGCGAAGGAAGGGGGCGCTGAGGGCCTGCGGGTGAACAGCGGCGTGGGGGTGCGCCCCTACTACGCGATGCTGGGGTACGGGCGCGACGGACCATACATGTCCAAGAATCTCTCTTAGTCGATGTCCATCACTACGACGTCGCGCACCGACCTCATCTCCTTGAAGGGTATCATCGCCCGCCCCAGGTCGTCGGTGGCGAAATAGGCCAATGCCTCGCCGTCCGGCAGCACCACCACGAAAAGCAGGTCCCCGGTGCCCTCATCGATGGTCAGGTCCTCGATGGTGCCCACCATGGAGCCGTCGCTGGTGATCATCCGCTTCCCCAGGACCTCTGTCAAGAACTTGCGCATACCGACACCTGCATCCGTTTGGCCGGTATAAATCGATGAGCCCTCACTGGTACTGCGGCGAGTCCCCCCACGCCGCCTTGCGGCGGCGCAGGTCCTTGGCCATCCTCTCGTAGCGGTCCACCGTCCTCGGGTCCGCCGATGGGGCCAACTCGTTGGCGGCGGCGAGGAAGTGCTTCTGCGCCACCGTGTCAGCCGCGGGGTCCTCGCGATAGGCTGCCAGGCCAGCTTCGCGGCAGAGGTTCTCCAGGTCGGCGCCGACGAAGCCGTCGGTCATCGACGCCACCGCCGCCAGGTCCACATCGTCGCCCAGGGGCATCTGGGCGCAGTGCACCTCCAGTATGCTCCGCCTCCCCTCGCGGCCGGGGGCCGGCACCAGCACCAGCTTGTCGAACCTCCCGGGCCGCAGCAGGGCGGGGTCGATGATGTCCGGGCGGTTGGTGGCGGCCACCACCGCCACGTTCCGCAACGGCTCCAGCCCGTCCAGCGATATCAATAGTTGATTGATTATCCTCTCGCCGGAGCGCTCCTCTCCGCCGCGGACCTGGCTTATGGAGTCTATCTCGTCGAAGAATACTATGCAGGGGGCCATCTGCTTGGCCCTCTTGAAGACATGCCTCAGCGCCCGCTCGCTCTCGCCGACCCATTTGCTGACGAACTCCGGTCCACTGATGGATATGAAATTGGCGCCGGACTCGTTCGCCAGAGCCTTGGCTATCAACGTCTTGCCGGTGCCCGGCGGTCCGTAGAGCAGCATTCCCTTGGCAGCCCGTATCCCCAGCCGCTGGAATGCCTTGGGCTCCTCAGCGGGCACGAAGAACTCCATAAGCTCATGGCGGAGCTCGTCCAGGCCCCCCACCATGTCCCAGCTCACCCTCGGCACCTCCACCATCAACTCGCGCATCCCCGAGGGCTCCACCTCGGACAGGGCCTGGCGGAAGTCCTCCATGGCCACCGCCATCTCCTCCACCGTCTGCGCTGGCAGGGACTCGTCCAGGTCCAGCCGGGGCATGTGCCGCGACAGGCAGGCCATCGCCGCCTCCCGGCAGAGGGCGGCGAGGTCGGCGCCCACGAACCCTAGGGTGGCCGCCACCAGCTCCTCGAGGTCCACATCGTCCCACAGCGGCATGCCGCGGGTGTGTATCGCCAGGATGTCCCTCCTGCCGCGGCGGGAGGGCGCGCCTACCTCGATCTCGCGGTCGAAGCGCCCCGGCCTCCGCAGCGCGGGGTCGATGGCGGCCTCCATGTTGGTGGCCCCGATGACCACCACGTCGCCCCTGTCGCCGAGGCCGTCCATCAGGGTCAACAGCTGCGCCACCACCCTTCTCTCCACCTCCCCATGGACCGACTCGCGGTTGGGGGCGATGGAGTCTATCTCATCGATGAAAAGTATGCTGGGCCCGCCCTCCTCGGCCTGCTGGAACACCTGGCGCAGCCTCTCCTCGCTCTCACCGTAGTAGCGGCTCATTATCTCCGGCCCCTGTATGGAGTAGAAGCCGGCGCCGCTCTCGTTCGCCAGAGCCTTGGCTATCAACGTTTTGCCGGTGCCCGGCGGGCCGTAGAGGAGCACGCCCTTGGGCGGCGATATCCCCAGCCGGTCGAAGAGATGGGGGTGCTTGAGGGGGAGTTCGATCATCTCCCGAACCCTCTTCAGCTCACCGTCCAGGCCTCCGACGTCGTCATAGGTGGTCATCCAGGCCACGCCGGTCCGCTCCTCCGCCGGGTCCTCCCGCAGCACCAGCTCGGTATCGGGTATTATCAGGACCGGTCCGCTGGGAACGGTGTTGATGACGGTGAAGGGGGACTTGCCCCCCATGAGGGCGATGTTGGGAACGACGATGTCGCTGCCGCGCAGCACCGGTCTGTTCACCAGACCTTTGAGGAAAAGCTGGTCGGCGCCCTCTCCGAAACGCACCTTCTTGCCGGCGGGGATGTTGGGGGCGAGCACGACCTTCTCCGCCGGACGGGGGTCGATCCTCCGCACCTTCACCGTCTCGTCCACCGACACTCCGGCGTTGGTGCGGGTGAGGCCGTCGATCCTCAGTATGCCTTTGCCCTCGTCATCGGGCAGACCGCGGAAAACCTTGGCGACCGTGGCGCTCTTCCCGATTATCTCGATGCTGTCGCCAGTCTCCACATTCAAAAGGCGCCGCGCCTCGGCGTCGAGGCGGGCCCGCCCCAGCCCCGCCTCGGCCTGGCGGTGGGCCATGGCGACCTTGAGGTCCACCGTGTCTCCCATGCAGGATGATATGGTTGGCAGAGTAATAGACTGTTTCCATAGTCCGTACGCATCTGCTCCGCCTTGGTGAACAGCCGGCCGTAAGACATATTTTTACATTCTGAAAGCATGTGACAGATTCAACCTAGGTCGGCGGGAGCCGATCTCAGGCATCGGGGGAACTGAACAAATGAGGGCGGAGATACAGGGCATAAGCAGATGGTTGGGGGATGGCACAGCATGTAGGCGGGTGGCATCACTTTTCACTTTCGCATTGCTTTTCTACGCTCTGCTGATGGCCGCGATGCTGGCAACCGACTTTGGAGCCTCGATCGTTCACGACATATCCGACGAGGCGGTGCGGACCCATCCCGACATACCGTTCTATCAGGAGAGGACCGAGGGCATATTGGAAGGACAGATACCCTATCTTGACTTCTATTCCGAGAGCCCGCCCCTGATAATGTACCTCATGCTACCGGCCGCCCTGATGGGAAACACTGTGGCGGCCTATGCGCTAATGTTCAGCGCTTATGCGTTCATCACCGCGGGATTGATCTACGCCCTTCTCCGACGCAAGGACGAGAAGACGGCATTGTTCGCCTCCGGCTTCTTCCTGCTGAACCCAATAACATGGACCACCGCGGTCATATTCGTCCAGGACGAGACTGTGGTGGCGCTGTTCTACGCCCTGCCGGTACTACTCCTCATACTCGGCCGTGCCCAGGGGGCCACATTGGTGGCCACCCTCGGTGCACTGACGAAGGTCTTCTCGGCAGTTCTTGTGCCCCTGGCCTTGATAAAGCAGTCCGCCGCCGATATGAAGCGTTCGATAATCTACCTGGCCGTTGCGGGGGCGGCGGTGACACTGCCCCTCCTCCTCGTAGCCGGGGAGAGGTTCCTGCGTTTCCCTAGTTATTATCTCCGTCAGACCGGGGAGGAGGGCCTTCAGGAGGGGATAAGTGTCTGGGTCGTCCTCCACGACAGCGGAATCACCTTCCCGGGGTTCATCCTGCAGGCCTTGTTCGTGTTCGGCACACTCTACTGTCTGTACATAATATGGAAGAGGGACATAGACTCGGTCCGGGGGGCCTTTCTTCTGATACTACCCTTCTTCCTGTTCTTCCCCAAGATTTACGCCTGCTATTACATCATACCCTTGGCCGTGGTGTGCATATTGGCCACGGTCGATATAAGGCAGGGTTGGTTGCTGACCGCGGCGGCGTTGCTGGCCTTCCTCGTCCAGTTATTCCAGAGTTATGACGGCGCCCCGTCTCTGCTTCCCAGTGATGGCATCTGGGCACTGCTGCCGTTGACGATAGCACTGTCATGGCAGCTCATCATGCTCTATATGGGGGTGACCATGCTGAGGATGGGCGACGTCCCTCTGTTCCGTTCTCCTGAGGGGCGATGACATCATAATTTGCCCATCTTCCTCTCCCATCCGGCGGCGATGCGTTCCATGAAATCACCCACCTCCAATCTGAGGACCACCTGCTCCACGCCCTTCTGCAACACGTAACGGTAGCTTACATAGGCCGCTAAGCTGGCTCCGATGAAATTGGTCACCAGGTCATAGACGGTGTCCTCGAGACAGAACTGCATCTCCACCCCCATGTAGCCGGCGAACCATTCGAATATCTCCCAGATTACGCCCAGCAATGAGGCGGTTGTGACCACCAGATAAGGCATCAACTTCACAGGTATGCTGATCGACCGGATGTAGTGGTCCCCCATCACTAAGAACATGAAGACTATGATGGCAACGGTGCTGCTTGACAGTATGTGGGACACCTTATCGAACCATGGGTAGATGGTATAGAACATCAGGAAGTCCCCGATCAGGTGGTTGATTAGGGACGCGTATATCATCACAATAAGGGCCCAGGGGACGATCAGACGCTCAGTGAATCTCAATAATAAGGGGATGGCGAAGGCGATGCTTCCCAGGGAGCCGATGAGTATGACCCGGTTGTAGTGGCCCCCCTGGTCGAGGTAGGCGAATACCGAGAAGATGGTCACGATGGGCAGGACCGACCACATTAGGAACGCCAAGGGCCTCTCCCAATTCTCCCAGCGACTCATCGCCCATTCCTCCTCTGATATTCAGGAAGGGTCATGTGGAACAGGCTCCGCCTCCGCATGTAGGCAAGCAGTATGAATGAGAGGATTGCCCCTCCGATCGTGGCCAGGGTCATGTCGGTCATGAGTATATGATTAGAAGTCACGTAGGACGTCCCTAACAACTGGTCGTTGAAGTAAAGGCCCAGGGTGTGGAACATCCCCAGGGTGCTGGTGAAGGCGATCATGAAGAATACCAGCAATATCCGGTCGAGGACGAGGTCATGGTAGCGTTGCAGATGCACCATCATGACCAGGCTGACCGTGAATATGGCCAGCATCTCTGCGACCCTCACTCCGGTAAAGTTATTGGCGACCGGGAATAAGGTAATTATGACGAATATTATGAACGGGATGCTTAGCAAGACCACCAGTTCGAATGCGGGCATGATGCTCGGGTCGCGGTATTTGATCGGAGGATACAGTGTCAGATAGAGAGCGAACACGCCCATCAACACGAAGAAAACCCTGAATTCAACCAGTGCCAGCAATATGCTGAAGAACAGGAACCCCACCAATGCCCAAGTGAAAATCCACTCGTAATCCTCAGGACGTTTTTTCATCCAATCAACTCTGATGCTTGCCGAAACGGATACCTTTACCGTAACCCACCCCGCCTCGTTAGAGTGCGAACCCCATCATAGTAAAAAAAGTAAACTCGGCCCATCGCTCGATGCGGAACGTGAACCGTTTAAGGATATTCTTCGCCAACGTATCCATCCGGTATCGAATCCTCATCGGCCAGCAATGCCCCCTTGAGCATGCATCCTTCGCCGATATCCGCTCTTCTTCCGATTATACTTTCGATTATGTGCGAGCCCTCCCCGATGACGGCGCCGTCGAGGACGACCGATCTTTCGATGATGCAACCCTCGGCCCTGACCCCCGGGTGGATAACGGATGACATCAGACTCACGTCGTGTAGTTGTGAACCCTCCATCACATGGCTGTGACCCTCGCCACCGACGGCAGCGGTCTTCAGGATGTTGGCCCTCAATAGGTCGGAAGGTCGGCCGATGTCCATCCAGAACCCCTGTAGGATGTGACCTCTGATCCCAAGACCGCTGTTGAGAACCTCAGGTAAGAGGTCCTTGGAGAAGTCGTACATCACGCCCTCAGGGACACGGTCCATGACGCTTCGGTCCAAAACGTATATGCCGGCGTTCACCAGGTCTGAGAATACCTCCTCCGCCGGGGGCTTCTCCCGGAACCTCTCCACCATGCCGTCATTGTCAAGGCCGACAATGCCGAACTCTGTGGGATTGTCCACGCGGGTCAGGGCCATGGTCACCGCGCATCCTCCGAGACGGTGCGAGTCCACCATGCTCCTGATGTCGACATCGGCGAGCACATCGCCGCTGGCCACCAGGAACGTATCGTCAAGGCGGTCCTGCAGCAGTTTCACTGAGCCGGCGGTGCCTGCCGGTTCGTCCTCGTAGGCGAAGGAGATGTCCGCCCCGAACGACGTTCCGTCACCGATGAAGTCCGATATGTCGTCCGACCTGTAACCGCAGGCGAGGATGATATCCTTGACACCCGAATCGATGAGACTCCTCATCACATACTCCAGGCACGGGACCCCCATAACGGGCAGCATAGGTTTGGGCATGGTCTCTGTGAGAGGCCTCAGCCTGGTCCCCTTACCGCCGACCATTATCACCGCTTGTTCTATTCCCCCGATCATGAAATCATCCTCCGCTTCCGGTCAACAGACGCGTTACGTCGCTCCATCCCTGGTGCCCCATAACATCGCCACGTTATCCTCCTTGTTGACGCACAGAGCATTGGCCACCGGGTCGCACTTGGCCCGCATCAGGTAGAAGACCTCACCGATGTCCTCATCGGACAGAGCCTCAAAGTTGGCCATCCCCTTTGATATTATCACATCCGCTCGCTCGAACTCCTTCAGGCAAGCGTCCGCAGCGCTCGACAGGTCCACGCCTATGGCGAATTGGCCAGTGTCCACGATCCGGTCCAGAACATCGTCCAGGCCGGCGCGCGAGGCATCCTCTCTGGTGACATCGGTGAGTATCGGTTCCCCCTTCACCAAGCCAACGACCTCGCTCCCCGTCCTTTTTATCTCCTCTATGAGGAGGCGGTCGAAGACCGATTCCCCGCAGTTGTCGAAAATGTAGAGGACGGTGGTATCGGCGCCGAGGCGTGAACGAAGTTCCCCGACATGGTTGACATCGAGCCCTTGGGCCATCAGTCCATGGAACGCATCCAGTAACTCATCGGGGTGCTGTATCGCGATCCCTGGCCCGAAGTCCATGATGTTGCCGACTATAGAACCGATGACCGCCGCCTCCAGCCTATCATCCGATGATTCAATGGTGTCCTGCAGATGAGGGAGCAGCATCTCCGCCACCTCGTCGGAGCGCAACTTGAGTGTGGTATAAGGGTCTTTCACGCCAAGGGCGTCGTAGGCCTTTTGATGGACCCGGCTGGCCATCTTGGCGGAGTTCTCGGCGCCGGAATAAGCGGCGGCCATCTCCAACAAGGCGGCGGCGACCGGTCGGGCACCGTCCTCTTCCTCGACCAGTCTCGACTGGAAGAGTACGCGTTTGAGGAGACATGGTACGCACTCAGGGTCCGGTTTCATGAAAGGGTGTAGAATATGGGCCGATAAATCATTTGCCGCATCCAACAAGGATAATGGCAGGACAACGCTTAATATCGGAGGCGTTATTCAAACCAAGGATGTTCCGTATATCGGTCGGGGTGCCAGCTTACAACGAGGAGGGCAACATAAGAAGCAGCCTCGAGTCGATACTGGCCCAGGATACCGATGGACACGAGCTCATGGAGGTCATGGTGGTATCGAGCGGTAGCACCGACTCCACCGATGAAATCGTACGCTCCATGGCGGAGCAGGAGCCCCGCATAAGGCTCCTGGTGCAGGAGGGCCGGGAGGGCAAGGCCTCGGCCAACAACCTTTTCATGAGCAGTGCCCGCGGCGACGTATTGATCCAGCTGAACGCTGACGCCTTCATTTCACCAGGAGCGTTCAGGCATCTCCTCGGGCCCTTGTCGGACCCGGAGGTGGGGGCGGTAACAGGCCGCTTGGCCCCGGTTAACCAGGAGAAAAGGTTCTTCAGTTTCACCGCCCGTTTCATGTTCCATCTGCATCACGGGGTGTCCGCGGTGACCCCCAAGATGACGGAGCTATTCGCCATAAGGAACCTGGACCTCCAGATGCCCCGGGATGTGAACACCGACGAGGATTGGTTGGCCCATACCTTCTACTCCCGTGGATACCGGATCGTATACGCTCCCGATGCTGTGACCAACCTCAAGGGCGCGGACAACATCCGCGATTTCCTCAATCAGCGGGTGAGGGTCAACATAGGCGAGAACTACATGAAACGCCGTTTCGACTACCGCCCCCCCACCAAGGACAAGGGGCTGGTGTTCAATTCTCTACTGGAATTCATCCGTGAGGAGAAACCGAATCCGGCATTCCTTTTCGGAGCTATGCTCCTGGAGTCCATGGCCCGAACCTACTCCAAGGTCTATGTCGCCATGGGTTTCAAAGACCAGGCGGTGTGGAAGGTCATCGGTTCCACCAAAAAGCACTGATCCTCAGACGGAGTGTTTCTTCCAATACGGGCCGCCGCTGCGTGCGGCGTATAAGAGATAAATCAGATAGAACGCCGACATCAACGCCGAGACCCTGAGTATCACCAAGGCCAGCTACTCGATCGTCTGGTTGTACAAGGACATCAACGCCACCTCCGCCACGGCGAAGAAGGCTATTATGGCTATTAAGAGGTCATCGTCGGTGGCCAGTCCGAAGACCATGAACAGGCTCGCCAATCCGAAAAGCTTCATCGCCAGGCACAGGATCACCAGGACGCCGCCGCCCACATAGGCCTCACCGTAGACAGTTTCCATGACCAGCTCCGGTATCAACGCGATCAGGACCGTGGGAGTGACACATAGCACCATGGACCACAAGGCGGCTTCTTGAATATGGGCACGGGGTCGTTACCGGTCTCCATGGCCGTGGCGACCTTGGGGAACAGGACGGTACCCACCGCCCCTGGTATGAAGACCAGCAGTTTGCTGAGCTGAGAGGCGGCGGCGAACTGGTCGGCCACGTCGCCCTCTATGAACACCCGGACGGCGATGAGGTCGACATTGGTCAGGGTGCCGAAGGACAGTGCGGCCGCCGGGGAGGGCATGGCGTAGAGGCCCACCCGTCGCATGTCGAAAGGCTGCCTCTGCCTGGTCATATGCTTCAGGTCCGGGAACGCGGCGATCGCCAGCGCCGCACCGGCGGCGAAGGCCGCGGCTGTGAACGCTCCGCCTATCCCATATCCCAGCAGAACGGCGATCACGCCGACAACTATCTTGGACACAGCGGCCAGGATCTGTTGTATGCTCATTTAACCGAACATCTCGAATGCCTGGTTAACGCCGATGAAGACGCCCCACATCAGTTTGAAGACCACACCGATGGAGGGGGTGAGAACCAGATAGGGAGAGCTGAGCGAGAAGAGGTCGACGATGAAAGGGGTCAGCAGGAACATGACGATCATGAAGCCCAAGCCGATGCCCAAAGTGATCAGTGTCATCCTGACCACCAACCAGGATATCTTCCCCGGTTAGCTCCTGGCGATTGTCTGGGTCACGAAAAGGGTCATTATGTTGTGAACGTTGCGCATCGACAGCGAGAGGATCATCAACATCGACATCAGGGCGGCGAGCTCGGAATAGGAATCAACGTTCAGGTTCTGGGCCATGGAAACATGGAACAGGAAGTCGAGACCGCCGCCTATGACCGTGGCGGTGAAGAGCAGGGCGGCCGGCCCCACCAGGCCGCCGTAGGGCAATTGGCTCAGAATACCGCTCTTGAGGTGACCGACCCTCCGTCTCTGCTTCATTTTCATCATACCCTCTTGATTATGCAGGAAATGAGCGCCGAGGCCAATTCGCCGCCGCGGCCGCATTGTCTCAGTATGGATATTATGACCATGGGGGATATCTTGGACTCCCCCGCCACACGGGACATGAAATCGAACTCCACCTCCCGTATGGCGATCCCGGGGGGGCAGAACTTGAGCAGGTCGAAGAGGGCTTTGAATCCCCCCCTTTCCATATCCTCCTGCCTCTCACCAATGAGCTTCTGGAATAGTTCCGTCCTTCCGGCGAAGAAACCGGTCATTATGTCTGTGCTGCTCGGCTGGGAGTGGAAGGCAAGGTAGCAATGGGCCATGATGTGGGCCACCGAGGATGAGAACCTCCGGAAGGGGGTCAGCGCGGAGCGGTCCGTCCTGACGCCGATCGCCAGGTCGGCACCCGCCCTCAACTCCTGCAGGAGCTCGTCGATCTTCTCCGGAGGATGTTGGAAATCGCAGTCCATGACCGCGAAGTAGGGGGTGTTGCAGCCCGCTATGCCATCATAGATGCTGGCCGAAAGGCCGCGGTCGGCGGGGTCGCGTCCGATGAGCGTGACCATCCCGTCGCTGAGCGAGCGCCGCCTCACCGCCTCCGGCGTCCCGTCCTCGGAGGCGTCGTCGAGCACCACGACGCGATGCTGGGGATAGAGCCGCCTAAGCTCATCCAGCATCGGGCCGATGTTCTCCGCCTCATCCAATGTAGGCAGAAGTATGGTCGCCTCCTCTTCCGCGACATGCTCCAGACGGCATCCCTCCGCCCCCGGCCTGCGGGGCTGGCTGAGCCATGTCGTTACAATATATTAATTGGTGCCAACGATTCTCAGCCGGCGGCGGCCGCGGACGGGGACAAAGGATAAAATATGAGCATAATCATTTTGGCTGTGATGATACAGAGAGACCTGCCCGTCATCACTTGCGACGGCCGCAGCGTGCGCTCTGTAGTAGTGATGTAGGATCGCCGTTGCCGGCGGTCCTCCCATCTTTTGGAGGTGTTATCATCAGAGGATCTGAGATTATAGTCGATGTTCTGCAGTCCGAGGGTCTGGACGTCATGTTCGGGATACCGGGAGCGGCGACGCTGCCGCTCTACGACGAGCTTCTGGAGTCCGACATAAGGCACATACTCGTCCGCCACGAGCAGGGGGCCGCCCACATGGCGGACGGCTACGCGCGCATCAAGAAAGCCCCCGGCATGTGCATAGCCACATCAGGAGCGGGAGCCACCAACCTGGTCAGCGGCATGGCGACCGCCTACCTGGACTCCTCGCCGGTGATAGCCGTCACCGGGCAGGTCCCCACCAATGTGCTGGGCTCCGACGGGTTCCAGGAGGCGGACATCTTCAGCCTGATGATGCCCATCACCAAGCACAACTTCCGCGTCACCGACCCGTCCACCCTGGCGACGGATTTCCGCTCGGCGTTCCGCATTGCCATGTCCGGGCGCTGCGCCCCGGTCCACATAGACATTCCCAAGGACGTCCTGACACGCGAGGACGGCGTGCCGCCGCGGCCCACGCCGCTGCCGGAGGCCCCTCTGGAGCCCAGTAAAGACCAGGTCTCGGTCGCCGCCAAGATGCTCATGCAGGCGGAGCGGCCGTTGATCATGCTCGGCGGCGGGGCCAGCTGGTCGGGGGCCGGGCCCGAGGCCCTGGCGCTGGCGGACCAGCTGGCGGCGCCCATCGTCACCACCCTCATGGGAAAGGGGGCCGTCCCCGATACGCATCCCCTGGTTCTGGGCATGATCGGCATGCACGGCCGTGCCGCCGCCAACTACGCCCTGGAGAACTGCGACGTCCTCCTGGCGGTCGGCGCCCGCTTCAGCGACCGCAGCGTCGGCGAGCCCAGCTCCTGCCGCATGAGGGTCATACACGTGGACATAGACCGCACCGAGATGGGCAAGAACGTCTGCCCCACCCTGGGGATCGCCGCCGAGGCCAAGGCCTCCCTGGCCGCCATCAAGGGAGCCATCAACCTCAAGGTGCATTCCAGCAACTGGTCGCAGACCTCGGGGGAGATGATCAAGCGCTGCACCTGCGACATCGACGTCTGCGAGGACCCTATCAGCCCCCGCAAGGTCATCCACGAGCTGGACGCCGCCCTCCCCTCCGACGCGGTCATCGTCACCGAGGTCGGCCAATGCCAGATGTGGGCGGCACACTTCCTCGACATCAAGGACCAGCGCAGCTTCGTTACCTCCGGGGGCTTGGGCTGCATGGGCTTCGGGCTGCCGGCCGCCATCGGCGCCAAGATCGCCGCCCCCGACCGCAAGGTGGTGGACATCGCCGGCGACGGCAGCTTCACCATGGTCTGCCAGGAGCTGGCTACCGCCGCTAAGGAGGAGATCCCGGTGGCGATAGCGCTGCTCAACAACTCCCGCCTGGGGATGATCAAGCAGCACCAGCGCCTGTTCTATGGCGACCGCCTCACCGCCCAGGACCTCAGCGGCATAGACATGGTCAAGCTGGCGGAGTCCTTCGGCGCCGAGGCCATACGCGTCGACCAGCACCAGGACCTCGCCCCGGCGCTGCAGCAGGCGATAGATAGCGACAGGCCCTGCCTGGTTGACATACAGATTAATAGGGAAGAGGACATTTTCCCGTTGACCCTGAGGACCGCGGCGGGCAGCAACGTCCACCGCGGGTCCTGCCCTTACGATGGAGGTTGTTAGATGGAAGTCATCTCGATGATCGTCAAAGACGAGTTCGGTGTCATGCAGAGGATCATGGGCGAGTTCACCCGCAAGCGCATCAACGTGGAGACCATAGTGGTCGGCAAGTGCGAGGTCCCTGGCAAGGCCAGGATAGTCCTCTCGGTCCTGAACAAAGAGATGGCCGACATCGCCGTGGAGCGGCTCGGCCGACTGCAGGACATCGACGCCGTGGAGGTAGTCGACGAGCCCCGGCAGTCGGCGTACGCCCTCATATCGACCTCCAAGGGATGGTGCGGTCTGATCGGCAGCCGCGACGAGGTCGCGGAGATCATAGAGAAGACCGATCCCGAGCACTACATCAAGACGGTCAACGCGCTATAGGGGGAGGACATTTGAAGCCAACCGAGAAGATATGGATGAACGGCGAGTTCGTGGACTGGGATGACGCCCATGTTCACGTGCTAGCCCACGCTCTGAACTACGGCACGGGGGTCTTCGAGGGCCTCAGGGTCTACCCCAACAGCGACGGCAAGGCCATATTCCGCCTCAAGGACCACATGAAGCGCTTCATGGACGGGGCGAAGGTGATGGCTTTCGACATGCCTTACAGCCAGGAGGAGCTATGCGAAGCGGTGAGGGAGACCGTCCGCGTCAACGGGGAGGTGGACTACCTCAAGCCCTGCGCCTTCCTCGGCGGGGAGTGGGTGGGGCTGAACCCCATCGGCGTGCCTGTCAGTGTGACCATAACCGCCATCCATATGGGCTCATACCTGGGCAAGGAGATACAGGAGAAGGGGGCCAAGCTAGCCACCTCCTCTTGGAAGCGCCCTTGGAACATGGCCGCCCCCGCCGGCGCCAAGGTCAACGGCATCTACGTGACCTCATGCCTGGCGAAGATGGAGGCGGTGAGGCAGGGGGCCAACGAGGCGCTGATGCTCAACGCCCAGGGCAACGTGGCGGAGTGCAGCGGCGAGAACATATTCATCCTCAAGCGCGGCAAGCTCTACACCCCCAAGACCACCGACAGCATACTGGAGGGCATAACCCGCAACTCCATAATGCAGCTGGCCCGGGACATGGGCTACGAGATGATAGAGACGGAGATATCCCGCCTCGAGGCCTACACCGCCGATGAGGCGTTCATGACCGGCACTGCGGCGGAGATAACGCCGGTTACGATGATCGACCACCGCCCCGTGGGCGACGGCGTGCCCGGCACGGTGACGCGGCAGCTGCAGGAAGCCTTCCATGAGGTGGTCACCGGCCGCGACGAGCGCTACGCCGATTGGTTGGACCACGTGTAGCTGCGCAAACGTTATTTCCGATGGCAATCATCTGAACTAGAGGATACAACATGGCAAAGACCAATGATAACTTGAAGGAGGCCTTCGCGGGCGAGTCCCAGGCCAACCGCATGTACCTGGCGTTCGCAGAGAAGGCCCGCCAGGAGGGGTACGGGCAGGTGGCCAAGTATTTCCGCGCCGCCGCCGAGTCCGAGACCATACACGCGCTGGCGCATTTCCGCACCCTCGGCGCGGTGAAAGACACGGTGAAGAACCTGGAGGACGCCATCGCCGGCGAGACCCACGAGTTCACCACCATGTACCCCGAGTTCATAGAGAAGGCCCAGGAGGAGGGCCAGAAGTCCGCCGAGCGCAGCTTCGTCTACGCGATGAAGGTGGAGCAGATCCACGAGCAGGCGTTCTCCGCCGCCAAGGACGCGGTGTCCGGCGGCAAGGACCTCGCCGCCGAGGACCTGCACGTCTGCAAGGTCTGCGGCTACGTGGCCCATGACGAGCCTCCTCTCAGCTGCCCGGTCTGCGGTTCGCCGGCCAAGGCCTTCAAGCGCATCGACTGAGGCCAAACCCATCCCCCCTTCGGGGGGAATCAACAACTCTTTTATAGCGGGACCACTTCACTTCATCCCGCTCTTCTGAGCCGATGACTGATGACGATGCCTTGCATCGGAAGGAGGTAACCAAATGTCCATTTATGTGAAGTACGACACTCCCAAGGAGATCTCTGACAAGACCTACAACCTGGTGGAGACCGTCCGGGACACCGGCAAGATCAAGAAAGGAAGCAACGAGGTGACCAAGGTCGTGGAGCGCGGCGACGCCTCCATCGTCGTTATGGCCGCCGACGTCGACCCCCCCGAGATCCTGGCGCACATGCCCATGCTCTGCGAGGAGAGGAAGGTGGCCTACGCCTACGTGCCCAGCAAGGCCGAGCTCGGCAACGCCACCGGCCTGGAGAAGCCCACCGCGTCCATAGCCATAACTGACCTTGGAAAGGGAAAGCCCCTTTACGATGAGATTGTGAAGGCCATCGCCGCACTGAACAAGTGAGGTGGTATCGATGGTCGACAGCACAAGCATACCCTCAGAGGTCGTGGAGGTCATCGGGCGCACCGGCATGACCGGGGAGGCCACCCAGGTGAAGGTCCGCGTCCTCGACGGAAGGGATAAGGGAAGGATAATCACCCGCAACATAATGGGGCCGGTGAGGATGGGCGACATACTCATGCTCCGTGAGACCTCGAGAGAGGCAAGGAAGCTCAGCCTGAGGTGAATGGAATGGTCGAGAAGAGGAAATGCACCTTCTGCGGCGTGGACATCGAGCCCGGCTCGGGGTCCATGTACGTGAAGAAGGACGGGACCGTCATGAACTTCTGCACCAAGAAGTGCCATAAGAACATGGTCAGCCTCAAACGCGTGCCCCGCACCACCGCTTGGACGGAGCAGTTCGCCACCGAGAAGCAGGCGCGCCTGAAGTCGATGGAGAAGAAGGGGGAGTGAGACATGGCGTCTGAGAGGACCTATCTGATGGTCAAGCCGGATGGCGTGCAGCGCTCCCTCATAGGGGAGATAGTCTCCCGTCTGGAGCGCAAGGGGCTCAAGCCAGTGGCCATGAAGTTCATGACCATAGACCGCGCCCTCGCCGAGACCCACTACGGGGAGCACAAGGGCAAGCCCTTCTACGACGGGCTGATAGGATACATCACGTCCGGCCCGGTGCTGGCCATGGTGTGGGAGGGCGAGAACGCCGCGGCGGTCTGCCGTCAGATGATGGGCAAGACCAACCCCATGGACGCCGCCCCGGGGACCATGCGCGGCGACCTGGCCCTGGACATGGGCCGCAACATCATCCATGGATCCGACTCCCCGGAGTCCGCCGCCCGGGAGATAGACCTGTTCTTCTCCCCCGACGAGCTGGTGGACTACCAGCGGGCAGTGGATCCCTGGGTATACGAGTGAGCAGCAGGCCCCGCGGGGCCGGGAGGGCGACATTATGGGAACAAGACAGCCGATAGTAAGCGTCCTCGGTCATGTGGACCACGGCAAGACCCGTCTGCTGGACTGCGTGCGCGGCACGTCAGTGGCCGCCGGCGAGGCGGGGCTGATAACCCAGCACATCGGCGCCACCGAGGTGCCCATCGAGCACATCCGCACGGTCTGCGGGCCGTTGATGAAGGACAGGTCCTTCAACGTCCCCGGCCTGCTGTTCATCGACACTCCCGGCCACCACTCTTTCATCACCCTCCGCGCCCGCGGAGGATCGCTGGCCGACCTCGCGGTGCTGGTGATCGATGTCAAAGAAGGCATCAAGCCCCAGACCATCGAGTCGATACGCATACTCAAACAGTTCAAGACGCCGTTCATAATCGCCCTCAACAAGATCGATGTCATACCGGGATGGCGCTCGGAGACCAACCGCCCCTTCGTCCTCTCCGAGCGGGCCCAGGATGCGGAGCCGGTCGACGACCTCAACCAGCGCCTCTACCGCAACATAGCCAAGCTCGCCGAGGAAGGCCTCTCCGCCGAGCGCTACGACCGCATCGACGACTTCCGCAAGACCATCGCCATGGTGCCTGTCAGCGCCGCCACCGGCGAAGGGGTCCCCGACCTGCTGCTGGTGCTAATCGGCCTGGCCCAGCGCTTTATGGAGGGGGACCTGGAGACCGAGGAGGGCCCGGGCAAGGGAACCATCCTGGAGGTCAAGGAGGAGCGCGGCCTGGGCCAGACGGTGGACGTCATACTCTACTCCGGCACGGTGCGCAAGGGGGACCGCGTGGCCCTGGGCACCAGGAACGAGCCCGTTGTCACCAAGGTCAAGGCCATTCTCAAGCCCAAGGCCTTGGACGAGATACGCGACCTTCGCGACCGCTTCCGCTCGCTGGACTCGGTGTCGGCGGCGGCGGGGGTCAAGCTGTCCTGCCAGTCCCTGGAGGGCGTGGTCTCCGGCGCCCCGCTGCGGGCGATCAAGGGCGACGACTCTGAAGCCCTCGCCGAGCTGGACGCCGAGACGGAGATCAACATCGAGGTGCAGGACGAGGGGGTGAGCGTGAAGGCCGACGCCATCGGCTCCCTGGAGGCGCTGGCCTACGAGGCCAAGGCCGCCGGCATACCCATACGTAAATACGGGGTGGGGGATATAGCCCGCCGCGACGTGGTGGAGGCCTCCGCCAGCAACAACGTGTTCAACCGGGCCATCCTCGCCTTCAACGTCAACTCCACCCCCGACGCCAAGGAGGCGATGAAGACCGCCGACATGAAGCTGTTCTCCAACCAGGTCGTCTACCGCCTCATCGAGGAGTACCAGGAATGGGTGGACGAGCAGAAGCGCGTCCTG
Source organism: Methanomassiliicoccaceae archaeon (assembly GCA_003555025.1). GTDB lineage: Archaea > Thermoplasmatota > Thermoplasmata > Methanomassiliicoccales > Methanomethylophilaceae > PWHV01. The sequence continues at coordinate 47,726 of PWHV01000018.1, read as the reverse complement.
GAGGCGGAGAAGAGGGCGGAGTTCGCCTTCCCCGGGAAGATCTTGTTACTTCCCAACTGCGTCTTCCGCGTCAGCAAGCCCGCCATCGTCGGCGTCCGCGTGCTGGCGGGAAGGATAAGGACCGGCCAGAAGGTGGTCACCGCCGACGGCCGCAATGTGGGCCGCATCAAGAGCATACGCTCCGGCGAGGACGCCGCCAAGGAGGCCAAGCAGGGCGAGGAGGTGGCCGTGGCCCTGGACTCGGTGACGGTGGGGAGGCAGGCCGATGTGGAGGACATCCTCTTCGTGGACCTGAAAGAGTCCGCGGCAAAGCAGCTTCAGGGCATGGACATCACCGAGGACGAGCGCATGACCCTGGAGGAGCTCATCCGTATCAAGCGCAAGGAAAGCCCGTTCTGGGGGATGTGATGCCCGTATGAGCAAAGCCACGGAGCAGATGATGGACCAGGAGAACATGGCCGAGCAGATCGGCTCGTTCGTGGAGCAGTTGGACCTGTCCACCTCCGCGCCCTTGGAACTCTCCTTCGAATGCCGCAGGGTGGTCATCTGCGGCATGGGGGGCTCCGCCATCAGCGGCGACATCCTCGCCGACTTCTCCTACGCCTCGTCGGAGCTGCCCGTCAGCGTCGTGCGCGGCGTGCAGATGCCCAGCTGGGCGGGGGATGACAGCCTGGTCCTCATCACCAGCTACTCCGGCGACACCAAGGAGACGCTGGAGCTCTACGCCCAGGCGCGGGAGGCCGGTTGCAGCATCATCGGCATCAGCTCCGGCGGCGCTCTCGAGGAGGCCTGCAACGAGGACGGCCTCATGCACGTGAAGCTCCCTGTCGGCATCCCGCCCCGCAGCGCCCTCGGGCACCTCCTCGGCTGCCAGGGCAACATATTGGAGTCCCTGGGCGTGTCCCCCTGCCGCAGCGCCATCCGTGAGGCCCTGCCGGCGCTGAGGGAGGCCAGGGACAGCATGTCCTCCGACGGCGATGACAACCCCGCCCGAATACTGGCGTTAAGGCTCAAGGACCGCATCCCCGTGGTCTACTCCTACCCATACATGACCTCGTCGGCGCTGCGCTGGAAGAACCAGTTCAACGAGAACTCCAAGATGATCGCCTTCCATGGGACCATCCCGGAGTTCAACCACAACGAGATCGAAGGTTGGATGCAGGGGGGCAACGACAAGCCCTGCATCCCGGTGTTCCTCTACGACACCGACCCCCCTGAAATGCTGAGGCACATGATGAACGCCTCGCTGGAGACCATGCGCGAGAAGGGTCTGGATGTGGAGGTGGTGGAGATCAGCGGCGGCGACATCCTGGAGAAGAACCTCAAGTCCATCATGTACGGCGACTACACCTCGCTGTACCTGGCTTATCTGAACAGCGTGGACCCTTCCCCCGTAAAGTCGATATCCTCCTTGAAGGACCGCATCAAGGCCGCCCTGGCGCGGCATGCCGAGGAGAAGGCCGCCCGCAAGGCGGCCAAGGAGGAGGAGCGCAAGGCGGCCGAGGAGACCCCCGCCCCCCGCAAAAAGAAGGACAAGAAGCAGTCCGAGTGACGGCTCGTCGCGACATCTGGCCCTCCCCCTCCCGAAGGCTGGGCCACCAAAAGTTATTTATTGTCAACCTCATTAAGGCGATACTTACAGGTGTTTAAATATGGCTGAGTTCAAAGCTGTCATCAACGATGTCAAGACCGGCAGGTCCCACAAAGTCACCGTGTCCGGTCACCATGCCAACTCGCTCATAGGCAAGAGCATCGGAGAGGTAGTTGACGGCATCTTCGTCGGCCTGCCTGGTTTCAAGCTCAAGATAACCGGCGGCAGCGACCAGAATGGCACGCCCATGAGGAACGACCTGCCTGGCAACCGCCGCAGGAAGCTCCTGCTCTCGGAGAGCAAAGGGTTCCACCCCAAGTACGGAGGGGAGAGAAGGCGCAAGGCCATCTGCGGCCGCCACATATCCTCTGACATCGTGCAGGTGAACATGAGCGTGGACCATTACGGCGCCAAGTCGATCGAGGACAGCCTCAACCCAACTGAGGAGACCGGATGAAGGTACCGCGGCAACCCGAGCTGAACATCGGCATGATAGGCCACGTCGACCACGGCAAGACCACTCTGACAAAGGCGCTGAGCGGCGAGTGGACCGACAGGCACTCCGAGGAGATCAAGAGAGGCATCTCCATAAGGCTCGGGTACGCCGACGTCGCATTCTACCGCTGCCCTGCCTGCGAAGGCGCCGCCGGCTACACCGCCAAGGAGGCCTGCGGCTCCTGCGGGGGCTCGGCGGAGTTCATGCGGGCGGTGTCCTTCGTGGACTCCCCCGGCCACGAGACCCTGATGGCCACGATGCTCTCCGGCGCCGCCCTCATGGACGGCGCCCTGTTGCTGGTGGCGGCCAACGAGAAATGCCCCCAGCCCCAGACCAAGGAGCACCTCATGGCCCTCAGCATCGTGGGCATCGAGAAGATCATCATAGTTCAGAACAAGATCGACCTCGTCACCCGCGACGAGGCCATCGAGAACCACAAGGGGATAAAGGAGTTCGTCAAGGGGACGGTGGCCGAGGACGCGCCCATCATACCCGTGTCCGCGCACCATGACGTCAACATCGACAAGCTGGTCGAGGCCATCGAGGCCCACATCGTGGCCGAGGTGAGCCGCGACAACGACGCCCCGCCGCGGATGTACGTGGCCCGCTCCTTCGACATCAACAATCCCGGTATCGGCGCCAATGACCTGCGCGGCGGCGTGCTGGGAGGTTCGCTGATCCAAGGCCGTCTCCGGGTGGGCGATGAGCTGCAGATCGAGCCCGGGCGCAAGACCGAGCTGGCTGGCAAAGCGGCCTACGAGACCATCCACACCCGGGTGGAATCGCTCTTCTCCGGCGGCCAGATTATAGAGGAAGCCAGCGCCGGCGGGCTGATAGCCATCGGCACCAAGCTGGACCCATCGCTGACCAAGTCGGACGCCCTCACCGGCCGCATGGTGGGCAGGCCCGACACCCTGCCGCCGGTGGTGCAGTCCTTCGGGATGGATGCCCATCTGCTCGACCAGGTGGTGGGCACCAATGCCGACATGAAGGTGGAATCGATCAAGCCCAACGAGCCGTTGATGCTGAGCATCGGCACCGCCACCACTGTGGGCGTTGTCAGCAGCGCCCACGGGGGATCGGCGCAGGTGAGCCTCAAGATACCGGTGTGCGCTGAGGCCGGCCAGAGGGTGGCCATCTCCCGCCGCATCTCCGGCAAGTGGCGGCTTATAGGCTACGGCATCATCCAGTGAGATGCGCGCTGTGGTCCTGGACACCAATGCCCTTCTTATGCCCTTCGAGGCCAAGCTCAATCTCGACCTCGAGCTGCGCCGGCTGTTGGGCGAATGCCGCGTGGTGGTCCCCGGACCCATGGTGGGGGAGCTCAAGAAATGCGGCGCCAAGCATTCCAAGGCGGCGATCGCCCTCGCCCGCAAGTACGAGATACTGCCCACCAAGAGCAGCGGCGACGACGCCATAATTGAGCTGGCCCGCGAGCTGGACGCCTACGTGGTGACCAACGACAAGGAGCTGCGCGCGCGGCTGCGGGCCCAGCGGATCCCCCTGGTCTACCTGCGCTCAGGCACTCACGTCATACTCGAGGACTAGACCAGCGGCCGCGGCGGGTCCTCGCTGTCGCCGCTGGCAGGGGACTTGCCCAGCTGACGGAGCTTCATCTCCATCAGCTCCTTGCCCTTCTTGGTGGCGGCGTAGGCCGGCACCCTCTCCCCCACCTGCAGCAAGGCCCGCTCCTTCGCGAGCTCGCGGACGTGCAGGGAGGCGCAGCCGGTGACCACGTCGCAATAGCTGAAGAAGTCCTCGGCGTCGCGGCGGTCGCAGCCGGTGGTGTGCACCGCGAAGGTCATCACCCGGTCGCCGAAGCGCTCCTTCAGGGCGCGGGCGTCATCGCCGATCGCCACGCTGACGGCCACGCTCTCGAATCCCAGCGAGAAGGCCAGCTCCGCGCCGGCCACCTGGTCGATGGCGCCGCCGAGGCAACGGTCCTCCCCCACGGTATCCACCAGCTCCGGTATGACCTCGGTCGAGACTACCCCGGAGATGCGTCCGCCGATTCCCTGGATCATCGCCGGGTCATCGACGACGCAGGTCCCGACGCCGTCGCCGACGAGGACGGCGGCATCGAGAGCGCCCTCCTCGACGCCCATGCATATAAGCTCTGAGACCCCGAAGCTGAGGAAGTCCTCCATGAACATCTTCCTCTGCGGGGTGCACATGCCGAAATCGCGGATGCGGAATTCGATATTCTCACGTATGCTGTCCTCGTCCAGCCTGTCTATCCCCCGGTGCTTCTTGAACAGAGGGCAGTATTCGATGATGGGCTTCCCCACCTCGACCACCTTCCCGTCCTCCACAACCACCCGGGCGCGGCCCATGGCCTCCATGACGTGCTTTCCCATGCTATCGCCGCTTCTAGCCCTCCGGCGGTATATCATGTTTTCGCGGTGGTTTCAATATCAACGGTGACGTTTCGAATCCCATGAACCTGCGGCTTGACAGCCATCTCGTCGCCGAAGGGCTGGTAACTTCCCGCTCCAAGGCGGCGCATCTCATCCGCACCGGGGCCGTGACCGTCAACGGCGAGGTGGTCACCAAGCAGTCGCGCATCGTCAGGCCCGGGGACGCGGTGGACCTGGAGCCCTTTCTCTTCGTTGGGCGCGGCGGCTACAAGCTCCAAGCGGCGCTGGAAGGCTTCCGGGTGGGCTGCCGCGGCATCGATGCGTTGGACATAGGGTGCTCCGAAGGAGGGTTCACCGACTGCCTGCTGCGCAACGGCGCCGCCTCGGTGACGGCGGTCGACATAGCGGAGGACGCTCTGAATCCTCTATTGAGGGAGGACCGGCGGGTGCGCTTCGTCGCCGGAGTGGACGCCGCTGACCGCGAAGAGCTCGCATCGGCGGTGCAGGGCAGGACCTTCCCGCTGGCGGTCATGGACGTCACCGGCGAGACGCTGGCGGACCTGCTGCCCGCCGTATCGCCCCGCATCGACGATGACGGGGCGCTCATAGCGCTGCTCAAGCCGCAGTACGAAACGGGAAAGGACCCGGTGCGCGAGCAGGAGAGGGAAGAGTCCTTGAGGGCGGCCCTCGGCATCAGCCACAAAGGCCTCGGAGCGACGGACTGGATGGACTCCCCGCTGCGCGGAGGGAGCAAGAACCGCGGCAACCGGGAGTTCCTTCTCCTTTTCAGTAGATGACGGCAACATGTTTTTACCGTGAACCGGCGATTACGCTAATATCCTCTTCCAGATACTGGTGGTTCAAATGAATGAGAAATACCTGTCCGCCCTGAGGAAGGTGGCCCTTATCGGAGGCCTGAACAACTACGTCGCCATCTCCTCCCGGGAGCTCGGGGAAGCACTGGATATGAGCCAGCAGTCCGCATCGAAACGGATCCTCGAGCTGCTCGAGGACGGCCTGATCGAGAGGGACCTCGGCGCCAGAAGGCAGCGGATAAGGCTCACCGAGAAAGGGGTCGAGGAGCTGCGGCGGGAGTACGCCGAGTACCGGCGGATCTTCGAGCTCACCGACCACGTCATCCTCCAAGGCACCATATCCACCGGCCTCGGCGAGGGCGGCTACTACATCTGCCAGAGCCAGTACTTGGAGCAGTTCATCGTCCAACTTGAATTCAAGCCCTACGAGGGCACCTTGAACATCAAGCTGGACAAGGACGACGTCGGCAAGCTGCAGATAATCAAGGACAGCCCCGGCTACCAGATCAAGGGGTTCTCCCGCGACGGGCGCACCTTCGGCGATGTCACCGCCTATAAGGCCAAGATTCGCAACATCGACTGCGCGGTTGTAATACCTGAGCGCACCCATCACGATGACGTCATAGAGGTGGTCTGCCAATACCATCTGCGCCGCACGTTGAGCATATCAGACGGCGACCGCGTCGAGGTGCGGGTGGAGATCTAGCGGGTCAGCGATTCCACCATGGAGCGGAACACCGCCAGGCCGTCGCCCTCCTTCTTGAGCTTGCGCGTCCAGTCCGGGGCGGTGTGCGGGTCCAGCGCCCTCTCGGGGTGGGGCATCATTCCCAGGACGTTCCCCGCGGGGTTGCATATTCCGGCCACGTTCCCCTCCGAGCCGTTGGGATTCCACGGGTATCCCGCCGGCCTCCCATCCGGGTCGACGTAACGGAACACCAGTTGGTCGTTGTCCTCCAATTTCTCCGCCAGCCGGGGGTCGGCGCTCATCAGCTTGCCCTCGGCGTGCGCCACCGGGAACATCACCGTCCGGCCGCGCGGCAGCTCCCTGGTGAACAGGCAGCGACCGCGGCTCTCGTTGCGCAGGTAGCTAGGGCGGCACTCGAAGCGCCCGCTGTCATTGGTGAACAGCGCCGCCGTGGGCACATCGCTGGGGCCGTCGATCGCCGGCAGCAGCCCCATCTCCACCAATATCTGGAAGCCGTTGCAGATCCCGATGACCGGCTTCTCCGCCTCCACGAAGGCGGAGATCTCGCTCCCGAGGGCGCTCTTGGCCCGGGCGGCGAATATCGCCCCGGCGCGGACATAGTCCCCGGCGGAGAAGCCGCCGGGGAAAGCAAGGGCGTCGTAGTCCTCCAGGCTGCGTTGCGAAGCGTGGGGGCCATGGCCGGTTAGCTGGTTGAGATGGACCATCTCCGGGTCGCAGCCCACGGCCTGGAAGGCGCGGTGGGTCTCCTCCTCGCAGTTCGTCCCCTCGATGCGGAGGACGCACACCCTGATATCCTCTGGCCTCATCATATCACCCCATTATCTCCCACATCGGGTCGCCCCAGCCCCTCTTCAGGTCCTCGACCTTTATGTCCATGCCAGTTCCCTCTATGAGCAGCGAGGGCCCGCCGGCGACGCCGATCCACAGGGCGTGATGCCCCATCAGGTTCTGCCAGTCCTCCTCGTGCTCCGCCGCCACCTCGACGACCCAGCGGCCGTTGCTCTCTGAGAACAGCTTCTCCGCCGTGTCGAGGTGGCCCATCGCGTCGAGGGTGACGCTGGCGCCGGTCGATCCGCCGATGCACATCTCGGCGATGCAGACCGCCAGCCCTCCGTCGGAGCAGTCGTGGCAGCTGTTCACCAAGCCCTTGGACATCGCCTCCAGCAGCAGGTCCATCTTCGTCTTCAACGATTCCAGGACCACCTGTGGGACGTCGCCGCCCTCGCCGCCGAAGCGGCGGTAGAGCAGCGACCCGCCCATCTCCCGGTAGGTATCGCCGACCACGTACAGCGGGTTGCCCGCCTCCTTGAGGTCGGAGCTGACGCATCTGCGCACGTCCTCCACTATGCCCACGCCCATGACCATGGGCGTCGGCAGCGCCCCGGCGCGGGGGCTCTCGTTGTAGAGGCTGACGTTGCCGGAAGGTATCGGCAGGTCCAGGGCGGACGCCGCCTCGCCCAGCCCCCGCACCGCCTCGCGGAACTGGCCCAGGCGGTCAGGTTTCTCGGGGTTGCCGAAGTTGAGACAGTCGGTGAGGGAGTGCGGTCTGGCGCCGACGGCGACCAGGTTGCGGCAGGTCTCGTCCACCGCCGACATGCCGCCGCGGTAAGGGTCCTCGGATGTGAACCAGGGGTTGCAGCCCACCGCCGTGGCCAATCCTCTCCAGCTCTCCGCCAGCGGGCGCAGCACGGCGGCGTCGCCGGGGCCGGTGTCGTTGGGCGGGCCCACCATCGGCCTGAGGACGGTCGCGGCGCGAACGTCATGGTCGTACTGCCTCACCGCCCATTCCTTGGACGCCACGTTGGGGTCGGAGAGGAGCTCGAGCAACGCCTCGGTCAGCGCGGGGATGTCCGGGATCTTCTCCCCCGCCTCGCCCGCGGGGACGGAGATCTCGAAGGGCCGGCAGTACTCCGGCCCTCCGGTGAGGAAGTCGAGGTCCATGTCGAATATGTCCTCGCCGTGCCACCGTATCCTCGTCCTCTTCTCCTCCGTGGTGGTGGCCACCACGGTGGCGAGGACGTCCCAGGTGCCGAACACGTCCATAATCTCCCCCACCTTGTCCTCGGTGGTGGCCAGCATCATCCTCTCCTGGGACTCGGACACCCATATCTCCCAAGGGGCCAGGCCCTCCTCCTTCAGGGGCACGCGGTCCAGGTCCACGACGGCGCCGCAGCCGGCGTCCAGGGCCATCTCGCCCACCACGCAGCTCAGTCCTCCGCCGCCGAGGTCCTTCATACCGGTTATCAGGTTCTTGCGGTTCACCTCCAGGCAGGCGTGCATCAGCGGCTCCTTGGTGATGGGGTCGCCCAGCTGCACCGACCCGCGGTCCTCCTCCTCGGAGCTCTCCTTGAGCTCCACCGAAGCGAAGGTGACGCCGTGGATGCCGTCCCTGCCGGTACGTCCGCCGCAGAGTATCAGCACCTCGCCCGGGCCGCCGACGAAGTTCTTGCAGACCTCGGACCTCTTTCCGAATCCCAGGCAGCCCACGTTCACCAGGCAGTTGCCGGTGTAGCGCTCGTCGAAGAAGAAGCCACCGCTGACGGTGGGCACCCCGACGCGGTTGCCGTAGTCGCTTATGCCCGAGACCACGCCGTCGACGAGATAGCGGGGGTGCTTCACGCCGGGCGGCAGGGGCGCATCGGAGTCGATGGGGCCGAAGCAGAGCGGGTCCACCAGCGCTATGGGTTGCGTCCCCATGCAAACCACGTCGCGCAGTATGCCGCCGATGCCGGTGGCGGCGCCGCCGTAGGGCTCGATGGCCGAGGGGTGGTTGTGGCTCTCCAAGCGGAGCGAGTAAGCATGCTCGTCGTCGAAGGCCATCACCCCCGCGTCGCCGCGGGCGATGACATCAGGATGGTCGATGGCGAAGACGAACTCCTTGAGGTGGGTCTTGGAGCTCTTGTAGCAACAGTGCTCGCTCCAGGCCTGACCTATGCTCTGGAGCTCGATGTCGGTGGGGCAGCGGCCTTCGGCGGCGAAATGCTCGCGAACGCTCTTTATCTCATCGAGGGAGAGGCCGAGCCCCAGCTCGGCGGACATCTCCATCAGCTGCTCGTCGCTGGCGGCGTGGATGTCCAGCTCGGCCACGGGGGCGCTGACATCCTGGCTTATGAGGTCGTCGAAGGGCATGCTATCACTTCAGCTCTACGCTGTAGCTCTGGATCACCGGATTGGCGAGAAGCCTTCGGCACATGTCCTGGCAGGCCTTTAAGGCCTCGTCCCCCTCCAGACCGATGTCGACCTGGAAGCATTTCATGGACCTCACCGAGCGAAGACCCTCGAAGCCTAGGAGCTCGAGCGCCTTCTTGGTGTTCTGACCCTCGGGGTCGGCGACCCCTTTCTTCAGCTCTATCTTTATCTCAGCGACCGCCATCGCCTGTGTATCATAGTAGAATACTTAAGTCATTCTTCGCCGCGGGCCGCCTTGCGGCCGAAGACCAGGTAGGCGGTGTGGCCGAGCATCTCGAACGACGGGCGAACTCCCCCGGCGTGCACCTCCATGCCTCTCTGTAGGTTCTCCACGGCGCGCACCTCGGCATAGCCCAGCTCCCGAAGCGCCCGCACGGCGGACTCCAGCTGGTTGGTGTTGGGCACGTAGGCGCAGACCCTCCCGCCTTCGCGGAGCATCCCGTCCACGTTGGCCAAGGCCTCCCAGGGGGTTGGCATGTCCATCACCGCCACGTCCGCCTCGATGGGGAGCGAGACCGTCCTGGCATCGCCCACGCTGCATTCCCAGCGCGGGGACAGACCGGCGCGGGCGATGTTCCTCTCCGCCCGCTTGGCGAAGTCGTCGCGCAGCTCGATGGTGTGCAGCCTGCCCTCCGGCGGCAGCGCCCGCAGCAGCGCGATGCTCATGGACCCCGACCCCGCGCCGACCTCCAGCACTGTGCGGGCGGCGGGGATGTCGCACTCCATTATGATGGTGGCGGCGTCCTTGGGGGTGATGACCTGCGCCCCCCGCTCCAACGATGACATGAGGTCCGTGGTGCCGGGGCGGAAAACATGCATCGGGCGCTTCGCGACCACGAGCCGCGCCCCGTCGTCGAGGGCCATGACGCGGTCGCCGTCCAGCGAACCCAGCGACGGGACCTTGACCATGCCGGCGGCGGCCTTGAACCAGTGCCTCTTACCTTGGTCATCGAGAATGTACAGGAACTCGCCCTCGCGGAAAGCCAATCAGATCACCTTCTCACGGTAGCGGCGGCGGGGATATTAGTCTTTCCAATGGACATGATGCGACGCGTTCCTCGACTCTATTTTGATAATATTCTTATATTGAAATTATCTAATAAACTATTATGAACTCCCATTCCAAACTCCTCTCCGAGACCATCAGGGAACTCGAGGAGAATGTAAACAAGGTCAACGAGGACATGCTGACCGTCCGCATGGATGATTTCAAGAGGGCCGTGGTGGGCGAGGTCAACACGGCCCTGCGGGAGCACGGCGAGCAGTTGCTCCGCAAGGCCCCCGCCAATATGGACGGCTTCGCCTTCTGCACCAGCCGCGAGCAGTGCCGCCAGAGCACGGAGGAGGCGGTACAGGAGGCACTGCTCGCATTCCAGTCCCAAGGCGCCGATGCCGCCCGCAGCAAGCTGGAGGAAACGCGGGAGGGCCTCAAGGACGTCTCCGAGAACTGTGGCAGCAAGGACTGCAACGAATACCTCATGAAGGTGCTGACCGAGGCGGGCTCCGCGCTCGCCATGGCCAAGAGGATACAGTCACTGCTCGGCGAACTGGCATCGCCCGGGCCGCCATCGGCCGAGCCCAGCTCCTTCGCCATGGAGGCGATGTCGGCGCTCTCCAACCCCCACCGGATAAACCTGATGTACTTCATGGACGGAGGGCAGCGGGCCTTCTCGGACATGACCGAGCACTGCGGCCTCAAGGCCGGTCACCTGCAGTTCCATCTGCGCAACCTGATGGAGCTGGGCCTTTTGGATAAGACCGAGCGCCGCGGGACCTACACCATAACCGCGGAGGGCGCGGCCGCCATGAGGGCCATGGAGGAGTTCGACCGCCGCCTGAGGGTGACCAAGGGGGCCCTGTGAAATGAGTACGGAGGGCAATCTAGGCATCATCGCATGCCCGGTGCTGGAGGATGAGATAGTCTACTGCCTGCTAAACGACGAGGAAGTGGACCGCGTGCTGCTGCTGCGCAACGAGCACTCCTTCAGCCTCGAGCGCAAGATGAAGGGGAACGGTACGGAGCTGGAGCTCATCGAGGAGGACGATTTCCTCCGCGGCGGGGTCGACCTTCCCCGCGAAGGTTTCAACTGCATCATCTGGATGAAGGACCTGGGGCTGCACGAGGAGCCCGATGACCTGCGCGAGGAGATACTGCGCTCGTTGGAGGAGATCGACGGGGCCTTCGACGCCACCGTCCTCTTCTATGGCCTATGCGGCAACGCGCTCAAAGGCATACATGACTGGGCGGCGGAGCGGGTCCGCACCCCGGTGGAGATCCTGTGCAGCCCCGACGGCAAGATCGTCGACGACTGCATCGCCGCCGCCATCGGCGGCCAGGACAACTACCTCCGCCTGCTGAAGAAGTACCCGGGCATACTCTATTTCACCCCGGGATACGCGACGAACTGGGAGCAGCTGAAGTCGCGGATGGAGCTGTTCAAGGGCATGGACGCCGAGGACGACGAGATGGTGCGCATGATATTCGAGATGGCGGAGTACGACACGGTGATGAAGATACCCACAGGCCTCGGCGATGACGACGAGTTCGAACGCTGCACCCGGCAGTTCGCCGAGCGCTACGATTTCAACATCACCACGCTGGACCGCGAATGGTGCAACCTGGATGCTGTGGACCACAGCTACGCCAGGGCGAAGGGGCTGCTCCTCCCCAGGGAGAGCTGAAAAAGAATTAATAGCGGGATTCCATAGGAGCCGGCATGGAAGAGGAAGCCTTCCCCAAGAGCTGGAAGAGGGCCGTCTGCACCCTTATGATAATAGCCGGCCTCAGCATCTACATCTATTGGGGGTTCATGTACGGGGCCTGGAACCTTCTGGCCATGGAGTACGTGGGCATCTGGGGAATGGTCCTGGCCTTCGTGGGCATCGGCCTCGCCGGGCTCCTCCTCCTCAAGTGGGAGGAAGAGGACCGGGCCTGACGCTCACATCGAGCGCGCCGCATAGCCCAGATTCTCGCTCTCCGCGTCGCAGACTATGCATCTCCTCCTCTCGCCCTCGTGCCCGTAAGGCGTTCCCAGCAGGGTGAGGTCGAACTCCTCCTCTATCCTTTGGCCGCAGGACTCCTTGCCGCACCATCCGAAGCGCAGGGTCTTGGCGGGGGGCTCCTGCAGGGATCCGACATCGGCCACCGCTGAGATGTGATTCTCCCAGGCCTTGGCCCTCATGGACGAGCTTATCTCGTCCAGCACCGACCTGGCGCCCTCCTCGACGCTGTCCAGGGGCAGGGTGCCCTTCTCGCCGCTGTCGCGGCGGACGTAGGTGGCGACTCCTCCCTCGATGTCCCGCATCCCCAGCTCCAGACGCAGCGGGACCCCTCGTATCTCCCAATCGAAGAACTTGCTGCCCGGGCGCTCGTCGCGGTCGTCAAGCTTGACCCGCAGTCCGGCGGCCCGCAAGCGGCCCCTCAGGGCCGCGGCGGCCTCCTGGACCTCCTCGCCCCTTCCTTTGGCCGGTATGGGGACTATGACCGCCTGGAACGGCGCCACCGCCGGAGGCAGCACCAGTCCCTTGTCGTCGCCGTGGACGCCGATTATCGCCCCCATCAGGCGCTCGCTCATCCCGAAGGTGGTCTGATGGACGTGCTCGTGGCCGCCGTCCTCGGTCTCGTAGCTTATCCCATAGGGCACGGAGAAGTTGGTCAGGTAGTGGTGGATGGAGCCGATCTGCAGGCTCCTGCCGTTGGGCATCGAGGTGTCGATGCCCACCGTGTAGTGCGCCCCCGGGAACTTGTCCCATTCGGTGCGCCGCAGCAGGGAGTAGGGTATGCAGAGCTTGTCCATCAGCCTCTCCAGGATGACGAAGTCCTCATCCACCTGCGCCTGGGCGTCGCCCTCGGTGGCATGGCAGGTGTGACTCTCGAAGAAATGGATCTCCCGCACGCGGATGAAGGAGCGGGTCTGCTTGGTCTCGTAGCGGAAGGTGTTGACCAGCTGGTAGGTCTTCAGCGGCAGGTCGCCGTGGGAGCGCACCCACAGAGCGAACATCGGGTACATGGCGGTCTCGCTGGTGGGCCGCAGGACAAGGCGGACGTCCAGCTCGTTGGCCCCCGCGTGGGTGACCCAGTAGACCTCGGAGTCGAATCCTTTGATGTGCTCCTTCTCCTTCTTGAACTCGGTCTCCGGTATGAGCAGGGGGAAGCTGACCTCGTCGTGACCGGTGTCGTCGAGCTCCTCGCGTATGTAGGAGTCGATGAGGCGCATTATCTTCCAGCCGTATGGGGTCCATACGTTCATCCCCTTCACGGGGTAGCGCTTGTCGGAGAGCTCGGCCCGCTCCACTATGTCGTTGTACCACTCGGAGAAACTGTCCTCTTTCTGGATGCGGATCACCTACCAACCCTTATCTATGGCCTCGGCGACCAGCGGCGCCACCGAGATGTTGGACACCTCGTTCTCCAGGGGGTTGCAGCACAGCAGGCTGTCGATGTTCCCGCCGGTGAGCCTCTCCAGGGCGTTCTTGGCGAAGACGCCGTGGGTGCAGGCCACACTGATGCTGGCCACGCCCTGGCCGCGCAGCTGCTCGCAGGCGGCGAGTATGGTGCCGCCGGTGGCTATTATGTCATCGACTATCAGTACATGCTTGCCGACGCAGTCCATGTTGGCCGGGGTTATCCTCACATCGGTGCCGGAGAGTCGCACCTTCTCCAGATGGTCGTGGGGCACGCCGATGTGGCCGGCGACCTCCTCCGCCCTCTTGGCGGCTCCGATGTCCGGGGAGAGCACCATGTCGATGCCCCGTTCGCGGAAGTAGTCGCCGATGGCCTTGGAGGCGCTGATGTCCTTGGCCGGGCATTTGAACCAGCGCAGCACGTCCTCCTTATGGATGTCGATCGTCAGCACCTGGTCGCAGAGCATTTCCAGCCTTTGCGCCATGACCTTGGCGCTCTCCGGCTCTCCGGGCTTGAATATCCGGTCCTGGCGGGCGTAGCCGTAGTACGGTATCACGCAGGTGATGGATTTGGCGCCCAGCCTCTTCACCGCATCCTGGAGCAGGAACATCTCCACCACATTCTCGTCAGGATAGGTGTTCTGGACGATGACGACGTCGTCATCCATCTCGTTGTCCTCGATGCGGGTGTAGCATTCCCCGTCAGGGAAGCGCGTCGTAGCCGCCTGCACGTACTTGCAGTCCAACAGCCTTGCCAGCTCCTTTGCCATGTCCCGTGACGATGAGCCCCCGACCACTATCATGCCCACTGAATCTGCGTCACCCTTATAATATCTACTGGGCGAGAGGCCGCATGGGTCATTTATATTAAGAGCGACGAGGATTGGAGCCAGTGATGAACCCGGTCCGCGACACCATCGACGACGGGCTACTGTCCCGCTACCTGGAGACCACCGCCGCCGCCTTCGATAGGCTGCGCACCGCCGCGCCGGAGAGGTCCTTCGGCAAGGTCCTCGCCGACGACTTCCTGGGCATGGCCCGCTCTTACTACGAGGATGCACTGCACTTCCGCGACACCGGGGACTGGGTCAACGCCTTCGCCTCCGTCAACTACGCCCACGGGTGGCTGGACTGCGGCGCCCGTCTGGGGCTCTTCGATGTAGACGGCGACGACCAACTATTCACCCTGTACGAATGAGGGCGGGTCAAAGCATGCCCGGGCGCCGCAGCGTCCTCTCCAGCAGCAGACCCCCGACCTTCAGCGGCCGCAGCCGCTCCGCCGCGCCGAGGGCCCGCTCCGCCCTGTCGGCGTTGTCAGCGTATATGGTGAAGAGCAACTCCCCCTCCTCCACTCTGCTGTCCGTCTTCTTCTCCAGTACGATCCCCGAGCCCTTGTCCCGGGGGGCGCCGGCGGCGCGGGCCACCGTGACCAGCTCCTTGTTGTCGATGCTGTTCACATAACCGCTCCGCGGGGAGACGACCTCCGCCTTCTCCCGGCCCAAGGGGATGTCGGCGGAGGAGAGGTCCGCCCGCCCGCCCTGAGCGGCGACGATCTCCTGGAACTTGGCCAGGGCCTCGCCCCCGTCGACTAGCCGCTCAGCCGACCGGGGACCATCGTTTGCCCCTCCCATATCCAGTATCATTCCCGCCAGGCCGATGGCCTTCTCCCTCACGTCCTGGAGGCCGTTATGGCCCTCCAGGGCCATTATGCACTCCCTCGCCTCCGGTCCAGGTCCGATCGCCCACCCCACGGGCTGACGGCCGTCGGTCAAGGCGCAGTCCACATGAATGCCCAAACGCTCACCGAGTGCTATGAACTTTTGAGCCATACCCTTGGCACCGCTCAACGTCTCCACCTTGGCGCCCGGGCCGCAGGGGATGTCCATTACCAGGCGGTTGGCGCCCATGGCCATCTTCTTGCTCATGATGGAGGCCATCATAAGGTCGGGAGGGTCTATGCCCAGGGGATAGAGGGTCTCGATGATCGCACCGTTGACGGGCGTCAGGTTCATCGCCCCTCCCCATGCAAGGGCTCCGCCCGTCTCCTGCGCCACCGCCTTGAGGCGCTCCGCCCCCAGCTCCACATCGCAGAACACCTCCACGAAATCAGCGGTGCCGCAGGCGCTGCTGATGGCCCGCGACGAGGTCTTGGGGATTAGAAGGCCGGAGGCGGCCGCTATGGAAACCACCAACGGCGTCACCTTGTTACCCGGCACGCCGCCTATGCTGTGGAAATCGAACACCGGGCCGCGGTCGAACTGCAGCGTGATGCCGCTGGCGACCATCTCCTCGGTGACGTGGAGGACCTCGTCCTCGCTGAGGCCGTTGATGTGCAGCGCCGTTAGCCAAGCGGCGGTCTCTGTCGGCGATATGCGCGACAACATGATGTCCCTCATGACGGTGGACACCTCCTCCCTGCTGAGGGGCGAACGGTCCATCGACCTCCTGATATGGCGCACCGAAGCCGGCCGGGGGCAGAACGTCACCGTCACCTCCTCTCCCCCGCTGAGGCCCATGGATGCCATCAGTCCCTCGGAGATGAGCAACTCCCCCGGAGCCGCCAAGGTGCTGGTCAGACAGACCATGGCGGAGTGCGGCACTCCTTCCGTGACAACGCTGACGCGGTCGGAGCGCTCCACGCCTATCTCGGCGGAGTCCATCTCGTGCATGACTACTCGGGGGTCGGCGGTGCCCATCCCCATCCCCACGACCTTGAGCTTGATCAGCCCCATCCCCTCCCTCGTGGCCGATGGTCCCTCTATCTCGCCGAAAATGCTCACGTTCGCCTCCCCCTCCAACTGCGCGGACCATCGTGGTCGATGCTGCACAGGAAGAACTCCCCCGCGACGGCGTCCATGGCCGCAGCGATGTCCCCGCGGAAGAATACCGAGTCGCCCAGCATGCACATGGCCGCTTGGCCGTGGGGGGACAGTCTGGCGATGGCGTCCGCTGCCGCCTCGGTCATAAGGCCGCTGCCGCTGGCGAAAGCCAGCGACCGGCGGAAGAGCGAATCCCAGCCAGGCTCGGCGATGAAGCCCTCCAGCCCGCGCCCTCCGTGGAGCTCGATAAGTTCCTCCCCGCCAGAACTCAGCAGGTCGGCGGTGGAGCGCGGCGGGCCCAGGACCACGAGGAGAAGCTCGCCGTCGAGGTCCAAGCGCCTCGTCTCACCGAACGGGGGCAGCCCCTCTCTGCTGCGTAGGGACGCGCCCCCGGCCATTATCCCAGCGACATCGCCCATGCCGCCGCCCCGTGCCAGTTCCGCCATGTGGGCGGCCCGGAACGCCTCCTCCGCCGGCCTGCCCCTCAGCTCGCAGGCGGCGAGGCAGGCGGCCACGGTGCCGGCGGCGCTCATCGCGAATCCCTGGGCTACCGGCAGCTGCAGCTCGATCTCCACGCTCAGACCCGTCTCGCCCAGCAGGCCCAGGGCCTCCCGGGTCACCGGCGCCTCGCAGGCGGCGCCGTCGATGGTCACACTCAGCGCGGAGGACTCCTCCACACGCGCCAGCGCGCCCCTGTCGAGGCAGAGGCCCGCCCCCCGTGAACCCGAGCGCAGGGGGTCGTCATGGCGGCGGGGCTGGAATATGCAGGTCACATGGCCGGGGCAGAAGGCGCTTGCCCTCATCCTCTTCCGGCCGCCCGGTCGAGTATGACATCGGCTATCCGACCCTTGCTCCCCTCAGCAACGGAGGCGGCGTCAGCGCTCACCAGGAGAATCCTGGCCATGCCATCTCCGGCCACGGAGGCGTCATTGGCCACCACCAGGTCGAGGCCGTGCTCCAGCAGCCTGTCCCGGGCCTTGGCCGCCAACGCGTCATCGTCGGCCCCGGACTCGGCCTTGAAGCCCACCACCGTACGGCCCTCGCGCACCAGCAGCGGGAGGGCCTTGGGAAGGCCGTGCAGGCGCAGATCGAAGCCCCCCGCCGCGCTGTCGATCTTCCCCTCGCGGCGCTCGGGGGAGAAATCGGGGAGCGCCGCCGGGACCAGGACGATGTCGTGATCCGCCCCGTCCAACATCGCCAGGAGCTCGGAGAAAGGACCGAAGCGGCGCATTGTTATGTATGAGGGTACACGAACGTCGTGCGCTCCCATCCACATCTCCACATCGGCGCCGCGGCGGTGCGCCGCCAGCGCCAGCTCCAAGGCCATGATGCCGCTGCTGCGGTTGCTCAGCACCCGCATGTCGTCCACCGGCTCCTCGCCCCGGCCTCCGATCACCAACACCCTCCTGCCCTCCAGGTCCTTGCCGCCGAGGGCGCGCAGCGCCGCCGCCAGCACCTCGTCGCGGCCGGCGGCCTTGGCGCGAAGGTCCTCGATCACCGGCCCCACCAAGGATACCCCCATGGCCCGCAAGGCCTCGAGGTTCCTCTGCACCGCGGGGTTGCGGTACATCGAGTTGTGCATGGCCGGGGCCATGATGACCGGCGTCCCCGCGCCCAAGGCGACGGTGGCCATGCTGGTCACCGCGTTGTCATCGATGCCCAAGGCGACCTTGGAGACGGTGTTGGCGGTTGCCGGATGGATCAGCAGCAGGTCCGCGCCCTCCTCTCCCTCACAGATGAGGGACACGTGCTCCGCCTGACCGCCCAGCGAGCAGATGGGCGCCCGGCCGCAGGCGAACTCCATCGCCATGGGCGTCACCATCTCCGCCGCGGAGGGGGTCATCACCGGCACCACCTCGGCGCCGTGGCGGATCAGGTCGCGGGCGAGGGCGAAGCATTCCACCGCGGCGATGCTGCCGCTGATCCCCAAAACCACGGTCTTGCCTCTCAGCACGTTGCTGTGGGCGCAGAATATCTCTTCAGAAGGATGCATCATATCATCTCCGTCACGCCTTCCACCGCCTTCATGGCCTGGGCGAGGGCCTCCTCCTCGGGCAGGGAGGCGTCTATCAGCTTGAAGCCATCCTCCTCCGCTACCCGTAGGTAGGCGTCGCGGACTCGCTTCAGGTATTCCAGCTCCTCGAATTTACTGGCTGCGCCGCGTCCGTTCACCCTGTCCATGCCCACGGCGGGGTCGATGTCCAGGAGAAGGGTGAGGTCCGGCCGGATGACCACCTTGTCGTTCAGCTCCCGCAGCCAGCCCATCATCCCGTCTCCCAACGCCGCCGACTGGTAGGCCAGGGTGGAGGCGTAGTAGCGGTCGCAGATCACCGTCTTGCCCTCCGCCAACCAGCGGGACACGCGCTCGGTGTGGTGGGCGCGGTCGGCCACGAACAGCAGAGCCTCCAGCAGAGGCGCCCCCTCCTCGGCGCTGGCGCGCCGCACCGCGTCGCCCACCCAGCCGTCCGAAGGCTCGGCGGTGAGGATAACCTCGCGGCGCGGCGAAAGGCGGTCGGCCATGCTGGCGGCGAGACTGCTCTTGCCCGAGCCGTCGATGCCCTCCAGGACTATGAACAGGCCTTCGCCCATGGGCTCTCCATCATGTTCCATGTGTTTAAACGTCACGCAGGGCACGCAGCCTGCGAAAGCTCAGCACCGCTTCCTTGGCGGCCTTGGACTCGTCCACCCTGCCCACCGCCCCTTCCAGAGGCGCGGCCTTGACGGTCTCCGGGTCCTCCTCGGCGATGGCGGACATCACGTCGGCGACGCGGTCCAGGCTCTCCTTGGTCTCATCCTCGGTGGGCTCTATCATCAAAGCCTCCTCCACCAGGGAGGGGAAGTAGATGGTGGGCGGGTGCACCCCATGGTCGATCATCCGCTTCGCCACGTCCAAGGCCCTCACCCCCTTCTCCTTCTTCAGCGCCAGGGCGCTGGCCACGAACTCGTGCTTGCGGGGGTCGGAGAACGGCACCTCGTAATGGTCCTCGATGCGGCGCTTCAGGTAGTTGGCGTTGAGCACCGCCCGGGCGCTGGCATCCTTGAGGCCGTCTCCCCCTTGGCGCAGGATGTAGGCGTAGGCGCGCAGCACCACCGCGAAGTTCCCCAGGGCGGAACCCACCTTGCCGATGCTCTGCGGCCGCGACCAGTCAAGGGTGCGCCAGCCGTCCTCCTCCACCACCCTCGGCACGGGGAGGAAAGGCTCCAGGAAGGACCTCACGCCAACCGGGCCCGAGCCCGGTCCTCCCCCGCCGTGGGGGGTGGCGAAGGTCTTGTGCAGGTTGAAATGGACGATGTCGAAGCCCATGGCGCCCGGGCTCGTCCTCCCCATCACGGCGTTGAGGTTCGCCCCGTCGTAGTAAAGCAGCGCGCCGCGGTCATGGACCATCGATGCCAGCTCTCGAACGTCCTTCTCGAAGAGCCCCAGGGTGTTGGGGTTGGTGAGCATGAACGCGGCGCTGCGCTCGCTGAGCGCCGACTCCAGGGCCCCGATGTCGACGCGCCCGTCGTCGCCGGAGGGAATCTCCACCAGCTTGAAGCCGGCCATCCTCGCCGAGGCGGGGTTGGTGCCGTGGGCGCTGTCCGGCACGATAACCTCGTCCCGCTCCTCGTTGCGGGAGCGGTGATAGGCGCGGACCATGAGCATGCTGGCGTACTCCCCGTGCGCCCCGGCGGCGGGATGCAGCGACACGGCGTCCATGCCGCTGATGCTGCAGAGGGAGGCCTCCATGCGGGACATCAGCTCCAGGCATCCCTGGGTGCGGGCGTCCTCCATGTACGGGTGCATCCTCGTAACCTTGGGCGAGGCGGCGAGCCGGTCGGCGTACTTGGGGTTGTGCTTCATTGTGCATGACCCCAGCGGATAAGGGCCGCTGTCGGTGCCGAAGTTGGCCTGGGAGAGGGCGATGTAATGGCGCAGCAGCTCCGGCTCCGCCACCGCGGGCATGTGCAACGACCTCCTCTCCATGCCCGGCGGCACCAGGCCGCCGACGTCCGGATGCCCGCCCTCCTGTTCCCGGTCCATTATCAGCCGGCGCACCATCAGAGCACCTCCCGCAGCGCCTCCACGAAGGCGTCCTGCGCCGCGTCGTCATGCATCTCGGTGCTGGTCAGGAGCATGCAGTCCCCCAGCTCGGGGACGTGGGGGCCCATGGGCAGCCCTCCCTGGAAACCGCGCTTGGCGAGAACCCGGTTGAGCTTCTCCGGCCGCACCGGCATCTCGGCGAGGAACTCGTTGAAATGGTGGTTGTCGAAGAAGGGGGAGACGACGTTGTCCAGCTCCGACAGGAGGTCCATGAGGCGCCGCGCCCGCTCCGCGTTCTCCCTGGCCAACGACACCAGCCCGTCCCTGCCCAGCAGGGACATGTGCACGGCGGCGCCGACCGCCAGCAATGCCACGTTGGTGCAGATGTTGGACGTCGCCCTGCCGCGGCGGATGTGCTGCTCCCGGGTCTGCATGGTCATGCAGAAAGCCTGTTGGCCGCGGGAGTCCTCGGTGAGGCCTATCACCCGCCCCGGCATCTTGCGCACATGCTCTTGGCGGCAGGCGAAGATCCCCAGCCCCGGGCCGCCGAAGTTGGGATGCGCCCCCAGGCATTGCCCGTCGCCCACCACGATGTCGGCCCCCATCTCCCCCGGGGGCTTGCACAGCGCCAGGGACAGCGGGTTGACGCCCAGCACCAGCGGCGCATCGGTCAGCGGCCGCAGCAGGTCTGCCCGCGCGTCGATGACGCCGAACATGTTCGGGAACTCGGCATAAACGCCGCAGAGCCCCTCCCTCAGCCGCGGTCCGAGGTCGTCGATGTCCAGGCCGCCGTCCTCGTCCCAGCCGTAGAGCCCTATATCGACGCCGCTGCCGATGAGGTAGTTGCGCAGCACCGAGAGCTTCTCCCGGCTCATCGCCCGTGGCGCCAGGAAAACGCCCCCGTCGTTGAGGCGGGCGCACATCCGCGCCGCCTCGCCCAGGGCGGTGGCGCCGTCGTAGAGCGAGCAGTTGGCGGCGTCCATGGCGGTGAGCTCGCAGATATGGCTCTGATACTCGAAGAGGGCCTGTAGCATGCCTTGGCTTATCTCCGGCTGGTAGGGCGTGTATGAGGTGTAGAACTCGCTGCGCGAGACGATGTGGTCGACGGCGGCGGGGA
This sequence comes from Methanomassiliicoccaceae archaeon, assembly GCA_003555025.1. Classification (GTDB taxonomy): domain Archaea; phylum Thermoplasmatota; class Thermoplasmata; order Methanomassiliicoccales; family Methanomethylophilaceae; genus PWHV01. The sequence continues at coordinate 26,211 of PWHV01000018.1, read as the reverse complement.
CGTAGTGGTCGTAGCACCCCGCCCCCAGGAACGAGGGCTCCTCGCCCATGTGGCGGTTGCGCTCCAGGATGCGCTCCACGGCGGCAATCGTCCCTCTCTCCGACATCCCCGGCGGCAGGGGCAGGTGGCATCTCACCTCGGCGGGGACGTCCTTGAACAGGTCCTCCTCGAACTCGATGCCGATGAGCTCCATCATCTCTTCGCGGTCCATGAGCACCATCCCAGCGTTTTAACCGGTATATAAGGTTTAAATCAACCCTCCCTCCGCCTGACGGCCTCGGTCGCCAGGCGGGCGTAGAGGGCGGGCAGGCTCTCGACGTCCTTGACGTCCTTGCGGGCGATGCGGGAGATCCTCGCTCTGATCTGGTCGTCGTACTCCACCTGGTTGGACTCCAAGGCCTCCCTCAGCAGCCGCGAGAGCTGGCCGCCGGTGCGGTCCCAGTCGGTCATGATCACCGCCTTCCTCCCCTCGCGGCCCAGGGCCTCGGCGAGCTGGAACATCCCCCCTCCCTGCACCGTCCTCACCTCGCGCTGTACGCCCAGTATCCCCAGGGCGCTGCGGTCCTTGAGCCCCTCCACCAGTACAACGAATTCCGGAGGAAGCTCCTCGAGGTCCTTGAGTACCTCCGTCAGCTTCTCGAAGCGCTCGGCGCTGGCCCCCATCAGAGCCTCTCCATCGTCTCCGTCAGCTCATGCAGGGGCATGGCGATCCTCACCGTCTTGGTCCTCCCGCCGGCGCCCCTGACGATCTCCGCCTCCGCTCCCGTGAGGGAGCGGAACAGCTCCTCTATCTCCCTGTTGGCCTTGCCGTCTGCCGGAGGGGCGCGGACCTTTACCGCCACCCGTTGGCGCCATTGGTCGAATCCTTCGATGCGCGATGACCCCGAGCGGGGAGATACTAATATGTCCAGCTCCGAGGACTCGCCGTCGCTCCTTGCCGCGTTTCCGAGATGCACGGTTGCCATAGAGCGTATCAGATATTGATGTTTCCCCCCACTCATAAAAACCATATACGGACAACCGGATGATGAGGCCATGCCCCCGCCTCCAGCCGAGCCCATGGCGTACGAGGAGCTCACCTCCCTCTACCGCAAGGAGAGGGGCTCCAACACCCTGGCCGAGCTCAGGAGGGACTTCTACAGCGCCTTGGCGGAGCTGCTTTCCCGCACCCAGAAGGAGTACGAGAAAGAGCTCGCCCGCGACCCGGATTCCATCGTATGTGAGGGCCTCAACCAGCGAAGGAAGAAGATGACCGACCTGGCGCAGCGCATAATCGAGGACCGCATGGACAAGATCGCCTCGATGGCGCTCAAAGGCGGGGAAGGTTACGGCAACGCCCTCGAGCGCCTCACCGCCGAGGAGAAGGAACTATACCAGAGGGTCCTGGAGGACTTCCGCGGCCACCGCGGCATCCTGCCGCAGCTCCGCAAAAGGGACTACCGCATCGGCGACCTCGATGTCAAGGCAACCCCACCGGAACCGGAGCCTCTCCCGGAGGCCGCGGCGCCCATCGAGGGCCCCGCCCAAGCGGAGGAAACCCTTCCGGCGGAGGACCCCGCCCAAGCTGAGGAAACCCTTCCGGCGGAGGACCCCGCCCAAGCGGAGGAACCCCTTCCGGCGGAGGAGGCCCCGGCGCCGCTGCTGCAGGAGGAGGAGTCCGACAACATGGTGGTCCGCATCCTCGAGGATCTGCCCACCTTCTCCGGCCCCTATCGGGACTACAGCCTGAGGAAGGACGACGTGGTGCTGATGCCCCGCAGCCTCGCCGAGGCGCTGGTGTCGCGCGAGGTGGCCGCCGAGGTGCGGCCGCGGCTATAGCGCCCGCAGGGTGCGGTAGTCGCCGATGAACTCCAGGCAATCGATGTTCATCCGCTTGATGCCGGTCACGCGGGCGACGGTGTCCCGGGCGGCATCGGGGGTGTTGTTGTTCTTGCTGAGGTGGGCGAGGAACAACTTGCGCCCGTTGCCCATGGTGCGTTTTACGGACTCGCCGCAGGCGATGTTGGAAAGGTGGCCCACGTCCCCGGAGATGCGCCTCTTCAGATAGGCGGGGTAGGGGCCGTCGCTGAGCATGCGCTCGTCGTAGTTGGATTCGACGACGGCGAGGTCCGCGGTCCGCATCGCCTCCTCCAGCGCCGGGGTCATCACCCCGGTGTCGGTGGCTATCAGCACGCTGGCGTCCTTGTGCCGCAGCAGGAAGGCGTTGGGCTCGGCCGCGTCATGGGACGTGGGCAGTGGCGCGACCTCGAAGCAGGCGGCGGCGAAAGGCTCGTTGGTGCTGAAGGGGAGCTGCCGCACGCAGCCTATCTCGCTGCGCGACAAAGTGTTGCGGTTCCCCATGACCGGCAGCTTGAAGCGCCGTGCCAACACGCCGGCGCCCCGCACATGGTCCACGTGCTCGTGGCTCACCAGTATGGCGGAGAGATCGCCGCCCGAGACGCCCACCCTGCCCATCATCTCCACCGTGCGGCGGCCGTTCATGCCCGCGTCCACCATCAGGGAGCCTTCCGGGCTCTGTACCACTATGCAGTTTCCGTCACTGCCGCTGGCGAGAACATGTACCTCAATCATGACCGGAGCACCTGAGGACAATAAGCGGAATTAAAAGAATCGCCGGGGCCGCCGCAGATGCGTCAGCCCCCCTTGTTGCGGTATATCGCGAACACGATGTCGCCGCGGGTGACGATGCCCACCAGCCGCCCCTTCTCGATGACCGGGACGCGGTTCACCTTCTTCTCTATCATGCGCTCCACGGTGTCGATGATCTGCGCGTCCGGGGAGCTGGTCAGAACCGCCCGGGTCATGACCTCCTTCACCGGGGTGGCGGATATGCGGGAGACGATCTCCTTGATCTCCTCGCTGCCGGCGAAGTCGAAGGGCATGCTCAGCACGTGCAGGGTGGGCTGCTCCATGCGCAGCTTGTCCTGGTACTTCATAACCAGCTCGAGGATGTCCGTCTCGCTAAGTATCCCCACCAAACGGTTGTCGTCATCGACCACCGGCGCCCCCGATATGCCGCCGAGAGCGAACTTGACGGTGGCCTGCTTGATGGTCTCGTCCGCATGCACGGTAACGAGATTGGTGGTCATCACGTCCCGCACTCTGAGTTCGCTCATGTTTCCTAATCCCCCGTGCGGGTATATGTATTTTCAGCATTCCGCCGGTGAACAGTTAATTATCCGGGCAACGTTAACGTGACGGTGAGTGCCTGAGGTCCCCGCAGACGGATATTAGCGATTTCGCCGGCGGAACGTTGTTCCGGGCGGCGGTGGTGCTGGCGATGGTGCTGCTGCCCTCGGTTGTCTATCTGTTCACGATACACGGCAGCGGAGAGGGCTTCCTGTACATGATGGTGATGTGGCCTCCGGTGGTGATCGGCATCTTCCTACTGTTCTACATGTCGGCGCACAGCATGCTGGCGCGCCCGGAGGGGAGGTACTATGCCAATAACGCCTCGCATTCGTCCCCCATAACCAGCTACAAGGGCAGGTGCCCCTCCTGCAACGGCAAGGTTTACGAGGAGGACCGGAGTTGCCGCTGGTGCGATTGGGATGTCGTGGAGGACCGTCTGCGCCCGCCGGTGTGACCTGCGCCTCCGCGAGGCGGACGGCATTGCCAGCGCCTCTCTGGATGAGACGGCGATTCGATACCTTTATTAAGAAAAAGGTAATCTCCCGCTTCACACGGGCCCGTAGCTCAGCTAGGTAGAGCGATCGGCTCTTAACCGATCGGCCAAGGGTTCGAATCCCTTCGGGCCCGCCATCCCCGTTCTCTTCTCGCCGATGCCTCAACGAGCGATCGGCGTCTTAAGCCGTTCATTCGTTCCCGGTCAGATAGGACTTGAGTCGTCGATGGAAGGTGACGGTGGGAACCTCCAGCATCAATCCCTCCACGGGGTCCATGACCACGGCGAAGGTCTCGGAGACCGTGATGTTCAGGGAGTCCAACGAAAGGGCGTCCCCTGGCATCCGCAGCATCAGATCGGTCATGCGGTTTATCTCGTCGTTGAGGGCCTCTCCGAAGTCCATCCTGTCCTCCAACAGGCCAGGTATGTCGATGTGCATGGGAGGGGCGGGATACTCGGCGGGGCCCTTCTCCGCGCACTCCTGCGCCACGCGGAGCAGCTCCTCGTTCCTCCAACCCTCGAACACGAACAACGGGTCCTCCCAGTCTATATCCCCCTCGCTCTCCTTGGGATCCAGCAGATCGACGACCGTCACCTGGTCCAGGAAACGGTCCACCATTTCATGGTCAAGGTCGGGGAGGCAGGCGAACTGGGCCTTGGCGCCGATGATACCCATCCGCTCGTCGACACCGTTCTCGGAAAGGGCCAGGAGGGCATCGCCCGGATAATGCCCGTCCTCACGGCCGCAGACGATGAGGTATCTGATCCTTGGGTCGCTGACGATGTTTATGATGACCTTCTCGACCCCGATGTTCGCCGACCTCAGGCTCCCCATGATTCGGTAGGATCCCGGCGGCACGTCCACCTCGGCCTTGCCGATGACCGCTATCGCAACCGGCGAATCCTCCGCCCCGGTGGCGTAGCTGCCCGGGGCCCTCGGCCAATCATCCCTCAATGTCAACACCCGTTATATGCATCCGGCGGGCCGTTAATCAATTTATCCGTGAGTCGGCCCGGCGTCGCCCGTCAATCCTCTGGGAGGAAACGGAGGTCCGCCCTCGCGGCGATGTCCGGCGTCTCCTTGATGCGCTTGAAATCGAGCATGACCTGGGCGGCCATCTCCAGGCTTTCCATGTCGGTGCGATTGAAGCCCACCTCGTAGAACTGCAGCGAGCCGCAGAAGTCCTGCTCCTCCACACTGGCGACGCCGGTGCGGGCGGCGATGATTCCCATGGCCTCGCTCCAGTTCTGCATTATGAACCGGTTGCCCCTGTCGAGCACCTCGACCATCGACCTCACCGCCTCGGGGTTCTGGGCGATGATGCGCTCCGATGCCACGAGAACGATGGGGAAGTGCGTGCCTTGGCCGGAGGAGTTGCCCAGCTCCCATGCCGAGGGGCCCATCACCCGCTCGGTGGCGATGGCCCAGGGCTCGCTGCCCGCCATCGCCTGTATGTCGCCGCTGGCCATGGCGGCGGGGATGTCCATGGGGTTCATGGGAACGATCTCGAACCTGTCCGTGTCCAGGTTGTTGCCCTCGGCCCAGCGCAGGAAAGCCCCGTGGGTGCTGGAGGCCTGCTGCAGGCCCACTCTCGTCTTCTCGCCGTCGCGCTCCTCCTCCAGGTCCTTGGGTTCGGAGATGTCGGCGTGGGCGATGAAGCGGTGCATGCCCTCGCCGCCGATGAAGCGGGCGACCACCATCGCCCCGCTGTCCGCCTCCAGCAACCGCACGGCCGGCCCGTCGCCCATGGCCGCCATGTCCGCCGACCCGGTGACCAGGGCCTCCGCCGCCTGTATCCCGCCGGTGACCAGCAGCGGCCTTACGCCCGCCTCCTCCAGCATCCCGGTCTCATGGGCGATGATCAGCGTTTCGTAATTGGACTTGTCCGTGAAGGCCACCGTCACCTCGTCGGAGAGCAGCAGTGGCATCACCACCGCCGCCGAAGCGACGAGCAGCATCGCCGCCATGGCCGCCGCGAACATGGGCCCGCTCCTCATCTCAATCCTCCTCCAGGGTCAGCAACGAGGGGCGGGGGGCGCCGTTGGCGCAGGGGCAGGCCTGCAGCATCCCCACCACCTCCTGCCGGAGGGACACCATCCTCGGGCTCGAGAGGTCGCGGGGCCAGGCCTCGTCGATGTGCCACTCCCTCTCGATGCGGCCCGGTGACGGGGACATCAACACCACCCTCGTCCCCAGCGTCAGGGCCTCATCGATGTTGTGGGTCACGAAGACCACCGTCTTCCTCTCCCGCTGCCAAAGGCTTAGGGCCTCGTTGTCAAGCTTGCGACGGGTCTGCTCGTCGAGGCTGCCGAACGGCTCGTCCATGAGCAGCATCTCCGGTTCCATCGCCAGGGTGCGGGCGATGGCCACCCTCTGCTTCATGCCTCCGGAGAGGTCGTTGGGACGGGCGTGGGCGAAGGAATCGAGGCCCACCAGCCGCAGCTGCTCCATCGCCCGCTCCTCTCTGACCGCCTTGCGGGCTCCGCCGTCCTGTAGGGAGAACATCACGTTCTGCAGCACCGACATCCACGGGAATAGGCTCGGCTCCTGGAATACCACGCCCCGTTCCGGCGACGGGCCGCTGACCTCCTCGCCGCGGAACAGCATCTGTCCGCGGCTGGGGGCCTCGAAGCCGGCCATGAGGTTCAGCGTGGTGCTCTTGCCGCAGCCGCTGGAGCCGACCAGGCAGAGGAACTCCCCCTCCTCGATGGACAGGGAGACGTCGTTCAGCGCCACCAGGCCCCTGCCGCTGCGGGGGTCGGCGAAGACCTTGGACACGTTGCGCAGCTCGGCGATCACGTATCGTCCTCCCTGTCGATTCCGAGGCGGTTGCGCACCTTGTTCTCCATCTTGACGAAGAGCAGCTTCTCGATGGTCAGGCCGATGACGCATATCACCATTATGGCGACGAAGGCGGCGGTGAAGTCCAGGCTGTAGCGCGATTGGTAAATGGAGAATCCCAGGCCCAGTGCCACGCCCACCACCATCTCGGCGGCGATCAGGACCCTCCAGCCGTTGGCGAGGCCGATGCGCATGCCGTTGATGATGGAGAGGGAGGCGGCGGGCAGCAGCACGTGCAGGAACACCGAGCTGTCCTCCCTCCCCGACATCTGGGCCACGCGGGTGAACACCGTCGGCACCTCGCGGATGCCGCCGGCGGTGTTGATCACTATGGGAGGTATGGCGGTCATGGCGATGATGAACACTGTCGCCGCCTCCCCCAGGCCGAAGATGAGCATGGCGATCGGTATCCACGCCAGGCCGGGCACCATCTGCAGGATGTAAACCGCCACCATGCCGGCGTCGTGCAGCCGGGGCGCGGTGCCGAATGCCATGCCCGCCACCAGACCGAAGGCCAAGGCGATGAGGTAACCGGCGCCCCAGCGGGACAAGGAGCTCTGGGTGTGGGCGTATACGGTGGCGTTGTTCAGTTCGGCGCCGAGCAAGGCCTCCCACAGCGCCACGAAGGCCTCGGGCGGAGTGGGGAAGGCGGCGCCGCGGAGGTGTATCATCGCCTCCGCCGTCAGCCACCAGGCGGCAACGATGACCGCCACCCCGATGAGCACGTTGCCGAGGTCGCGGGCCATGAGTCGCCGCGTCTCGGGACGGAAGCGGAACTGCGAGCCACCGCGTCGCAACGCGGCGTCCGCCGCATCCACCTTCGCTGGAAGCTCGACATCCCTCAGCGCATGACCTCCTAGAGTTCCATGTACATTATTTGATTTTTGAATCAAATAATGATTGTAGAACTCTAAATAGATATTTAATGCGCTCGGCTCAGCGGTCCGGCGTCTCCGCCATGCTCAGTTCTTCGACGCCATCCAATCCCGCATCCGCTCCACCAGGTCCAGGATCTCCCAGGTGAGGCCCAGGTCATCGCGGCCGAAGTGACCGTAGCTGGCGGTACGGCGGAAGATCGGCTGCTTGAGCCCCAGCCTCTTTATGATGGCGTAGGGCCTCCAATCGAATATCTCCACGTCGGCGACCATCTCGTTTATCCGCGCCTCGTCCACCTTGGCGGTGCCGAAGCAGTCCACCCACACCGACACTGGCCGGGCCACTCCGATCGCATAGGCCACCGCCACCTCGCACTTGTCGGCGAGGCCGGCGGCCACCACGTTCTTGGCCACGTACCTCGCGGCGTAAGCGCCGGAACGGTCCACTTTGCTGGCGTCCTTGCCGGAGAAGCATCCTCCGCCCACGCGGCCCACGCCGCCGTAGGTGTCGACGATGATCTTCCTGCCGGTGAGGCCCACATCGGACTGGGGGCCGCCGATGACGAATCGACCGGTGGGGTTGATGAAGTACTGCGTCCGCTCGCTAACCAACTCGGCCGGTATCACCGGGAGTATGACCTTGCTCTTGATGTCCCTCTTGAGCGTCTCGTATTCGATCCCGTCCCTGTGCTGCGAGGACAGCACCACCGCGTCCACTCCCACCGGCCTCCCGTCGAGGTAGCGGACGGTGACCTGGGCCTTGCCGTCCGGTCTGAGGTAATCGAGCTCGCCGCTGCACCTGACCTCCGAGAGCCTGCGGGTCAGCCTGTGGGCCAGAAGCACCGGCAGCGGCATAAGCTCCTCGGTCTCGTTGGTGGCGTATCCGTACATCATCCCCTGGTCGCCGGCGCCCATGAGGTTCTCATCGCAGGAGTCGGGGTCGGACCGGTGCTCCTCGGAGATGTCCACGCCGCAGGCGATGTCCGCCGACTGCTCCTTCAGGAGCAGATGGACCTCGCAGTCGTCGAAATTGAAACCAACCCCCTCGGCGTCGTAGCCGATGTCCTTCAGAACGGAGCGTACCACGGCCTCGACGTCCACATCGGCCTGGGAGCTTATCTCCCCCAGGACGATGACGCGGTCGGTGGTCACCACCGTCTCGCAGGCCACCCGGGAATCGGGGTCCTGCTCCAGGTGCGCGTCCAATACAGCGTCCGATATCTGGTCGCATACCTTGTCGGGATGCCCGCCTGTCACCGATTCCGAGCTGATTAGATAGTGAAGGCTCATTTTTATCGACGGAGAATCCCGTGGCTCGTATTTTATACGAACGCCTAGAGCGCCCCTCACATCCCGCTCCGTAACAACGATAATGCGATATAGTCCGCAAAAAAATGACTTTCTCCATACAAAACTAGGAGGCAAAGAACAATGCATCACGACAAAGATAGCACAGCAAGCATGCCCCTGATCGGGGACGGGTTCCCCCAGGTGGAGGTGAAGACCACCCACGGCATGATGAAGCTGCCCGAGGCCTACGAGGGCAAATGGTTCGTCCTTTTCAGCCATCCGGCGGACTTCACCCCGGTATGCACCACAGAGTTCGTCGCTTTCGCCAAGAAGGCGGACGAGTTCAAGGAGCTGGGCGCCGAGCTCATCGGCGTGTCCATCGACCAGGTGTTCTCCCACATAAAGTGGGTGGAGTGGATCAAGGACAACCTCGGCGTGGACATAGAGTTCCCCATAATCGCCGACCACGGCGACTTCGCCAAGAGGCTGGGCATGGTCCATCCCGGGAAGGGGAGCAACACCGTGCGCGCGGTGTTCATCATCGACCCCAAGGGCGTGATCAGGCTCATCATCTACTACCCGCAGGAGGTGGGCAGGAACGTGAACGAGGTCCTGAGGTCGCTGAAGGCGCTGAAGACCGCCGACGAGAAGGGCGTGGCCATGCCCGAGTGCTGGCCGAAGAACGTCAGCCTGGAGCTGGGCGACAAGGTCATCGTGCCCCCGGCGTCCACCGTCAAGGACGCCTACGAGCGCCGCGGCAAGAAGGGCGCCTACGACTGGTGGTTCATGACCAAGGACCTCTGAGCTCACCGCTACAACAGAAACCCCCCGCCCGTCGGGGGCCACCTTTTTTATCCCCCTAGATGATTGAGAGCCCATGAGCCCCATCGGACTCGAGGAGCTCCTACACGCGCTTTTCTTCGTGTCCATATTGCTGGCAGTCATTTCAGTGCCGCGCCTCATCGTCACCGTCCGCAATTCTCGGAAAGAGATGGGCCGCCACCGCGAGCTGCGGGCCACCAAGAACACGGACCAGCTGCCGCCCTCGGCGGCGGCAAGGCAGGAGTGGGAGAACGCCCGCTCGTCGATGGGATACGGGGCGTTGCTGCTGGGGGAGATCGAGAGGCTGAACGACCTCCGTCCCGTAGCGGTGCAGGCGCAGACCTCGGCGCTGATGATGTTGGCGCTGGCGGTGTTCCCCGGCTTCGAGACCCCGGTGCTTGTCTTCGCCGCGGCGCTGGTGCTGGCGGTGCTCTCCGCCTCGGTCTACGCCGGCAGGCTGAGCGAGAGCTATGTCCGCGAGTACATGGAGATGCTGAAGGAGTTGGAGCCCAGCAAAAACAACGGGCCCGGCAGCATCTACGGCTGAGCAAAGATATTTCCGCCTCCTGCGTCTGAAGGTGGCATGGAAAACGATACGAGGGCGCTTCTCAAAACCGACAAGGGGGACATCGTCCTCCGCCTCTTCGGCGACATGCCCGTGACCGCCGGGAACTTCTCCGAACTGGTATCTGAAGGTTTCTACGACGGCACTGTCTTCCATCGCATTATACCCGGGTTCATGGTCCAGGGCGGCGACCCCGACGGCAACGGATGCGGAGGGCCAGGCTACAACATACCGGACGAGTTCGTGGCCGGGCACTCCAATCAGCGGGGCTCGGTGGCCATGGCCAACACCGGCCGTCCCGACAGCGGCGGCAGCCAGTTCTTCATCAACCTGGCGGCCAACAGCTACCTGGACTGGGACGACGCCCGGTACCCGCACATCAGGCACCCGGTCTTCGCCGAGGTCCTCGAGGGGATGGAGGCGGTGGACGCGATAGCGGCCGTGCCCACCGGGCCGCAGGACCGCCCCTCTGAGGAAGTGAGGATACTGAAGGCGCTCCTGCTCTAGGAGGAAACAGGTTATAAATCAGGATTGGCATTAACCCACAGGTGTATTCATGGACGAGAGACCGAGGAACGTCTTCATATCATCGGTGTTGGCCCTCGTAGCCGCGGTGGGCGCGATGGCGATGGCCTTCTACAGCATCACTGTGCAGGACCTCTACGCCACCGGGGCATTCCTGGCCCTGGGGGTTCTTATCATGGCATTCGCGGGCGGACTGATGGAGGGCACCCAGTGGACTTGGGAGCTCACCATGGCTGCGGGCGTAGCCATAATGGTCCTCGGGCTGGCGGCCCTGCTGCTGGCGGCGGCGGAGGCCCTGCCGGTGATCCTGCTGTTGCTGGCCATAGCCGTCGCCGTCCTGCTCTCCAGCAGCGAGGACGCCAAGTACTGGTACCTCTACGACAGGCTCTGAGCCCGGCGTATATGAAACCCCTTACTTCCATTTCTCAGCGGAGGCGCGGAGCCTTGCGCACCCCCTCCACACGCGCCCCCGGAGGCCGAGCTTCGACGGTAGGTCGAAAACCGGTTTATACCCATCAGCCTATGGCGGAATGATGGAGAGGAGCCGTCCGCTCACCGCCGCCGCGACGATCGCCGCCTTGGTAACGTCCCTGTTGCTGGTCGTCTCATCGCCGATGGTGGGGGCCGGCGAGCTGCGGCCGGCGTGCAGCGCCTGCGAGGACGACCTCTCCCACATAGGGAACGTGGCCGAATTCACCTTGGGAGAGGGGGAGCACCGCTCGTTCACGGACGATCTCGATGACCTTCACCACCTGCACTACAACCTCACGGTGATTTCCGGAGGTCCAGTACAGCTCCTAATATTGGACAAGGAGAACTACCAGGCGTTCGAAGGGAACGATGCTTACAGTGCTCTGCACAACTCCACCGCTGATCCCTCGTCCCCCGCCGCCGGACTCTATGAGACGGCCTCCAGCGCTGAGCATGTACTCGTGGTCATGAACGAAGGCCAGGGGGACAGTGAGGTCAGTCTCAGGGCCAACATGGGGCTGGAGGGGGGCGACAACTCGCTGGCGGCGGTTGTGGCAATCGCATTGCTGGCCCTGATCGCCGTTGCCTTTTACCGCAGGGCGATGAACAGGTGACCCTCCAGCATGAGCCAGAGGGCGCCGCGTCCATCGCGACGGTTAGATAATGAGAAATACCCCCTATATTCATGTATCCATTGTGACGAGGGGACGGTCTCTTTGCGCCATAATTTTCGCCCTAGCGTTGCTCTCGGCAGTGCTGGTGGCCCCCTCGGCACCCTCATCCCCCGACCAGGCCGCCGAGCTGACCCATGGTCACAACCGGCTCTCCAGCGTCGAATCGAGCTATGAGGCCACCCTGAAAACCAATGAGCATGAGTCCTTCCGCGTGACCTTGGACGAAGGCTACACCATCCAGTACACTTTGAGGGTCCTTTCCGGCAGCGAGGTCGACTTCTACATCCTGGATGAGGAGCAGTACGAGGCGTTCAGCGACGGACAGGCTTTCACAAGCCTGCACGAAGGGAACGCCAGCGTGGGCGATCCGCTGACGGGCGAGCACGTCACCACCTTCAGCGGCGAGCACCACCTGGTGGTGTGGAACCCCAGCGATGGCTACAGCGACATCGCCATCACAGCGAACGTGGACCTGTTCGAGGAGCTTTGGGAGCTCATCACCGAGGTCTGCACCGTGTGCATCCTCATCATCGTCGCGGCGTTCATCATCATGGTGGCGGCCCTGCTCGCGTTACGCAAAAGGAAGCGGCCGCCGGTGCGGGCGGAGAGCTCGACGAGCTATTCCCTGGACGACCATCAACCCCAGCGGCACCGGGATTCAGAGGACGACCTTTCCCGCCATGAGCCTGAGGGCTATGACGATCTGCCCTACAAGAGGGACAGGTTCCTGCGCCGCCGCCGCTAGACCAGCAGGTCGACGCTGCGCATCACCGCCCAGGCCATGGCTAGGATGGCCGCCCAGGCCTCCGCCAGAGGCAGGGAAGCGAATGCCAGTAGCAGCAACGGCAGCAGCGCCATCACCGCGCTCGCCGCCGCCATCACCCTCCCTCTGCCCCCGCGGCCCCAGTCCCCTGCGGCCGAGGCCGAGATGGCCGCCAACAAGGTGGCGAAGAACGCCACCGCGAAGAAGTTGTGCAGCAGCTCAACGTGTATGGGGAAGAGTCCGACGCCGATCAGGAATACCGAGGCCAGCATCAGCAGCGTGCTGGACGCCCTCAGCCAACGGCCGGCCTGCAGCCGGTGCATGCCGTACGCGAACAGCCCCAGCAGCACGCCGGCGAGCACACAGCCCATATTGAACACGAGGTCGGCGGGCCTGGAAGGGTCCCCGAGCTCGCTGAGCGTCATCTCCCCGAATACCCAAGCCCCGTCCAGCAGGGCCGCGCCGCTCCATAGCAGCGAGAACGACGCCGCGCCCGCGATCCCGAGCGCGGCCACGTTGCGCCGCGTGTTCAAGTGCTCGATCTCCATGGTCCTGACTGCTCTCGGCAGAATATAAATCCAATCGACCCCCGGCGGGCACGAACGGTATTTTAACCCCCTCGCGGATTAGGAAGGGGAGGAGTCCAATGTACAACGTCTATCTCATCGGCACCGCCGGAAGCGGCAAGAGCACGCTGGTAAGAGCCATCAAGGATTGGATGGAGAACCTGGACATAGAGTGCGCCGTCGTCAACCTGGACCCGGGGGCCGACTCGGTCCCCTACGATGCCGACGTCGACATCCGCGAATGGGTGCACCTCAACGAGGTCATGGACGAGTACTCCCTGGGCCCCAACGGGGCGCAGATCGTATGCGCCGACCTCATGGCGCTGAACGTCGATAAGCTGGTGGAGGCCCTCGAGCCCTATCGCGGGAAGTTCACCATAATCGACACCCCTGGGCAGATGGAGCTCTTCACCTTCCGCCAGTCGTCAAACGTCATCGTCGATGCGCTCGGCCGCGACAATTCTGTGCTGGTGTTCCTCAGCGACCCCGGGCTGTCGCGCACCCCCAACGGATTCGTCTCCAACATGATGCTCTGCGCCCTGACCCAGTTCCGCTTCTCCCTGCCGGTGATGAACCTGCTGTCCAAGGCGGACACCCTGGGCGAGGGGGAGATGGAGTCGCTGCGCCTGTGGTCCCAGGACCCTTACGCGCTCTACGGCGCCCTATTGGATGAGGACATCGACACCCAGACGGTGATGGGTCTGGAGCTGTTCAAGGCGATGGAGAACGTCGGCGTCTACCGCGAGCTGATCCCCGTTTCATCTACGGAGATGTCCGGCCTCGAGGACTTCTACAACCAGTTGCAGCAGTGCTTCCTCGGCGGCGACGACCCCGACGCCATGGACGCCGACTAGGCGAACATCAGGCCCGTGCTCATGGCCGAGGTCTCATCGCTGTTGAGGACCTTTTGCAAGGCCTGGTCGAAGTCCGCCATGGTGACGGTGTCCCTGCCGGCGCGGATGGCGAACATCCCCGCCTCGGTGCAGACCGAGTGCAGCTCGGCCCCGGAGGCGCCGTCGGAACGGACCGCCATTTCCTTGAGGTCGATGCTATCGTCGATGTTCATCGCCGAGGTGTGGATATTGAATATCTGCAGGCGGGCCTCGTAGTTGGGCAGGCCGATCTCGATGATGCGGTCGAACCTGCCGGGGCGCAGCAGCGCGTCGTCGAGGATGTCAGGGCGGTTGGTGGCGCCGATGATCTTCACGTCGCCGGTGGGCCTGAAGCCGTCCAGCTCGGCGAGGAGCTGCATCAGCGTGCGCTGCACCTCGCGGTCGCCGGAGGTGGCCACATCCAGGCGCTTGGCGCCCACCGAGTCCAGCTCATCGATGAAGACGATGCTGGGCGCCTTCTCGTTGGCGAGCTCGAACAGCTCGCGCACCAGGCGGGCGCCCTCGCCGATGTACTTCTGCACCAGCTCCGAACCCACCAGCCTGATGAAGCTTGCGTCGGTCGCATTAGCCACCGCCTTGGCAAGCAGGGTCTTTCCAGTGCCGGGCGGCCCCACCAGCAGAACCCCCTTGGGCGGGTCGATGCCCACCTTCTTGTAGAGCTCAGGCCTCAGCAGCGGGTCCTCCACTGCCTCCTTGACGTCGCGGACCTGCTCCTCCAGGCCGCCGATGTCCTCGTAGGTGATATTGGGCTTCTCGATGATCTCCGCCCCGGTGACTATGGGGTCCAACGGCTGAGGCAGGACTCCCATGACCGCCAGGGTCTGCTTGTTGAGAGACACCCTCGCCCCTGGGATGAGGTCGTCGGACGGGACGTACTCGGATATGGAAACTATGAAGTCGGGTCCCGTGGAGCTTTTCACCACCACCCTGCCGTCGGGCAGGGCGTCCTTGAGGGTCCCGATGATGAGGGGAGGGCTCTTGAGCCTCTCCATCTCTGCCCGCAGACGCTTGACGTCCTTCTGCAGCCTGAAGAGCTCGCTCTCAACATAGCGCTTCTCTCCTTCGGCCATCCGGACCTCTTCCATGAGTCTGGTGTTCCTGTCCTCCAGGGCCCTTACCTTGTCCCGGAGCTCAGTAACGAACTCATCCTGCTGGTTCTCGTCCATGAGTTTCACTCTGCACTCTAGTCTATCAGATTGAAATATATGATGTTTTCGAAAAAACGGAAAAGTTGTTCCCCGGCGACATCAATTATAAAAGAAATGAGGTATTGTGACTGATTCATCATGCGCTGCGAGCTATGCGGAAAGGAGGCCGGAGACCCCAAGCCTGTTTTCGTGGAAGGCACCAAGCTCAACGTCTGCCCCGCCTGCACGCGGTTCGGCGACAAGTTCAGCGGCGGCAGCTCCACATCGACAACGAGCCGGTCGGTGATCGAGGAGAGGCTGGAGAAGAGGAAGAGGCGGATGAGCAGCCGCGACGTCTTCTCCGGTGACAACGAGGAGCTGGTCCTCGACTATCGGGAGAGGATCCGCGGGGCGAGGGACCGCCTGGGGTGGGACCAGGATAAACTGGCCTCCGAGATCAAGGAGAAGAAGAGCATCATCGCCAAGATGGAGGCGGGGGACATAACCCCGCCGGAAGGATTGGTGAAGAAGATCGAGAAGGCATTGAACATCACCCTGAAGGAGAAGGTCCTCGCCGGCGGGGAGGTCAAGGGCTCCGGCGGAAGAGGCCTTACCCTGGGCGACTTCATCAAGAAGGAATGAGCTCAGCGGGCGGCGGCGAGCCGGCAGGCCTCCTCCGCCAAGGAGAGGACGTCAACGCCCTTGTCGCGCAGGACCAGCAGCCCCGCCACCTCTATCTCCACATCCAAACGGTCCTGCAGACGGTTGCATTCGGCGATGAAGTCCCGTCTTTCCATGCCCGTTTCCACCGCCATGTCCATGAGGCGGGGGAAGAGGCCGTCATCGTCCTTCGGGCGCGGCCGGCGCAGCAGCTCCTTGCCGGGCTTGAACGCCACCGGCACGTCCACCGAGGACATGTCGAAACCGGGGCGGAGGTAACCGCTCTCCAGGCGCAGCAGCCCCTTCTCGCGGCAGACGTCCAGCAGGCGCTGGGCATCGTGGGGCGGGAACCAATGCATGTCCATGGACGCGCTGAAGACGAACTCCTTCTCGCTCAGGGCGTCGCGGCCCTTGCGGCGGAAGAGGAATGTGACGCACCTCTCGAGGTCCTCGCTCATCATCAGGCGAGAGCGGCCACGGATAGATAAAAGTTGCTCACCAATGGTGTCTGGACCCATTAGTAAAAGTTATATAGAAGAACAAACTTTAGCAACGATTAGCATTAGCTAATCTATTAACCGAGGAGGAAAGAAAATGGGTATGGGTAACGCCCCGATATTTATATTGAAAGAAGGAACGAAGAGAGACAGGGGTAAGGACGCGCAATACAACAACATCACCGCGGCGAGAGCAATCGCCGACTCGGTGAGGAGCAGTCTCGGCCCCCGTGGTATGGACAAGATGCTGGTTGACTCTATGGGGGACGTGATCATCACCAACGACGGTGTGACCATCCTGAAGGAGATCGATGTGCAGCACCCCGCCGCCAAGATGGTGGTGGAAGTGGCCAAGACCCAGGACGCCGAGGTAGGCGATGGGACCACCACTTCCGTGATCATCGCCGGCGAGCTGCTCAAGAAAGCGGTGGACCTTATCGAATCCAACGTGCACCCCACCATCATCGCCGGCGGCTACCGCCTGGCCAACACCAAGGCCCAGGAGATACTGCAGGACGTCGCCATCAAGGTGGACATCAATGACATAGAGCTGCTGAAGAACATCGCCGTGACCTCTATGATAAGCAAGCAGGTCTCCGGCTCCAAGGAGTTCTTCGCCGAGCTTGTGGTGGACGCCATCAAGACCGTCGTCGAGGACGACGACGGCGTGCTGAGCGCCGACCTCGACAACGTGCAGATGGTCAAGAAGGCCGGCGGATGGATGGAGGACACCACATTGGTGAAGGGCCTGATAGTCGACAAGGAACCCGTCCACACATCCATGCCCAAGAAGGTCGAGAACGCCAAGATCGCACTCCTCGACGCGCCCTTCGAGGTCAAGAAGACCGAGATCGACGCCAAGATAGAGATCACTGACCCCAGCCAGCTGAGCGCCTTCCTCCAGGAGGAGGAGAACATGATCAAGAGGATGGTCAATACCGTCAAGGAGACCGGCGCCAACGTGGTTTTCTGCCAGAAGGGCATCGACGACCTGGCGCAGCATTTCCTCGCCAAGGAGGGCATATTCGCCGCCCGCCGGGTCAAGAAGACCGACATGGAGAAGCTGGCCCGCTCCACCGGCGGCAACATCATCAACAAGTTCGACGAGCTCGAGGCCAGCGACCTCGGCACCGCCGAGCTGGTGGAGATGAGGAAAACCCAGGACGAGGAGATGACCTTCATCACCGGCCTGACCGAGCCCAAGACCGTCTCCCTGCTCATCAGGGGCGGAACCAGCCACGTGCTAGACGAGATCGAGCGCTCCCTCATTGACGCCATGAGCGTCGTCAGGGTGACCATCGAGGACGGCATGATGGTGACCGGCGGCGGTTCCACCGCCACCGAGCTGGCTCTGGGCCTGAGGGATTACGCCTCCACGGTGGGCGGACGCGAGCAGATAGCCATCGACGCATTCGCCTCCGCCATGGAGATCATACCCACCACCCTCGCCGAGAACGCCGGCCTGGACCCTATCGACATACTGATAAGGATGAGGGCCGAGCATAAGGGGGATAAGCCCCACCAGGGGCTCAACCCCTTCACGGGAGAGGTGGAGGACATGCTGAAGTTGAACGTCATCGAGCCCTACCGGATAGGCAAGCAGGCCATCAACTCCGCCACCGACGCGGCGGTGATGATCCTGAGGATCGACGACGTCATCGCATCCCGTGGCATGCCAATGCCCTCCGGGCCCCCCGGCGGCGGCATGGGCGGCATGGGCGGCATGGAAGACCTCGACGAGTGACCAAACAGGGGGCCAACCCCCTTTTAAATATCTTTTATAACAGGGGCGATCGCTGTGACTGAAGAGTCTCGACGAATGGACGCACAGGACGAGGCGGAAAACGGCAACGACATCGAGGCCAGGCTGCAGGAGGCCGAGGACAAGGCCGCTGAGTACCTGGACCTGGCCAAGCGCATCCAGGCCGAATACGACAACTACCGCAAAAGGTCCCAGAAGGAGGTGGAGGAGTTCCGCAAGTTCGCCCACGAGGGAATAGTCCTCAAGCTGGTGGAGGTCCTCGATGACCTGGAGAGGGCCCTGGATGCGGAAGAGGACGAGGGCCCCTTCGTGGAAGGGGTCCGCCAGATATACGTCAATCTCAAGAAGCTGTTGGAATCCGAAGGGTTGAAGGAGATACCCACCGACGGCGATTTCGACCCCCGGCTGCATGACTGCCTCCTCACCTGCGAGGGCGAGGAGGGTGGCATGATAGCGGAGGTCTACCAGAAAGGATATTACCTCGGACAGAGGGTTTTGAGATGCGCCAAGGTCAAAGTTACCTCAGCGCCCCAGGAAAAGAAAGGAGAAGGTGAGTGAAATGTCACGCATAATAGGAATAGATCTAGGAACGAGCAACTCCGCCGCCGCGACGATGGAGGGCGGAAGGCCGAGCATGATACCCAGCGCCGAAGGGACGAGCATTGGCGGCAAGGCCTTCCCCTCCTATGTGGCATTCACGGAGGACGGGCAGCTGCTGGTGGGGGAGCCGGCCCGCCGTCAGGCGGTGACCAACCCCGAGGCGACCATCGCCAACATCAAGCGCAAGATGGGCACCGACCACAAGGTCAAGGTACGGGGCGAAGAGTACAGCCCCCAGCAGATATCAGCTTTCATACTGCAGAAGATCAAGGCCGACGCCGAATCCTACCTGGGGGAGAAGGTGGAGAAGGCAGTCATCACCGTGCCCGCCTACTTCAACGACAACCAGAGGCAGGCCACCAAGGACGCCGGCGCCATCGCCGGCCTGGAGGTCGTGCGTATCATCAACGAGCCCACCGCCGCCGCCCTGGCATTCGGGCTCGACAAGAGCTCCGAGGAGCAGAAGATAATGGTCTTCGACTTCGGCGGAGGTACGCTGGACGTCACCACAATGGAGTTCAGCGAGGGCGTCTTCGAGGTCATCAGCACCAGCGGCGACACCAACCTCGGTGGCTCGGACATGGACGAGGCGCTGATGAACCATGTGCTGGACAAGTTCAAGCAGGAGTCCGGCATCGACCTCGGCAACGACAAGATGGCGCTGTGGAGGGTGCGTGAGGCCTGCGAGAAGGCGAAGATCGAGCTTTCCACCACCCAGGAGACCGAGGTCAACCTGCCCTTCATCACCGCCGATGCCAGCGGCCCCAAGCACCTGACGCAGAAGATATCCCGCGCCAAGCTGGAGGAGCTGGTGCACCCTATAGTGGAGAAGTGCCGCGTCTCCATGGACACCGCCATCAAGGACTCCGGGCTGAAGTACGACGACATCAAGAGGATAATCCTCGTCGGCGGCCCCACGCGCATGCCCATCGTGCAGAACTTCGTGGAGGGCATCGTCGGCCCCAAGATCCAGCGCGGCATCGACCCCATGGAGTGCGTCTCCATGGGAGCGGCGGTGCAGGCGGCGGTCATATCCGGCGAGGTGAAGGACGTCCTCCTCCTCGACGTGACACCGCTCTCCCTAGGGATCGAGACTCTGGGGGGCATCGCCACCAAGCTGATCGAGAGGAACACCACCATCCCCACCCGCAAGACCCAGGTGTTCTCCACCGCTGCCGACAACCAGAGCTCGGTGGAGATCCATGTGGTCCAGGGCGAGAGGGAGATGGCAGCCGACAACACATCCCTGGGCCGGTTCATGCTCGACGGGATTCCGCCGGCGCCCCGGGGCGTGCCGCAGATCGAGGTCACCTTCGACATCGACGCCAACGGCATCATCAACGTCTCCGCCAAGGACAAGGGCACCGGCAAGGAGCAGAAGATAACCATCAGCACCTCCAACAAGCTCTCCCAGGAGGAGATCGACGAGGCGGTGAAGCAGGCCGAGGCCTACGCCGAGGAGGACCGCGCCCGCAAGGAGCGCATCGAGGTCATCAACCAGGCGGACAGCACCATCTACACCACCCGCAAGTCCCTGGAGGAGCTGGGTGACAAGGTCGGTGACGACGAGCGCAAGGCGGTCGAGCAGGCCCTGGAAGAGCTGGAGAAGGCCAAGGAGGAAGAGGACCTTGAAAAGATAAAGGAGAAGACCGAGGCGGTCTTCAACGCCATGGCCCCCATCTCCCAGCGCATCTACAGCGAGATGGCTCAGGAGCAGGCCGGCGCCCCCGAGGAGGAGCAGCCCCCCGAAGGCGATGAGTTCGTCGATGCCGACTACAAGATAGTGGACGATGAAGAAGAGTAGGTAACATGGGCGAAGACTACTACCAGGTGCTCGGGCTGGACCGGGACGCATCCAAGGAGGACATCAAGAAGTCCTACCGCAAGCTGGCCCGCCAGTACCACCCCGACGTCACCACCGAGGACAAGGACGTGGCCGAGGAGAGGTTCAAGAGCATCTCCGAGGCCTACGAGGTCCTGGCGGACGACGAGAAGCGCCGGGTCTACGACCAGCACGGCCACGCCGGCCTCAACGGTCAGTTCAGCGGTGGCTCGTTCACCTGGGACGACTTCTCCCACTTCGAGGACCTCCGCGACATATTCGGTGGCATGGGAGGCTTCGGGGGAAGTATCTTCGACATGTTCTTTGGCGGCGGCCAGCAGCGCCGCGGGGGCCAGGGCAGCCGCGCCCGTCAGGGAGACTCGCTGCGCTATGACGTGGAGGTCACCCTGGAGGATGCCCTCTCCGGCCTCACCAAGGAGATCAGCGTGCCCCACACCGTGCAGTGCGACGACTGCCGCGGCACCGGGGGCAAGGGCGGCGACGTGCAGACCTGCGGGGAGTGCGGCGGCGCCGGCCAGGTGCAGTCCATCCGCGACTCCGGCTTCGGCCGTTTCGTGTCGATCTCCGCCTGCCCCAAGTGCCAGGGCGAGGGCCGCACCTTCAAGGAGCGCTGCCCCTCCTGCGACGGCGTGGGACGGCAGAAGAGCAGCTCCCAGGTGACGCTGAACATCCCACCTGGGGTCGAGGACGGCACCCGGCTGCGGGTCCCGGGCGCCGGGGACGCCGGCATGCACGGCGGCCCGCCAGGGGACCTCTTCGTCATCGTGCACGTGCGCACCCACGAGGTGTTCCGCCGCGAGGGGCCCAACCTGTGGCTGGACCTGGTCACCAGTTATCCCGAGCTCGCCCTGGGCTCGGAGGAGCAGGTGCCCACCATCGACGGGGGCACCGCCGAGCTGAAGATCCCCGCCGGCACCCAGGTGGACACCGTGCTGCGCATGAAGGGCCATGGCCTGCCGCGCATAGGCGGCGGCCCGCGCGGTGACCAGCTCGTGCGGGTGAGGATAAAGGTCCCCAAGAAGCTCTCCGCCAAGGAGAAGGAGCTGCTGCGCAAGCTCTCCGGAGAGGATGGCCACAAGGCCGGCATCTTCGAGAACCTGTTCCGCAAGTGATCAGGGAAACCCTTTAACCACAATTCCCTTTTTTATCATCATGGGCGGCCTCATCGCCATCGCCACCGAGGACTTCTCCCTGTTCCACGATCTGGTCAGGCTTCTGCGGGAGCGGGGAGAGCCATTCGTATCGCTCCGGCCGGGGGACCCGGTGCCCAGCAACGCGGCGGTGGTGGTATGCTCGGCCGGCGAGGCCGGGCGCATCGGCTTCGCCCCCGTGGTCGAGGCCCCCAGGGCGGAGACGGCGCTCCTTAAGGCCTTGAGCCTCAAGGAGGACTGCGATGACGCGCTGCTGGTGGCGGGCGTCGATCCGGGGATGCGGCCCGGCTACGCGCTGATGATGAAAGGAAGGACCCTGGCGAAAGGATCGGTGGACGGGCCGGAGGGGATCGCCGCCGTGCTGCGCACCGCGCTGCAGGGCATATCGCCCCCGGGGTCGCTGCTGCGCATCGGCCACGGCGACCCGGTGAACCGCGACCGCTGCATCCGCGCCGCCTGGCCATTGGTGGACGAGGTCCAAGTGGTCGATGAGACCCGTACCAGCGGCAAGAGCCCCCTGGACCACCGGGAGGCCGCCGAGGCCATCGCCCGCAGCGACGGGCGCCGCCTGGCGGACATGCCCCGCCCCAGCTCGACGAGCGGCGGGCTCCGCGACCTGCAGCGGGTGAGCCGGCGGGTCAGCGGCGACATAACCATATCGGCGGCGCTGGCGGAGGAGGTGGCCCTCGGCGGCCTGAGCATGGACGAGGCCATCGAGAGGCAGCGCCTCAGAGCTGGGGCACGCCGCCCGGGACCTTCGTTATGAGCATTCCCTCTATGGTCATGGGATGCAGCTTCTTGGCCGTGTCCACCGCCCGGTTGAGCTTGGCCTCGTTGTCGGCGTAGATGGTGAACAGCGGCGTGCCGACCTCCACGCGGTGGCCCTTCTTGGTGTGTAGGAGGATGCCGGCGCCCTTGTCGTGCGGCGACCCCGCGGCGCGGGCGACGGTGACCAGGTCCTTGTTGCGGATGGCGTTCACATAACCGAAGCGCGGGGCCTCCACGGAGTAGCTGAACTCGCCGGGGGCTATGTCCTCGGACTTCAGCTCCGGGTCGCCGCCCTGGGCGGCGACGATGTCCTGGAACTTCTTCAGCGCCTTCCCCGAGGAGAGTATCTCCCGCGCCAGCTTGGGGCCGTTGTTATGGCCACCCATCTCCAGGATCATCCCGGCCAGCTCGCAGGCCTTCTCCACGACGCTGGAGGGGTGCTCGTTGCCCTCAAGTATGCGCACGCACTCCCGGGCCTCCAGGGCGGGGCCGATGCTGGCCCCCACTGGCTGGTCGCCGTAGGTGATGGCGCACTCCACGTGCATCCCCAGCATGTCCCCCAGGGTCATGAAGTCACGGGCGTAGGTCCTGGCCTCTTCCACATTGGAGATCTTGGTGCCCTGCCCGGTGGGGAGGTCTATGAGAAGGAAGTCCGCGCCGATGGCCTTCTTCTTACTCATGATGGATGCGAGCATCTGCGCCCGCGGGTTTATGGCCAACGGGTACTCCACCTTGATGACGATGTCGTCCACGGGGGCGAGGTTGATCGAGCCGCCCCATGTGAAGGCGCCGCCGTGGCTCTCAGCGATCTCCTTGAGGTCGAGGGCGGCGATGTCCACATCGCAGAAAACCTCCACGAAGTCCGAGGTCCCGGCGGCGCTGCTGATGGCCCGCGAGGAGGTCTTGGGTATGAGCTGGCCCGCCTCGGCGACGATGGAGACCACTATGGGGGTTATCTTATTCCCGGGGACGCCGCCCACGCTGTGGAAATCGTAGACCGGCCCCCGCTCGAACTCGAGCACATCCCCGGTCTTCACCATGGCGTTGGTGAGGTCGGCGATCTCCTCCAGGTCCATGCTGTTAATGTACAGGGCGGTCAACCAGGCGGCGACCTCGATGTTGGATAGGCGGTATTCGACGATGTCGTCGACGATGGAGTTGATCTCCTCCCTCTTGAGCTTCTCCCCGTCCATCTTCTTGCGCACGAAGCGGACCGATTCGGGCTTGGGCGCGAAGGCGACGACCACCTCGTCGCCCCGCTTCACCCTCAGCCCGTGGAAAGCGTGCTTCATCAGTCCTATCTCGCCGGGCTCGAGGACGCTGTCGCTCCTCTCCACGATGGCCACCATGGTCTCGGTGGGTGCCATGATCTTCACCCTGTCCATCTCCTGCACTCCCAGCTCGATGCAGTCGTCCTCGTGGAGTATGACCTCGTTCTCCAAGGTGTCCACGTCGAAGAACTTGACCTTGAGCTTCATAGCGACCCCCACTTCTCCAGCGCCGCCGCCAGTTCAGGATGATCCCGGGCGTACTCCTCCAGTCCGACGCCCAGATAGGCGGCGTCCACCGCTTGGGCCATCGCCATCGCCCCCTTCCTGACGCCTCCCGGATGGCCGGCGACCCCGCCGCCGGCCTGGATCTGCGAGTCGAAGCCGGCGATGTCCACCAGCTTCTTCACCATGCCGGGATGGAGGCCCCCCGAGCAGACCGGCATGACCGGCTTGTAGGGCACCGAGCCGTCCAGGCAGGCGTCGCGGTTCTCCAGGTCCTCTTTGCAGACCCCCCGCATCTTGCCGACGCCCAGGGTGCCGATGTGGAGGGCGTCCCCGCCGCACATGCGGCAGAGCTTGGCGATGGGCAGCATCGCGATGCCGTGGTCCGGGTTCCTGGTCATGGCGCCGTGCATGGTCCGGTGCACGTGCACCGGCAGCTTGATGGAGGGATCCTCCGCCAGCGCCTGCACCGCGGCGAAGCCGGCGGTGAGCACGTCGACCATTATCTGCGACGCGCCCAGCTCCTGCACCCGCTCGGCGAGCTCGACGATGCGGTGCCCGGAGGTGCTGATATTGATGGCGTGCACCATGTGATGCCCCTCGTCCTTCAAGGTGTCCAAGGCCTCGGCTATCGCCACCGTCCTGTCCTCGATGGGGCAGAACGACTGGTCGACCAGGGTCTCGTCGTCCTTGCTGTTGCTAAGCCCTCCTCTGCCGCACTCCATGATGTAGTCGGCGGTGGCCTTAGGGGATAGGCCTATCTTCGGTTTTACGATGGTCCCCACCAGGGGCTTCTCCGGGCGCTCGAGGGTCTTTCGCAGGCCGTCGACCCCGATCTTCGGGCCCGGGAACTGGTCGATGATGCTCCGCGGGAAGACCACGTCCTCCAGCCGGACGCCCTCCAGGTCCCCGAGGCCGAAGAGGTTGCCGGCGATGATGCTGAGTATCT
Source organism: Methanomassiliicoccaceae archaeon (assembly GCA_003555025.1). Lineage (GTDB taxonomy): Archaea > Thermoplasmatota > Thermoplasmata > Methanomassiliicoccales > Methanomethylophilaceae > PWHV01. The sequence goes on along the minus strand of PWHV01000018.1, from coordinate 1,450 downwards.
GCGGGACGCCGCCCACATCGATGCTGAAATCATCCTCGGGGAATGCTATGGTGGCCATGTCGCCGTCGATCTCCAGCACCTTGGCGCCGTACTTCTCGAAGACATCCTCCTCCAGGGTCACCAGGTCGGTCCAGGTGCCGGTGGACTGCTCAGTGGCGATGGCCGCCGCCGCCTCCTCCATCGACATGGTGCTGGTCTTCACGCGGTACTTGCATACCACATGCGTGTCAAGGTCTATCCTCTCTCCCAGATGGAGGTAGCGCTCAGAATACTGCATTTAAATCACTCCTTGTTCTCGAATATGTAATCAGGACCCAATATCTTGACTATGACCTCGTAGGCCGCGAACGGGGGTATCATCCCTATCTCCGTGACCATCGAGTCTATGTACTCCGGCGGGGTTGCGTCGAAGACCGGGTTGCGCACCTCCACGTTCTCGGATACGTCCGCATCTCCGATGATCTCCGCCCTTCCTCTCTCCTCGATCTCCACCAGTTCGCCGAACAATGTGACGGGGGAGAACTTGTAGGTCTCGCTGCAGACCAGGAAGGGGACCCTGGCCTCGCTGGCGATGAGGGCTATCTGCGAGGTGCCAATCTTGTTGATCAGCACGCCGCTGGAGGTTATGGTGTCGGCGCCGACCAGGACCAGGTCGACCGAGCGCATGACGCTGCGCACGGCGCTGTCCACAATCATCGTTACCGGCACACCCTCGGCGGCCAGCTCGTTAACGGTTATGACGCCCTGCCGCCAAGGCCGCGACTCGGTGGCGATCACCTCCAATCTCTTGCCTTGACGGTGGGCCTCCTTTATCACGCTGAGGGCGGCGTGGCTGTTGCAGTGGGTGAGGACCACGTCCCCGTCCCTTATGCGATTGGCGCCTATCCTGCCGATGGACCCCATCGCCCTCTCCGACCTTCCGATGAAGGCCCGGGAGTTCTCCACCACTCTCTCCTTAACGGATTCGGCGCTCGGCAGATCGGCCACGCCGTGCATGGCCGCCTGTACGCCGTTCCACAGCGATATGGCGGTGGGGCGGGAGGACAATATCTGCTCTTTGGCATCATCCAAATCTTTGAGCAGCGACTCCCTGTCCCCGCTGTGGGCCTCGGCGATCTCGCACAAGGCCCTGACGCCGGCGCGGGCTATACGCCCGGCGCCGCGTATCTCCATGGACCTTATGGCCTCGGCCGTCTCCTGCACGCTCATAAGCAACGTCCACATATCGGGCTGCGCCATACAAAAGAGTTTTCAGCCCCGATGCGCCAGCGGCGGAGGCTCCCAAGAGAGGGAACGCAATTTATAAGCACTCCCAAATGCTACAGGGAACCGTATGATAGGCGTTCCCAGCGGGCACTCTGAAAGCATGGGGGCCGTCACCGAGGCGGCGGACGGGTTCTCCGGAGGGACCATCGCCCTCTTCCTGATCCTGGTCCTGATATCGTTGGAG
>PWHV01000034.1 GCA_003555025.1 Methanomassiliicoccaceae archaeon | reverse complement strand
GTTCCAATGACCATTTCTTGTTATTGCGGATAGAAAACCGGTCGATCCCAGCGATTATCCAGTCATGTGGGTCCTGCCTTGTTATCGAAACCGTCGCATGGTTCCCTCTTCACCCCCTGCGATTAGGGGTGAGCAACCGCCCAAGTCAGAAGGGCCCATGGAATCATATCCTCCGTTCCGATATATTTATCTTCATTCATGCATTGTTTAATCAATCTGAGTGGGGGATATGTTGTACAGCAGAGACGAACGCGGCGAAGACCATCATCATTCAAACCCGGGCCGCCGATCATTAGGACGGGCCAGAATCGGACGATGATCGCCATGGCATCCATCGCGGACAGCTTCAAGCAGTTCCGAACGGGGCCGAAGCGCCCGGACCGCCCGGTCGACGAGGAGGGTCCCACATCGGCCCCGCCGATAGACCAGGGGACACTGGACCACGCCATAGGGCCTATCGAGGCCAAGTTGGCCGACTCCCCCGACGATCCGGTGCTTTGGAACCGTCGCGGAAAGGCCCTTTACCGCCTCGGGCTCCTGGAGGAGGCGGCCGAATCCTTCAGCGAGGCCTTGGCCATACGGCCCCTCTATCTCTTGGCGAGGTACAACCGCCGGAAGGCCCTGGACGAGGCCAAGGCCATCGAGGAGAGGGCCATGGCCCGCGCCGAGGAGCTCAAGCGTTGGGAGGACACCACCGAGACCTACAACAGAGCGAACAACCTCTACCGCGGCGGTTGGCTCAAAGACGCCCTGAAATATTACGAACGGGCCCTGGCACTGGACCCCGGCCAAAGCGAGGCTTGGAACAACCGCGGCTGCGTGCTCGACGACCTGGGCCGCTTCGAGGAGGCGGTGCGCTCGTACGACCGCGCCTTGAGGATAGAGCCCTATGACGCGGACGTATGGTACAACCGCGGCCTGTCCCTGGCGGAGCTCATGCGCCACGAGGAGGCGTTGGACTCCTACGACCAGGCATTGCGCATCCAGCCCCTCGAGGCCGGGATCTGGTACCACCGCGGCCTGTCATTGGCGGAGATCGATCGCAACGAGGACGCCGTTGCATCCTACGACCGTGCCTTGCAGACCGAGGCCGGCAGCATCGATGGATGGATATCCCGCGCTTTGTCGTTGGCGGCGTTGGAACGGTACAAGGAGGCCATGGCCTCGTTGAATAAGGCGCTGAAGATCGATCCGGACCACGCTTTCGCCTTGGAGAGGCTCGAAGAGTACTCGAAGATCAAGCCGAAGAGGAAACAGCCCCCGGCCGAAAAACCTGAACCGCGGCCGGAGGTCGGCGGCAGCCCCTCCATGTCGCCGACAAACACCTCCAACCCCGAGTTGCTGACCGTCAGGGCCAAAGAGCTGGACGCGCAGAACCGCCACGACGAGGCCATCGAGCTTTACGACAAGGCCCTGCGGATGAACCCTTATTACGCCGAGGCATGGAACAACAGGGGCGCGGCCCTGGTCAGGTCGAAGCGCTTCGACGAGGGGATAAAATCCTACGAGAAGGCCATCACCGCCGCGCCGAGGTACAAGGAGGCATGGATCAACCTCGGCGACGCCCTGTTCGAGAAGGGGCGGCACAAGGACGCACTGGACGCCTACGAGGAGGTGCTGGCCATCGACAAGAAGCAGCCCGGCATCTGGAACAGCAAGGGCCTTGCGCAGATGGAGCTCAAGCTATACGAGGCCGCCGTCACCTCTTTCGACAGGGGGCTGCTGGCCGACTCCAAGCATTCCTCCCTATGGACCGACAGAGGCAAGGCGCTGAACGTACTGAAGCGCTATGAGGAGGCCATAGCCTCTTTCGACAGGGCCTTGTCGATCGACCCGCTGTCCGCCGAGGCCTGGAACGAACGCGGCCTCGCCATGGACGGACTGGAGCGCTTCATCGAGGCCATAATCTGCTTCGATGAGGCCCTGGCGGTCGAACCGCAGAACGCCAGCTTCCTGGACAACCGCAGGAACGCCATCGAGGACCTCGAGAGCGATAAGAGATAGGACTTCTTGCCCACCCCACGGAGCGGGTGACGGCCCGCAAAGAGGCCCAGCGGCCAAAGTGAACCATGATGCTTCGCGGCACGCGCAGCCACACCCCATAGGCCCCCGTGGGTCTACGGGATGGAATGGGCCGGCATGATTTTCGATTCAATATTTATAGGACAACAACTCATTCTTTGTACAATCCGAACTGGATATCATTATGTGCGAGGTGTTGATTTGAATTCTACAGAATCGGTCAAAGATATGGAGAACTCGCTCCTGGCTGTCGACAAGAACAGGGCATTCGATATCATGGCGCAGTTCCAGGGCTCGTCCGGCGCCGATTTCGTCAATGATGTCCTCATGCCGGCGCTGGAGAGCATAGGGGGCAGGTGGGAACGGGGCGAGGTCTCGCTGTCCCAGGTGTACATGAGCGGCAAGATATCGGAGACCATGATCGACACCTTGATCGGGGGCGCGACGGCGGCCGGATCGGGGAGGACCGTGGCCGTCGCGGTGCTGGAGGACCATCACAACCTCGGCAAGAAGATCCTGTCCTCGGTGCTCAGAACCGGTGGCTTCCTGGTCAAGGATTACGGCCACGCCCTCAAGGCGGAGCAGCTAGCCGACATGGTGGAGAGGGATTCAGTGGAATACCTGATGATATCCACGCTGATGCTGCCCGCGGCGCTCAGGATCAAGGACGCGGTCGCCCTGATAAGGGAGCGCTCCCCGGGCACCCGCATCATCGTCGGCGGGGCCCCGTTCCTGTTCGACGCGTCCTTGGCGGAGGAGGTCGGAGCCGACGCCTTCGGCCGCACCGCCACCGAGAGCTTGAACATCGTCAAGAGGATGATGCAGGAGGCGGCATGATGGACCGGATGACATCCATGGACCGTACAATGGCCGCCCTCAGCCATGAGGAGGCCGACCGCGTACCGCTCTTTCTGCTCTTCACCATGCACGGGGCCAAGGAGCTGGGCATGAGCATCAAGGACTACTTCTCCGATGCGGAGAACGTAATCCAAGGTCAGATATCGCTCCATAAGAAGTACAAGGGGGACTGCCTAAACCCGTTCTTCTACGCCGCCAGCGAGACCGAGGCCTGGGGCGGGGACGTGGTATACATCGAGGACGGCCCGCCCAACGCCGGCGCCCCCATCATCCGCAGCGTGGAGGACATAGACGACATAGAGCCCCCTGACATGGACAACCCCGTGCTGCGGAAGGGGATAGAGGCCATCGAGGGCCTGGTGGATTACGCCGAGGGGCAGGTGCCGGTCATAGGGACGGCCCTCTCACCGTTCTCCGTGCCCATCATGCAGATGGGCTTCGAGGGCTACCTCGACCTCATGTACGAGAACGAGGACGCCTTCTGGAGGCTGATGAGGAAGAACGAGGAGTTCTGTGTCAAATGGGGGAACGAGCAGGCCAAGGCGGGAGTGACCGCGCTGGCGTACTTCGACCCCATGGCCTCCGCCACCATGACCTCGCCGGCGGACTACCGGCGCACCGGCCATAAGATAGCCAAAAGGGTCATATCGAGGCTGGACGCGCCGACGGCGTCCCATATGGCCTCCGGCAGGGCCCTTCCCATAATCGAGGACCTTGTGAGCACCGGCTCCGGGGCAATAGGAGTCTCGTCCATGGAAGACCTGGCGGAGTTGAAGAGGGCTTGCAAGGGAAGGATCTCGCTGATAGGGAACCTCAACGGCGTGGAGATGCGGAGATGGACGCCGGCGGAGGCGGAACTGAAGGTCAAGGAATGCATCGCCAAGGCCGCCTCCGGGGGAGGATTCATATTGTCCGACAACCACGGAGAGATACCGTACCAGGTCCCCGATGATGTCATACACTCCATAAGGCGGGCGGTGGATGAGTGGGGAGCATACCCGTTGGAGTGGTTCGATGCCGATGAAGAGTGAGGTCTGCATACTCTGCTGCCGGAACTTGCAGCCGGAGCTCGAGCTGGCGCTCAAGCACTTGGACATCGGCCCGGTGAGGACGGTGTTCTTCGACCCTCATACCAACGACCCCGGCGTGCAACGTCTCTCCGAGTTCGAGGCCTTTGATGAGCTGGGTGAGGACTGCGGCGTGATCATGGTGCTGGGATGCGGTTGCTGGTACGCTCCTCAGCTGCCGCGTAGGGAAGGGGCGGACACCGTCCTCCTCGGACGCGGGGCGGAGCTGTTCCTCCCCCCGTCGCTGGTGATGAATCAGATGAACAAGGGCTCCTACATGGTCACTCCCGGATGGTTGATGGGATGGCGGTCGCACATAGAGAGGGAGGAGGACAACATCCGCGAGTTGCTGTCGGACACCGTCAAAGAGATCGTGCTCCTCGACACCGGGACCCGGCCGGAAGCACAGAATGAACTGGAGGCCTTCGCCGCCCGCATGGGATTGCCCTCGTCCACGCTGCCGACGGGAGTGGACAACCTCCGCCTCCTCATCGATTCCGGATACAACCAGTGGCGTTGCGAGAAGAATGACGAGCTTTCCAAGGAGGCGGAGGCCGCCAAAAGGAGGGCGGCCGACTACGCCATGGTCTTCGACCTTCTGGGAGAGATCACCGTCATCCGCAACGAGTCGGACCTGGTCGATAATGTGGTTCAAACGTACACTCTCCTCTTCTCGCCGCAGGAGGTCCGCTACCTGGCCTTCGACGAACACGGCCGCTCTGCTGAGTGGGACGAGTTAAAGAGCGTGTTCCCCGCTGAGGATCTCCGCGACCCGGCGAAGTCCCAGCTGAAGCATCCGGACGGCGAAGGATTCATCCAGTTCGTCAGCTACAAACAGACGCGGCTGGGGGCCATCATCGTCGGCGGGCTGACGTTCCCCGGCTTCATCGACGAATACCTCAGCACCAGCCAGTTCATATCAGGCGTCCTGGGTTTGGCCATTCACAACTCCCGCACCTACGACATGCTCAACAAGACCATAAAAGACCTGGAGGTCGAGGTCAGGGAACGCATGCGAGCGGAGACTGGCCTCGCCACCGCCAACGAGAAGCTGAATCTGCTGGGGAGCATAACCCGCCACGACACTCTGAACCAGATAACCGTCATCCAAGGATACCTGGATCTGCTGGAGGACATCATCGATGACGAGCGCATGATGAAATACAAGCGGAGGATGGAATCGGCGGTGGACTGCGTGACGGAGCTGATAACCTTCGCCCGTGAGTACGAGATGATAGGGATGGGGGGCTCGGAGTGGATCCGTTTGGACGATGTTCTGACGGAGACCGGGGTTGAAAGCGTCGAGATGATCAACCGCTGCCAAGGCCTCGAGCTGTACGCCGACCCGATGCTGGACAAGGTGTTCTACAATCTGATGGACAACTCTATCAGGCATTCAGGCGGCCGCGGCCGCGTCACCGTGAGCTCCGAGGAGTCGGACGGCTGCCTGCTGCTGAGGTGGGAGGACGAAGGGGAAGGCGTGCCGTACGAGGAGAAGCAAAGGATATTCGAGCGCGGCGTCGGCAAGAACACCGGCCTCGGTCTCTTCCTCATCAAGGAGATACTGAGGATCAGCGGCATGAGCATCGTGGAGAACGGCGTCCCTGGCGAGGGGGCGTGCTTCGAGATCCGGGTGCCCGAGGGCATGTGGACGTCGGACCCTTGAGCACTTCTCCGCACGATTCCCGGCGAAGCGAACCTGGCATCACTCAAGCCATGCCTCTCAAATCGAAACGCCGTCAATGACGCAATGCCCGTAGCCTGTTATCGCCAAAGAACCCTTGGCGATCAGACGCGGTTCGGAAACCCGCTATGAGTTGTTCGCCGATCCCATGATCGGCATGGTCTTCGAAAACCTCATGGGCAACACCGTCCGCCATTCCGAGGAAGCTTCCATGGTCACCGTGAGCTGCGAGGAGAGCGATGAGCGCCTGGTCATCAGAT
>PWHV01000019.1 GCA_003555025.1 Methanomassiliicoccaceae archaeon | reverse complement strand
TTGCGATGTTCCTCCGCCTCCGTTGTATGTGAGTGCAGACCGCCGCTGCAGCGAAAGCTATAAGAGAAAACATGACGAATTGCAGTTTATCCACTCTTTTATCTGTAGGAAAGTAAAAAAAGGTAAGAGGTTTGGAGAGACTCTCAGGCGTAACGCCATTCGTCGCCGGTCCTGATCTTCAACGCCCTCTTGACCGGCGTGACGAAGATCTTGCCGTCGCCCATCTCCCCGGTGCGGGCCGAATCGAGGATGGTGTCGATGACCTTGTCCTCGTCCTCGTCCTCGACGAAGACCTCGACCTTCACCTTGGGCAGCTCATCGATGCGGAACAGTCCGGTACGGGCGGTGAACTCCAGCCCCGCCTGCTCGCCGCGCCCCTTGACGTTGGCGATGGTCATGGCGTTGATCCCCACGTCCGACAAGGCCTGCTTTACCGCCTTGAGCCTCTCCGGGCGTATGATGGCCTCTATCTTTATCATGCGGTCACCTCAGATGTCATATGCGGCCTCCCCATGCTCGATCAGGTCCTGGCCGATCATCTCCTCCTTCTTCTCAAGGCGTATGTCCATGAACATGGATATGACCTTGATTATGGCGAAGGACAGGACGAAGGCGTAGACCGCGGTGACACCGACGGTTATCAACTGTCCAGCGAAGAGATCGGTGCCGCCGTATATCAAACCCTTGACACCGTCGGCGCCAGCGTCCGAGGTGATGGCGGGCACGGCGAGTATGCCGGTCGCCATTGCGCCCCAGGCGCCGCCGACGCCGTGGACGGCGAACACGTCGAGGGCGTCATCGGCCCGCAGCTTGTGCTTTAGCGCCACCACGGCGTAGCAGAGCGCTCCGGCGCCGATGCCGATCACGATCGCCTCGACGGGCCCGACGAAGCCGGCGGCAGGGGTTATGCCCACCAGCCCGGCTATGGCGCCGGTGACCATGCCGAGGACACCAGGCCTACCGAGATGGAACCAGTTGATCAGGGCCCAGGTGCCCGCCGCGGCAGCGGCGGATATCTGAGTCACGACCATCGCGTTGACGGCTATGCCGTCGGCGGCGAGCGCGGATCCGCCGTTAAAGCCGAACCACCCGAACCAGAGAAGGGCGCCGCCGATGAACACGAGTGGCAAGTTGTGCGGCCGGTCCTTCTGGATGTTCGACCCGCGGCGGCCCACCACCATCGCCAGGGCGAGAGCGGTCACGCCGGAGCAGATGTGCACCACGGTGCCCCCTGCGAAGTCGAGGGAGACCAGGTGCTCATCGAACCAGCCGCCTCCCCATACCCAGTGGGCGATGGGAGAGTACACCACGATGGACCAGATGACCATGAATATGACCAGCGCCTTGAGCTTGGTCCTCTCGGCGATGGCCCCGAGGACCAGGGCGGCGGTGATCATGGCGAAGGTGAGCTGGAATAGCATGAACTGCAGGTCAGGCAGCCCCGCCTCTATGGTGCTCTCGCCGTAGGAGACGTTGTTCAACAGTATGTGGTCTAGGCCGCCCACTATCCCTCCGGCGCTGGGGCCGAAGGCCAGTGAGTACCCGATGGTGATCCATACCAGAGTTACCAGTACCATCATCATCATGGTCTGCCCCAATATGGACATGACGCTCTCCTTGCGGAGCATGCCGGCGTAGAACAGGGCCACGCCGGGCGTCATCAGCATGACCAGCGCGGTGGAGACCATGACCCACGACATGCTGGCGGGATCGAGGGCGGCACCGGCTGCGGAGACGCTGGGGAGGGCCATGATGGCGACGAACGCCACCATGGCCAAGGCGGCTATGGGCTTTGCTATTGCGTGCTTCATGGGATTATTCCTTCCCGCGCATCTGCGAAGGGCATTAGACAAATGTCTAGGCAAATGCACACATTTTGCATATTTGCGATACTCAATTGTGTATATTAAGGTTTCTAAACTATTCATATGTCTAATTATATGTGTTAATGATGTACAAAGTCGGTTAAAATGGCGGCGGACGGGCGGACGCGGCAACGGGATTTAAAACAACTTTTATATAGTAGAACAAACACATACATGGTTGCTAACCATGAGATTACAACCGGGTGATTGGATGAAGGACGTGGACCGGCTGTTGGCGGTTATCAACAACCCCACCCGGCGCCGTATAATGGAGGCGCTGGTCCGGGAGCCGCACTACTCGTTGCAGCTCGCCAAGGAGCTGCGGGTGAGCCAGCCGGCCATAATCAAGCATCTCAACACCCTTGAGGAGAGCGGGCTGGTGAGCAGTTACGCGCAAAGCAGCGACCGCGGCCCGGAGCGGAAGCAGTACGTCACCAGCTCGGAGTTCACCCTGGTGGTGGACATGCGGGACGGCATGTTCTCCGCCCGGCTGATGGCACCCAAGGTCGTAGAGGAGAGGGAGAAGAAGGAGAAGAAGGAGAAGAAGCAGAGGAGGTTCAACGACATCATGGAGGCGAGAAACCTGGTGGCCCTCATCGATGATGAGATCGAGGAGCTGGAGAGAAAGAGGTCGGAGATGGTCGACCGCCGGAGGGAGATCATCTCCGCCGCCTATTCGCTCACAGACCTCGATGATGAGCATTACCGGGCACGCGCCCTGATGTATGAGATGATGGACAACCCCAAGCTGACGATGGAAGAGATGGCCCGGAGGCTGTCCATGAACAGCGAGGAATGCTCCGAGCTGTTGGAGGACATGATGAACGCCACCGTGCAATATGAGAACAGGAAAAAGGAGGTGAATCACAATGGCTGAAAAGGATAAGGCCCTGAAGGTGGCCGAGGTTAAGCCCAGCGAGGCGGGCCGAGGGATAGCCCGCATCGACCCCGAGATAATGGACATACTTGACCTCAAAGCGGGGGACATAGTGCAGATAGACGGAAAGAAGAGGACGGTGGCCAAGGTCCTCCGCGGCGGCCCCGAGGACGCCAACCGCGGCATCATAAGGATAGACGGCTCCACCCGGCGCAACGCCGGGACCAGCATCGACGAGCGCGTCGACATCAAGAAGGTTACCGTCAAGGACGCCAACAAGATAACGTTCGCTCCCACGGAGCAATTGCGCATCCAGGGAGGCGAGCAGTACTTGTCCCAGGCCATGGAGGGCCGGGCGTTCGCCAAGGGAGACGTGCTGACTCTGAGCGTTATGGGGAACAAGATAGACCTGGTGGTGACGGCCTTCAACCCCGCCTCCGACGCGGTGCTGATGACCCGTTCCACCGAGGTCAAGGTGACGGAGAAGCCCGCCCCGGAGACCGGTTCGGTGCCCAAGATATCCTACGAGGACATCGGCGGCCTCGGCGACGAGGTCAAGCGGGTGAGGGAGATGATCGAGCTTCCCCTCAAGCACCCCGAGCTGTTCCACCGTCTCGGCGTCGAGGCCCCCAAGGGCGTGCTGCTGCACGGCCCCCCGGGCACCGGCAAGACCTTGCTCGCCAAGGCCGTGGCCGGAGAGACGAGCAGCAACTTCGCCTCCATAAGCGGCCCGGAGATCATGAGCAAGTTCTACGGAGAGAGCGAGGAACGCTTGCGGGATATATTCAAGGAGTCGGAGGAGAACGCCCCCAGCATCATATTCATCGATGAGATAGACTCCATCGCCCCCAAGAGGGACGAGGTCCAGGGCGAACAGGAGAGGCGCATCGTCGCCCAGCTGCTCTCGCTCATGGACGGCCTCGAGACACGGGGTAAGGTGGTGGTCATAGGCGCCACCAACCGCCCCAACGCCTTGGACGAGGCGTTGCGTCGTCCAGGCCGCTTCGACCGCGAGATAGAGATAATGATCCCCGACAAGGACGGGAGATTGGAGGTCCTCGAGATCCACACCCGGGGCATGCCGCTCCAGGAGGATGTGGATCTCAACCGCCTGTCGGAGATCACCCATGGATACGCGGGCGCCGACCTGTCGGCGCTGTGCAAGGAGGCCGCCATGGCCTCGCTGCGGCGCGTGCTCCCTGAGCTCGACCTCGACGTCGAGGAGATACCCATGGACGTCCTCAACTCCATAAATGTGGAGTGGAACGACTTCCGCAACGCCCTCAAGGAGATGCAGCCCTCCACCCTGAGAGAGGTGCTCATAGAGAGGCCCGATCTCAAGTGGGAGGAGATCGGCGCCCTGGAGGAACCCAAGATGGAGCTGAAGAAGGCGGTGGAGTGGCCGCTGAAGTACGGCAAGGTCTTCGAGCACATGCACGCCTCGCCGCCGCGGGGCATAATGCTCTACGGACCCCCGGGCACCGGCAAGACGATGCTCGCCAAGGCCGTGGCCTCCGAGAGCGAGGCCAACTTCATCTCCGTCAAAGGCCCGGAGTTCCTCAGCAAGTGGGTGGGCGAGTCGGAGAAGGCCGTCCGTGAGACCTTTCGCAAGGCGAGGCAGGCCTCGCCCTGCGTGATATTCATGGACGAGGTCGACTCCATAACCGGTACCCGCGGCGGCGAGGACAGCAAGGTCACCGAGAGGGTGATCTCGCAGATGCTCACCGAGATGGACGGTCTGGAGTCGCTGCATGACGTGGTCGTCATCGCCGCGACCAACCGGCCTGACTTGGTCGACCCGGCGCTGATGAGACCGGGGCGCTTCGACAAGAGCATCTACATCGGGATGCCCGATCAGGAGGCCAGGAGGTCGATCCTCGGCATACACGCCGAGGGCAAACCCCTGGCGGAGGACGTGGACCTCGACGAGATCGCCAAGAGGACCGAGGAGTACAGCGGCGCCGATCTCGCCGCGGTGGTCAACGAGGCGGTCATGCTGGCCGTCCGTGAGGTCGTGGAAGGCGGCGAGATACCCTCCGATGAAAAGCTGAAGGAGAAGAGGGTGGACATGGCGCACTTCCAGGCTGCTCTGGACACCGTCGTGCCCCACTCCAAGCGCGAGCTCGAGCGCATGAACGAGCTCGCGGAGAAAATGCAATATGTGAGGTGATAGAGATGAAAGATTGGGAAGAGATGTTCCGCAGGTTCGGACTAGGTGACATGGAGGACCGCTTGGACCGCCTGTTCAACGATTTCCTCGGCAGCAAAGAGGGACCCCCGGGAGCGCGCGTATGGGGCTACACCATGTACCGCGGCCCCGACGGAGTCCCCCACGTGCGGGAGTTCGGCACCGGCCTCGGCCAGCCCGACAAGGGCTCCGAGGCCTTGCCCACCGGCAAGGAGGGCGTCCGCGAGCCGTTCGCCGACGTCTGCCACGAGGGGAACGAGGTCCGCATCGTGGTGGAGTTGCCAGGCGTGTCCAAGGACGATATAGACCTCCAGACCACCGAAGGGTCGATGACCGTTTCGGTGGACACCGAGGGCCGGAAGTACCACAAGGTTCTGAGGCTTCCGGCGGAGGGGGACCCGGAGTCCGCCAGGGCGGAGTACAACAACGGCATCCTCGAGGTGCTGTTGAAGGCCGCCGAGCCCGAGCCAGTCCCCCGGAAGGTAAACATCCTTTAAGCGGATGGGTTTCCCATCCGGTCTTTTTTTACCCACCCTTCTGCGATGCGCCTGCCTGTCACCGCTGAGGTGAGAGGTGATCGGACGCGCAGTCAGGGCTGAACAGGGGCCGCGGACGCTCACCGAGGCCACTGCGCGGCAATCCCGACTTCAGCAACAGCAGGGGGTCGTCCACGGACATCGCCCGGTTCAGTATCAGCTCCTTCCCGCGGCGGGTCATGCCCAGGACCGGTATCCCCGCCCCCATCTGCACCTTGGCCTTGACGCCGGCCTTCTCCCACAGCCTCGCCGAGGCGCAGAGGTAGACAACGTCGCAGAAATGGATCAGCATCTCGGCGGTGAAGCCGCATACCTCGGTGGTGTGCACCGCGAAGAGCGCGCACTCCGTTCCCAGCGCCTCCGCCCGGGCCGCGAGGGCCTGGGCGGACATCGCTTCCTTGCCCATCAGCGTCACCGCCACCCGCTTGTGGCCCAACTCCGCCGCCAGCTCCAGGCCCGCGACCTGGTCTATAACGGCTTCATCGGATATCAGGGAACATCCCGCCGCCCTCAGCCCGTCCTGTATGGCCGGTATGGGAGACGTGGAGAGGATGCCGGTCATATGAGCGCCCACCGCCTCCAGCACCTGAGGGTCGCCGCAGACGAACGTTCCAGCTCCCTCGCAGACCGTCACCGCCGCGTCCAACAGCCCGTCGCGAAGGGCGTCGCTGATGATCTCCGACGCCCCGAAGCTCACTGTCCTCTCGTCGGTGCGCAGCCTCCGTGCCGAGGTGAACATGCCCCACCCCTCCACGTTCATCCGCAGAGTGTCGAGCACGCTGGCCTCGCTCTCCTGCTGCACCCCGTAGACCCGGGAGCGCATGGGGCAGTGTTCCACCTTGGGCGGCTCCATGACCTCAGCCCTTCCGTCCTCGATCCTTATCCTCGCCCCGCAGATCTCCAGCTCGTGCTTCCCTTCCATGATGCTCAGGACCGGATGGCGGAAGGGGCGATAAAAACCCTACTGAGCGTGCGGGAACGTTTGGTAACGGGGGAATTTGTTTATATAAGCGATTTTTTCTCTAAACTAGGTGAATAGATTATGGTACAGATCACTCCTGAAGCAGAGAAGTTCCTCAAGGAGCTCTTGGAGACCAACGACAAAAACGGCCAGGGCGTCAAGATCTACCTGGCGGGGATGGCTTGCTCCGGACCCCAGTTCGGCATGAAGTTCCAGCCCGAGAAAGAGGAGGGCGACACCGAGATCGCCCTCGACGGCTTCTCGTTCTACTACGACGAGGAGGCAGGCGATGAACTCGAGGGCTGCGTCATCAAGTTCATCGACGACCCGCAGATGGGCACCGGGCTCACCATCGAGAACCCCAACGCCGACGATTGTGGCAGCTGCGGCAGCGGTTGCAACTGAAAACAACTTTCAACCCCCTTACCCAACACCTTATTTTATTAGCTCCATCATAGGATGGACGTGCACGTATCCCATCCGTTGATCAAGGAGGGGGCCGTTGAGGAGCGGGAATACCAGCTCTCTTTGGCCCGCATATGCTCCAAGGAATCCACGCTGGTGGTCATACCCACCGGCATGGGCAAGACCATCATCTCCCTTCTGGTCATAGCCGAGGCGTTGCAGCAGGGGACGGAGAAGGCCCTGCTGCTCGCCCCGACGAGGCCGTTGGTGGAGCAGCACCGCAACGTGCTCCAGGACCTGATGCCGGCGGTGAGGGTGGCCTCGATGACCGGGGAGACCGCCCCGGAGAAGAGGTCGGAGGTCTGGAGGTCCAACCGGGTCGTGGTATCCACCCCCCAAGCGACGGCCAACGACCTGGAGAAGGAACGTTACGGCCTGGAGGACGTGGGGCTGCTGGTATATGACGAGGCGCACCGCGCCGTGGGCGATTACGCCTATGTCAAGGTGGCCGACCGCTACCGCCACAAGGAAGGCCTGACCATGGGGATGACCGCCTCCCCCGGCAGCGACGGGAAACGGATAATGGAGGTCTGCGAGAACCTGCGGCTCTTCCGCATCGAGGTTCGCACCGAGGACGACCCCGACGTCTCCCCTTACGTGCACAACATCGAGCTCAAGACCTTGGAGCTTGAGCTCCCGGAGGACCTGGAGGCCATGGTCGGCGTCCTCCGCGGATTGCTGGACGAGAAGGTGGGCGAGCTGGTCGACCTCCGCATGCTGGAGGACAGCTCGGTGGCGACCGCCAAGAGGCTTCTTTCGCTGGGAAGGGTGCTGCAGGCCCGCGCCGCCCACGGGGAGAAGACCCACAGTGTCTACCGCGCCCTCACCGTTCAGGCCACCGCTATGAAGCTCCTACACGCCATCGGACTCGCCGAGACCCAAGGCACCACCGCGTTGTCCCGCTTCCTCGACCGCTTGGAGGAGGAGAGGTCCAAAGAAGGCGCCAGCAGGGCGACGAGGGAGCTCCTGGCCCATCCGAAGTACGATGAGCTGCGGGGGATGCTGGCGGCGACCCGCACCGAGCATCCCAAGGTCTCGAGGGTGATGACCTTGGTGAGCAGGCAGCTGGACGATGAGCCCGAATCCAAGGTCCTGGTGTTCACCCACTACCGCGACACCTGCGAGATGGTGGCCGACCGCCTGTCGCGGATACCGGGATCTAGGTTGGGCAGGCTAATCGGCCAATCAGGCGACGACGGGCTGAAACAACGGGGGCAGGCCGAGGTACTTGACCGGTTCCGCAACGGCGAGGTGAACGTCCTGGTGGCGACCTCGGTGGGCGAGGAGGGCCTGGACGTCGCCAACACCGACATGGTGCTGTTCTACGAGCCGGTGCCCTCGGAGATACGCAGCATACAGCGCCGGGGCCGCACCGGCCGCTTCAAGGACGGAACGGTGCACATACTGGTCACCAAGGGGACTAGGGACGAGGCGTTCCAGAACTCTTCCGTGGGCAAGGAGAAGCGGATGAAGAAACGCCTTCAGGCCCTCGACCGGGAGCTGAGGGCGCGACGGCAGGTGGAGGAGCGGACAAGGGCGCAGAGCTCCCTCAGCAGCTTCGCCGGCCGATGACGGTATGATTAATAGAGCCCAGCGCATTACCGGCCCCATGCTCTACGAGGAGCTGGCGCGTTGCTACGACCGGCTGGAGGGGACCAGCAGCCGGTTGGAGATGACCTCCATACTGGCGGAGATGTTCCAGGAGGTGCCGCCCGACGAGCTCAGGCAGGTGGTCTATCTCAGCCAAGGCAAGCTCCACCCTGACTATGTCACCGAGAAGCTGGGCATGGCTGACAAGCTGATCCTCCGCGCCATCGTGGACGCGTCCCGGCTCCCCGAGGAGCAGGTGACGGAGCTATGGATGAAAGAGGGCGACCTGGGCGCGGCCGCGGAGAGCCTGGTGGCGCAGAAGGTGCAGACCAACCTCTTCTCCCAGCCCCTGACCCTGGAGAGGGTGGTCAGCAACCTCCGCGGCATCGAGGCCGCCGAGGGGCGCAACTCTCAGAACACCAAGGTGAAGCTGCTCACCAGCCTTCTGCATGACGCGTCGCCGCTCGAGGCCCGCTACCTCTGCCGCACCGTCACGGGGAGGATGAGGGTGGGTGCCGCCTCCATGACCATCCTCGATGCCTTGGCACTCGCTTTCGGCGCCAAGGAGGACCGCGCCGACATCGAGCGGGCGTTCAACGTCAGCTCCGACATCGGCACCGTTGCCCAGCAGCTCGCCGAAGGGGGGATCGAGGCTGTCCGCTCCATCGAGGTGCAGGTGGGGAGGCCGGTGCGTTCGATGCTGGCCGAACGCCTGCCCTCGCTGGAGGAGGTCCTGGAGAAGCTGGGCGGCGCCTGCGCCCTGGAGTACAAGTACGACGGCATCAGGGTGCAGGCGCACATATCCCCGTCGGACGTGAAACTCTACTCGCGGAGGCTGGAGGACCTCACCTCCAACTTCCCGGACGTGGTGGAGGGCCTGCGCCGCTCGTTCAAGGGGGAGGAGGCGATACTGGAGGGGGAGTGCGTGCCGGTGGAGCGGGAGTCCGGGAAACTGCTCCCCTTCCAGGAGGTGGCGCATCGCCGCCGCAAGTTCGGCATGGAGGAGGCGGTGCGTGACTATCCCGTGCGGCTCTTCCTCTTCGACTGCGTCAAGCTAGACGGCGAGGACCTCAACATGCGGCCCTTCCCCTGCAGGCGCGAGATGCTGGCATCCTGCGTCGAGGAGACCGCGGGGCTGCAGCTGTCGAGGATGGAGCTGGTCGATAGCGCCGCCGAGGCGGAGGAGTTCTTCTCCGCCGCCTTGGAGGCCGGTTGCGAGGGCATAATGGCCAAATCGGTCCTCGACAATTCGGTCTACCGCGCCGGCAACCGTGGCTTCCTCTGGATCAAGTACAAGAAGGACTACCGCAGCGACCTCGGCGACACCTTCGACCTGGTTGTGGTGGGGGCCTTCGCCGGCAAGGGGAAGAGGAAGGGCGTCTACGGCGCCCTTCTGATGGCTGTCTACGACCCTGAGAGCGACGTTTACCAAACGGCATGCAAGCTGGGCAGCGGCTTCGATGACGCGTTCCTTGCCAAGCTGCCGGAGATGCTGGAGCCTCACTCGGCCCCCTCCCCCTCCCTCAGGCTCAGCACCCGCATGGAGGCCGACCACTGGTTCGAACCGGCCGTGCTGCTGGAGGTCATGGGAGCGGAGATCAGCCTCAGCCCGGTGCACACCGCCGCCGAGTCATCCCTGCCGGAGGGCTCAGGCCTGGCGCTGCGCTTCCCCCGCTTCACTGGCAGGGTGAGGGACGACAAGGCCCCGGAGCAGGCCACCACCGCCGAGGAGCTGCTGACGATGTACAGGGGCCAGTCCTCGGAGTGAAGAGCGGCGCTCAGCAAAGTTTTAAGAACCTTACCGATATGACATGGACATGGAGCTCCACCTTATCGAGAAGACCGCAGACACCATCTTTGTGGGCGTCAAGGACCCGGACATGACCGCCATCACCCCCATTCTTGGAAGGATCCTCGATGACGGCGCGGTTCTGGACGCGGAGTTCACCGATGTGCATCCCGAGCTGGAGGACCCCGTCATAATGATCAAAGTGAAAGACGGGGACCCGGGGGCGGGGTTCAAAAGGGCCACCGACGCGCTGGTGGCTGACTTCCGCGTCGCCCGCGAGAGCCTCTCCGGCCAGATCTGAGCATGGTCCCTTCCCCCTGTCGCAGCGATGAGGACTCCATCGGCCTCGAGTTCTACCATTCCGAGAGCGCAGGGAGCGGCGGGCGCATCAAGGTCGAGCCCGATGATTTCATTGTCGAGGAGATTTCCGACCATCCTCCGCCGAAGGAGGACGGCGCCTATGCCATCGCCAAGGTTACCAGCCGCAACTGGGAGATGAACCGCCTGGTCAGGCAGCTGTCGCGGGCGCTGCGCATCTCCCGCAACCGCATCGGTTTCGCCGGCACCAAGGACAAGAGGGCCTTGACCAGCCAGCTCATGTCGTTCGAGGTCGCTGACGAGGACCTTCTCGCCTTGGACGTCAAGGACGTGGTGGTGGAGGACGTGTACCGCGCCGCCCGCCCGGTGCGCATCGGCGACCTCATCGCCAACCGCTTCGACGTCACCGTCCGTGAGTGCCGGCTCAGCGGCGACGGGCTCGCCGCCGACCTGGAGCGGACCAGGGCCGAGCTCGGGGAGCTAGGAGGTTTCCCCAACTATTTCGGGGTTCAACGCTTCGGGGTCACCAGGCCCATAACGCATCTGGTGGGGAAGCACATCGTCCGGGGCGATTTCCGGGAGGCGGTGCTCTGCTACCTGTCCCATCCCTCTCCGTACGAGAGCGATGAGCAGCGCTGGGTGCGCGAGGAGCTCCGCGACCCTGACGGACGCCGGGACCTGCTCGGCGATTTCCCTCCGGGGCTCAACTTCGAGAGGACGCTCGTGGAGCACCTTGCCCATCGCCCCGGGGACTACGCCGGCTCGCTGCGGCAGCTACCCGACAACCTGCAGATGATGTTCGTCCATGCCTACCAGTCCTACATCTTCAACCGCATCCTCAGCGAGAGGATGCGCCGCGGCCTACCGCTGGATAGGCCGTTGCGGGGGGACCTGGTGCTGACAATCGGCGAGAAGAGGGTCCCCATCCATGAGAGGCCTGTGCCGGTGACGGAGGCGAACATCGACCTGGTCGAGGACCAGGTGTCCCAGGGCAAGGCGTTCGTCAGCGCCCTGCTCTTCGGCAGCGACAGCCGCTTCGCCGACGGGGATATGGGCGGGATCGAGCGCGGGGCGGTGGAGGCCGAGGGCCTGAGCCCGGACCATTTCATGGTTCCCGAGATGCCCCGCTGCAACTCACGCGGCAGCCGCCGCGAGATGCTGTGCCCCGTCGGCGAACTCTCCATCGACGCGGGCCATGACAGCTACCGCCTCTCTTTCTCCCTGAGCAAGGGCAACTATGCGACCTGCCTGCTGCGGGAGTTCATGAAGTCGGGGATGACCGATTACTGATCGTGCTTGCTGGCAGCGGAGGTTGCCTGCTGGGCGCGCTTGACGGTATCGATCCCCTCGCGGGCCTCCACATCCCCCGGCCGCAGCATCAGGATGCTCTGATAGCTCATCATGGCCTCCTCCAGGTTGCCGACCTCGAGCTGCAGGCGGGCGATACCGTGCAACGGCCGAATGTCCTTGGGTTCGAGCTCATGCAGTCTCTGATAGGCCTTGATGGCTTTCTTCTTGTCGTCCAGGGCCTCCTCCGTCTCGGCCAGCCTGAGCAGGGCCTCACGGTCCTGCGGGTCGAGGCGCAGCGCCTTGCGCAGCGACCGCTTCGCCCTCTTCGGAGAACCGTGCTTGGCCTGCAGCGTGCCTAGCAACGACCACGCCCTCTGCGAGCGCGGCTCCGTCCTCGTCGCCAGCTGCAGGTTGGCCAGGGCCTCCTCCTCCTCGCCCGCCTCGATGTTGTTCTCCGCCATGCGCAGGTAGAGGCGGGTGGCGCCGTTTGCCACCGCCTTGGAGTAGGCCTTGGCGGCGAGCTTGCCGTCCCCGAGCTCCTCAAGCATGTTGCCCACCTTCTCCCATTGCTCCGTGTCACGGGGATCGAGCTCGAAGAGCCGCTGCAGCGACGATGTCGCCTCCGCCTTGAGGCCGCTCTTGAACTGTATCCGGGCCTTGAGATAATGGCTGGAGACGCTCAGCGGATCGAGGAATATGGCATCTTCCAGGCTCTGCAGGGACTCGTTGACCCTGCCCTGGAGGCACAGCACCTCCGCCAGCGAGTCGAGGATGGATGATTTCTTACGCCCGAGCTCCAGGGCCCGGTTGTAGGCCATGACCGCATCGTCCCTGCGGTCGAGGGCCTTGAATATGTCCCCCCTCAGAGCTTCCAATTCGGAGTCCTCCACCAGCTCGGGGAAGTCCTCGATGACCCGCAGGGCGTCGTTATGCTTGCCCTGGTGATGCAACAGGTCCGCCAGCTCCATCCGGGCCCCGCGGTCCATGGGGTCGGCCTTCAGCACCTCCAGCAGCAGTTTCCTCAGCTCATCCTCATCCCCGCGGCGCCGCACCGAGATGCGCTTGAGCTCTATTATGGAGCGGTCGTTCGGCCTTATTTCCAGCGCCCTGTCAAAATAGACCAGCGCTTCGTCGTCCCTCTCCAACGACTGCAACGCCCTGCCCATGTCCAGCAGGTCGGAGATGCTGTCAGGCCGGAGGCGTAGTATCTCCTTGGTCACATCCACAAGCTCCTCGTTGTTGCCCAGCAGCAGATGGCATTCCTTGAGGTAGCTGAGCATCTTGTGGTTGCCGCGCTTTATCTGGTTGGCGCGGGCGAGATGGAACACCGCCTCCTCGTAGCGCCTCAATCCCATGAGCAACAGGCCCTTGCGCAGCCGGGCGTGCAGGTGGTTGGCCTTGAGCCTCAGCACCTGGTCGTAGCACTTGTTGGCCTCGCGGGGGAGGTCCAGGCCCTCGAGGCAGGCCGCCTTCCCCATCCAGAAGTCCAGGTTCTCCAATTCGCGTACTATCGCCCTGTCGTAGCTGTCGACCGCCCCCCGGTAGTCCTCCAGGCCCTCCAGGCACATGGCGAGTGAGTACCACAGCCACGCGTCGTCGGGAAAAATGTCCAGACCTCGACGGTATGAATCGGAGGCCGCCTCTAAGCTACCCAGGGAATAGAGGGCGTTGCCTCTCATCCTCCAGAACATGCTGTCGTGTTCCATCCTCCCCTTCACCGTCTCCGATAGCTCCAATGAATCGTTGTAGCGCTTTGATGACAGCATCTCCGCCAGGACGTTGTTGACCTGGCCGACGTCGCGCGTCCCCCAGCTGAGCGCCTGCTTGTACACCTCAAGGGCATCGCCCTGCTTTCCCAGCGCGTCCAAGGAGGCGGCCTTCGCCCTCAGCACATTGATCTCCATGGGCTGCATGTGCAGGATCCTGTCGGCGGTCTGGACCGCGTCCGGGTGCGAACCCTCCGACAGATGTAGCTCCAAGAGGAGACGCAGCGAGGGAAGATGACGCGGTTCGCGGGACAGGACTGCCTCGATGTCCCGTCTGGCTTTGCGCTTGTCACCCTTCTTCCAATGGGTAAGCGCCCGAAGGTGACGCAGCGTGCTGTCCTTGGGATAGAGGTTCAGCGACGACTCCAACTGGCGCATGGCGTCGTTCAGACGCTCTTGGGATATCAGGTTCCTCGCCTTGAGCGCCAGCAGGGAGGGGTCCTCACCCCGTTTCTCGATGAGGTTGTCTATCAGGCCGTACGCCTCGGTGCTGGGGGCGTACTCCACCAACGAGGAGAGGATGTCCATCATCAGGTCGTCGTCCCGGCAGTCCTGGATGAACTCCTGGGCGGTGGCGGCCGCCTCCTTCTCCCTGTCCAGCATGCCGAGGTTCTTCACCATCAGCGTCTTGGCCGCCTTGAGGTCCGGCTCCAGCTTTAGGCTGCGGATGGTGGCGTCCAGGGAACGGTCGTACCTGCTCATGTAGAAATAGGCGCTCCCTTTGCCGTACCAGGCGCGTGAGTCGCTGTCATCGTGCTCGATCACCCTCTCATAGACCTCTATGGCCTCATCGAGCATTCCGGAACGTGCGAGACAGTAGGCAGCGGCGTTCATCTTATCCGGGTCTTCCACCCTCTTGTTCATCATCCTGCCGGTCAGCTCGCTGGACAGCGATATGTCCCCTTGGGTCCTGGCTATCTCGGCGAGCGCCATGATGACCATCGGGTCGGAGGAGTCCTTGAGCTTCAAGGACACCATCTGCTTGGCACTCTCGAGGTCACCACGGTCGAGCATGGCCACCGCCTTTCGGGCCTTCCAGTGCACGGTGTCGTCGACCCTGATCAAGAGGTCGTAGGCCTCCAGAAGCTGGGAGTCGACCTCCACCGCCCGCTTCAGCACCTCGCGGGCGCGGGCGGTCTCGCCGCCGCGCATGAACGCCCTCCCCAGCTCCAGGTATAGCGACGCGTTGCCCGGCTCATTGAGTAGCGAGTCCTCCAGTATGCGGGCGGAGATGCGGTAGTCTCCCTTGGCCTGCAGGACCCTCGCCCTCAGAATGCTGGAGCGGGTCTGGCCGGGGAAGTTCTCTATGAGGGCGTCGGTGACCCGGTCGGCCTCCTCTATCAGCCCGAGGTCGAGACACTTCTCGCCCAGGGACTGCAGGATCTCCGCTGATTGCTCGAGCAGCGTCGGGCTGTCGACGGCCATCAATGCTTTGCGCAACGACTCCCGTACCTGATCCTCGTCCTCGTTCTCCCGTGCCTCGCTCAGAGCCTGCAGGAGGTTGGCGCGAGAGGTATCGGCCTTAGGGAGAATGAAAGATAGCTTGCGCAGGTCCATGCAATCCCACTGAGTATTGGCTTTTATTCCATTAATTAATATTGGCCCCAGGCCCGACACCGTTAATCATCATGGTTAAATAGATGTTTCATTTTACAGGAATCCAGGCAGGCGTAATCTAGTCTGGTTAGGATTTTGGCCTTCCATATCCTCTACGAGGATGAGGTCAGCCAACCGCCCGGGTTCGAATCCCGGCGCCTGCACTCTTCACCATCGCTCCGAAGAATAAGAAAAGGCGGGAGGGGGTGGGATGAACCCCCTGCCCGCGGGTTTGGGATGCTCCTTTGGGGATGCGACGTCGTCCCGCCGCTGATTCAACAACCCCGCCGCGGTATATGAAGGAGGCTAAGGGAGGGGAGTGAAAGTTCCTCAGCGGGCCTTGTGCCTCACCTTCACCGCCGCCCCGCGGTCGAGGTCGCGCATGTCCCTGCCGCAGGCCTGCGCCACGCCGGTGGCCGCTGGCCGGCCGTTCTGCTCCACCACCACCTCGTCGCCGATGCGTATGGCGGGGTCGGCGTCCTTGACGCCGACGGCGAATATGCTGCCTTTGATCTGGAAATCCTCGCAGGAGACCACGTTGACACCCGCCCTCAGCAGCCGCGCCCCTCCCTCCAAGGTCAAGGATGCCATGCCCCGGTCGGGGGTGTGCATGGCTATCTGCTCCTTACCGTCCATTATCTTCCAGTATGGATACTTGCCGCTGACCGTAGCGTTGTCCAGGAGGCTCTCGACGCCCCTGCCGAACTGGTAACCGATCATGGAGCGCACCGTGCCCAGCCGGTCCTGCTGCGCGGGCACCGGCCCGTAATCGGCGCACAGCCCTCTCAGAACGGAGTCTAGTTCGGAGAGGGAAGCGTCGGACCCGGGGTCGCCTCCGGAGCTGTCTATGAGGTCGATGCCGGCGGTCAGCTGTCCGCCGTCTCCGACATGGGACACCACGTGGTCGTATTCATTGGCCGCGAGGTGGTGGCGGAGCATGCCGTTGACCATCTCCACCTCCTCCGCTGACCATCGACCGCTCACCGGTATGTCGTACTGCGCCGCTGGATAGAAGGTCTCCAGCTCACGGGGGACCAGGCCGAGTGGCGAGGTGAGGATGATCTCGTGGACCAGGCTGAAATGGGGGCCGCTGCGGATGGCCTCGATGAAGCGGCGGTGGCTCCGCGATGCGTGGTACGGCTTCCGCGCCGAGCATGGCAGAAGGACGGCCACCTTCTTGTGCGCCGGAGCGCTGTACCTGTCATTCATCCGGCGGCGGTGCCTCTCAACATCAGGACGGTGGAGGGATTGGGGGGTGTTGCATCTGAACATCCCGCCCGTCACCGGGGTCTGCTCCTCGGCAACGCCGTAGCAACGGGCGTCGAAGACCCTCAGGGCAACGGCGTTCGCCGGGCTGGAGGCCGCCCTCTGGTCAACGAGCTCGCGCAGCCTCCCCGAGGCGATGAATGCGCGCACCAGCTCCCGCTCCTCGGCCATCTCCTCGATGTTCATCCCCTCCAGCTCCTGCGGCGCCGCGTCGCTTGCCAGGACGCCCTCGGGCCGTAGCATGAGACCACGGGACGCCATGGCGCGGAGGAGCCCCTCGTCGTAGACGTCCACGCCCATGTAGCAGAGGAGGGCGAGGTTGGACGGCTCGGCCAGGCCGGGGACGTATATCAGCGGGCGGCTCCCTGCTCGCCGTCGCAGCGAACCCAGGGCCTCCGCCATCATCGCCGGCTCCCGTCTGAGTTCGAAGGCGTTCTCCACCACGATGAGCTCCGCGCCATCGAGAGCGCCGAGGTCCTTGGCCAAAGGCAGCCGTGTCACGGCGATCCCCCCGTCGTGGATGGCCGGCGGCGTTGTCCTGCCGGAGCTGATGGGGGGCCTGAGCTTGGGGCCGAGGGGCACTCTGACCTCCCCCCACAAAAGCTCCGCGGACCCGTCGCTGATGCTGAGCCCGGGCGCAGAGCCTACCTGGCTCAATGCCATGGGCGTGTCCACCTCCTCCCCTGCGACCTTGCCAGCGCAGACCCTGGCCAAACTGGACCTGTGGATCACCTCCATGTTATCGTCGTCTCCATGTCCGCAATCTATATCAAGCTGATTGGGGAGATGTATGCCCCTTTAATTATTATTATATAGTATTATTCTTTCCTCGTTCACATGGTGGAGGTGGTCATCGAGGTGGAGGGCCTCCGCAAGGAGTACGACGGCCTGGTAGCAGTGGACGGGATCGACTTCTCGGTTCGCCGGGGCCAAGTCTTCTCACTCCTGGGCCCCAACGGAGCCGGCAAGACCACCACCGTGGAGATGCTGGAATGCCTGCGGTCCCCCAGCGCGGGGAGGGTGAGCATCCTGGGCCATGACATCTCCCAGGAGAGGAGCATAAAGGACCGCATCGGGGTGCTCCCTCAGGGTTTCAACGCCTTCGACCTCCTGACCGTGAGGGAGAACGTCGAGTACTTCGCCGGCATGTTCGATGGGTCGGTCGACGTGGACGGGTTGCTGAGATGGGTGAAGCTGGACGGGCGCCAGAAAGAGCTTTTCAAGAACCTCTCCGGAGGGATGAAGCAGCGGGTGGGCATAGCCATCTCCCTCGTAAACGACCCCGACATCGTCTTCCTCGACGAGCCCACCACCGGCCTGGACCCCAGCGCCAGGCGGGACGTGTGGCGGATGGTGGAGAGCCTGAGCGGCCAAGGGAAGACGGTCTTCCTCACCACCCACTACATGGAGGAGGCCGAGGTCCTCTCCGATTACATCTGCATAATGAACAACGGGCGCATCATATGCCGCGGCACCCCGCGGGAGATCATAACGGAGCACGGCGGCAGCCCGGTGGCCTTCGTCCGCGGCGCCGGCGAGAAGGGCCTCCGTCTTCTGCAGGAGGCCTACCCTGACGCCGCCCTCGTCGAGGACGACCTCAAGGTGCCAGTGCACAACGGACGCCGGGTGTCGGAGATACTAAACATGCTGGACACCGGTGAGGCCCATTATGATGAGATAGTCATAAAGAAGAGCACGCTGGAGGACGTTTTCCTCCGTATCACCGGCAAGGAGTACATCCAGGAGGTGGAAGGGGATGAGGAGTAGGGTGCTGGTCGACCTCAAAGCCACCGTGCTGGAATTCAAGCGCTCCCCCAGCGCCGTGTTCTGGACCTTGGCGTTCCCCATCCTCCTCATCCTGATATTCGGGGCGATCTACTCAGGAGGAGGCCCGGGGACCTACAACCTCCACGTCCAGGACCTGGACGGCAGCTTCGAGTCCCAGCAGCTGCTCGAAGGCCTGAACGCCTCCGATCTGGTCGAGGTCAAGATGGTGGGACCTGACCGCGACCCTGAGAAGGTGATCAGCGACGGTGGGCTCACCTCGTTCCTGATCATACCCTCGGGATTCGGCGCCAATCTCAGCGCCGGGGAGAACGCGACGCTGGAGTTCCGTATGGACGCCGGCTCTCAGGCCGCGTTGACGAACTACAACGTGGTGAAGTCGGTCGCTGACTCCATGAACCTGGCGGTGCAGGGCTCCGATGAGCTCATCGAAATCGAGGACGCATCGATCGTCTCACAGCAGCTGAGATTCATAGACTTCTTCGTCCCAGGCGTGCTGGCGCTGACCATAATGAACAGCACCGTGAACTACATGGTCATCACCATAACCGAGTACAAGAACCACGGCCTGTTCCGCAAGATGATGACCACCCCGCTGAGGAGGTCGGAGTGGCTTGCCAGCCGCATCCTCTGGCAGGTCATACTCGCCTTCGTCTCGGTCGCGATAATAATGGGCATCGGCATCATGCTCTTCGATGTGCAGCTGAGCATCAACATCATGGCCATACTGCTGCTGTTGGCGGGCACGGCGCTGTTCACCGCCTTGGGCATGGCCATCGCCGGTCTGATATCGGACGAGCAGGCCGCCGGAGCGGTGGCCGGCGCGGTGGTGTTCCCGATGATGTTCCTGTCGGGGATATTCTTCCAGCTGGAGGCGATGCCGGGGTACCTGCAGACGGTGGCAATGGCCCTGCCCCTCACCTATCTGGTCGAGGGCCTGCGCGACGCGATGATCTACGGCAACATGGCCGGCGCCGCCTACAACCTGGCGGTGGTCTCCGGCCTGGCGGTGGTCTTCGCCGTGCTGGGGACCGCGCTCACCAAATGGAAGCAGGAATAGCGAAGGAATAAAATATTGCTGGCCTGCATTCATGTCCGAGTATCATGAATTTTAAGGACATGGATGTCGTCTCCATCCGCGACTTCTCCCGGGCTCAGATCGAGGAGATACTGGAGAGGGCGCGATCGATGCTCCCCTACGCCAAGGGGGAGAAGGTCACGCGGGCGTTGGAAGGGAAGGTCCTCGGGAACCTGTTCTTCGAGCCTTCGACCAGGACCAGGCTCTCCTTCGAGAGCGCCGCCAACAGGCTGGGCGCCAAAGTCATCGACGTGTCGCAGACATCCAGCACATCCATCATCAAGGGCGAGACCCTGGCGGACACCATCCGCATGGTGGAGGCCTATTCCGACGCGATAGTTCTCCGTCATCCACATGAGGGCGCCGCCCGTCTGGCGGCCCATTTCTCCGCCAAGCCGGTCATCAACGCCGGCGACGGGGCCGGCTCCCATCCTACACAGACCCTGTTGGACCTGTTCACCATTCAGGAGGAGCTGGGCTCCATCGAGGGGATGAACGTCATCATCCTGGGCGACCTGAAGTACGGCCGGACCGCCCACTCCCTGGCCGAGGCCCTCACCGTGTTCGGCGCCAAGCTGACCTTCGTGGCCCCGGAGACGCTGCAGATGCCCAAGGACACTGTGGAACAGGTGAGGAGGCTGGGGGGCGATCCCGTCATAACCGATGACATCGAGGGCGAGATAAGCTCCGCCGACGTGCTCTACATCACCCGCATCCAGCAGGAGAGGTTCCCCGACCCCGCCGAGTACCAGAAGGTGGCCGGCGCCTACCGGGTCGACAAGGCCATGCTGCGGGAGGCGAAGAAGGACCTCATCGTCATGCACCCTCTGCCGCGCATCGACGAGATATCCCCAGAGGTGGACGAGACGCAGCACGCCAAGTACTTCAAGCAGGCTTTCAACGGGATACCGGTGAGGATGGCCCTCCTCACATCCGTGCTGGGGGTGGATATCTGATGAAGGAGTTCAAGGTAACGCCGATAAGGAACGGCACGGTGATAGACCACATCGACTGCGGTCAGGCGTTGAACGTACTGCGCATCCTGGGGATAAACGAGCACAACGTGGACTCCACCGTCTCGGTGCTCATGCACGTGGCCTCCCAGAAGACCGCATGGAAGGACGTGGTCAAGGTCGAGGACCGTGAGCTGGACAAGCAGACGGTGGACAAGATCGCCCTAATATCCCCCAAGGCCACCATCGACATCATCCGCGACTTCAACGTGGCGGAGAAGTACAAGGTGCTGCTCTCGGACCGCGTGGTCGAGCTGGTGCGTTGCGGCAACCCCAACTGCATCACCAACAAGAGCGAGCCGGTGCGCCCGGAGTTCGATGTCGAGGCCCGCGACCCGCCGCTGCTGCGTTGCGTCTACTGCGACCGCGTCCTGGAAGAGATTACCGAGAACCTCATCTGAGCCAAGGTATCTCGTTCTTGATGCGGCGCGAGCACTGGTCCATCCTCTGAATGAGGTCCTCCGGGTCGACGGTGTTGCGTGCCACCACGCATAAGGAGGATGTCTCGCTCATCCTTTGCATGAAGAGGCAGGACTCCAGGGCGCAGACCCTCACGAGGGGGTCGTCCTCCAACGCCTCGGCGGCGGCCAAGAGGTTGGCCATAAGCGTCGGCCTCTTCCCGTCATCCTCATCGGGGACGTCATTCAACAGGAGACCGGCGTCGCTGACCGCGTACACCTCCAGGTAATCATCGCTGCTGAATGTGGTGGCGAGTATGTCCTCGAAGGCGTTCTGCAACCTCTTCCTGCTGTCCATCGGAGCACCTGGAGGTGTATTGTTCCGGGCCGGTAATAATACTGCGCCCCTAATGATAAATACGGACTGCACATCTTCATCGGCGATGGTCCCCGTGAAAGCCATTATCAGCGCCGGCATGCCCGGTTCGGGCAAGGAGGAGTTCCTGGAGGCCATCCGGCCCTTGGATATGCCCTACGTGCGCATGGGCGATGTCGTCAGGGAGGAGAAGGCGGCGCGGGGCTCCGCCCAGCCGACGGGGGATTTCGCCCAGGCGGAGAGAGAGGCCCATGGGGGCGGCGTGTGGGCGCTGAGGACCTTGGACAGGATGGGCACGGGGCCGGTGGTCATCGACGGCTGCCGCAGCCATGCCGAGGTCGAAGCGTTCCGCTCCGCCTTGGGAGACGGCCTCTGCGTCATCGCCCTGCACAGCGACCCCGCCACCCGCTTTCAGCGGTTGCAGAGGAGGGCGAGGGAGGACGCCCCCGCGGACATGGAGGAGTTCCGGCGCCGGGACGACAGGGAGATGGCGTGGGGCCTCGCCCGGGTGATAACGCTCGCCGACGTCATGGTGGTCAACGACTCCACCCTGGACGAGTTCCACCGCCGCTGCCTGTCGGCCGTCGAGGGAGTGATGCGGGGATGAGGTTCACCGTCGCCCGGCTCTGCGGCGGCAAGGCGCTGATGATGATGCCGCGCGAGCCCGTCCCCTTGGACCTCCACGAGGCCGGCCGCATCCTCGCCGCCGAGGCGGAGGACTTCACAGTGGAAGGGCCGATGTCGGTATGCCGCTGGAGGGGGATGGAGATGACGCTGTACGACCAGGGGAAGGTGATGTTCTTCCCCTTGGAGGACCGGAAGAGGGGGATCTCGCTCGCCAGCGAGCTGCATGAGATGCTGGGGGCCGCCCGCTCCGATAGGTAAACGATTTAACCATCATACATGTTCACGCAAGGGATGGATTTCATGACCGAGGCGGCCATCGCCCTGGCGCTCTCCGCCCTCCTCTCCCTGCTCGCATGGAGGATGAGGCTCCTGACGAGCCGCGGCTCGTTGTCGGCATTCGCGGTGGGGGGCGTGATCGGGGTCTTCGGCTCCCTGAGCTGGTTGGTGGTGCTGCTGGTGTTCACCTTCATAGGCTTCGCCGCCACCCGCTACGGGCTGGGCCAGAAGAAGGAGCGCGGCGTCCAGGAGGGCCGCGACGGGGAGAGGGGGCACATGAACGTCCTGGCGGTGGCATTGGCTCCCTGTCTGGTCTCCGTGCTCAGCTTCGCCCTGGGTCTGCAGGGCACCATGTTGGCGAGCATCGCCTTCCTGGCATCGATAAGCGTGGCCGCCTCCGACACCATCGCCAGCGAGATGGGTGTTATGTACCCCGAAGTGTGGATGATCACCACCCTGGAGAAGGTGCCCCCGGGGACCGACGGCGGCGTCTCGGTGATGGGTACCGCCTGGGCGGCGCTGGGGGCGCTGGTCGCATCCGTGGTCGGCTGGATTGTCATATTCCCCGCGGACGTGCTCAACCCCTTGCTGCTCATACCCGTCGCCGCGGGTTTCCTGGGCTGCGTGGCCGACAGCGTGCTCGGCGCCACCCTGGAGCGCAGAGGATACATCGGCAAGCACCTCAACAACATCTCCACCATGCTGCTGGGATCACTGCTGGCTGTGGGGATATTCCTGCTGTTGTGAGTGAAGGTGCGATAGGGTTTTATACTCACCATCAATGCACATTCTTGGCATGACGGCCATAGCGGCGGGGTCACACCCGGTCCCATTCCGAACCCGGAAGTAAAGTCCGCCCGCGTCCCTTGTTGTACTGTGTTGCGCGAGCGCACGGGAACCAAGGGGCGCCGTCAGCC
>PWHV01000007.1 GCA_003555025.1 Methanomassiliicoccaceae archaeon | reverse complement strand
TGAAGTATTTGTATTTGATCCCAATGCCTATGAGACAGGCTACAATCCGGTGGGAGACATATTTATCCAGCGCCGGCCTGGATCCAGTGATTTTAGCGCTGGTACGGGCATAGTGGAAACAAGTACTCCGCTGGGAAGCAAGGTTATGTATTTTGCCAATGACCAAGTGAACAACTGGAATGATGGTGGAGATCGTTGGCTTTTCTGGAACGAGGTTCCAGCGGAAATGGAAGAGGTTGAGTTTCTTTATCTGTTCCGTCGCAGCGATGTCGTGGAGACGGAGCTTCTGGGCTGCATGCGCATGAGCGGAGATGGAGAGCTTAACACTTATGCTGCAGGTCTTCGTAACAATCCAGATGAAATAAGAGGTCGCCGCTTACTTAGGAATGATGACTTAATAGAAGCTGGTGCAGTTTATCATAATCTTTCCGGAGATACAGTTGGTGACTGGATATGGGTGCGTGGCCGGATGGATCAGGATTCTTATACAATCAGGTCCAGAGCATGGCTGTATGGAGATAATGAGCCGGAAAACTGGATGCTGGAATGGACTGACCAGGATGAAGCCATGAAAGCAGGCGGGTTTGGTCTGGAAGTATATATACGCCAGGCAGGAGAGAACATTGAACTGGCCTGGCTGTCTGTGGGGGCGCAGGGTTTGAGTGTTCCTGAACCGAAAGAGACAGAAAGGTATCTTGGTAATGTGTACTATGTGTCCCCGGATGGGGACGATTCCAACTCAGGTACAAAAAATCAGCCTTGGCAAACAATCACTAAGGCTAATACAACCTTAGAGGCTGGAGATTTAGTTTATATACGAGAAGGTACCTATGTAGACCAGCAGATAGCGCCAGTAAATAGCGGCACCGAAGAGAAAAGAATTATATACCGTAGTTATTATAAAGAAAAGGTTTTAATAACAGAGACATATATAGGTATAAACCTAAATGATAGGTCGTATATATCTATAAAAGGCATAAAGTTTTATTATATTGATATATTTGCACAAATAACTAATGGTAATCATAATTATATAACATACTGTAAATTTGAAAGAATGCGGAATCCAGAGAGATGGACGAGTTTTTTAATTGGAGAAAATTCTAGTTATAATAGGGTTCAAAATTGTACATTAGGAAAACATGGATATTTCACAGACTCAATATCATGGGGAGATATAATATTTATAGGTAGAGCATATCATTTAGGTGGTAATGGAACGAATTCACATAATTTGATTGAAAATAATCATATATACCATGCTGGCCATGCTCCTCTTAATATATTTAGTTCATATAATATAATACGTAATAATTACTTTCATAATGAATCATGGTATGATGGTTATGGTAATAGAGGCACTGTTATTACAGGAAATAGTGGTGCTAAACGTAATCTCATAGAAGGTAATAGATACGGATTTTCAGATTTGCCCCCAGATAGAAGCCATGCCGAAGGAATTCAGTTGACAGCAAATAAAAATATTATCCGAAGAAATTTCATATATGCCCATAGCGGTCCCGGCATTAAGGTAGAAACAAATCCTAATAATCCAAGTCCATTGGCTGACAACAACTATATATTTCATAATGTATTCTTTTATAATGGTTACACAGGTGAAACTAGTCCTAGTGGTTCAAGAAGTGGGCTTAGGATTGTTGGATCAATAGACGGTACAGTGGTCAAAAATAATATATTTTATTTAAATGATACTGATTCAATCAGGATGCAAGGATCTATCACTAATACGATATTAGATAATAACTTCGAAGAAGGTAATCCTATTTTCGTTGATGCAGATCCTTCATTATTAAATCCTTTAAATAAAGACTACCCGGATTTTAATCTTGAGTCTGACAGCCCTTGTATTAACGCTGGTGCGTTCCTTACCAAAACCACATCAGGCGGAAATGACACTACAACTATACCTGTAGAAGATGCACACTATTTTACTGACGGATGGGGCTTAATCGAAGGCGATCATATTCAACTGGAGAATCATAATGAGCTGATACAGATAGTTGAAATAGATTATGAATCTAATACTTTGTATGTAAATGTTCCAATCTCCTTTTCTGAAAATCTAGGAGTAAGCTTGTCATATTATGGTTCTGCTCCCGATATAGGAGCAATTCAATATCAATGATAAAAATGTATGTTTGTAAAACCAATATTAATATTTTTCGATCACTGATCTAATGAACTGCTAAATTATTAATATGCACTTCAATAAAGGCATAAATCTCTGCTTTGCGTCTCAAATGTAGCCAGAGATAAACATTCAGGCGCTCCTTAAAAAGTATGAGCCATAAACATTTTAAATGAGTGTAACCTGTTTGTGTGAAAAGACTTGTGCTCAATTGTAGATGCGAATTCATTCGCACAATGTGAACCCAATTTTCCGCTATAGTGTCTATGCCCGTTCCCCCAGGGAAAAAGTTGCTGGGGGCCTCTAAGGAATTTTCTGTAAATTCGTGCCGGATTAAAAGTGCGAATGAATTCGCACCTACAGAAAAATCGGATTTCACGTATCTGTTTAGCGCTTTTAAGGAAAGCAGGGGACAGGCACTCCGGGACCCACTTGAGCATCATTTTGTGCTTAAAATATCTCATTTTCTGGGACAAGCGGGTCCCGGAAGAGCCAGTCCCCGTGCCAAATGCAAAGCGCTAAACAGATACGATTTCACACAAACAGGTTACACTCATTTTAAATTATGGACACAGCTCGACTTTTACAAAAAAGAAAAATGAATATCATTTATCATGGCAATTTTGGTGTAAAAAGTAAAAATTACGCTTTGTTATGTGGAACCCCCAATGTTTTTTTTGAACTGAAAGACCAGCTTATATGCTTTATTGGAACATGATAAAAAATGACTAATAATTTTCAGCGTGTTATCAGGTAGCAAGATGAAACAACTATTGATGATTGCACATGTTTTTCCTCCTTATGGCACAGTTGGAGGATCGGTACGGCTGGTAAAATTTTTGAAGTATCTACACCAGAGTAAATCTAAATGGAAGCCAACGGTTTTGACATTGCGAGATGATCTTGATTTACTGCTTGTTGGGCGCAATTCCACATTCAGCCTTGAAGAAATACCTGATAATACAGATATTATTAGAACAAACACAGCTGAATTCAGGATACCAGCCTTGTCCAACAGATTGTTACGCACTATCCTTCGCAAGACAATGTTATTGTTCGCCAAACCTGCTGACTGGTATCTTCTTATACCTGACGACAACCGCTTGTGGAATTGGCATTTGCTTGCTGCCACCCGTAAGCTTTTTGCCAAAACAAAGTATGATGTCATTTATGCAACAGCACCTCCCTTCTCTACATTGCTCTCAGCAGTCAAGCTAAAAATGGAAACAGGCCTCCCGCTTGTCTTGGACATCAAAGACGACTGGGTAATTCCTGAGCGATATCATGGGTTAAAGCGCTTTCGAATGCCTTTGGAACAGCGAATGGAATCTGAATGTATTAAGTCAGCTGATCAGATAATTACGGTAACTAAGCAAAGTCAAGTATCATACCGTGACAAGTATCCACAAAGCGCTGACCGCATAGTTTATATTCCTAATGGCTGTGATGTAGATGAATATAAACCATTCTGGGAAAACCCTCCTGAAAAGTACCATAAATTTACTCTCGTTCATGCAGGTGTTTTTTCATCAAGGCGTGACTTGTCTTGTTTGTTTAGAGCAATTCGTCAACTGGCAGACTCCAATGCAACTTTTGCCCAAAACTTTGAGTTTTTGATAATTGGCCGTATTCCAACTGATCAGTGGTTTTCGATACAAAAGCGCGGAATATCGCAATACATACATAGTAAGAAATACTTGCCTCGTAGGGAATATTTAGAGATTCTGAGTCGATCCCATCTGCCGGTCGCGATCAATTATAATATTAAAACACTAATTCCAGGCAAGGTTTATGAATACTGGGGAAGCAGAAATCGCATGCTTCTTCTTGACTCAAACGATAGTGCAGCAGCTGATCTTGTTAAGCGTTACAATCTTGGTGATGTAGTTGATCCTAATGATGAAAAGGGAATTTCTGAATCTATTTATCAAGCTTGGTTAAATTACCAAAAAGGTGTTCATGAACAAGTTGGAACCGAGGGCTTAAATTCATTTGACAGGAAGTATCTTACAACTTTATTGGAAAATGTATTAGATAATGCTTCTTGCAAACTTTAATAAAACTAAAACTAAGATGTTTATTTTATGATTAATTATTATTTAAAAAAAGCACGAGAACGAAATATTTTTCAAATTATTGCTGGTTCATGCAGGTTAGCCTGTAAGGTTTTCAGAATATATAGAAAAGAAAAAAAGGTAAAAAATTTAGATTATTTTCATTTAAACAGCTTGCTTCCTAAAGAAGAAAATTTATCAAGGGAAAATATTGCTAACTGGTTATATAGTAATGATAGATGTGTTATGAGGTATATCTCATCTCGGATAGATGAATTAATAAAAGATGATAATTCTAAGAAGTCATTACTAAAGTCAGCAGATGATGCTTGTGCTGGTAAATTTTATATTTATACGAAATTTTATGATCTTGGCAATTCAATAGATTGGAATATAGACTTGACTGGTTCAGGTAGATGGCCATTTTGGTTTGTCTCCTGGTATCGCTTTCCGGATAATTCTCCACTGCGTGGGGATTATCGACATATTTGGGAGCTTAATAGACATCAACATTTGATTTTTTTAGCCCTTGCCTGGTATATTACAGATGATGAAATATATTCTGATGCAATTTTCATGCACATTATCAGCTGGATAGATCAGAATCCTATTTATTATACTCTTAATTGGTATAGTGCAATGGAAGTTGCATTGCGACTTATAAGTTGGATTTTTGCGATTTCGCTTGTTCAAAAAAGTATTCACGCAAATGCATCAAACTTATCAGTTGTAATGAAGAGTATAGTGCAGCATTTTAAATACCTTGAAGATAATCTATCAATTGACATTTCGCAAGATGATGGTAATGTTAAGCTGCGCAATAATCATACAATAATTGAATTATGCGGTTTGATAATCTCTTCATCTTTTATTAACTCAGTTATTAAGGTCGAAATGAAAAAACCTATAGATTTTATAAAAACATTACTGTTAGATGAAATCCGTTTTCAAACTTATAAAGATGGCTTGAATGTTGAACAAGCAACTAACTACCAACGCTTTACGCTTGAGGCACTGCTTGTTACCGCTTTATTCAGCGATGATAATAATTTTAAAAAATCTTTGATTGAAATAGCTGATAAACAATTAAATGCTTTGGATGCTCTACGTATCAACCAAAATCATTTTATTTTAGTTGGTGATGAAGATAACGGTCGTAGTTTTACTACTAGACCCTATTCATTACCTAATGATATGAGTGAAGTAATCGAAATGAGGAATGCTTTAAAATTTACATCTTCATATATTAAAAGCGATGAACCCAAAGTATTGCCTGATAGTGGTCATTGGTGCTGGCATGGATATTTTGGTGAAATGCCAGTTATCGTTTATTTTCGTGCAGGCAAAATGGATTTTCCAAATATGCCAGACTATGCTCCACATGTCCATAGTGATTTATTGTCTTTTTCTATATTTATTAATGGTTGTCCAGTATTTGTTGATTCAGGTACTTACTCTTATCACAATATTTATAAAAGAAATGTATTACGAAGTGATCGCTCTCATAATACTATTAAACTAAATAATATTGATCAAATGAATATATTGGGTCTATTTAATACTAACCAACATGCTGAAGGTATTTTGATAGACTATGATAACGTTTCTGTAACAGGAAAAATGATTTTAATAAAAAATAATAAGCATATTAGTTTACAACGAAAAATTTCAATAGACGATGACAGTAAGAATATTATTATATCAGATTCTGTTAATAGTGTTTTCTGTCATAAAATTGAATGGTTTTTGAATATACATCCTAATTATAAAGTATCTGATAATGTTATTTTTTACAATGATGTATATTTTAAAGTTGATGGCTTACCAAAATTTTCATTGGAGAAAAGTTATTATTCTCCTGAATATGGTAGTATTTTGGACTCTTACAGGCTTGTCGCTGTTGATTGTCCAAACTCAAATTTTCCTTATGCGCGTCAATGGAAAATCAGTTTATTGAGTTAGCTCCAATATATATAAAAACATGTAACAAATTAGTCCTACGCGCTAGACATTGGTCTTGACTTTATAAGCATGTATCTGTTTAGCGCTTTTAAGGAAAGCAGGGGACAGGCACTCCGGGACCCACTTGAGCATCATTTTGTGCTTAAAATATCTCATTTTTTGGGACAAGTGGGTCCCGGAAGAGCCAGTC
>PWHV01000027.1 GCA_003555025.1 Methanomassiliicoccaceae archaeon | reverse complement strand
ATCATGTGCCCTGCGGACGACTCTCATCTAACCTTGGAGTTCAAGGACCACTTCGTCATCATGCCCACGATAAGATACACATACAATGTGGATTTCACCGTTAACACCTTGGGTGAGAGAGGCAACAAAGTAGACATGGATTTCGAATATAACTCTGGGAATAATCCCCATTATTTAACCAAAGAACAAATCGTACATTATAATGATATAGCAAATATTGAATAAGTCATTGAATATTATTATGTTCAATCCGAGGAAAATTTGATGCGATTACTAGTCACTGGTGCAGCGGGATTGTTGGGAGGAAATCTATTAAGCACCATGTCGGGTAGTCACGAACTTGTCGGTATAGATCGAAATAATGTTTCAATTCCCGGAGCGTCAATTCATGTTACAGATCTTCTTAATTCAGCGGGGATTGAACATATTGTTGAGTCCTCGAAACCATCTACGGTAATACACTGCGCTGGGGCCACTAATGTAGATTGGTGCGAGTTAAATCCAAAAAAAGCTTATGAATTAAATGTACAGGTCACAAAAAAACTAGTTGATATTTGTAATACGCATGACATAAAATTAGTATTCATATCAACTGACGCAGTGTTCGATGGCCTGAATTCCAAACCCTACGATGAATTAGACATTGTAAACCCTTTGAATGTATATGCCAATACAAAAATAGAGGCCGAAAGGAATGTTATGGCCGTACCTCGAAATTTAATCATTCGCACAAACATATTTGGTTTTAATATCCGTGAAAAATACAGCATCGCAGAATGGATTTTATATTCTTTATTCAACGACAAAGAAATAAAATTATTTAACGATGTTTATTTTTCTCCAATATTGGTAAACGAAGTGGCTCCAATATTAGAACGGCTTATTTCTTATGAAGCTATTGGTGTTTATAATGTCTGTAGTTCCAACTCAATGACGAAATTTGAATTTGGAAGATATATTAAAAATATTTTTGAAATATCAAAAGGTAAGATTGTTGAAGCTTCTATAGATGATTTTGATTTTAAAGCTCCCAGGCCAAAAAAGATGAACATGAGTGGCGAAAAGTTGGGAAAACAATGCGATATAGAGCTTTATACGGTAGAGGAAAATTTAGATAAGTTTAAAATATTATATATAAATGGTTATCATAAAAAATTGAAAGAATATAACAGGTAATTATAATACATGTTTCAGATTAGAGAGTAAATATCATGAAAACAAAATCTCTGATGATTGGAGGCCGCACAGTATCTGAGAACAATAGGCCATATTTTATTGCAGATATTGCTGCAAATCACGATGGTTCTATAGAACGGGCTTTTGAATTAATTAAACTCGCAAAAGAGTCTGGTGCAGATTGCGCAAAATTTCAAAATTTCAAAGCACCAAAAATCGTAAGTAAAAGCGGTTTCGAATCTATCGGACAGAAACTGTCTCATCAAAAAGACTGGGGGAAACCGGTGTTTGAAGTTTATCAAGATTTTAGTATACCTGATGATTGGACATCGAAATTGTGGAAGAAATGTAATGAGGTCGGGATCGATTATATGACGACGCCTTATGATTTCGAGTCCGTTGATTCGACCTATCCGTATCTCGATGCCTACAAAGTCGGTTCAGGTGATATAACTTGGACAGCCTTTTTAGAATATATTGCAAAAAAGGATAAGCCGGTTTTACTTAGTACCGGGGCATCCTCATTAGAAGATGTGGTGCGTGCCGCTAATCTCGTTTTGAAAAACAACTCGTCTTTAGCAATAATGCAGTGTAATACTAATTATACTGCAGAACCAGAAAATTTTAAACACATAAACCTAAAGGTTTTAAATCTGTATAAAAAAATGTTTCCACAATGCATACTCGGGTTATCAGATCACACACTGGGACATTCTACTGCATTGGGCGCTATAGCCCTTGGAGCAAGAATAATTGAAAAACATTTTACCGATGACAACTCTAGGCCTGGTCCAGATCACAAATTCGCAATGAACCCAGAATCCTGGAGAACAATGATAGATAAATCAAATGAATTGTTCTTTGCACTTGGAAAGGGGGAAAAAAGAGTTGAAGCAAATGAGAAAGAATCTTACCTTATACAAAGAAGGTGTTTGTACTACAAAGATAACTTTCAGAATGGCCATATAGTATCAGAAGACGATTTGATAGCACTTCGACCTTTAAAGCAGGATGGCATACATCCTTACGAAATCAGCGATGTTGCCGGTAAGAAATTAAAAAATAATGTTAAAGAAGATCATTACGTTAGATGGGGTGATTTTTATTATTGAAGGGCCTAAAATAGCTTTGAAAGCTATTGAGAGGGAAGATTTGTACCAATTGAAAGAGTGGCGTAATTTACCGAGTTTCAGAATGTGTTTCCGAGAATTCAGAGAAATAAATAACCCAATGCAAATGATATGGTATGAGAACCAAGTGTTGAATGACCCAAATTTTCTCATGTTCAGTATAAAATTTAAAGAAACCGACGAACTACTGGGTTCTTGCGGATTATGCAATATCAATTGGGTTCATCGTCAAGCAGAAATCTCTTTAATGATAGGTTGGAACTCATCTTATATCGATGATCAAGGTTACGCAGAAGAAGTCTCCAAGCTTTTAATCAACTACGCGTTCAACGAAATCAATCTGAATAAAGTCTGGGCGGAGGTTTTCGAAATAGATAAAAAAAAGAGGGCCTTATTTGATAAAATTGGTTTTGTATTGGATGGCACACTTAGAGAACATTATTATTACGGAGGCGAGTGGTGGGACTCGTATATTCTTTCCTTGTTAAAAAAAGATTATTGTAATAAAATGAAGGACAGCTTTAACAAAAAAATTCAAAATGACGCCCATTAATAATTATTTTTATATTAATAGTATTAATAATAAATAAGCTGGGAACTATATGAAACTAGCTGTGATACCTGCACGAGGAGGGAGTGAACGTATTCCGAAAAAGAATATTAAGCAGTTTTGTGGCAAACCAATAATGGCGTTCTCTATTGAAGCAGCATTGAAAAGCGGAGTTTTTGACAAAATCATTGTTTCTACTGATGACGACTCAATCGCCAGGGTCGCATTGAATTACGGAGCCGAAGTCCCTTTTAAACGTCCACACACTCTTTCCGATGAATATACCGGAACATTACCCGTTGTTCAACATGCGATAGAATGGTATGAAGAAAAAGGAGTTTATTTTGAAAAAATATGCTGTATATACGCTACTGCGCCTTTTATAAATAGTGACGATATAATTAGAGGGCTTGAAAAACTAGAATGTGAAGAAGCCGATTTCATTATTTCTGTAACAAGTTTCCCATTTCCAATTCAACGTGCTGTAAGAAAGAATACTAATGGCTTTCTTGAAATGGTTTCACCAGAAATGTATTCTGTGCGTTCCCAGGATTTGGAAACATTATATCATGATGCTGGACAATTTTATTGGGCGAGTCGAAATGCGTGGTTAATCGCTACTAACCCATACCAATTAAGGACAAAACCGCTCATACTGCCCAGAACTAGAGTGCAAGATATTGATACCCTCGAAGATTGGGAATGCGCAGAAAAATTATTTTATATAAATAATAATCATCATTAAAACCGTTAACATTAAAATTATTGTCCTCATTCATTATTAAATATATTTAAATTTTATATATTAAAACTTACGGTTACACCAAATCTTTAAATAAACCCATCCTTTCGGGAATCAACACAAGCTTGGAAACGCCCTTAAGGGCCCGTAGCTCAGCTAGGTAGAGCATCTGGCTTTTAACCAGGTGGTCCAGGGTTCGAATCCCTGCGGGCCCGCTGGGGGGAATCTCATGAGCGATCACGGAGAAAAGAAGATCAAGTATGAGGGCACGCATGCAACGGGCAACTACTTCTGAGAAAAAGAGAGGAAACCCATTACCCGCACACCCACGGCGGGGGAACAAGCGGAGAGTGAGCAGAATTGGCAGATGACCTTACGTTCAACGTTCTGGAGCATGACATGGTGCCCGAGCACCATCTCCTCGGCGATGAGGAGGCGCAGAAGGTCCTGGAGGATCACAAGATAACCATGGACCAGCTTCCCAAGATACACCGCAGCGACGCTGCGATAAAAGTCCTGGAGAACATCCATGGCCCCATCGACGAGGGGAGGATAGTGAAGATCGTCAGGAAGAGCGAGACGGCGGAGAGCTTCGTCGTCTACAGATTAGTGATACGAAGGTGAATACATTGCGGGACCTTGTCAAACTGTACTTCAGCGAGAAGAGCATCGTCAACCACCACATAGCCTCCTTCAACGATTACATCGCCACGACGGACAACAACAATAGCCGCATGCAGAAGATCGTGGACAACCTGCGCGTGTCCACGGACGATGCGGACCGCGGCATCATTCGTCTCGATCCGGACCGCACCGGCGGCCGCAACATCGAGATACGCGTCGGCCGCCGCCGCGATGACAGCGGCCGCGTCGACCCTCAGTCCAAGCCGACGATATTCGTGAAGACGCCGCAGATCAGGGAGGCGAACGGCTCTATACACCAGCTTACGCCGATGGAGGCCAGGCTTAGGAATTTGAACTACCTTGCTCCGATACACCTGGAATTCACAGTGGTAGAGGACGGCATTGAGCGCGAGCCGGAATCGGTGCACATCGGCGACCTGCCCATAATGGTGAAGAGCCGCATGTGCAACCTCCACCGCGAGCAGATCAAGCGCGAGTTGGAGCGCGACGTGTCCGAGGAGGAGTACGAGAAGAAGATGCTTGAGGCCAAAGAGGACCCCCGCGACCCGGGCGGTTACTTCATCATCGGCGGCACTGAGCGCGCACTCATAACTTTAGAGGACCTCGCCCCCAACCGCGTCATGGTGGAGTTCAACGAGCGCTACGGCACTCGCCTCGAAGTTGCGAAGGTGTTCTCCCAGCGCGAAGGGTACCGCGCCCTCACGCTCGTTGAGAAGAAGAAGGACGGCATGTTGACCGTGACCGTCCCCGCCGCCTCCGGCCAAATCCCCCTGGTGGCTTTGATGAAAGCGCTGGGCATGGACAACGACTCCGACATTTACGATACGATAGTGTCCGAGGACGAGATGGCCAACATCGTTTACGCCAATATAGAGGAAGGCTTCGACAAGAAGGCCTACCCTCCGAACGGCATTCACACCACCGAGGACGCCATCATCTTCCTGGAGAGGAAGTTCGCCACCGGTCAAGCGAAGGAGTACCGCACCAAGAAGGTGGAGTCCATACTGGACCGCTCGCTTCTTCCGCATTTGGGCGACACCAAAGAAGCGCGTTTGAAGAAGGCCATCTTCCTCGGCCGCATCGCCCGCTCCGTTCTCGAGCTTTCGTTGGGAATGAGGAACGAGGACGATAAGGACCACTACGCGAACAAGCGCCTGAAGCTCTCCGGCGACCTGATGGAGGACCTTTACCGCGTATCCTTCACCAACCTGATGAAAGACTTGAAGTATCAGATGGAGAGGAACTGGGCGCGGAAGAAGGATGACATTAAAATCTCGTCAGCAATACGCCCAGACCTGCTCACTCACCGCTTGCTGCACGCGCTCGCGACCGGCAACTGGGTGGGCGGCCGTGCCGGCGTTTCGC
The DNA here is from genome assembly GCA_003555025.1 of Methanomassiliicoccaceae archaeon. Lineage (GTDB taxonomy): Archaea > Thermoplasmatota > Thermoplasmata > Methanomassiliicoccales > Methanomethylophilaceae > PWHV01. Next base: position 18,853 of record PWHV01000027.1, on the reverse strand, counting down.
AGTTGCTGGACCGCACCTCGGCGATGTCCGCGCTCTCGCATCTGAGGCGCGTCACGTCCTCGCTCACTCGGAGCCAGCCGCACTTCGAAGCGCGTGACCTTCACCCCACGCAGTGGGGCCGCCTTTGCCCCAGCGAAACGCCTGAGGGCCAGAACTGCGGCCTGGTGAAGAACGCCGCCCTGATAATCGACGTGTCCGAGGGATTCTCGGAGAACGATGTGAAGTGGCTTCTCAAAGACCTCGGCGTCGAACAGGTCAAGGGCCAGCAGGGCGCCCGTGTCTACGTGAACGGCGACCTCATCGGCGTTCATAACGATGCACGCCGTCTCCTGAATGAGGTGCGGGACCGCCGCCGCTGCGGCATGGTCTCGCACGAGATAAACATCCGCTACGATGAGGAGATGGACGAGATCATAATCAACTGCGACGAAGGGCGCCTCAGGAGGCCTCTTGTCGTGGTCGAGGGTGGGAAGACCGTTCTCACCAGGAAGCACATAGAGGGCATGCGCGAGGGCACCGTCCGTTGGAGGGACCTGTTCCGCGAGGGCATCATCGAGTGGGTCGATGCGGAAGAGGAGGAGGACACCTACATAGGCGTCGACGCTTACGATGTGCCCGACCGCTGCGGCGGCTGCCGCCGCGCCCTCTCCGTCACCGACGTTGACTGGCTCAACCCCGGCAAGGAGGGTGAGGTAGTGCTACGCTGCGATCACTGCCAGAAGGAGTTCTCCGTGCCATCGAAACTGAGGGCGGAGCACACCCACATGGAAGTGGACCCGATGGTCATACTCGGTGTGTGCGCCGGTCTTGTGCCATACCCAGAGTACAACTCTTCACCGCGTGTGACGATGGGCTCGGGAATGGTGAAGCAGTCCCTTGGCGTTCCGGCGAGCAATTACCGCTTGAGGCCGGACACTCGAGGACACCTGTTGCACTACCCGCAGAAGCCCATGTCGCAAACGCAGACCATGGACTTCGTTGGCTTCAACGAGCGCCCCGGAGGTCAGAACTTCGTCGTCGCCGTGATGTCCCATCACGGCTACAACATGGAGGACGCCCTGGTCATGAACAAGAGCTCGGTTCAGCGCGGACTCGGCCGCTCGACATTCATGCGGACGTACCGCGCCGAGGAGCGCCGCTACCCCGGCGGCCAGGAGGATCACTTCGAGATTCCCTCTCCGGACGTGCGCGGCGCCCGCGCCGACCTGTCCTACGCGTCTCTGGGCGAGGACGGTCTCATTGCTCCTGAGACCACCATAGACGGCGGCAACGTGCTCATAGGCAAGACCTCGCCGCCCCGTTTCCTCGAGGAGGAGACGGACTTCCTCACGCCGCAGAAGCGGCGTGAGACCTCCGTGACAGTGCGTCCCGGGGAGACCGGTTGGGTCGACTCCGTGATGGTCACCGAGTCCGAGAACGGCTCCCGCCTGGTGAAGGTGAAGGTGCGGGACGAGCGCGTCCCTGAACTAGGAGACAAGTTCGCCTCCCGTCACGGTCAGAAGGGCGTCATCGGCCGCCTAGTCGACCAGGAGGACATGCCCTTCACCTCTGAAGGCATTGTCCCTGACCTGATCATAAACCCGCACGCCATCCCGTCGCGTATGACCGTCGCCCACGTCCTGGAGATGATCGGCGGCAAGGTCGGCGCCATGGAAGGCCGCACCGTGGACGGCACTCCTTTCTCAGGAGAGAACGAGGAGGCCATCCGCGATGCGCTAGTCTCGAACGGTTATAAGCACAGCGGCAAAGAGGTGATGTACGACGGCCGCTCCGGCAAGATGATCAAGACCGACATCTTCGTCGGCGTGATCTACTACCAGAAGCTGCACCACATGGTCTCCGGCAAGATGCACGTCCGCTCCCGTGGGCCGGTGCAGATACTGACCAGGCAGCCCACCGAGGGACGCTCCCGCCAGGGCGGTCTCCGCTTCGGGGAGATGGAGAGGGATTGCCTTATCGGCCATGGCTCCGCCATGGTCATAAAGGACCGCCTGTTGGACGAGTCCGACGGTACGTACCAGTACATCTGCGGCAACCCCAACTGCGGTCACGTGGCGATAATGGATCGCCGCGGAGCGCTCCGCTGCTCGGTGTGCAGCAACAACACCAACGTCTACCTGGTGCAGACGTCGTACGCATTCAAACTGCTGATGGACGAACTACTCTCCCTTGGTGTGGCCATGAGGCTGCAGATGGAGGACCTTAGATGATGCGAGGAGTTTCCAAACGGATAGGCTCGATCAAATTCTCCTGTGTTTCCCCTGAGGAGACCAGGAAGATGTCGGCCACGAAGATAATCACCGCCGACACCTACGACGACGATGGCTTCCCCATCGACATGGGTCTGATGGACCCGCACCTCGGCGTGATCGAGCCGGGCCTCAGGTGCAAGACCTGCGGCCACAAGGTCGACGAGTGCCCCGGCCACTTCGGCCACATCGACCTGGCCATGCCCGTGATACACGTGGGCTTCATCAAGGACATCAAGCGCTTGCTGCAAGCAACGTGCAGGTCCTGCGGCCGCGTCCTTCTCACCGAGGACCAGATCGATGTGTACAAGAGCACCGTCGAGTCCGTCGGCGAGCAGGGCGGTGGGACGATAGATTTCAAGCTGCTTACCAAAGAAACGTCCAAGGACGCCTCCGCGCGGCCGATCTGCCCGCACTGCGCCGCCGAGCAGCTCAAGATAACCCTGGACAAGCCGACGACGTTCAGGGAGGACGGCCACAAGCTCACCCCCAAGGAGGTGAGGGAGCGCCTGGAGCGCATCCCGGACAAGGACCTCATGCCCTTGGGCATCGACCCGCAGACATGCCGTCCCGAGTGGATGATACTGACCGCGTTGTCAGTTCCTCCGGTGACCGTGCGTCCTTCGATCACTCTTGATTCGGGCGACCGCTCCGAGGACGACCTCACCCACAAGATGGTCGATGTCCTGAGGATAAACCAGCGGCTGAGGGAGAACCGCGACGCCGGTGCTCCGCAGCTCATCGTCGAGGACCTGTGGGAGCTGCTTCAGTATCACGTTACAACGTACTTCGACAACCAGACCTCGGGCATACCGCCGGCGAGGCACCGCTCCGGCCGTCCCTTGAAGACGCTGGTGCAGCGGCTCAAGGGCAAAGAGGGACGTTTCCGCTCCAACCTCTCCGGAAAGCGCGTGAACTTCTCCGCCCGTACCGTCGTCTCCCCGGACCCGATGCTCTCCATCAATGAGGTCGGCGTTCCGGTGGCAGCGGCCCGCGAGCTCACCGTGCCGGTGCATGTGAACGAGCACAACATCGAGGTGATGAGGGCCATGGTCGCCTCCGGCCCCGAGCCGGAGGGGGATTATAGACCTGGCGTCAACTACGTGATAAGAAGCGACGGCCGCAAGATACGCGTCACCGACAGGAACGCCGAGACCGTCGCTGAAGCTCTTGAGGTGGACTACACCATCGAGAGGCAGCTCATGGACGGCGACATAGTGCTGTTCAACAGGCAGCCCTCGTTGCACCGGATGAGCATGATGGCGCACCGCGTCCGCGTGATGGATGGCAAGACCTTCCGCCTCAACCTTTGCGTCTGTCCTCCCTATAACGCTGACTTCGACGGCGACGAGATGAACCTCCACGTGCTGCAGAGCGATGAAGCGCGAGCGGAGGCGAGGATAATGATGCAGGTGCAGGAGAACATCCTCTCGCCCCGTTACGGCGGACCGATCATCGGTTCCATACACGACCACGTGACCGGCGTCTTCTACCTGACGCACCGCAACCCCCGCTTCGACAGGGAGGAAACGCTCAACATCCTCTCCAAGTTCCAGAGCCGCCAGGTTCCGGAGCCTATCGTTGAGGACGGCGTCGAGTACTGGACGGGGAAGATGCTCTTTTCCCTCGTTCTTCCCTCCGACTTCAGGGCGACCTTCAAGTCGTCCATATGCCAGAGCTGCGACCATTGCAAGAAGGAGGACTGCGTTTACGACGCGTACGTTAAGATACGCCAAGGAAAACTGCTCACCGGGACGCTGGATTCGAAGGCGGTCGGCAACAGCAAGGGAAAGATCCTCGACCGCATCGCCCGCGATTACGGCTCGACGAGGGCGAGGCAGTTCATCGACCAGGTGACCAAGCTGGCGCTGGGAGCGATAATGAACCGCGGCTTCACCACCGGTATCGACGACGAGGACATACCCGACGAGGCGAAGCTTCAGATCGCGGAGTTCAACAAAACATCGATCGAAAAGGTCTCCCGCCTGGTGGGCTCGTTCCGCGAAGGCACCCTGGATCAGATGCCCGGCCGCTCGCTCGAGGAGACCCTCGAGGTGGAAGTGATGAAGGTCCTGGGCCAAGCGCGTGACGAGGCCGGCCGCATAGCCGGCAAGCACCTAGGCCTGGAGAACTCGGCGGTGGTCATGGCCAAATCCGGCGCCCGCGGTTCGATGCTGAACCTGTCGCAGATGGCCGGTTGTGTCGGCCAGCAAGCGGTGAGGGGAGAGAGGCTCTCCCGCGGTTACTGGGACAGGACCCTGCCTCACTTCGAGAAGGGGGACCTGGGAGCGGAAGCGCGCGGTTTCGTTTCAAACTCCTACAAGAGCGGTCTCAATGCCACTGAGTTCTTCTTCCACTCCATGGGCGGAAGGGAAGGTCTGGTGGACACCGCTGTCAGGACTTCCCGCTCAGGTTACATGCAACGCCGTCTGATATCGGCGATGGAGGACCTGAAGATGATGTCCGACGGCACGGTGAGGAACACCGCCGACACCATAATCGAGTTCAAGTACGGCGAGGACGGCATCGATCCCGCCCGCGCCATCCAAGGCAGAGCGATCGACCTCGAGGACGTCTTCGTTGAGACGTTGGGCGATGACGCGGAGATGCTCACCCGCGTCGAAGAAGCGCCCAGCGGCGAGGACTACGCCACCAAGGAGAAGGACGAGATGGAGTTCTACGAGGAAGCTGAGGGCACAGAGGAGCTGGACTTCGGAGGTGATGAGTGATGGCGAAGAAGGACACCATCAAGGCCCTGCAGAGGCGCGAGATCGACGAGGAGAGCATCGAGCTGCTTCTCGGCAGCTTCAACTCCCTGGGGGAGATCGCATCCGCCACGCTCAACGACCTCGTTGAACTTGGCTTCGAGAACGAGGCCGCGGAGGGCCTGATGTCCAAGGTCAAGGGCCGCAGCTCCCCCCGTTCCTCGGCGCCGAAGGTGAAGAAGGCCGCCAAGGAGGAGAAGCCCCCGGTCCAGATGAGCATGGTCAACAAGACCCGCAAGCTCAGCGACATGGAGGAGCACCTGCAGACAATGGCGGAAGAGCTCGAGCTGGAGATACCGCTGAAGATCATCGTCGACATCGCCTCGCGGGTGAAGGACGCTGACCTGCCGGAGGCCAAGCTCCAAGAGATAATCAGGTCTGCTGAGCGCATGTTCGCGGCGCACAAGATGGACTCCAACGAGTCCGCCGGCATCGTCGCCGCCCAATCGATAGGCGAGCCGGGCACGCAGATGACCATGCGTACCTTCCACTACGCCGGTGTGGCGGAGATCAACGTGACCCTCGGTCTTCCGAGACTCATTGAGATCGTGGACGCGCGCCGCGTACCGTCGACGCCGATGATGGAGGTGCTGCTTTTGCCGCCCGCATCGGACGAGGAGCAGTTCGCCCGCCGCGTCGCCTCGGAGATAGAGATGACCACGCTCATCGACATCGCCGCCATCGAGACGGACATCACCAACATGAGGTTGCGCATCATCCCCGACGTGAGGAAGATGGACCAGAAGGCCATCCCCCTCGAGGACGTCTACGAGCGCCTGAACAAGCTGCGCCCCGCCAAAGGATTGGTGCAGATGGGCGACTACGACATCGTGGTCCAATCGGACGAGCCGTCCTACCGCAAGCTGCAGCTCATCTCCGACGCGATAAAGAACGCCAAGATCAAGGGCATCGACGGCATCAGGAGGGCGATCATCAGGAGGCGCGGCGCCGACGGCTGGGTCATATTCACCGAGGGCAGCAATCTGAAGGAAGTGCTGAACGTGCCGATGGTGGACCGCAGCCGTACGGTGACCAACAGCATCCAGGAGATCTTCGAAGTCCTCGGAATAGAGGCGGCGCGCAACTCCATAATCAAGGAGGCGCACCACACCCTCAGCGAGCAAGGCCTCAACGTAGACATAAGGCACATCATGCTCGTCGCCGACCTGATGACCAACGACGGCGACGTGAGGGCGATCGGAAGGCACGGAATATCCGGCAAAAAGTCAAGTGTGCTCGCCAGGGCGGCGTTCGAGATCACCTCGGCCCACCTGCTGCACGCGGCCATCGTCGGCGAGGTGGACAACCTCGACGGCGTTGCAGAGAACATCATAGTCGGTCAGCCCGTCACACTGGGCACCGGCGCGGTCAAGTTGGTTTACACACCCAAGGGGAGAAAGGAATGATAGATATAGGAAGAGCTTTGAAATCGGCCATATCCACCGGTGAAGTCAGTTTCGGGGTGGACCAGACAGAGAAAGCGGTGAAGAGCGGAAAGGCCCAGCTGGTCATAGTGGCCAGGAACTGCCCGAGCGAGTTCCTCAACACCAGCGGCCTCGATGCCAAGGTGCACCGTTACGAGGGCAACAACATGGAGCTGGGAGCCCTCTGCGGCAAGCCCTTCTCGGTCTCGGCGCTGGCAGTGATCGACAAGGGCAGCTCCAACATACTTTCGCTGTGAGTCCTATGGCCAACGAGATAGTTTTCAACGAGGACACGCTCCGTTACATATCGTTGTTCGAGAGCCTGACCAGCACCAGCGTCAAGGACTGCATGGAGACCGAGGACAAACTCGTGTTCGTGGTAGAGCCCGGCGAGGCCAACAAGGCCGTGGGCAAGAAGGGCGAGAACGTCATCCGCCTCAAGGACCACACCGGCAAGAACATCCAGGTCGTCGAGTACTCCGAGACGCCGGAGCAGTTCGTCAAGAACGTCTTCCATATCTACAGCCCCGAGAAGGTGGAGATAGAGCAGCGCGGCAACATCACGCACGCCACTGTGACCGTGGACCCGAAGGTCAAGGGTAGGGCCATCGGGAAGGAGGGCCGCAACCTGAGGATCGCCAGGGACATCGTGAACCGCCACCACGACATCCAGAGCATCTCCGTGTCGTAAACCGCGAGGAAACCATTTACCTTTACACCCTTTTTTCGAAATCGGTCGAAGGAAAGACAGTCGTCTGTTCTGAACCCGGTCAATGCCGTCGGTCACAGCCAATTGCGTGTAGATTCTATAAAGGACCTCGTCGCCTGTTGTGCCCGTGAAAGTCTTTGTTAATGGGTTTGTGTGAGGAGCTTTGGTACGCAGCTCACTCCGCGGAGTCCTTCTCCTCCATGGAGGCGTGTTCCTCGGGGAGGTATATGCCCATGGATGCGAACAACTCCTCATGCTCGCGCACCAGGCTCTCCATGGCCAGGTTCAGGGTCACAAAGACCTCCATGACGGACAATCCTTCGTTCTGGCACATGTCGAAGATCATCTGCGCTGTCTCCTCGACCTTCTTCTCATCGATCTGCACGTCTTGTTCCATTCTGTAGTCCTCTTTCTGTTCCGATGGGACTCAACCCATCGTCCATGAAAAAAGATGACAAGATACAAAATGTTAAGTGAAGGACCATGCCGTGTCGGATGCGTCCTGCCATCAATATGGCCGCGGCAGAGAACTAGCGGCGCCGCATCTCCAACCCCCCTTTCTTGCAGCTCTCGAAGCAGCGCATGCACAGGTAGCATTCCGAACCGTCAGAACCCACCTCTTGGGTGGGGCAGGCCCTTTCGCAACGGCCGCACTCATTACATCTGTCCGTCTTCTCCACGTGATACCGGCTTTTCCTCGCCAGAATGGACGAGATGGCGCCGAATGGACATGCCAGACGGCAGAACGGGCGGTACGCAAGCGCGGAGATCAGGAGGACTACCAGGAACACCAGAGCTAACGGTGCGAGCGCTAGGCTGAAGAACTGCTCCACTCCGGCATAGGCCAGGACGTTCATGGAGAGAATCATGGCGGCCACCACTGCAACGACAGTCACCGCCCAACGGAAGGTCTTGGCCAGCCCTCTTTCAATATTCAGCTTAGCGACAGGAGCCCGGTAGGCCAGCTCTTGGACGGCACCGATGGGGCAGGCATAGGCGCAGAACGACCGCCCATAGAGCAGAGATGTGGCCAGTATGAAGGCCGTTATCAAACCCATCACCGCCGTCAGAGGTCCCAAGGGTGAAGCCAGGAGATCTATGGACCGTAACGGTATGAAGGGCCCCGACAATACGAATCCGACCAAGGCGGTCAATGCAAGGAGCGGAAGGTAGACCCTCTTTGTCATCCTGCCTTTGAGTATGAGGTGGCCGCTCAGAAATGTCACGGCTATCGCATACACAACGCCCAGGATCATCTGCGGTTCCATATTCATATGTCATCAGCCTCGCATATCCTCTTCAGCATCGCCAATACCTCGTCGGTGTCGGCGAGGAGCCCCCCTCCTCCTGACATCCTCCAGTTGAGAACCTGTATGCGCAGCGCTCCCATGAACAAAAGAGAGAAGGCATTAACGTCCAGGTCATCAGGGAATCTACCTTCGTCGATGCCTCGGTACAGTATCTCCTTGAGCGCCTCACGTTTGGCATCCTTCTCCCGCAGGAAGGAACGAGTGACATCCGGATAAAGACGGAACAGCTCTTCTTGGAACAGGACCGATGTGTGGTGTGGACAGCTCTGAAAGGAGTCAAGCTGCCCCCTCATAATGTTCTCGAGGCATTCCCATGCGTCTCCTCCTTCGTCTACGAAGGGGTGACGGCGGAGTACGAAGTCCACCATGCTGTTCACGATGTCCGCCTTGTTGCGATAATGTCGGAACAGGGCAGCATCGCTCACGTCCATCATGTGGGCGATCCTCTTGAGCGTGAGGGCATGAACGCCCTCCTCGTCCAGAATCCTGAGCGCACTATCGATAATCTCCGCCCTTCTGTCGTGTTCGGTGGTGGCTTCGGGACTCATGTTAGTTATCGTTCACTAACATACGATAATTATAAAATCCTTCTCATCTCAGCAGGTAGCTGATGACGGACGATGTCAGCCATCGCCAGGATTCCGCGAGGTTACCGCCCCGTCCTATCTTGTGATCGGTCTTGAACAAATCACGATGTCCTCACAAAGCCCATTTGAAAACTCCATGTGTTCCACAGTTGCACGGAGGGCGCTCTCATACCAAGTTTCGTTCCAATTCAAGTCTTCAAGATAAGCCTCAGAAATGGGATATATAATATGGGATGGATTTGCTTGTGAAGGATATTGGATATGATGAAACCCCCTCTGTCAGTTCTGGTTTTCGACGGCTACCTCGACGAGCCCGCTGCTTTAGGTGTTCCTCCTTACATCTCGCCGATGGTGAGGGCGATGGCCGGTGCCGCCTCGGACGCTTCCGCGGAAGCGGAGTACTTCAGCATAGACCAGTGGCGTGACGGGGAGATGGTTCCGGACGCCGACATGCTGGCGATGATAGGGGGGAACTCTGTACCGGGCAGGTACCTGCGTAGCATGCCCGCATCCTTGAAGGAGATGGAGGCTGTGATCTCATCATCACGGTCTTTCACGATCCTCGGCGGCTCCGCCGCCGATTCCCGGCTTTCCGACCTCGTCGACGTCGCCGCTGGCGGCGACGTCGCCGCGGCGGTGCACGACGTCATTACCGAGGGGGAGCACAGGGGCAGGCGCCGCGATTTAATTGAATGGAACCGGTGGATGCTCCTAGGCGCCCCGATAGTAAAGCGGCACAAGGACCATCCCCAGCCCCTCATAGCCGAGGTGGAGACCTACCGCGGCTGCCACCGTCACTGGACGGGCGGATGCTCGTTCTGCGTGGAGCCTCTTAAAGGCGAGCCCCTCTTCCGCGAGCCGGAGGACATCATCGCTGAGGCAGAAGCGCTGAAGGAGAACGGCGTAAGGAACATACGCCTCGGCGGGCAGACATGCATCGTTTCCTACAAGTCCGAAGAAAGCGGCGTCCCCAGGCCCAATGTCGCAGAGCTCGAGAGGCTCTTCCAAGGGCTCCGCTCCCTCGAACTCGACGTCCTCCATGTGGATAACGGCAATCCCGCCGTCATAGCGTCATACCCTGAGGAATCACGGCAGGCGCTGGAGATCATCTCGGAGTGTTGCACCCCCGGGAACGTCATCGCTCTGGGAGTGGAGAGCGCGGACCCGGCCGTGATAGGGAGGAACAACCTCAACGCCTCACCCTCACAAAGCCTGGAGGCCATAAGGATGATCAATGAGACTGGTGGCGAAAGGGGAGGGAACGGGATGCCCAAGCTCCTGCCCGGAATCAATCTGATCATCGGCCTGGAAGGGGAGAGCGCGGACACCTATCGCCTTAACCACGATTTCCTGGAGAAGGTGCGCGAGGAAGGCCTTCTGCTCAGAAGGATAAACATCCGCCAGGTCATCGCTTCCCGCAAGGACTTCAACGCCAAGGTGGACCGCAAGCGCTTCTTGCGCTTCAAGGAGGACGTCAGGAACGGTATCGACATGGAAATGCTCCGGTCCATGCTCCCTTTCGGCACCGTTCTAAGGGACGTGTACACCGAGATGCATCAGGGCGCCTTGACGTTCGCAAGGCAGATCGGCTCATACCCCATCCTGGTCAGTATACCCTATCATGCCCCGCTCGATGAATTCAAGGACCTGGCGGTAGTGGATTGGGGCTTCCGCTCCGTCACCGCCGTGGAGTACCCGTTCCCCATCAACGAAGTGAGCCTCACCGCCCTATCGTCCCTGCCGGGCATAGGCAGGAAGAGGGCGGCCGCCCTCTTCCGCGCCCGTCCCGTACGGGACGCGGAGCATCTGCGCGGCATCATCGGGGATGAAGCCGTGGCTGAAAGATTGCTGCCGCTCATCTACGGTCAATTGGGCGAGCGAAAATAAAATAGCCCCTGATCCATTGGAGAGGCATGGACTCCATGAACCTGGCACGCTTCCCCTTCCTCAACGAGGCCTTCTCCTTCGTGGAGGAGCAAGGAGCTGACCTGGAGTCCCTGCTCGAGGGCACAGCGTTCGAGGAGGCCCGCTCCCGCGGCAAGCAGCGCGTCCTCGAAGCGATAGGCAACAGCGACATCTCCGACATCTCCCTGGCGGGAGGGGAATTCGACCGGTTGCTGGAGATAATGTCTTACATCTACGCGAGGATGCTGGTGTCCAGCATCGACGACCATTACCTCACCAGGAGATATTCGTTGGCGGAGGCGGTCAAACTCAACCGCAACCTCAGCCACATACTGTCCTCCGACCCTGATGCGGTGATAGGCGTCGCTGGCGAGTTGGACGCCAACGCCGTTGCCGCCGACAAGGGGCTGATGATGCATTTCACCGATTTCCTGCGCTTCTCCTCGCGCATCAAGAGCCCCGAGTGGAAGCTGGTCAATACCGAAGTGTTCGATGGATACGTGTTCCTTCCCGGCACCTCGTTCTGCCGCGTGCTGCAGAACGCGTTGCAGGACCGTCTTGAGCGCGAGATCCCCTTGCACCTCCCTGAAGAGATGAAGCGATCTCTGACCAAAGTGACCGGGGACATAGTGAACGAGCTGGAGGCGAGGAAGAGCAGGTTCGAGGACGGAGGCCTGGGCGAGGTGGACGCTGAGCTTTTCCCGCCGTGCATGCGCGTCCTATTGGCGAACACGCAGAACGGCGTCAACCTCCCCCACACGGGACGCTTCGCCCTCACATCGTTCCTGCACAACCTCGGCATGGACTCGGAGGAGATACTACTGCTCTTCTCCAAGTCGCCGGACTTCGACGAGTCCAAGACCCTCTATCAGATCAAGCACATCACCGGCGAGACGTCGGGGACGGAGTACACCGCCCCCGAATGCGCCACCATGAAGAGCCACGGCATATGCTACGAGCCGGACCGGCTCTGCGCCAGCGACAAGGTCAATCATCCGTTGGTGTACTACCGTGCCAAGTCCTTCCTCAGGTCCAAAGAACAAAAGGGGAAAGGGGCGGAGGGCAAGGCGGAAAAGAAAGACTCAACGTAACGGCATCCTCTCCACCTCCAGGCGGTCGGAGGTGGGGTACTCCTCCACGATGTAGCAGTTGTAGGGGATCTCCTCGTGAATGTCCTCCAGCACCCAGGGGGCGACCTCCAGCCTTCTCTTCTCGGTGTCGTGTCGCATAAGCTCAGCAGGGACGTCGAACTCCTCCGTCAACCATTCCATCAGCTTTTGAGGCTCGTTGCAATCCACCACCCCTTTCAACAAGGTCCCGTCCTCGGTCATCTCATCGCTTTCCGATGCCACGCGTTCCGCTCGTCTCATAAGCCTCCGGCGCAGCTGCACCGAGTCCTTGAAGCTGGACGAGCAGTAGTGCACCGTTATCCCTTCCATGTCATGGCATAGGCTCCGCCCCAACTCCTCTGAGCCCTCCACCGCCGACGAGAGCTCGTCCTTGATGCCGTAGCCCATGGCCTTCATCATCCCGTAGTTGCCCTCGGAGAACTCCAGCTCGTTGATGTTCACGAAATGAAGACCCATCGCCGCTGCCGACCCCATCGCCGACCTCAGCTCCCTCTCTTTGCCGGGAAGGGCGGGCAGCTCCAGGCCGACGTGCATGCTCGTTCTCGACATAAGCTCCTTCAGCGGCAGCCCCCCCAGCGAATCCCAATCATCGAGATGCGGGTGGAAACGTATCTCGTCGAGGCCCGCGGCCTCCAATCGCAGCGCCTTCTCGGCGTCGACGGTGCAGGTGTAGAGGTGTATGTGGTGCCCCTCGCCGAACTCCTCCTTCAACGCCCTTATCGCGCGTTCGGTCCTCTCCAGGCATTGCAACGGGTCGCCGCCGGTGATGCCCGTGCCGGTGGCGCCTATCGACCTCGCCTCCTCCAGCACATCCTCCTTGCTGCCGGCCAACCGCTCGTTGGCGTATATCACGTCCTTGCCCTTCTTCGCATCCGACAGGGGGCAGTACCAGCATCCACCGCCACAGCTGCCGGTGATGAGCAGCACCAGCTTCCCGCCCTCGCGGCAGTGCTGGCATCCCAGGGGCAGATCGCCGTTCAAGCAGGAGAGGCATTCCAGGTCTTCGCTCATCAGCACGGTCATGCGCGGAACAATTTAAGAACATCGCCCCCTTTCTTCTTCTGTCAGGGAGAAACGGAATGAGATGCGAAACCAGATTGGTTCTGGCACTCGATGAGACATCGCCCAGCAAGGCGCTGGGACTGGTCGACGAGGTCTGCGGCCATATAGATGCGGTGAAAGTCAACTGGCCCCTGGTGCTCAGCGCCGGCCCGGAGATAATCACCACGCTCTCGTTGTTGAGCGACGTGATATGCGACTTCAAGGTCGCGGACATCCCCAACACCGACCGTCTCATCGTGGAGGGTTGCATGGAGCTCGGCGCGTCCGCGGTCATCGTCCATGGTTTCACCGGCGAGGACTCCCTCAACGCCTGCTTGGAAGCCGCCGGCGACGGGGAGGTGTACGTGGTGACGGAGATGTCCCATCCCGGAGGGGAGACCTTCACGTCCAAGCATGCGGAGGAGATCGCCGCCATGGCCTTGGAGTGCGGCGCCCACGGCATCATCGCCCCGGCCACGCGGCCGGAGAGGCTCGCCGCCATGAGGGCCATCATCGGCAGCACGATGAGGATGCTCTCTCCCGGCGTCGGCGCCCAAGGGGGCAGCGCCGCTGCCGCCGTCAACGCTGGCGCGGACCACGTGATAGTCGGACGCAGCATATACCAGGCGGACAGCCCCGCTAGTGTGGCCCGCTCCATAGCGGAGGAGATCTCCTCCCTCTGACCCGATATGGGCGGAGCGGGTTCTGGCTCACTGAGAATCTATTTATACGCCGTGTATTATCGCATGGCACTCACCTGCGCAGGAGATAATTGAAAAATGAGCACGAAGGGAAGGGGGGCGTCCAAGCGCGGAGCCCGGCCTGGCACCGAGCAGAGCAGCTGGTCGGGCCTCAGGTCGTCTGGCAATACGCAGACGCTCCTCGTTCTGGCGGCGATAATGCTCCTCGCCTTCTTCCTGAGGAGCTTCTTCGCCTACGGCACGTCCATCGGCAACGACTTCGCGTTGTCCGGCGGCGCCGACGCGGTGTACTACGAGCGTGTGATAGAATACATTCTCGCCACCGGCCAACAGCTCACCCAAGAGCCCCTTCACAACTACCCTTACTACGCCAACAACCTACGCGAGCCGCTTTACGCCTGGACGGTGGTGATGGGAGGCCTGTTCCTCTCGCTGTTCGGCATACCCGCTGAGACCGCGGTGGGGATGAGCTTCATGTTCTCCACGCCGGTGTTCGGCGCGCTGGCGATCATACCGGTCTTCCTCATGGCCCGGGAGGCCTTCGGGACCCGCGTCGGCCTCATAGCCGCGGCGCTGATGGCCGTGTCCGCGGGAGCATTATCGCTCACCGTCCTCTCCGACGCGGACCACGACGCCCTGGCGATGTTCTTCATCCTGTGGGGATTCTATTTCCTGATGAAGGCGCTGATGGGGATACGGGGGATGAGATGGGTCGATTCCTGGATCTCCCGGTCCTCTATCGTCACGGGCGTCAAGGGATTCGCTGTGAGCAACCGCGTCTCGTTGCTGTACGCCCTCATGGCAGGGATGTCCTTGGCGCTGGCGGCGATGACCTGGAAAGGCTTCATCTACGCGCTGGTCATAATCACCTTGTTCCTGTTCGTGCAGTTGCTGGTGGACCGCTTCAGCAACCGGGACTCCATGGGCCTGATACTCATCTATACGATCACTGGGCTGGGGACGCTGGTCTTCAGCATGCCGTATTACTTCGGATACGGCTCGGTCAGCAACTGGTGGGACCTCCCTGCTTTGATGGTGCTGGGCGGATTCCTGGTCGGCAGCTTCTTCACCGTGACCCGCGACAAGCCCTGGACCCTCACACTGCCCGGGTTCGTCATCATTATGATCGCCGGATTGGCGGTGATGTACGTCTTCTTCCCATCGCAGTTCGCTCAGCTGATCGGCGGCGCTGGTTACTTCGGCACCTCCAAGCTGTACGGTACCATCGCCGAGGCGCAGTCCCCCTCGTTCAGCTCTCTAGCCCTCTCCTTCGGCGTTACGACCTTATGGCTGGCGATCGTGGGCGTGTTCTACGCGCTGGTGAAGATACCCAAGGTCAAAGCGCCGTTCTATTCCTTCATAGTGGTGTGGATGGTGGTGGCCATGCTCATGGCCTCCAACGCCCAGCGTTTCGTGTTCAACAGCTCGATGGCCTTCGCCATCGCCGCCGCCATCACCATAAACCTGATACTGGTGCGTGTGGACCTGAGGCAGTACTACAAGGACATTCGCAGCGCCGAATGGCGCAGCAAATGGCGGCGGGCGCTCAAGCCCGTGCCTCTGGTGACGGTGCTGTTCATGACATTCCTGGTGGCCGCACCTAACGTGTGGTTCGCGGTGGACGCCGGGATACCGAACAACACCAAGGCGGACTACGACGAGCAGATACACGACGGCCTGCCCTCGTTCCTGAGCGCCGACGACTACAGCCACGGCGACCTTCAATACCTGGGGTCCACCGGCTACCGCATAACGACCCAGGACAACTGGTACTACATGGACGCCTGGGATTGGCTTTCGGAACAGAATAGCCACATACACCCTGAACGGGACCGGCCCGCCTATCTTTCGTGGTGGGACTACGGCTTCGAGGCGGGCCATTACGGCAAGCATCCCACCGTGGCGGAGAACTTCCAGCGCGGCTATCAGATGGCCGCCCAGTTCATAACCGCCCAGAGCGAGGAAGAGGCGATCGCGCTGTTGACGGTACGAATACTAGAGACCGAGAGTTTCAGCGACGACGTCCGCTCCACCCTGCAGGCCCACGGCGTATCGCCGGACGCGCTGGAGGACAGGATATTCAATTCCGGCGATTACGTCAGCAAGATATTGGCCAACCCTGATGTGTACGGCAATTATGCTGAGGATCTGTCAAGCAGCAACGCGCGATACATAGAGTCGCAGCACTTCCTCACCTCCAGGCTCAACGTTAACGAGCTCGCCTCCCTTTACCACGATATCAGGAGCGACACCGGCTTCGACATCGGTTACTTTGCGATTGACACCAGGCTCTTCCCCTGGAGCTTCCAGGACACGGGAATATTCAACGCCCCCGCCAAGCTCGCCGACCATGTGATGGACCAGTACGGCATGCCGGCGGACTTCTACGAGATCTATGCGGTCCTGGACAGCGGTCAGACCGTGCCGCTCGACCGCGTGACCGACGAGATGCAGGTGGAGGATTACGTGCTCTTCTACAAGGACAAGCTCTACGACAGCATGATGTGGAGGGCCTTCATGGGCTTCAACCCTGCTGACGTCGGCGAGACGCAGCAGGGCACACCGGGAATGTCCGGCTCCTTGGCGGACAAGGAGAGCATGCAGGGTTGGGGATTGAACCACTTCCGCATGGTCTACCGCACCGCCATGCACAACCCCCATGACGACTACCAGGCCCACCCCGACGCCTGGAAGTTCATCAGCTACGACCAAGGCAAGGAGCTTCAGCAGAAGATAGCCGCCGGCGACGCCACCGGCGTGGTCGACCTGAGCACCTCCTCCCTGCGCAACGGCGTGGTCTTCCTGCAGTACTACGACGGCGTGGAGATATCCGGCGAGGTCAGCACCGAAGGAGGGGACCCCCTGTCCGATGTGCGCGTGACCGTTTACGACGAGTATGGCATACCGCATATGGAGGTTAAGACCGACGAGGACGGACGCTACGAGGTGCTCGCGCCCTTCGGTGACGTGGAGGTCAAGTTCAGCACCGGCTCCTATGACAGTCTGATGATGCGCGGCGAGAACGTCCTCGCTACCGACGAGTACGAATTCACCTACTCGCAGGCGATGCGCGAGGACGCCGCCGTCAACCCCGCCAGCGCCGGCCATTCGGTCTCCGGGGACGTTGTGCTCCCCGCCTCGGAGATCAGCGGCGAGCTGCTGCTCGACGACGAGGGCATGGAAGGAGCGAAAGCCAGCTTCGTCACCGACACCAGGACGGTGTCCGCCACCGCCGACGCGAATGGTGAGTACGAGCTCAGCGGACTCATGCCCGCCGAGGGACGCTTCGTGGTCGAACATGAAGGCACAGAGGTCGAGAACAAAACCGTGGACCTGGGGATAGGCGAGACCAAAGCC
Source organism: Methanomassiliicoccaceae archaeon (assembly GCA_003555025.1). Classification (GTDB taxonomy): domain Archaea; phylum Thermoplasmatota; class Thermoplasmata; order Methanomassiliicoccales; family Methanomethylophilaceae; genus PWHV01. The sequence continues at coordinate 1,675 of PWHV01000027.1, read as the reverse complement.
ATCGACCTGAGCATCGAATCGGCCCGCATCGAGGCGTCCCTGGTGGATGAGCGCAACGTCCCCATGAGGAACGTTGAGGTCGAGCTTCATGACGCCAAGGGGGACAAGGTCGCCGCGGCGCATTCCGACACCACCGGAACAGCGACCTTCGACAAGCTGCTTCCCGGGCGATACTCCCTGAAGCTCGCTGACGAATCCTATTCGTTCGGCGAGAAGGACCTTTCGCTCTCCGAAGGAGAGCAGAGGGACATCACTCTCGAGGTCAGGGAAGCGATGACCCTGAGCGGCAAGGTCCGCCTCGGCAATGGGACGGCAGTCCCTGATGCGACTGTTGTATTCAGCTCCCTGCATTCCGACGTGACCACGGTGTCCGGCTCCGACGGGAGGTACAGCGTCACCATGCCCAAGGGCGAGTACACCATGTACGCCCACGGCATGCACGACGGCAAGGAGATGGCCGCTCTGGAGCACGTCCCCGGCCCCAAGGCATCGTCATACAACATCGAGATGTCCGATGCCGCCGTTCTGAGCGGAACGGTGAGGGACAACGGCGCCGTGGCCGGAGCGGAGCTGCAGCTCCGCGCCGACAACGCGGTGCTGAACGCGGTCAGCTCTTCGACGGGCGCGTACCGCTTCGCCGTTCCCGCCGGACTCTACAGCCTGCACGCGTCCTCGGACGGGAAGGCGTGGTGGGACGATGTGTCCATCGAAGGGATGAAGAGCAAAGACGTTGCGCTGAAGGAGGGCGCCTCGCTAAGCGGCACGGTCTGGTATGACGCCGATGGGGACGGGACTCTTGGAGAGCAGGAGGGCCTTTCCAACGTGGACATCGACGTCAAGGACAGCGATGACCGCACTCTATCGCTGACCACCGACGAGGACGGCAGCTACAGCCTCACCGTTCCGGAGGGCACCTACTTCATCGACCTGAAGAAGGAGTTCTTCATGAACGAGGGCCTGCACGACGTCAAGCTCGAAGGATCGGAGACCCATGATGTGGAGATGACTCCCGAGGCGGTCGATGTGTCCGGCTCCATCTGCGCCGACGACGTGACCATAGAGTTCCTAGCCGTGGAGGGCAGCGGCGGCGCCAGCAAGAACGTGACGTCCTCCGCGGGCGGTTACAACGTCTCCCTCCTCCCTGGCGAGTACGAGGTGTCGGTCTTAGAAAACATCAACGATGACGCGCGCTACGAGCACGAGTCGGAGCTGAACGTGGGCCTGGGCTCGGAGTCCATTGAGCACCACGTAGAGCTGAGGAAGATGATCAAGACCAAGGTCACCCCTGACTCGTCAAGCGACACGGTGAGCGTATCCGGCCTCGATCAGGACCTGCAAGGATTGAGCGAATACGCTGATAAGTACCTGCAAGAGGGCGAGCACAGCGTCCACTCCGTCTCATCCGACGGGAGCGAGGCCTTCCTGGGCATGCACAACGCCTCCGAGGACAACACCACCATCAACCTGGAGGGCAAGATGACCGGCGCCTCGAAGCTTTCCGGCGAGGTCCTGTTCGACGATGAGAGGATGAGCGACGCCCACGGCGAGCTTGAAATATCCAACGACACCGCCCATCTGGATGTCGAGGTGACTGAAGGTGAGTACGACACCGTACTCCCTGAAGGCGTGTACGACCTCGACCTAAAGTTCACAGCGATCGACGAGGACCGCTACT
>PWHV01000011.1 GCA_003555025.1 Methanomassiliicoccaceae archaeon | reverse complement strand
TCGGCGATCGTCCTGAAGGTGGGCTCCACTATATGGCCCAATCCGATGCTCTCGAAGAAGACCTTGTTCCATTGCATATAATCGGCGAACAGGGTGCGGGATCCAGAATTAAGCGCCTCGATGACATGACGGAAATGGATCGCGAGGTCCTCTCGGCTGTGATCGATGTAGCTTTTGTCCTTGCCCTCGAAAAAGCCCTCCTCCTCCATCATCTCCATGGCCCTTTCCGTCGCCTCGGCGACGGTCCACTCCCCATGGGTTGGTGAGGGGGCTTCCGAACGGTCAGCGTCCATGGCATTATGATGAGAGAGGGGGATAAATAAACTTGATGTTGCGGCGATGCATCGGTGAATGCGGGGAAGGAACGGCAGCGGGGAAGCGGTTTGCGATGACGCCTGACCGTCTTATTTCATTTCCGTTGAAAGAAAAAAAATATCACCCAATAACTTGTTAGCGTATCAGTTGCACAAGACCACTTCAAAATCCAGGGGGCCGGAGGGAAAGCTCAGGTCCACATTATCCATAAAAGGCAGCTCCCTGATGCCGGGAGTTGCCCATAGTGGCCGAAGGCCCGGAGGCTATGAGCCTCCATCAGCATTCGCGGAGGAGGGCTGATGGCGTCTGTTTCCCCGGAGCTGTTGGCGGCCATGCGGCCCCAAGGCCTCTTGGCCACCCTGGTGCCGTTGGTGATGGGCAGCGCCGCAGCGGTGGCCGTGACCGGCGAGTTCCTTCCCGTCGCCATGGTCATGGCGGCGGCGGTCGGATTCAGCCTGCACATCTCTATGAACATTTATAACGACGTGTATGACACCAGGCAAGGGTCGGACAGCATCGAGTCCAGCCGGAGCATGTTCAGCGGCGGCTCGGGAGCCCTGCTGTTGAATCCCGGGTTGGAGGGCGCCCTGCTCACCATAGCCCGCGGGGGCTTGGCGGTGGCCGCCCTGGGGACGTTGGGGCTCATGCGGCTGAGCGATGCTTACCTCTGGCCGGCATTCATCGGCATCTACGCCATCGGCGCCTTCCTGAGCAAATACTACACCGCCGAGCCTGTCAAGCTGGCGTACCGAGGGGCGGGGGAGTTCTTCGTGTGGCTGGCCTTCGGCCCTATGGCCATCATGCTGGCCGCGGCGGCGCAGGGGCTCCTGTACCATCCGAACATCGTTGCTATCATGCCCCTCAGCGGCATCGTCACCCTGATGGTGGCGTTGAACGGTCAGATGGTGGACCTCCCCTTCGACGAGAAAGCGGGCAAGGTTGGCATAGTGCTGAGGGTCGGCCTGCGGAGGACGCTGTGGGTAATGGCGCTGCTTCATACGGCGGCGGTGGCCAACCTGATCGTCGCCGCGGCCCTCTTTCCCGGAGGCACGGTGTTGCTTCTTCCCCTGCTGGTTTACCTGCCGCTCCTGCCCTTCGCCTTCCGTGGAATGAAGGAGGGCCTCCAGGACGCGGAGGCCCTGTACAAAGGGGCGACGTTGAACTTCGCGGCCCTCATCGCGTTCTCGGTCGCGCTCATGGCGTGCTTTCCGGTCCTGCTTCTCTTTTGATGCCGCCGGCCGCCCATCGTGTCGTTGTCTGGGCGGCGGAGCCTTGCCGCCGTACGTAGGAGAAGTGGAGGCCCGGCGGCGATGAGGTCCCATCAGACGGTTATGGTGCGAGGGGCCGGATTCGAACCGGCGAACCTCTGCAGGAACAGATCTTGAGTCTGTCGCCTTTGACCAGGCTCGGCAACCCTCGCATGAGAACCAGCATGCCCAAATCCATAGATAAAGTTGTCCGCTCTCACGGCAGGGTGCTTATCTCGCCCTTGCGGCCGCGGATTATGACGGTGTGCTCGGACTGCGTGACGCATCCGCGCTTCACCTCCACCAACGTGGAGTATCCGGAAACCATGCCATGGCGGACGAGCTTGTTCAGATGGATGTTCGCCCTGGGCATCAGACCCTGCACCCAACGCTCGCAGAAAGGAAGGGTGCCGAACTCCTCGTTGATTAGGCGGTAGAGCTCGCGGGCGGACTCGTCGCGGACCTTCCCGCCGTCGCGGACGCGGTATATGTTGCCCTGCCTCCCCGGCTTTATGAGGCCCTCGCCGTTGGTGACGAAGGGCTCGATCGCCAGGACAGTGCCGTCCTCGATGCGGTCTTTGTTGCCGTCGTCGACGCTGGGTATCGTTAGCCCGGCGTGCAGGTCGTACATCTTGACCTGATGGCCGGTGAGGTTGGCCACTGGTAGGAAACCATCGGCCTTGACGCTGGACTCCACCGCTTGTCCCAGAGTGTTGATGGGCATGCCCTCGCCGATGATCTCCATGACGATGTCCCGCGCCTTCTCGGCGGAGGCTATCATGTCCTGGTTGCGGCGGCTGGACACCTCGACGGTGGCGGCGGTGTCCCCGATGAGGCCGTCCACGTGCGCTCCCACATCTATCTTCACGACATCGCCGGCATCGAAGACGCCGCGCTCCCCCGACCGGGGGGTGTAGTGGGCGGCGACCTCGTTGATGCTGATGTTGACGGGGAAGGCGGGCCTCGCCCCTTGGGATATGATATGGCCTTCGACCTCCTCCGCCACGTCCAGGAGCCTCACGCCCTCGCCTACCATATCCAGGCCCTTACGCAGGGCGCGGGCGGCGATGCCGCCGGCGAGGCGGAGCTTCCTCAGGTCCTCCTCATTCATTTAGAACAGCCTCGATCTCCTCGCGGGATATGGCGCCCTGGCGGATGATCTCCACCTCACCGTCCATAAGCCACACGATGGTGGAGGGCTCGCCGAGCTGGCAGGGGCCGTTGTCCAGATAGGTGCTGACATGGTCCCCGAGGTCCTTGACCGCCTCGCCGGCGGTCACCGCGTCGGGTTTGGAATGGAGATTGGCGGATGTGGCCACGATGGGTCCGAACTCCCGCGCCAGGCGCAGCGCCATCGGGTGGTCGGGCATCCTTATGCCCACCTTCTGCGACATGGCGGTGACTATGTCCGGGACGCCGGGCCTCTTCTTGATGATGATTGTCAACGGGCCGGGGAGGAAACGGTCGACCAAACGCTGGGCGTTGTCGTCTATGAACGCTATCTCCTCCATCATCGCCACGTCGGACACCGCCACCGAGAGAGGCATGTCGAAAGGCCTGTTCTTGGCCACGTACACCTTCTTGACGGCGTTCTCGTCGTAGATGTTGGCGCCAATGCCGTAGACGGTCTCAGTGGGATAGACGACAAGCTTCCCATCGCGCAGCTCCTCGGCGACCTCGCGCAGCCGCGCGTCGGAAAGACCGCCCTCATCTGCGGGGGCACCGCAGTCCAAAACCCTCATAAGTAACCCTCCAGCATCCTCAGTCCGTTGATTATGTGCTTGCCTCCGCCGCTCTTCGCCTCCGGCCCGTGTCCCGGGTAGAGGGCGTTAACCTCCAAGGCGGAGAGCTTGCGCAGGGACCCTTCCAGGTCGTCGCGCGACGCCGATGGCATGTCATAGCGGCCGATGCCGCCCACGAACACCGTGTCCCCCGAAACCAGCGTGGCGCTGCTGTCCTCGTAGAGGCAGATGCTACCGGCGCTGTGACCGGGCGAGTATATGACTCTCAGCTCGTGCCCTCCAGTGGACAACAGCTCGCCCTCGGCGAGGTCAGTCACCTCCATGGGCTCGATGCGGCCGCCGAAGTCGGTGCCCAGGGTGGCCTCGGAGTCGCCTTGGCGCAGCACCTCGGCGTCCGCCGGGGCCATCAGCAGCTCGGAGGAGAACTCGTCGGCGATCCTCTTCGCGCCGCCGACATGGTCGAAGTGGCGGTGGGTGAGCACGATGCGCTCCAGGTCCCTACCGTCCAGCAGGTCCTTGAGCTCGGCGATGGCGTCCTCTACCTTGAAACCGGTGCCGGCGTCCACCAACAAAGGGCGGTCGCCGTCGACGAATATCCTGTTCGCGTCGAACAACAGCGTCTGCTCCAGAATTCTGAACGACATCGGTTGAAGGTATTGAGAACAATTATTTAACTGCTACTGACTGGAGTTCGACACTTAGACCTTCTTCGACCTTGAATCAACTGATGAGAATACATGTTCTGCAACCCGAAGATTAAGTACTAATATTCACTCTGACGTAACAATATCTTATTGGTGGGGTAGTTACGGCTATGGACGCTTTATCAAAACAGACAAAAATTGTGTTGGCAGTGGTATTACTGGCGGCTGTTGTCTTGATAGTTCCAAACATTCTACAGAGTCAACCAGGCGAATTGAACGTGGGAAACACATATATCTACGAGATAGACGGCTATGGAATGGAAAATATTGGACGAATCTGATTCTAATTTTGAAGTCGAAATGAAGACTACATTGATTTTCATGGGTGAACGAGAGAGTGATGTTGGCAACATATTGATCGACAAGGAAACAGGCGCATCCGATACATCTGTAAAGAACCATACTGAGACGATTCACACCGAATGGGGAGAGAAGGAAGTAGACGTTTACATCGATGTCGAAGAGAACATGACAACAAAGATGTACGTTGGCAGCGAAGATGGGGTTTTATACAAAATGAATGCGACTGAGGACTTTATTTACATAAATTTCTACCTCGTCGATTTTGAACAGGATTGGTGGGCCTTCTTCAACTTGAACAATTGGGAATATCTGAAAAATAGCGTCTTTAATGATTAAATCTGCCCAATGTATATCACCCTAATGCTCGTGCTCGGGATGTCTTCCGTGCTGAGGAGAAGGTGAGCTCTGTTTCCTCGAATCGAAGCCGCCGATTTTGAGGCCCTCATGGCATTGCGGACAAGAGGCCGACAAGCGATGCTCCTGATCCCTGTTGCCGTTCCATGTGGTTGTTATCAGCGGATTCTTCGTGAAGACGATCCCTGTTCCAACCCCATTGTCGCATCCTTGTTCCTGTCGATTGTTCGCTATGCTGTTGACCCTTCTCTCTTGTCCTTGTTCACATAGACCCCGGGTTCGACACTTAGCCATCTCTAAGCCTCGTATCCGCTGAAGCAAATGCGTTCTCCGGAAACGTTCCTCGTTCTCACTTAGCGGTTTTCAAGCGGGAAACGCGTCTAGGACCGCCTGTCCGGGCGCCTTCGGCGCCGTGACAAGCGGTTTTCCACCCCTCAAACGCCTGATTATGGGGCCGAAGTTGCTAAAGAACCGCCTTTTCAATACGCCGCTCTACTTCACGACCGTAAGTGAGAACGAGCTCAGATCCTCCACCAATGATTCTGCGGTCTTTCTTTTGAACTCCGGGTACAGGAAACGGACCATGGATAGGCAGAAGAGGGCGAGGAACGACACGAGTATACGTCCCTTGATCGCATCGATGGAGGTGCACCTGGCTGGCCTCCAGTAGATGCCATGCTTCAGGTCCAGGAATGCGGCCTCCACCGCATTCCTGGACCGGTACAGCTCCAAGGTCTCGGAAGCTGACGACTCCTTGTTCGTTAGCATCACGAAAAGCCCCCCGGCCGCCGATCATCGACCGTACCGCATGCTCAACCGCCCCCTCCTTGCAGCTGAATCTCAAAGGGAATCGGTAGGAGAGGTAGGTGTCCACGAACCAGTTGGAGATGCGGTACTTCTTCCTCGGTTTCCTTCCTTTGTTCAACGCGCCTTTAAGTTCCACCATGCGTTCCCAGTCGCGTTCCGCTCGCTTGCGGTAGCGTACCAGGGCTTCCTCTTCAAGCTTCTGAGAATGGAAGATGTAGCGGATGCGGCCTAGGTTCCCGTTGATTCTGAGGTGAGATGTCGCCGTCCAATGGATCCCAGTCTTCCTCGTGCTTAAGGACGAAAGCATCGTCCGACTTGTTCAGCTGCAGCCGGGTCACGAATCCCAGGCCGAAGGAGTCGAGGACCTTGGCGTTGTCCTTGGAGTAGGCGCCGTTGTCGAACACTATGGTCGCGTGTTCCGGCAGGAGCGGCAGCACCTGCCGGAAGGTGTCGTCGAAATGGGTCACGTCCATCATGTTTCCCGGATTGACCGTTAGGCCCATCGGCATTCCGGTCTCACGGCCCATGCTCAGTCCCACGGTCCCCTGCGGACGGTCGGGGCGATTCTATCGTGAGAATCCTAAACGTACGAGGGCGTTCTCCGGCGCCTCGAAGTACATGGACGTCCAGTCCATGAAGACTGTGTCCATGCCCACGCCGTACCGCTGTTTCATAACATCTCCGAGGAAACGGACGATTGCGTCGCTGTTTCGGCCTAGGCGCTCAACGGTACGACGAATCGAGCGAGGAGCGGAGCGGTCTAGGCCGTACTCTTTCCTGACATGCTCATCCGCCAGGATGCGGTCGAGTCTGTTGATCGAGAGGCCGGTCATCTCCACCGAGTTGGCCACGAGGGCGATGGTCTCAGAGGCAACAGAGTTGCCCTGAGACCTCTTCAACCCTTCCAGGAACTCATCCAAACCGGTGTCCTTGAACACCGATTCCGTTAGGATTCGATTGCCTGCGGTCATCGTCACGTTCTCATTCGGCTGCGGTACTCGGGCGTGAATGCGGCTTCTCCTGCGGGACATCTCATCGTTCCTCCCGCCGAACATCGAAGGTCGAGGGCCGCAACCTTAATGCATACCATTCCCATGCAGAAGACGGCCTTTCGATCTGTTTTGATGTTTGGCGACAACGACAATCGAAAGGCCACTCTTCTTCCTTCCCCAGAATGTCCCGTAGCATCTTGAAGAAATTGATTGTAGGCGCTCAATTCAGGACCCTAAGTGTCGAACTCGGGCTACTGAGTGAAAAGGCATCACAGCGCTGGCGCTCTGGATTGTGAGCTTTCAACCAAAATAACGGTACCCTTCAAAGGGTGGGGTGTTTAAGGTGTTTGTTTAGGAAGATCTTCTTCATACGCAACCCGTTTGACTGCTAGATCACACTCCAGCGACGCTTACGGGACGTTAGTAAGCGCGGACTGAACACCTCGGCGAACCTCGGTGCTTACATCCCGCTCCTATCAAGCTCGTCATTTACGAGCGTCCCATTGGTGCCTCTTTTTTAAGACGGCTTCGTGCTTAGATGCTTTCAGCGCTTATCCGCTATCGCGTGGCTGCTCAGCAATGCCTTGCCAGACAACTGATCAACTAGAGGCGACGAACCCTCGTTCCTCTCGTACTAGAAGGTCCTTCTCATCAGGCACCAACACCTCCATCAAAAAGCAACAAACCTGTCTCACGACGGTCTAAACCCAGCTCACGATCCCTTTTAATGGGCGAACAACCCCACCCTTGGCAGCTGCTGCACCACCAGGATAGGGAGAGCCGACAGCGAAGTAGCAAGCCACCAGGTCGATATGAACTCTTGCTGGTGACAACTCAATTATCCCCAGGGTAACTTTTCTGTCATCAATCACCCCCATTCAGGAGGTCGATTGGTTCGCTAGGCCATAGTTTCCTATCACCGATCCTTGTTGTCTGGATCCGCGTCAAGCCAGCTTTTACCCTTGCATTCTCCGGCAGATTTCTGACCTGCCTGAGCTGACCATTGGGCGCCCTTGTTATCTTTTTGAGGGCGTGGCGCCCCACCCAAACTGCCTGCCTATAGATGTTCCTCCGGAGAGGTAAGTGTTACGAATCCGCAAGGGCGGTGTTTCATCGGTGTCTCGGAGAGTGACTAGCGTCACTTCCTGGTAACGACTCCCGCCTACTCTACACAAGCGGACTCATAACACAACCACAGGTTGCAGTAAAGCTCCATGGGGTCTTCGCTTTCAGATGGAGGGGTCTGGATTGTGCACCAGACAATATTGATTTCACTAGCTTCCAGGCGGGGACAGTGGAACTCTCGTTGGGCCTTCATGCAAGCCGCCAATTAAGCGGCAAGGTATTACGCTACCTTAAGAGGGTCATAGTTCCCCCCGCCGTTTAACGGTCCTTCGCTCCGTTGGAACAGAGTTTAAGATACCGTCACTGGGCAGACTTCAGCCGCTATACACATCCTTTCGAACTAGCAGCGACCTATGTTTTTACTAAACAGTCGGAGTTCCTTTGTCACTGCGACCAGCTATTTTCATCGCTGGCACCCCTTATCCCGAAGTTACAGGGCTAATTTGCCGAGTTCCCTCGCCTGGATTACGCTAACACGCCTTAGGCTATTCACCTAGGGGCACCTGTGTCGGTTCTGGGTACGAACAGAACAAGTGTAACTGTGTCTCTTTTCACGGACACCAGGAATCGTCCGAAGCGGGCCTTCGCCCGCCTCACCACACATTCACCCGCTTCTCACCATTACGGTTCTCCACGAGCTTCTGTGCTTGAATATGCTGGCGAACATACTCGGACTATCCCGATGTGTCAAGACCAGGCAAAATTTGTTCTGGCGCAGGAATATTGACCTGCTTCCCTTTCGATAGTCTCGATTAAGAACTACCTTAGGATCGGCTAACTCTTGGCTGACGAACATTGCCAAGAAACCCTTGCCCCTACGGCGGAACGGATTCTCCCCGTTCTATGCTGCTACTCTCACCAGGATCCTCGTTCGAACGCGGTCCACAGGACCTCACGGCCCCACTTCTACCCACGCACGACGCCCCCCTACCGAATCACCTTGCGGTGTCCTGTAGTATCGGTGATCGGCTTAGCCCCGTCCATTTTCAGGGCCCATAATCTCGACTGGTGAGCTTTTACGCTTTCTTTAAAGGATGGCTGCTTCTAAGCCCACCTCCCAGTTGTCTTGGACTACCGACGCCTTTTCGTATTACACTTAGCCGATACTTAGGGACCTTAACTACAGTCTGGGTTGTTTCCCTCATGGTTACCAAGCTTACCCCGGGCAACCTCACTCCCAGCGTCTACGACGATCACAAGTTCGGAGTTTGACAAAGTACCGAGGGATTTCTCCCCCTAAATACCTAATCAGTGCTCTACCTCATGATCAGCCTCGGCTGAGATCTACCTACGAGTAGTTTCGGGGGGAACCAGCTATTACCGGCCTAGATTGGCCTTTCACCCCTATACCCAGGTCATCCGAACGATTTGAACATCAGTACCGGTTCGGTCCTCCACCTCCCTTTCGAGAGGCTTCAACCTGCCCAGGCATAGATCGGCCGGCTTCGGGTATCTGCACCAATGACTACAGGCGAGCACACCTCGCCCCTCGCTGTAAAGCTGCGGGCTGTCGGTTTCCCTTCGGCTTCGTCCCTACGGACTTAACCTCGCCATTGACCAGAACTCCCTGGCCCGTTTTTCTAAACGGACAATATAACACTGGTCCACCAATATGATTGGCTTCTTCCCTTAGATGCTATATAAATCTATTACCGTATGGTTTCAGGCTCTTTTTACCTCCCTTCAGGGGTACTTTTCAGTTTTCACTCACGCTACTATTGCGCTATCGGTCTCGAGACGTATTTAGGGTTGGAAGTGAATGCCTCCCAAATTCATGCGCGATATCCAACGCACACTACTCTGGAACATCGGAAATCCTCTGTTCAGGTTTCTCCTAAGGGACTATCACCCTCTATGGTGTGGCGTTCCAGCCAACTTCGGATAACCGGACGAAGAGGTAAACGAGTCCAAACTCCACATCTCCCTGTCATTTCTGCAGGGATTCGGTTTGCCCTATGCCGTGTTCGATCGCCTCTACTAGCGGCATCTCAATTGATTTCTTTTCCTGCGGGTACTAAGATGCTTCAATCCCCCGCGTTCCCGAACATTACTGTTCATTCCGAAGAATAGGAAGTCCCATTTGGCCATCACCGGATCTTAGGCTCCTTGCACCTACCCGGCGCTTATCGCAGCTTGGCACGACCTTCCTCGGCGCTCGAGCCGAACCATCCCCCATACGGCGTAGCATCGCCGCTGGCGTATGATCTAGCACACGTCCAGGTTGCGTATGAACGGTAATCATCGAAACACCCGACCTCTTCCTTGAATCAGGGTTCTATACCTCTTCCCCGGGAAACATGCTGCTTCGCGGGTGCACGGTCTGTTAATCGTTAGCCAGTATTCACGGCCCATCTTACTGGGCCACCGGCGAATGTCCCGATTATCGGGGTGGTATATAACCCTTTCCCAACACCGGCCCAATCGCCTCCGAATACGGGGCGACGCGATGTATCACAATCGCGCAACTTCCGTTACATGGCAATTGGTATTTAAAGTTTCTTAGCCGCCCCTGGCCTTGCCTCTGCCGAAAGAGGGTCAGGGCATGTAGAGGATTGTGAAGCAGCTGGGGAACCTCTTTCTCAGTTCACGCAGGTGCGGAGGGTAGAAGCGGAGCGTGTCCTCGAGGTGCTTCTTGCGGCCCAGTATGCGCGAGACCACATCGGATTCCAGCTTGCCGTCCACCCTCCAGGTTCCGCTCTGCGCCGCGGTGTCGGTGCTCACATAGATCGGGACACGCAGGCGGCGGGCCTCGAGCTCATTGACGAAGGAACGAAGATCCGTTAGCTCCTCCTTGGAAACGGGCACCGCGTCACCGTCCCTGGTGGTGTAACCCGGCGACTCCGCCTCCAGCAGCTCGTCGATCGAGGGCCTCTGCCGGGGCATGTGCCGGTTCATCGTCTGGATTATCCTCTCCACATCGAATTTGTCCTGCACGCTGATGAGAGTGTCGGCGGGAAAGAAAAGCCCTTCCCCCCGAAGCGGCGCCGTCCTCGGTGGCCTTGAAGGATTTACATAAGGGCTTGAACATATAGTCCTGCAAATGACCCGAGAAATACCCCCTGGGCTGCAGCAGGCCCTCGATTCACACCCCTGCTACAACGAGAAGGCCCACCGCAACTTCGCGCGCATGCACCTTCCAGTCGCGCCGAGATGCAACATCCAGTGCAACTATTGCAACCGGCGCTACGACTGCAGCAACGAATCCCGCCCCGGCGTCACCAGCGAGCTCCTCAGCCCCCAGGAGGCCTTGGAGAAGGTGAAGACGGTCAAGGAGAGGATACCCGAGCTGAGCGTAGTGGCGGTGGCCGGCCCCGGGGACCCGTTGGCGAACGAGGAGACATTCACAGCCATGAGGATGGTGAAGGAGGCGTTCCCCGAGCTCACCCTCTGCCTCTCCACCAACGGCCTCATGCTGCCGGACAGCCTTGACCGCATCAAGGGACTGGGCATAGGTTTCGTTACCGTCACCATAAACGCGGTCGACCCCGACGTGAGCAAGAAGATCTACGAGTTCGTGAGCTTCGATGGCAAGAACCACCGCGGCCGCGAGGCGGCGGAGATCCTGCTGCAGAGGCAACTGGAGGGGATCAAGGGCTGCGTGGACAGGGACATACTCGTCAAGGCGAACATGGTCCTCATCCCTGAGATCAACGGCGAGCACATACCGGAGGCGGTGGAGAGGCTGAAGGAGCTGGGCGTCTACATCATCAACATACTGCCGCTGATACCGGTGGAGGGCACCGCCTTCGCCGAACAGAGGGCGCCGACCGCCATGGAGAGGAAGGAGCTGCAGGACCGCTGCTCCGGCGGAGGCGTCAAGATGATGCGCCACTGCAAGCAGTGCCGCGCCGATGCGATCGGCCTGCTGGAGAAGGACCGTTCCGCCGAGTTCGACAAGGCCGCCTGCGGCTCGTCCTGCGGACCAGGGGAGGCGAAGCAGGTCAGCGGGCCGCCTCCCTGCCACAGCGTGGCGGTTGCCAGCGACGACGGCGTGAACGTGGACGGAGGATTGGGCAACAGCGCCCTGTTCCATCTGTTCGAGATTAAGGACGGAGAGGTCCTGCCCTCGGGGAGCACGGAGGTAAACCAGTACATGGACGTCCCCCTGGTGGGCGAGGCCCACCGCCGCCGTCTAGAGCTCGTCGCCGACCAGCTGAGCGAGCACGCGGCGGTGGTGGTCTCCGAGATCGGCCATCTGGGAGAGGCGATGATGAAGGCCCGCGGCGTCAAGGTCATCGTGCACCGCGGCACGGTGGATGACGGCCTCAGGACCACGCTTGAAGAGTTGGGTGCAGATGCCTGAGAGCTGCTCCGACGCCGTCGCCCGCGCCCTGCGCTCACGAGGGGTGGAGAGGGTCTACGGCATCCCCGGCGGGGAGACGGTGCACCTGGTGGACTCCCTCTTGGCGCATGGCATCGATCTCGTGGTCACCCGGCATGAGAACTCGGCGGCGTTCATGGGCCTGACGGGCGCCAGGCACGACGGGCGGCCAGGGGTGTGCATGACCACCATCGGACCCGGCGCCAGCAACATAGTCATGGGCGCGGGCACCGCCACGCTGGACTTCTCCCCGCTGCTGGTTATCAGCGGCGAGCTCCCTGCCGCAGAGCGGGGGCACCCCCGTAAGCAGAAGGTCCCGCAGAGGGAGTTGTTCAACACCGTCTGCAAGGGCTCCTACGAGTTGACGGAGAACGGCCCGGACGCCTGCTGCCTTCAAGCCCTGGACCTGGCGACGGCGGAGAGACCGGGGGCGGTCCATCTCTCGCTGCCGGCGGACCTGGCGGCCAAGCCCTCCACGCCCCACTCGTATCGACCGGAGCCAATTGAGGAGCCAGCGTCCGAGCTCATCGCCGCCGAGGGGATGCTGGCCGGGGCCGAGAGGCCGGTGGCGTTGCTGGGGGCAGGGGTGCTGCGCTCCGCCGCGGGGGAGGCGGCGAGGCGTTTCGTGTCGAGCAACAGCATCCCGGCGCTGCACACCTGGCAGGGGGCCGGCACCGTCCCTTTCCAGGACCCGCTGTGCCTGGGGAACGTGGGGCTGCCCTGCCACCGCGCCCCCATGCGGGCGTTGGCGGAGGCGGACCTGGTGGTGACCGTCGGGTACGACGAGCAGGAGTTCCAGCCCTCGATATGGGACCCCGAGGGGGAGAAGAGCGTGCTGCATCTGAGCGCCAATCCCCCCCAGGACGTGCCCTGCTACCGCCCCCGGGCGGCGGTGGGGGACCTCAACCACATCTTGTCCTCATTGTCGCCTGCTAGGAGAGGTGGGGAATGGGCGGCGCACCTTCGCGAGGAGGTGGTCAAACACATGGAGAGGACCGTGCCCTCGGAGAGGGGGATGGACCCGCTCTCGATCCTTCGCGCCTTGGACTCGTTCATGGGGGACGACGACGTGCTGGTGTCCGACGTGGGCGCGCATATGCTGTGGATTGCCGAACACCTGCCCTGCCGGCGCGAGGGGCAGGTGCTGCTGAGCAACGGCATGATACCGATGGGCATAGGCCTCCCGGGAGCGATGGGGGTCAAGTTCTCCTCTCCAGATAAGAATTGCATCACCGTCACCGGGGACGCCGGTCTGATGATGTGCCTGGGGGAGCTGCAGACCGCCATCGAGCATGACGTGCCGGTCACGGTGATGGTGTGGAACGATGCTGCCCTCGGCCTGATCGAGACCAGGCACGAGCTGGCGCTGGGAGGGTGCGAGGCCTACCGCCTGGGAAGGAACGACATGGCCAAGGTGGCCGAGTCCTTGGGCGCGACGGGCCTGAGCGTCGAGAGGGCCTCGCAGCTCCCGGCGGCATTGGAGGAGGGGCGGAGGAACGACCTTCCCACGGTCATCGACATGGCGGTGGACTACTCCCGCAACCGCGATCTGCTGGTCTGAACCCAGTGCATGGAAAGGTTAAATAGAGACCTTCCAATACTCCGGAGGATGAAGGAATCGGACTTCGACCTCGAGTTCTTCAATGACAACGGATTCATACGGCAATCGTGCCCGTCGTGCGGCCGCGCCTTCTGGTCGTTGGAGGAGTGGGACAACTGCGGCGAGCCCCCCTGTGATGAGTACTCGTTCATCGGCGATCCCCCCATGGACTCCCCCATGGACCTGCATCAGACCCGCGAGGCCTTCCTCTCCTTCTTCGAGGAGAACGACCACGAGCGCATCGCCCGCTATCCTATCGTCGCCCGCTGGAGGAACGACGTCTTCTTCACTCAGGCGTCGATCTACGACTTCCAGCCTTACGTTATCGACGGCACCATCGACCCGCCGGCCAACCCCCTCACCATATCACAGACCTGCGTCCGCTTCAACGACATCGACAACGTCGGCAAGACGGGCAGGCACTTCACCTTCTTCGAGATGCTGGCGCATCACGTGTTCAACCACAGGGACCATGAGGAGATCTACTTCAAATCGAAGACCGCCGAGCTCTGCCACCGCTTCTTCACCGAGAGGCTGGGAACCGACCCCGGGAAACTCCGTTTCATCGAGGAGTGGTGGGAGGGGGGAGGCAACTCCGGCCCCTGCCTCGAGGTGATACTCGACGGCGTGGAGGTGGCCACCCTGGTCTTCATGATGTACCGCGAGACCCCCCAGGGCCGGGAGATGATGGACATGCAGGTGGTGGACACCGGCTACGGCCTGGAGAGGATATGCTGGGTCTCGCAGGGCAGCTCCTCCGCCTACGAGGCGGTCTTCGGCAGCGTCGTCGAGGACCTCAAGTCAATGGCGGGGATAGAGTACGACCCTCGGGTGATGAAGGAGTATGCCAAGGTTGCGGGAATGACGAACGCGCGCACCGCCGCCGATATAAGGCACATCCGCGAGGAGACCGCCGCCCGCCTGGGTATGTCCTACGAGGAGCTGATGGCCACCGTTGGCCCGCTGGAGGACGTCTACGTGATATGCGACCACTCCCGGGCGTTGGCCATCATGCTGAATGACGCCGTTGTGCCTTCCAACGTTCAGGAGGGGTATTTCGCCAGACTGCTGGTGAGGCGAGCTTTGAGGTCCATCCGCAAACTCGGACTGGAAGTAAGATTGTCGGATGTTGTCGCCAAACAGGTTGATTATTTCACGAAGGTCATACCCGAACTCAACGAGAACCGGGAGGACATCCTGCACCTGGTCGATGTGGAGGAGGAGCGTTATCACGACACTCTCACCAGAGGCAAGCAGCTGGTGGAGAGATTGACCAAGGACCTCACCCCTGGAGAAGGCATCGGTGGAGAGAGGCTCATCGAACTGTACGACTCCCACGGCCTTAACCCGGAGATCGTGGAGGAGTTCGCCGATGTCCCCGTTCATATACCTGATGACTTCTACATACAAGTCACATCGAGGCATGAGGCAATAGAGGAAGCAACAGGGAATGGCCCAGAGATACGTAAAGACCTACCTGGAACATATCCTCTATATTACGAGGACGTCAAAGAATCTGAATTCCAGGCCACAGTGATCGCCGTCTCAGGCGATGATGTTGTCCTTGACAAGACCGCGTTCTTCCCGGAAGGCGGTGGTCAGGAGTGGGATCTCGGCGAGATCGATGGGCTTAATGTCAAGGGCGTGGTGAAGAGCGGCAGGACCGTGTTCCATACCGTCCCTGGCCACCGTTTCCAGGAAGGTGACGTCGTGACCGGCTCCATCGATCTGGAGAGGAGACGTCAACTGATGAGCCATCACACCGCGGCACATATCATAAACGGAGTGTGCCAGAGTATGTTCGGCAATCACGTCTGGCAGGCGGGGGCCAACAAGAACGTGAACTCCGCCAGGTTAGACGTCACCCATTACGAGAACTTCAGCCATGAGCAGCTATCGATGATAGAGGAGGAGGCCAACCGCACGGTGATGGAGGACATCGCCACCGTTATCGAGACCATCCCCCGGGACGAGGCGGAGGGGAGGTACGGCTTCCGCCTCTACCAGGGCGGGGCAGTGCCTGGCAAGATGATCCGGGTCGTAAGCGTGCCGGGGGTGGACTCCGAAGCATGCGGCGGCCTGCATGTTGACCGTACAGGAAAGATAGGACCTATAAGGATCATAAGATCGAAAAGGATTCAAGATGGAGTGGTCAGGGTGGAGTACGTCTCTGGCATGGCGGCGGTGAAGGCTATGCAAGAGGACCGCGACGCCGTGGCGGCCATAAGCGAGGAGCTCAACGTCCCCCGTCAGGACGCGATACGCGCCGTCGAGAGGACGAGGGTTGAGCTCAGGAACTCGCAGAAGGCCCTGGAGGCCTTGAAATGCGAGATGAGCCAGAACGCCACCGGCGACCTTATGTCCAAAGCGGTCGACGTCGAAGGCATGAAGGTGGTGTGCCACATCACCGAGGAGGGGGAGGACATCGACGAGATCTCCAAGGCGCTGTCCTCGCAGCCGGGGGTGGTCGCGGTGGTGGCCAGGGCCCATCCCAAGCCGAGGGTGCTCGTGTCCCGCAGCAAGGACGTCGACATCGACTGCCGAGAGCTGCTCAAGGAGATAATGGCCGTGGTCGGCGGTGGAGGCGGCGGCAAGCCAGACTTCGCCCAAGGAGGAGGTGGTAATCCTTCTAAACTTCGAACTGTGTTAGATTCCGTGCCATTTCTTTTGCGACAACTACGGAGTCGCTAATGTTTTGTTCATAGATACATATAATATTTTACAATTATTGTAATCTAGAATGACGTTGGATTCGATTGGTTTTTTGTGTCTGTATAAAACAACCCGTTTAGACATATTATAACCCTACTGGTACGATTAAGAATGGAAATACCCATAAACACTAGAAAAATAAATTATTTTAAAGAGTTTTAAATAAAGAGTTTAGAGAAGAGAACTTGTCTTCCGTTTAATAGCCTTCATCGGCGTCTTGAGAAATCAAGTACTCTTCAATAGCATCTTCGGTGGCAGACATGATACCAGCACCGGCATCAATGCCTGTTATCTTCCAGTCGAAGTGTTCGCCATTGTCCTTCAGGTCGGCGATGGTTGTAAGCCCCAGCTCGTCAGCGGTGTACTGAGGCACAACGAGGCCGGTCTTAGCGCCCTCGAGGCTGGTGCCGACAACTTCTAAATCATCTCCGTACTTGTCCCAGTAGTCGCCATGAGTCAGTGGCATCCATGCTGTGAAGGTCACATCCAAACCGCCAGCAGCAAGGTCTGTATACATGGGCCCAGCGTCGGATGTTGTGACCTCAACATTGAAACCGGCCTCCTCTAGCACCAGCTTCATAACATTGGTTGATGCCTGAGCGCAGGCCCAGTCAACTAATCCGACCTCAATGGTTCCAGTACCTGAGGTGCCGTTGATCCAGGCGTCCACGGTGGCATTGTTGGCGTCAATCCACTTCTGGGCGCCTTCTGCTTCACCATGTTCATTCTGGAGATCCATCACCTCACCTATTTCCTCAGCTGTCCAGTTGAAATTGGCAGCTATATCATAGGCATCAGGATTGTCGTTCTTCCAGCCGTCGTTGGCTATGGTCTGGATCTCTTCCGCGTCACCGTAGATGTTCTCAGGGTCCTCCAAGAATACTAGGTTGTCATACTCGGCAAACGCCCAGTGTGGGATCCATAGTGTCACAACGATATGCTCTTCATCGTCCATGGCGGAGCCCAGTGCAGCCATCATTGCCGCATCGCTACTTGCTTGGAGCTCCCATTCGTCCTCGGAATCAACAACGAAAACCCAGGCGAGAGCCGCAACCAAGATCACGGCTATAGCAACTACTGCTATCGTTTTGTATTGGCTTTGTTCCATATTTTTTCCTCCGTTTCTGAGCGTCACGCGCTCAGTCTTCAGATTTGGCAGACTGCGTGAGCCTGTCCAAAATCATGGCGATCAGCACTATTGCCAGGCCTGCTTCGACACCCATTCCAACATCGACACGCGACAAGGAACGAACTATGTCTTCGCCGAGACCTCCGCCGCCGATCAAGGCGGCGATGACCACCATTGAGAGTGATAGCATGATGGTTTGGTTGACACCTCCCATTATTGTTGGCATAGCAATGGGAAGTTGTACCATCGTTAGTTTCTGCGAGGCGTTGGAACCAAATGATTCAGCGACCTCGTCCATCTCCTCAGCGACCTGCCTAATGCCCAGATTCGTAAATCTTGCTGCCGGCGGCAAAGCGAATATCACAGTAGCTATGACGCCGGGCACCAAGCCCAAGCCGAAGAAGACCACGGCGGGGATAAGATAAACGAAGGCTGGCATTGTCTGCATGAAATCCAGGACAACCTTGATGTAAGGATTGATCCTGTCACTTTTTGCAGCGGCGATGCCGAGAGGTATGCCTATCAGAACCGCTAAGAGGGTCGCGATCAATGTCATATTGAGAGTTATCATAGCGCTGGGCCAATAACCCATCCAATAGATGATGTAGAACGCGAACCCAACAAGAACTGAAAGCATTGCCCTTTTTGTAATCAATAATGAAACCACGAAGGCCATCATTATGAAGAGCGCGGGGGGCAATCCGCTTAGAAATCCTCCAAGACCGGAAAGGGCCCAGTCCAACAGATTATCCAAACCGGTCAAAAACCAATCTAAATTGTCGGATACGAAATCGACTCCGCGTTCTGCCCAGACACCCACTTCACTCATTGTTATTCCCCCCTACGTTCATGACGTCCACGGCAGAACTGGGCCTTACGACTCCAACCAAGTAATTCTCATCATCTAAAACTGGTATCGAATAATGTGTAGTGACGAGGTGTTGTATGACCTCGCTCATTGGTGTGTCGATACCGACTGTGGGTACATCCCCATCAATGATGCTAGCCAAAGGCAGATTGTCCCTTACAGCCCTCAATGCATCATCAGTCTCCACTATTCCCTGGAACTTCCCTGCTTTGTCCACTGCGAACGCCACGTTCCAATTCGACCCTTCCATGAGTTTCAGTACAGTTCTCGGGCCTTGGTTGCTTTTTACCAATTCACGGGGCCTCTTCATAAAGACACCAGCGGTCAGAACCTTAGAGCGGTCAACATCCTCTACGAACCTAGACACATAATCATCGGCAGGCCTCTGCAAAATATCCTCTGCAGTGCCAATCTGCACAACCTTACCATCGTTCATAAGAGCGATGCGGTCGCCGATCTTCAAAGCCTCATCTAGATCATGAGTGACGAAAACAATGGTCTTCGACAATTTGGCCTGAATCTTCAATAATTCATCCTGCATGTCGCTTCGAATAAGTGGATCGAGGGCACTGAAAGCCTCGTCCATGAATAGTATGCCAGGATCATTGGCAAGGCCTCTTGCCAATCCGACCCTCTGTTTCATACCGCCACTCAAACTGGATGGTTTGGATTTCTCGTATCCTGAGAGTCCTACCATATCAATTGCTTTCTGAGCGGCCTCCAAACGTTCAGACTCAGGAATGCCTTGGACCTCCAGACCATATGCAACATTGTTCAAGACGTTCCGATGTGGCAACAAACCGAAGTTTTGGAAGACCATGGACATCTTTTTTCGCCTTATGGCCCTGAGGTTCTGATTACTCAACTTAGTGAGATTGAGACCCTCTATATTGACCTCTCCAGTAGTTGGTTCGTGAAGCCTGTTCAAACAACGTTCCAATGTGGATTTACCTGAACCTGAGAGACCCATCAATACGAATATCTCCCCCTCTCTAACATCGAAATCCACACCGTATAGACCGACCGTCATTCCAGTGGTTTTAAGGATCTCGTCCTTTGTCATACCCTTTTCAAGAAGTGGTATCGCTGTTTCAGGGAATTTTCCGAATATTTTTGACAGATTTCTGACTTGGATGGTCAACCTATTGCCTTCATCATCGACAGGGCAATCTACATTCTCGTATATCTGTTCAACAGAAAGGCTGCGATCCATTTTTCTGTTGATGTATGTAAATGCATATTTGAATGGTTTTTTTATATCCAGAATTACCGGATCTATTTGCGCCCTTAACCACTCATAGACCTTATCATCAGCGGCCTTTAAAGGCTTTTTATTCAGTATTTCGGAGAGCATGTTCACCACATTCATTGTGAAATGAATACTATACGTTGTCCCTAGCGACTAATCGGTCATTCGGGCATTTTGTTGTCCTTTCCCACGGAATCAGGGTATAAGTAATTTGTTGCACAATGTTTATATTGGATATAATATTCGGGTAAAAATGACACAACCCCCTAATTTATTGTCGATATTGGTTATTTTTGTTCGGTCTCGATGTCGCAAAGAATTTAGAAAACTGTTGTTTATGAACAATCCTGCGCAATTTCCGACAAGCCTAGGAATGCGAAAAAGGGTGAAAGGTTAAAATCCGCCATCTGGTTCCCCCTGTCCCGTATATTTTGCTCCCTTCACGGCGCCCTCGCCGCCGATTAGAAATCCTTATATATGGACTTCCAGTATGGGAAACGACCTGAGTGATACACCAGGACATGCTGGAGGATAGGAATGTCCGAACAGAAGAAGCCCATGGAAGACGAGAACTTCAATTTCATCGTCCGCATCGCCAACACCGACATCGACGGTGCCAAGAACTCTATAATTGGCATCCAGTCGATCAAGGGCGTTGGCAAGAGGGTGGCCCACATCATTGTGAACAGGGCCGAAATAGACCCCGCTCTCAGGATAGGCGAGGTGCCTGATGAAAAGGTGAAGGAGCTCGAGGAGCTCCTCCTCAACTATGCTGAGATGGTCCCCTCTTGGGCCCTGAACCGCCAGATGGATTACGTATCGGGTGCTGACCTGCACCTGATAGGCAACGAGCTGGAGATGGTTGGCCTGGATGATTTGAACCGTATGAAGATGATACGATGCTACCGCGGCATCAGGCACGAGACCAGGCACAAAGTGCGCGGCCAGAGGACCAGGTCCAACGGCCGCAGGGGCCTGACCCTCGGTGTCAGCAGGAAGAGGAGGTGAACTGAATGGGAGACCCGAAGAAACCACGTCGCTCCTTCGACACCCCCGCGCACCCCTGGCAGGGCGAGAGGATCAAGAACGAGCACGAGCTGGTGAAGAACTACGGCCTCAAGAACAAGAGGGAGTTCTGGAAAGCACAGACCGTCCTCAGGAACCTCCGCGGCCAGTCCCGTGAGCTCCAGGCGCGGCTCCGCACCGGCGAGGAACAGGCCACCATCGAGACCGATAAGCTCCTGGGCAAGTGCGCCCGCATGGGGCTTCTGCCGATGGAGGGTTCGACGCTCGACGACATCCTCGCCCTGAACGAGGAGAAGGTCCTGGAGCGCCGCCTGCAGACCGTGGTGGCGAGCAAAGGGCTCTCCAACACCCCCAAGCAGGCGCGCCAGATGATCGTCCACGGCCATGTGTTCCTGGACGGGCGCAGGGTCACCGTGCCCGGTTACATCGTGAAGAGAGCGGAGGAGTCCACCATCGAGTACAACCCCTCGTCGCCCTTCACCGATGACATGCACCCCATGAGGATGAAGCAGGGCAAAGGCCATGACGCCCCGGCGCCTCAGCCCGCCCCCGAGGCGGCGCCCGCCGCTGAAGCAGAGCAGCCAACGGCGGAGAAGAAGGAGGAGTAAAGATGTCCAACAGTGCCAAGTGGGGCATAGCCAACATCTATGCCAGCTACAACAACATACTGATAACGCTGACCGACATCACCGGCGCCGAGACCATCACCAAGGCCACCGGCGGCATGGTGGTCAAACAGGCCAAGGACGAGTCCTCGCCCTACGCCGCCCAGAAGGCGGCGGAGCGCGTCGCGGACATCGCCAAGGACAAAGGGATCAGCGGCATACACGTCAAGGTGCGCGCGCCGGGAGGGAACAAATCAGGTTCTCCTGGCCCCGGAGCGCAGGCCGCCATCCGCGCCCTCGCCCGGGCGGGGATGCGCATCGGCAGGATCGAGGACGTCACCCCCGTGCCGCATGACGGCACCAAGAAGAGAGGCGGCCGCCGGGGACGCAGAGTCTAGAGGCAATTGCCATGAATATCGAGATAATGGAATTGGAGGAGAGCCGTTGCCGCTTCCTGCTCAAGGACGCGTCGCATTCGGACGCCAACGCCCTGCGCCGTGCTCTCATATCGGACATACCCAAGATGGCCATCGACCAGGTGGAGTTCCACCTCGGCCCGATAATGGCCGATGGGAAGGAGTACGAGAGCATCACCCCGCTCTTCGACGAGATCGTCGCCCACCGCCTCGGCCAGGTGCCGATACCCACCGACATGGAGCTGATGACCTTCCGCGAGGACTGCGTCTGCGAGGGCGAGGGCTGCCCCAACTGCATAGTGATGTACTCCCTCAACAAGATCGGGCCGTGCACGGTGTACTCCGGCGACCTCATCCCGTTGGGGAATGACGCCTTCAAGGTCGAGGACACATTGATACCCATCGTGGACCTGGGCGACGGGCAGGCCATACTCATCTACGCCATTGCGGAGATGGGTACCGGCCGCCGCCACGTCAAATGGCAGGCCACCACCGGCGTGGGCTACAAGTACCAGCCCATCGTGGAGATCGATGAGTCCCTTTGCGACCAGGGCATGCAGTGCGTGAACGGCTGCCCGCGCAAGGTCTTCGACGAGGTGGACGGCAAACCGTTCCCCGCCCGGCTGGAGGACTGCACCCTGTGCAACACCTGCGCCGAGGAGTGCGACCAGCAGGCGATAACCGTCCGCAGCGATCAGCGGAGCTTCGTCTTCGGCCTCGAGACCGATGGGTCCATGACCTGCGCTAAGGCGCTGGAGGTGGCCCTGGCTTCGTTGGAGGCCGGTTTCGAGGAGTTCTCCGAAATGGTCTCGGAGCTCCAGGCCTGAAACCCCTTAATAAATCACCTTTCCCCTCTTTTGCTCACATGAAGTCGCTGAGCTTGCACTTGCGCACCTTGTCGTTGTCGAACAGTGAGGCCATGCTCATCTCCAGCACCTCGATGCGCTGGCGGGTGTACTCGGAGAGGCCGTAGCGCTCCCCCATCTCCTTGGACGCCTGCAGGTACTTCTTGACGCTGGCCTCATGCACCGTCAGGGTGAGAGGGTTGCCGCAGCGGCACTTGCCGGCGAGGGGGATGCGGCGGTACTTCTCGCCGCAGCGGGTGCACCTCAGGTTCTGGGCGGAGAACGACCTCAGGTTGCCCACCATGTCGGGAAGAAAGTGCTTGTCCACCACCCGGGTGATGACGTCCTTCTCATCCACGGCTCGGATCTTTCTCCCCAGCTCCAGCTGCCCGTACATCTTGTCCATCATCGTCTCCAGGGTGGTGTACTTGGAGTGGAACGGGCCCTCGGCGATGTCGGCGGTGTCGTGGGTGAACCCTAGGCCCTCGAACTGCAAGTTGCTCCCGATCCTCGAGCCGACCATGTCCATCATGCCCTCGATGTCACGGGGATGGCGGTACTCCGCCGCCGCGTGGTAGAGCTCCAGCGGATACGAGTGCAGGCAGTCGAGGTTGTGGGCCTCCTTGTCCACCTCGTCGGGGTCGAGGCGGGTGGTGAGGACCAGCGGCGCGTCCATGAGGCCGCCGCGGCGGTCGGGCAGGAAGAGACGGGAGAAGTTGATCAGCCCGTCGAGCAGGAGTATTATGCTGTCCTCGTCGCCGTCGCAGTTCCTCCGCTTGGCAGCGTGGAAGAAGGGGTGCGCGTAACCGCCGCTGGCGGGCATGAAGCCGATGATCCGCAGCAGCACACCGCCGGAGGTGTGCGGGGCGAGCCCGATGCCCAGGTGCCCGATGAGGTCCTCCCTTCCCGACACGTCGTAGAACCGCTCCAGGCCATAGAACTTGGCGAGCAGCTCGTCGATGAAGGCGGCCACCTTGGCCATGTAGTCGCCGCAGCTGGTGGAGGGGACGAAGTCCTGCACCTTGAGCTCGCAGAGCTGCTCCCCGTCGGTGAGTGGCTCGCCGTGCATGTCCCGTTCGTAGCCGAGCTCGATGGCCTTCTCCACGCTGAGGCCGATCTCCCGCGGCCGGAAGTGGGTGAGGGGGAGGTCGGTCATGTCGAAGCGGCAGGTGCCGTCCTTGAACACGTAGACCTCGTGCTTGGCGCGCAGGATGCCCTTCTCCAGCGGCTCGGGCACCTTCTCCCGCGACGTCATGCCCTGCACCCCCTTGACCTCGGGGGCGGAGTTGCTCAGACCAAGGCATCCCAGGGCGCGGGCGTAGTCCTCCACCAGCTGCACTTTGGTCTTGGGGCGGCGCTCGAAGGAGCGGCTGTCCTCCGGTATCACCGTGCGGCCGTCGCATCGCGGACAGGTTATCAGATAGCCCTTGGAGCCGCAGCCCGGGCAATGACGCAGGCCCATCTCCACCATTATCGTCCCCCTGTCGCCGTTGGCGCCGTTGCTCTCCTTGCTCTTCTCCAGGGCGGCGCTCATCAGCCTCTGCGCCCCGCCCTCCATGCCGATGGGGAAGAGGGAGTGGACCGGAGGGTTCATCCGGCGCTCCTTGGCCTTCTCGGGGCGGGCCATGCGGCTGCCGATGCGGGTCTGGGCCCGGGGCATCACCGTGACGCCCATGGCCGCGGAAACCGCCTTCAGCGCGTCGTCACCCCGCAGAGGCGCGACGTCCGCTAACGAACCGTCCCCCTCTTCCAGGCCCAGGCCGAGCATCAGCGGCCGCGCCCACCCTTCAAGGGTTATCGATCCGGAGGCCATGCGGTGCAGCGCCCCCAGGGACTCCAAGGTCCGCTTGGCGGCCTCATCGTTCTGCAGCACAAGGCGGCCGTCCTCCATCCTTCCGTGGGAAAGGATGTGCTCCTTGAGGGAGAGCAGGTCCTCGAGGGCGATGTCGGACCAGAAGAGATTATGGCGGGGATGCAGCGGGACGCCGTGGTCCCGGCTGGCGCGCAGAGCGTCGTCCAGGCTCTGGGTCTCCCAGCCCGGCGGCGGCTCTCCGAGCGCCTCACGCAGCTCCTCGCGATGCCACTCCATACAATAGCCCGCCGGCACCAGGGGGTGGTTGTTCTCCGAGAACTCCCCGAATGGGATGAGCATCTCGCCGATGTCCACCAGCTCGGCGACGTCCTTGCTCAGCGCCTTCAGCTCTTCGCTGCTGTGGCACTGCAGCAGGTCGCCGTTCCTCAGCAGCACGATGGGCCCTTCGATGGAGTCGCAAGGCGTGACCGCCCCCGCCTTGCCCGGCCTCTCCAGCTTGATCTGCGTGCCGATGGCGGGGAACTCGTCCAGGGCGTACATCGACGCCGGACTGATGGCGATGGCCGCCAGGCCGCAGGTGCGGCCGCGGCCGTAGCGCAGACGGAAGCCCCCTGGACGTGAGGGGTGGCCGAATATCGGCCTGCCGGCGACGATGTCCTTGAGGTATTTGTCCCCGGGCTTGGCCTTCTGCTCGCCCTCATCCTCGTTGGCCTCCTTGGGGCTGAGCAGGTTCTCGATGAACTCCCAGCCGTCGATGCCCAGGCTATCGACGTGCTTCTGGATCTTGGCGGCCTTCTGGGTGAGGCCCTCGGCGATGACCAGGCAGGCGCCGCCGCGGACGCGGTTGGTCTCCACCCGCGGCAGGTCGCGGTGGCCGGAGATCTCCTCCTTCTCCGTCCCCTCGCCGTCGATGCAGACCGGGCAGTTCTCCACGATGAGGTCTATCTCATCGCCGCTGGGCGTGTACTGCAGGTGCTGGCAGTTCTTGTACAGGGGGATCTCCTCATGAAAGCGCGCCACCTCCTGAGAGTTGGGGCGGTACTCGCCGATGTTGAGCTCGCGCCGGACCACGTCACCGATGAGGACACTCATCGCCTGCCCCGTCCCCCCGGCGGCGCGTATCGGCCCGGCGAAGAGGATCGAAAGGTATTCGGAGTTATCGCTGTTGCGCCCGATACGGACCGAAGCTATACCCTCCAGAGGGGCGACCAGTATGCCCTCGGTGAGAACCGCCAACCCTACGCGAACGGCGCGGTCGATGGCCTCCTCGCGGGTGCGCGCCGGGCGGGTGGCGATCTCCTTGGCGATGAGCAGCGACACCACCTCACGGTTGCCGTGCTCCTCGCTGAGCTCGCGGATGCGCTCCGCCACGCCCTCGACCCCCCATTCCTCGAGCTGCTTCTCCACCCGCGAGGCGAGGTCCTCGGCCTGCGGTATCTCTATCCTGACCTCGGGGTCCTTGCCGCGGGAACGGGCGCGGCGGGCGATGCTGTAACAGTCGTCGGTGCGGGAGGCGAGGTCCTGGAAGTATTGCTCCATCCCCTCGCCGCATGCCACTCTTCTCATGTCGCCTCGGTTTCCTTCCTCTCTGCTATCTTTACCAGCTCCTCGATGAGAAGGGCGCGGAGCTCGTCCATCCCTTGGCCGTCGACGGCGGAGACCCTCAGCCTCCCCTCCCCGGACGGGGACATGTCCGCCTTGGACTCCACCTCGATTATCGGCAGCCCGGAAAAGCCTTGCCGTACCGACTCGAGCAGCGCCATCTGTTTCTCCAGCGGGTAGCCGCAGGTCTCGGAGCGGTCGATGAGGAAGACCATCACATCGGTGAGGTACTGCAGCGCCAGGACCGCCTGGCGCTCGATGTCGTTCCTCTCCTCCAGGCGGCGGTCGAGCAGACCGGGGGTGTCGATGAGCTGGAATGTTTGCCATCGGTGATCCATGTGCCCCACCACTATCCCCTTGGTGGTGAACGGGTAGGGCGCCACCTGCGGGGTGGCGTTGCTGAGGGCGGTTATGAGCTGGCTCTTGCCGACGTTGGGGAATCCGGCGATGACCGCGGTGGGCTTGTCGGGGTCGACCGAGGGCAGCTGGCGCATGGCGTTGCGGGCGCGGTTGACGTTCACCAGGTCCGAGGATATCTGCTTGATGACCGATGACAGCCTGCCGTAGAAGCCGCGGCGCAGCGACTCCACCCGCTCGATGTCCTTGGCGCGGCGCATCATCGCCAGGTAGCCGTTCTTCAGCCTCTCGGTGCGGTACGAGGCCCAGCTGAGGGCGCCCAGGGACTTCTTCAAAGAGTCGAGACCGACCACCAGGTCCACCAGCTGCGGGTAGAAGTCCTCGGTGTTCTCCAGGCGGGGGAAGGCCTTGAGATAGCCGTCCAAGGTGCTGATCACGATGTCCCCGGAGGCCGTTACCTTCGCCAGGGCGGTCTTCTTCTTGCCGTCGAACGCCCCGCTGCCCTCCTTCCTGATCTTCGAAGCGCGGTGGAAGGCCTTGTCCATCAGCTCCTCCGCCGTCAGGACCGTGGGTATCCTCCGCTGCTGGTTAAGCATATTTAGCGATAGTGTGTTTACCGTTTAAACCCTGTCATCACTATCGAGGAGGATGTCATGATCATGCGTGAAGGAGCGGGGCCCGCCCTCACCGTCGACGGTGTGCTGGTGGAGGATGGGATGATACTGTTGGTGGAGAGGGGCAGAGAGCCCTTCAAGGGCCTCATGGCCCTGCCCGGGGGTTTCGTCGACAACGGCGAGACCGTGGAGGCGGCGGTCATGAGGGAGATGAGGGAGGAGACCGATCTGGAGACTGAGGCGGAGAGACTGCTGGGAGTCTACTCCGACCCGGAACGCGACCCGCGCGGCCACACCGTCAGCGTGGTGTTCGAGCTCCGCCATGTCAGCGGGCGGCCCGTGGGCGGCGACGACGCGGCGGCGGCGGGCTGGTACCCGTTGGACGAGCTGCCGGAGCTGGCCTTCGACCACCGCCGCATCATCGAGGAATGCGTGCTCCGGCCCGGAGATTGAGCATTCCGCCTCGGTGACGTGTTCAGCGCCGTATCTCGAAGGATCCGAAACCCTCGCTGGGCTCCAGGCACCGGACCTCGATGTTCCTGACGTCTATGGGCGGGCTCGCTTCCATCACCGCCGACAGAAAGCTTTTGAGCTCGGGCTCGCTGCCCTCGGCGACGATCTCCACGTCTCCGGACTCCAGGTTCCTCACGTATCCGCCCACGACGTGCCCGGCGGCGATGTTCTTGACGTGCCGGCGGAAGTTGACGCCCTGCACCCGTCCGCTCGCGATCGCTTCGACACGCTTCATGGTACTCCATCCCCCTCCGGGGATATAAGAGGGTTACCGTCCCCTCATATGGGGGTCCCCCGCTCAACCTGGAAGTCCAGCTTCTCTATGCAGCGGTTGTACTTGTCCAGGAGCTCCAGGCGGTGGGCGGCGCCGATGAAGACGTTGGCCAGCTGGAAGCTGTACGAGTCCTGGTACTGGAGCTCGCTCAGCTCCTGCCCCGGGGACACCGCCACGTTCACTATCGTGCCGGGGATCTCCGCCTGCAGCTCCTCGATGGTGTTGCGGTCGGGAACGTTCACCATCCTGCCGGGCTCGAAGGTCCGCACCATGAAGTTTGCCGCCACCTGGAATTCGCCGTCGTAGGCCATCGATTTGGGGCGGATGCCCAGGGCGATCTGCAGCATGATGCGGTGATGGGAGATGCCATGGACCTTCTCGAAGATGTCGGTGTGCGCCTGCGATATCCGCGGGTTGATCTCCAGCAGCGACACGCTGTCGTGGTTCGGGTCGTAGAAGAACTCGATGTTGAACGCCGAGTTGTCAAGGCCTACGGAGTTGATGGCCCTGCGGGCCACGTCGGCCATGCGGAACTGTATCTCCAACGGCAGGGACGAGGGATACTCGTAGCGGGAGAAGGAGGAGCGGTCGGTCTCGCGCACCGAGTCCACGATGCCGTAGGCCACCACCTCCCCTTGGAACACGTAGCCCTCCAGGGTGCACATCCGGCCGCTGAGAGAGCTCTCGGCGATGCAGCTCTCCTTCATCTCCACGAACTCCTTGGGCATGTTGTACGCCTCCAGGAGGTAATTGAAGGGCTCCTGCACGAAGCCCAGGTTCTCGGCGATCTCCTGGGTGTTGGCACGGAAGCTGTACTCGTCGTTTATCTTGTAGGAAAGGTAGGACTTGAAGGACTTGAACGGCTTGATCCAGAAGGGCGGTATCATGTCCAGCTTCTGATATGCTTCGTCGTCCTCGGGGTCGAAGGCCTTGAACGCCGGTATGTTGTCCGGTATGGCCTTCTGCTGCTCCAGGCGGCTCCAGTACTTGTGCTCGCACTTGAGCACCGACTCCAGCGTGGGGCCTATGACCCCGAACTCCTCGGCGAGGATGGGCACCATGTCGGTGCCGGGGAAGTCGTAATACGTTACAACCGCGTCCACCCCGCCGGGCTCCGCCCTCATGCGGCGGACGGCGGTGGAGATCAGGCTCTCCAGGTCATAGCTCTCCACGTTCCTTATCTCGCTGATGTCCAACGCCGGCAGGAAACGGCAGTGCTCCGCCTCCGGCAGCCTCTCCAGCATGGCGAGGTTGAACTCGTCCAGGCCTACGACGAACACGTTCTTCATATCATCACTCCTCTCATATCATGTCCCTCGGTATGCGCTCGTCCCAGCTGCGGCAGAACACCCGCGTGTCGCCAAGATAGGCGTCCAGGGACGCTTGGACGCGGAAATGCCCCTCGTCCGATGTCAGGATGGTCCGGGTGTGGGTGTCCACCTGCCAGTCGCCCCGTCCGAGGTGCCGGTGCGACCTGACCTCCGCCCGAAGGGTCTCATAGCTGTTGTTCACGTAGCTGTAGGACTCGGTGCTCTCGTTCCCGAGCTCCAGGTCTATGTTCTCGATGCGGTAGCGGGCGTCGTTGTTGACTATCCTCTGCGTCACCTCGTTGCTGGCGAGGTTGTGCGTCACCGTCCATTCGCGCAGCGGGGGCACCAGCCCCGTGGTCGGCGGCGATTGGCCCTGTCGAGGGGCGCCGAGCGGGTGGAGCTCGTCGTCCTCCCGCCGCAACGGCCTCCACGGCACGGTGATGCTGCTGACCTCCGGCTTGATGGTGAGGCGGGCGGGGCGCGGCGACGGCCAGGCCAGCGGCCAATAGGACGTCGATACCGACAGACGCAAACGATGCCCTGCGGGGAAGCTCTGGGCCACGTGGTTCATCGACACGGTGACTTCGTACTCCTCTCCCTCCTCGAGCTCACGGGGGGAGGAGTGGCCATCGCGGTGGCTGAGGTTCAGCAGCCCGTAGGTCACCCTGGTGGCCCTGCCGTCGGGGGCGACGTCGGAGAGCCTCACGGCGACCATCGCCTGCGGCCGGTCCGAGCTCAGCACCAGCTTGACTTCGGGGGCGCCGAGTATCTCCCAGGTCTCATCCAGGGGAGGGGTGTCGAAGACCAGCGCCCCGCCGTCATCCTCCCTCTGGTCATTGGGGAGGTCGGTGGACTCCGCATAGGAGTACCATTTGCCGGCGAAGAGCCCCACGCTCAGCGGGCTCTGTATGGGCATGTCCCAGGCGGGATAGCCGGTGGAGCCCATGTCGATGAACCCGGGCAGCAATGGATAGCTGCGTTCTAATGTTCGCGAGGAGGGCCATTCCTCCTCTGCCACCCAACGGCCGGGGCGGCGTTCCGATGTGGGTGATATGGTGTCCTGCATCCACATCCGCATCAGGGGCTCCTCGTCCACCCCGTTCTGGATCCCCTTCAGCCATCGGTCCCACCAGCGAACGCACTCGCCCAGGAAGTCGATGGTCGGCCCCGGGCCTCCCATATGGGGGTACTTGTGCCCCCAAGGGCCGATGAGCCCCTTTCGGGGCGCATCGAGGTTCTCCATCAGCCGGAACACCGCGTTGGAATAGCCGTCGGCCCAGCCGGAGACGGCGAACACCGGGCAGCGTATGGAGCGGTGGTCCTCCGCCACCGAGGCGTGGCGCCAGTAACCATCCCTCTTCTGGTGCTCCAGCCATTTCTTCAACCACAGGCCGCTGCCTTCGAGACGCTGAATCCACATGTCCATCCACGCCTCGCCGACGACCTCGGGGTCGGGGGGCAGGGAGTTGTAGGAGAACATCACCGATGCCCAGGAGAGGTTGTCGGTGAGCAGGCATCCCCCCATGTAATGCACGTCGTCCTCGTAGCGATCGTCGGAGGAGCAGACGGTGACCACCGCCCCCAGCTGCTCGGGCCTGAGCGATGCGAGCTGCAGTCCGTTGAAGCCGCCCCAGGAGAGGCCGAACAAGCCCACCTTGCCCGAGCACCATTCCTGCTCCGCTATCCATTCCAGAACACGGAGGCCGTCCTCGAGCTCCAACGGGAGGTACTCGTCCTCGAGAACGCCCTCGGAGTCACCGCTGCCGCGTAGGTCCACCCGCAGCGATGCGTAGCCGTGGGCGGCGAAGAAGCTGTGCACCTCCGCGTCGCGGACCGCCTTGAAGTCCCTTTTGCGGTAGGGTATGTACTCCAGCACGGCGGGCACGGGGTCGTCCTCGGCACCTTCCGGCAACCATATCCTCGCCGCCAGCCGGCAGCCGTCCGACATCTCTATCCAAGCGTTCTCGATCTCCCTCACCGCGCGCTCCAGCATCGTTGTTCGGTATGCGCGTTTGCATTATTAACCGTTGTCAGGTATCCGTCTTTCACCCGTGGTTCCGGGGTCGCGGAACGCGTCTGCCGGAGTCCTCCGTAGTCCGTCCTGAGATCGTGGATGCTTTTTTTGGATAAAACAGTTAGAATATAAACTGGATGTCCTTTTTTCAAAACGATTGTTTATAAACTTTATTGTAGAATAATAACTGATTTCAAGTTAACTATAAATAACGTGTAATATCAATGATATTTTTACCTTGTGATTCAATCGCAAGCGGGGAAGGAGGTGAAAAGAAATGAGACATGGCGATATCTCGTCCTCCAACGACACGGTGGGGGTAGGGGTTGTCAACTATCCGCCCCTCAAGACCTTTCCGAGGCTTGGAGGCAAGGACAAGATAATGGAGAACTGCCAGGGGATCGCTGATTACATCAAGGGGATGAAGGCCAGCCACCCGGGCCTGGACCTGATAATCTTCCCCGAGTACAGCACCGAGGGCGTCCTGTACGACAAGAACGAGATGATGGACCTCTCCACCACGGTCCCCGGACCGGAGACCGACATCTTCGCCCAGGCGTGCAAGGACAACGGCGTCTGGGGGGTGTTCTCCATCACCGGGGAGCTGCATGAGGACCATCCGAACAGGCACCCCTACAACACGTTGATACTCATCGACGACAACGGGGAGATCGTGCAGCAGTACCGCAAGATAATGCCGTGGTGCCCCATCGAGGGGTGGACGGCGGCGCACAAGACCTATGTTTCCGACGGGCCCAAGGGGCTGAAGACCAGCCTCATAATCTGCGACGACGGCAACTACCCGGAGATATGGAGGGACTGCGCCTACAAGGGCGCCGAGCTCATAATCCGGTGCCAAGGGTACATGTACCCGTCCAAGGAGCAGCAGTGCATCAATGCCCGCGCCGCCGCCTGGCAGAACACCAGCTACGTGGCGGTGGCCAACATGGCCGGCCATGACGGGGCGTACTCGTTCTTCGGCCACTCCGCCATCATCGGCTTCGACGGCCGCGTGCTGGGGGAGACGGAGACCAACGAGATGGAGAACCAGTACGCCGAGCTCTCCGTTTCGGCGATAAGGGACGCGCGCAAGAACTGGCAGAGCCAGAACCATCTCTACAAGCTGCTTCACCGCGGCTACACCGCCGAGCTCGCCGCCGGGGAGAAGGAGGGGCACGTCGAATGCCCCTTCGACTTCTACAAGGACTGGATCCAGGACCCGGCCAAGGCGAGGAAGCAGATAGAGAAGGTGACCAGGTCGACGCCGGGGACCGACGAGTGCCCTGTGCCGGGGATCAGGAGCAAGTAGGGGCTCAACCCCTCTCCTTTTTTTTCCAAGGAGGGAGCGAATGTCGGACCCCAACCTGCTCGGACTCGGCCTGCTGTACGTGGGCGCGGTGCTCTTCGTCAACGCGCTCTACATCATGGGCTACGCCACCGCCAAGGACACGGCGGTTATCAACCTGTTCGCGGGAGCGCTGACGTTCCTGAACGCCGCCTATTTCGTCTTCGTGATGGAATCGGCGTTCGCCGCCGCCCAGACCCTGCTGTTCTCCTTCACCTACCTTTGGCTGTTCGTGGCCTTCTGGTGGGGGATAGACGACAACCGGGCACTGGGCTTCTACTGCCTCTTCGTGGCGGTGACCGCCGCCCCCACCGCCGCCTACACCTTCATGGTGGACAAGCTGGCGGTGCTGGCGGTGATATGGGCGGTGTGGGCGTACCTGTGGTTCGTGTTCTTCCTGCTCATGGGCCTGCGCCTGGAGATAAAGAAGCTGGCCGCGTGGTCCACGATGGCGGTGGCCATCATAACCGGCGTCTACGCCTACTACATACTTACCGTCCCTGGGGCCCCGATATAAGGGCCCTTTGGACCTTTTCTTTCCATGCGTGGAGGTCGTCCCATCCCGGCGGCGACCGGATGAGAGCCAACGAGCGGCCGTAGAGCGGGGACCGCGCCACAGCGGCGTGGCAGTTGGCGACCAGGATCCTCCGGGCATCCGATCACTGAAAACCATCCTCGGTGAAGAGCGCGTCCCGAGCGGTCGCCTTCCAGGCATTGACGTCGTCCCATACCGGCGGGGATCGGACGACCTCCAATTTGGGCTGGCACATGGAGGCCATCGTTGTTTCCCCTTGGCCGCATATGCTTACTCTCCATCCTCTACTGTTTCATTTCTCTGATGGGTCGCGGTTAGGCCCCGTCATGTTCCTCACTTCTTCTTGCCTTTCGAGGGCGTCCCGTCCATCGGCTGTGGGGATTTTTTCGACCCTTCCCACAGCCATAGACAATGGCCATACCACGGATATGCCGTTTCCGGTCTTCTCCAGTTCGGCGGCCTTGCTTATACTAATTAGCACTTCCCTGCTGATGTCCCGTGGTACGACGGTTAGGACCACTTCCTTTTCAGGCTCTACAAGAACGCCCAAGAATATCATCCACTCATCTGTACTGGTCCCTCGGCCGTGGAATATGGTGCCCCCCTCTCGCACCTGCCTCGATGGCAGCATGGAAAACAGATTCAGCCCAACCTTTCCTGACGACTGTGAGAATCATGTCGACATCTTCTTCAATTATCATACTCTCCCTCCTTCATCGTAAGATGGTTACCAAGCGCAGATATTGATTTCAACGGCGCAAGCGCGATCATCGCTATCATCCCGAAACCATCCCTTATCGGGGAAGCCCCCTCTATCCCTGAGGCGGCTCCGATGGCCATTGACATCACTATGAACACCGCCAGAGGTCCGGTCACCATCCCTCCGGAATCGAACGCCATTGAAACGAACTTGGGGCTGGTCCTCCACATAAACATCATCGCCAGTAGGTATCCGGGTACGATGATATAAATGAAGTCCCAGCCATAGGCTATACGCGCCATCCCCAATGCGACCGTGAAGGCCACGCCCAATGATATCACCAGCACGAGGACCTTGGATGGAAGATAGCCGGAGGAGCTGCGGTCCACCTGGTCGGACAAAAGCCTAACCGTAGGCTCAGCGAATGTGGCCAGGAATCCGACGACAGCTCCCATCAGGGGCAGGTACCATCTTTGAAGATTGCTACCCACGTACTCGCCGATGGATTGGGCGGCCGGCATCAGTCCCATATACACCCCTCCAAGGAACAGGAATATGCCGAGGGTCGCCAGTAAGAGGTTCACCATTATCCTATTGAATGTCACCCTTGGGTATCCAAGGAAGAAGAATTGGAAGAGCAGGAAGAAAGCCAGAACGGGCAGCACCATCAACGAAACCTCCACTGCGGTATCGTAGAGGATGGAGAGTTCGGCGTTCAAAACAGAAGCACCCCCATGAGCAATACGCCCAGTATCGGACCCATCGTCGCCAATGCTATGTAACCGAACACATCGGAGAGGTCAGTCCTATCAGACAGAACGGAGCTCATACCCACTCCGAAGGACAATATCACCGGCAGAACCAGCGCCCCGGCGGCTGCCCCTCCGGAGTCATAGGCCAATGCCAGGAAATCAGTGGGCACGAGTAGGGATAGGACTATTATCGCCCCGTATCCGACCATGAGTAACTTCTTCATGCTTATCCCCAAGAGCACACGGAACACCGACACAACGACGAGGATGGCGGCACTGACGGGTATCACCATCATCAGATATGTTGAGATAAGGTCGTTCTCGACCACCGAAGCGACAGCGCTTGTGAACACGGCCAAGGAGGGTTCGGCCATTGTGATGACCAGAATGAAAACGAACACGGTCACGGCGACCACTGGCAGACTGCCATGCTGGACCATCTCTGAACCCATTGCCTCGCCGATAGGTTGTATCCCGCCGGACTCCGATGATGAAAAAGAAGAATCCGGCTATCAGCATCACCGATGACGCCAGATATATGAGAATATCGCCAAGGCTGCTCTGGAGGAATGCCGCCTTTGCAATTAGCACCGAAAGCAACAAGGGTACGGTGGCGATCAAAACCTCCTTAGCATCCTCCTGCAAACCACACATCACAATATTTTCAGTATGATTGTGTTAATAATTATCTTCGTTATCTTCAACCTTAAACGTATTCATAACATACCGTTTATCAATTATCAACGTATTTGGATGGGACATGAAAAGACAGAATCCACAATGGGATTCCTCCTTTCTGCCAATTGACCTATCTGAGTGAGGACATGCTCAGGCCGCACATGATTTTTTGATCACGTTCACGGGCAGTATGTAATCATGACCACAATCCTATGGATTGACAGCATGAGCCGTCCTTTGAATCCGAGTTCGGGACGAAAAAAGGATTCAACATGGATTGCAGCGTGTGAACAAGTGACGGGGATGGTGGACCAAGCGGGATTTGAACCCGCGCCCTCCTGCTTGCAAAGCAGGCGATCTTCCGAGCTGATCTATTGGCCCGTTCAGGCGTCCAAACCTAAGATACAATAAATAGCTTTCGAAGCACCCCGTTGCCCCCGCATCTAGGGGTTGGCGAAGGGTTAATATACCGTGTCATGTGTTAGCACGTATCACGAGGGATCAGATGTTCGGAAAGCAGATCCGCATGGAGAGGATTATCGACCGCAACTCAGGAAACGCGGTGATAATACCCGTTGACCACGGCATGTCCGTCGGTCCCATAGAGGGCCTCACCGATATGCGCCACACCATAGACGGCATATCCAGGGGAGGGGCCACCGCAGTGGTCATGCACAAGGGAATCGTCCCCTACGGCCATCGCAGCAGCGGCCACGACATCGGTCTCATACTCCACCTCTC
Source organism: Methanomassiliicoccaceae archaeon (assembly GCA_003555025.1). Classification (GTDB taxonomy): domain Archaea; phylum Thermoplasmatota; class Thermoplasmata; order Methanomassiliicoccales; family Methanomethylophilaceae; genus PWHV01. The sequence continues at coordinate 108,068 of PWHV01000011.1, read as the reverse complement.
AGCGTCCACCAACATGGGCACCACCTCCGACGAAAAGGTGCTGGTGGCCAACGTGGAGGAGGGTATAAAACTGGGCGCCGACGCGGTGTCGGTGCATCTGAACATCGGCTCCGACACCGAGCCGGCCATGCTCCATGACATCGGCGGCGTCTCCCGCAAATGCATGGAGTGGGGCATGCCCCTGCTGGCCATGGCCTACCCCCGCGGTCCGGGGATAAAGGACCCGTTCGATGTGGACCTGGTGAAGCACTCCGCCCGGGTGGCGGTGGAGCTGGGGGCGGACCTCGTCAAGACCAATTACACCGGCGACCCGGACAGCTTCCGTGAGGTCGTCAGGGGATCCATGGCGCCGGTGGTGATCGCCGGCGGGCCCAAGGTGTCCTCCGACAAGGAGCTCCTCACCATCGTGGGGGAGTCCTTGGATGCCGGCGGAAAGGGAGTCTCCATCGGACGCAACGTGTTCCAGCACCGCAACGTTGAAGGGATGACCAAAGCGATATCCAAGATGGTCCTCCACGGCGCCGACGTGGAAGAGGCCATGAAGCTGCTGGAGGGATACCATGGGACGCATATGGGCGCGGGCGGACCTTCCCGATTCCGCCGATGACAGGAAGAGCCTGGTCACCGGCGCGCTGGAGAAGGGCATCGAGGACATAGTGGTGCGCGAGGGCGACGAGCACTTCGAAAGCCTGGGGAAGATGACATTGCATTTCCGCGACGGCGATGGCATCCGCTCGCCGTGGGGCGAGCTGCGCATCGTCTCCGTGGATGATCCCGAGGGTATGGCGGAGGTGATGGCCTCCGCAGGAATAGGGTCCTTCGTGGTCAGCACCACCGATTGGAAGGTCATACCCGTGGAGAATCTCGTGGCCGCGTTCCAAGGCAGCGGCTCCCGCCTACTAGCCACCGCCGACAGCGTCGGCGAGGCGAGGCTCTTCCTCCAGACCCTGGAGGGAGGGGTGGACGCGGTGCTCCTCGAACCGGAGGCCTGGAGCGATGATGCGATTGCGTCCTTGCTGCAGGAAGAGAGTTCGGTGGAGCTGCAGGCGGTCAGCGTCAAAGAGGTGAGGAAACTGCCGTTGGCGGACCGGGTCTGCGTGGACACCTGCAACATCATGGTGCCAGGGGAGGGGATGCTCATCGGCTCGCAGTCGGCCTGCATGCTGCTGGTCCAATCGGAGAGCGAGGAGAGCGGCTACGTGGCCTCGCGGCCGTTCCGCGTCAACGCCGGGGCGGTGCACGCCTACGTCATGACGCCGGGGGGCAAGACCAGGTACCTGTCCGAGCTCAAGAGCGGCGATGAGGTCCTCGTCGTCGGCGCCGACGGCGGCGCCAGACGCTCGGTGGTGGGACGCTGCAAGACCGAGAGCAGACCCATGCTGCTGCTGGAGCTGGAGCATGACGGGAGGCGGTTCAGCGCCGTCGTCCAGAACGCGGAGACGGTAAAACTGATAGGTCCCGACGGCTCCATCTCCGTCAGCGATCTGCAAGCGGGTGACAAGGTACTCGGTGCGGTGTCGGAGGGCGGAAGGCATTTCGGCATGAGCGTCGATGAGACCATAAGGGAGACATGACCCGCATCTGCCTATCAGTGGGCCGCGTCGAGGATCTGGAATCGGACGCGATGCTAATGGCGGACATGGCCGAGCTCAGGCTGGACCGGCTAGGATGGCCGGTGGAGCCTCTGCCGGCCAAGCCCTTCATAGCCACCCTGGGCGACCTGAGGGACACGGACAGGAGGGAGGCGGCCGCATGGGCGGCGGCCGCCGGCGCCTCACTAATCGACGTCGGCGAGGAATGCGACGATATCGATGATACCATGACCATAGCGTCCCATCACGACTGGGAGCGCACTCCGGACTGGGAGGGCATCATCCGCTTGATGGGCGGCATGCGCTGCGAGCTGCGCAAAGGCGCGTTCATGGTGAATTCCCTCCGGGACCTGGTGAGCATAAAACAGGCCGCCGACCTCATCGCGGGAAGGCACGTTATACTGGGCATGGGAGATCTGGGTGCGATCACCCGGGCGAGGTCACGGCTCTTGGGGAACGAGTTCACCTTCGCCCATGCCGGCAAGGCCACCGCCCCGGGGCAGATGTCCGTGCAGGAGATGAGGAGGATGGGGGGCGACCCGCTGTTGCTGGGGATAGTGGGACGGCCGCTGGGGCACAGCTCCTCGCCGGCGATGCACCGCGCCGCCATGGAGGCGGCGGGCCTTGCCGGCAGATACATGCGGTTCGATACCCCCGGACTGGACGGCCTGGCGGCTTTCATGAAGTTCTACGATGTCCGCGGGCTCAATGTCACGATACCGTACAAGGTGGAGGCCTTGGCGCACCTGGACGCCCTGGACGCGTCCGCCGCCGCCGTGGGGGCGGTGAACACCATAAGCAAAGAGGACGGCAGGCTGGTGGGTTACAACACCGATGTGCTGGGGGTGAAGGAGGCTTTGGCCGAGGCCGGCGTCACCATCGCCGGCTCCGAGGCCCTGGTGCTGGGAGCGGGCGGCGCGGCCATGGCCTGCTGTTACGCTCTCCAGTCCGAAGGTTGCGGCGTTACGGTGAGCAACCGGGACATGTCGAAGGCGGAGGCTTTGGCGCAGCGGTACGGATGCTCCGCGGCGGGCGTCCCGCGGAACCTGGAACGCTTCGACCTGATCGTCAACTGCACCCCTCTGGGGATGGAGGGGTATCCTTCGCTCGCACCATTGGATGTGGACCTCCTCGACGAAAGGCACACGGTGTTCGACATGGTGTACCGCCCCCGCGAGACGCCCCTCATCCGCGAGGCGTCCGCCAGAGGGGCGATGACGATAGAAGGGTTGGAGATGCTGGTGCATCAGGCCATGGCCTCGTTCCGCATTTGGACCGGAATAGAGGTGTCCAAGGACGTTATGATGGAGGCGGCGCTATGAGCGGTTGGGGAGAGTCGTTCGGAGCTGTCACGGTTGTTAACGCCATCCCTTGCGGGAAGGGGGCGACGCTCGGCATCGACCTGAAGACGGTGGCCGCCTTCGACCCCGGAGGCGGGGAGCTCAGGATCGAGGTGGAAGGAGGGGACAGGACCGACGACAGGCTGGCTAGGATCTGCGCCAAAAGGATGCACGAGGCGTTGGGCCTTCCTTGCGCCGGCACCCTGAAGATTTGGTCGGAGATACCCGTCTCTCGTGGGTTGAAGAGTTCCAGCTCCGCTGCGAACGCCGTCTGCCTGGCGGTGAACGACGCCCACGGCGGAACGATGGACGAGCTGGAGGCCGTGAGGATAGGATGCCACAGCTCCATCGATGCCGGCGTCTCCGTCACCGGGGCGTTCGATGATGCATGCGGCTGCCACTTCGGAGGCCTGGTGGTCACGGACAACGTGAGGATGCACATCGAGTCCATGGTGCCGAGCGTGGGCGAGCATTCGGTGCTGCTGCATGTGCCCGAGGAGCGCATCGAGAAGAACACCCTCGACATAGAGGCCTTCCGCCGTAGGCGGGAGGACTTCGAGAGGCTGATAGAGCGCAGCGCCACCGACCCGTTCGACGCCATGTCCGAGAACGGCAGGCTGGTGGCGGAGCTGGTCGGGGCGGACGACGGTCTGGCCCGCCGAGCGCTCGAAAAGGGCGCGGCGGCGGCGGGCATGAGCGGCACCGGCCCGGCGGTGGCGGTGATCGCCGATGAGAGCCTCTGCAAGGAGCTGATACTGGAAGAGGGCCGTGGACGCTTCATCCTCAGCCACCTCAGGGGTGTGAAGGAGTGAGGGTCCGCCGCAGCGAGCTCGGCGGCGAGGTGCGAGCAGCACCATCCAAAAGCCACACCCACCGCGCTGTCTTCATGGCGGCGATGGCCGAGGGGCGCTCCGTCGTCGGCGCCCCTCTGCTGTCCGCCGACACCATGGCCTCCTGCCGCGCCATGGAGCATATGGGCGCCAGAATCGAGCGCGATGACACGGCGCTGGTGATAGAAGGTGGTCTGGAAGGCCAGGGGGGCGAGGTCGACGTGGGGAATTCAGGCACGACGCTTCGGTTGCTCGCCGGACTCGCCTCCCTTTTTCCCCATCGCACGGTGATAGACGGGGACGGATCCTTGCGCAGCAGGCCCATGGGTCCGTTGCTGGACTGCCTGGAGTCCCTGGGCGCCCGCTGCCTCTCGAGTGGCGGCAGGCCCCCGGTCACGGTGGAGGGGCCTCTGACCGGCCACAGGGCCTCCATCAGGGGCGACATGAGCTCCCAGTACATCAGCTCGCTGTTGATGGCGGGCGGGCTGAGGGACGAGGGAATGGAGGTGGAGGTCCTCGGCGCCATCTCCTCACGCCCTTACGTGGACATCACCATGGACCTGATGCGCCGTTTCGGATGCAATGTGGCCAAGAGGAACGGATGCTTCGTGGTCGAGGGCGGGGGGTATAATCCCTGCGACTACCGCGTCCCGGGGGACTTCTCCTCCGCGGCCTTCCCCCTGGTGGCGGGGGCGCTGTGCGGAGACGTCACCGTCAACGGCCTGGACCTTAACGACCTGCAGGGGGACAAGGCGATACTTGACATACTGCGGTCCTTCGGTGCCGATGTTGAGACGGGGGAGGAGCGGGCCAGTGCTTCTCGGTCAGAGCTCCATGGCGCCAGGGTGGACATGGGGGATGTGCCGGACCTTTTTCCGGCGGTCGCCGTATTGGCCGCCAACGCCGAGGGTGAGAGCAGACTCCACAACGCCCGTCAGCTGAGGTTCAAGGAGAGCGACAGGATAGCCACCACCGTGGCCATGCTCAAAGCGATGGGAGCCGATATCGAAGCCACTGACGATGGCTGCGTGATACGGGGCGGCAAACGCTTGCGCGGTGCCGTGGTGGAGACCCATGGCGACCACCGTATCATGATGGCCGCGTTCGTGGCCGGGCTCTCCGCCGACGGCGTCACCGAGATAGATTCCAAAGGGGAGCATCAGGTCTCATACCCCATGTTCCTTAATCAGATGAGGTCCATAGGGGCGGTGTTCGAGGAGGATGACGATGAACAGCATGGGTGAGAAGGTGCGCGTCACCTTGTGGGGGAGCAGCCACGGGCCTTATGTCGGCTGCGTGCTCCAAGGAGTGCGGGGGGGGCTTCCTCTCGACGAGGAGGCCATAGCCACGGAGATGGCCCTACGCAAGCCCAGCGCGGGCATAGGAACGAATAGGAAGGAGGGCGATGAGGTGATCATCGCCGCCGGCGAGACCGATGGTGTCAGCAACGGAGACCCTCTTTCCATAATGATAGCCAACAAGGACACCAGGAGCGGCGATTACGAGCAGTTCCGCAGCCGTCCCCGGCCCGGTCATGCCGACCTCACGGCCATGATGCGCAACCCGCATCATGACATCAGGGGCGGAGGAATGTTCTCAGGCAGGATGACGGCCCCATTGGTGGCCGCGGGGGCCATATGCGGCCTCGCCCTCGCCGAGGAGGGCATCGAGGTGAGAGGGTTCACACGGGCCATCGGAGGGATCGAGGACCCGGAGCCGCGATCGTTGGCGGAGGCCCGCGCGTCACGCAGGCATCCCACCCGGGCCTGCGACGAGTCCTTGGACTTCTCATTCATGGAGGCCGTGAAAGGCCGATCGGAGGAGGGGGACAGCCTCGGCGGCGTGGTGGAATGCCGCATCGAAGGACTGCCCGCCGGCATGGGCGAGCCATGGTTCGACACTCTCGACGGCTCTCTCGCCAAAGCGATGTTCTCGATACCCGCCATGCGCGCCTTCGAGATCGGTGAGGGGATAGAGTCGTCGCGCGTCACCGGGTCGCAGAACAACGACCCCTTCATCTTCCACGACGGGGAGCTGCTCACCGGCGCCAACCGGCACGGCGGTGTGCTCGGAGGAATAAGCAGCGGAATGCCATTGGTCTTCCGTTGCTTCTTCAAGCCCACACCGTCGATATCCATGACGCAGAGGACGGTTGACCTGGAGACTCTGGACAATGTGCAGATCGCCATCAGAGGAAGGCACGACCCCTGCATAGTCCCCCGCGCGGTGGCGGCGGTGGAGGCCATGACGAGGATAATGGCCTTGGACATGCTGGAAAGAGGTGGATTCATTGGACATTGACGCCCTGCGCAGAAGGATAGCCGAGCTTGACCGCGAGATAATGGACACCGCCGGAGAGAGGATGGAGGTGGCCAAGAAGATAGGAGCTTGGAAGATCAGGCACGACCGCGAGATCAGGGACCCTGGAGTGGAGGGCAAGGTCATCGAGCGCTATGTTTCCGCCGGCAAAGATAACGGCGTCAGTCCAAGGACCTCTCGCGATATGGCGGTGGCCCTCATAAGAGAAGCGGTGGATGTTCAGGCCGCCCTGCCGCGCAAGGGCGAGGGTAAAGACGTCCTTATACTGGGAGGGACCGGCAAGATGGGCAGATGGCTGGCCGGTTTCCTCGAGGGCAACGGCCACCGGGTTACCGCGGTAGGGAGCGGAGGGCCTCCTCTAGAGGAGCTCGTCCCCGGCCAGGATGTCATCATAATATCGACCCCGATATCAAGCATCGGAGGAGTCCTGGAAGAGCTCAATGAGATATCCCCCGATTCACTGATATTCGACCTCTCATCGCTCAAATCTCCTTTCATTGATCAATTGAAGAGTATGGCTCAGAGTATGAGAATATGCTCTGTACATCCGATGTTCGGACCATCGATACCGTCGTTGTACGACCGCAACGTGATCTTCTGCGACTGCGGCAACGAAGAGGCAGTCAACGAGGCCATGTCCCTGTTCAACGGGCACGGTGCCAACCTGACACGGCTTCCGGTGGAGGAGCATGACCGCCGGATGTCCTATGTGCTGGGGATGAGCCATGCCATCAACATCGCCTTCTTCACCGCCCTGGCGGACAGCGGCCTCTCGTTCGATGAGCTGAACGAGGCCGCCTCAACCACATTCAGCAAGATGGTGGAGGGGGCGGCGGAGGTCGCGCGGGAGAACCCTCTCCTTTACTATGAGATCCAGAATCTGAATGAGACCGCCAAGGTGACCTGGTCCCGTTTCATGGATGCGGTGGACAAGGTCATGGACGCTTCGCTGGACGACGAGCCGGACAAGTTCGTGGAGATAATGGAGAGGGGGAGGGTGTTCTTCGATGCTCAGTCCAGGTAGGCTCCCTTCGAGGCGCTCTGCACCAGCTGCCGGTACTTCCTAAGGACGCCGCGGGGGGCCTTGTCGATAGGCTTAACGTCATAAAGCCTGGCGGAGATCTCCTCGGCGCTGAGGTCCACCTCGAGTCTTCGGGCGGGTATGTCTATGGTTATGACATCGCCGTCCCGCAGAGCCGCTATCGGCCCCATGTCGTAGGCCTCGGGGCAAACATGGCCTATGCTGCCTCCTCTCGTGGCTCCGGAGAAGCGCCCGTCGGTTATCAGGGCCACGCCCTCCGAGAGCCCCATGCCGGCGATGAGGCTGGTGGGGGATAGCATCTCCGGCATTCCCGGGGCGCCCTTCGGCCCTTCGTACCGGATGACCAGCACCATGCCTTCCTCGACCTCGCCGCCCATGATGGATTCCATTGCCTCGCGCTCGGAGTCGTAAACTTTGGCCTTGCCGGTGAAGCGCAGCATCGAATCGCTGACGGCGGACTGTTTCACCACTGACCCTTCAGGCGCAAGGTTCCCCTTGAGCACCGCGATGCCCCCTTCCTCATGGTACGGCCTGTCCAGGGGGCGCAGCACCTCGTGGTCCTTCACCGATGAGCGGGACGCTATCTCCCTCAACGACGGGCCGCTCACGGTGGGAGCGTCCTCCAGGTGAGGGAGGAGGCGGTTGAGCACCGCCGGGATGCCTCCCGCCTCCTCCAGGTCGCGCATGTGGTATGGACCTCCCGGCCTCAGGCTGGTTATGTGCGGTATCTCGCGCGATATCGAATCGAAGAGGTCGAGGTTCATGTCGACGCCGAACTCCCTGGCGATGGCGGGTATGTGCAGTGCGGTGTTGGTGGAGCCACCGATGGCCATGTCCACGCGCACCGCGTTCCTTATGGACGCGGCATCGACTATCGTCCGCGGGGTAACGCCTTTCTTGGCGAGCTCTACCATCCTCCTACCGGTCTCCCGCGCCAGCTCCAGCTTGCGCGGGTCATTGGCCATCATGGTGCCGCAGCCCTCCAGGCTAAGGCCCATGACCTCGGTGAGGCAAGCCATGGTGTTGGCAGTGAACAGACCGGAGCAGCTGCCCTCGCCCGGGCAGGCGGCGCATTCAGCGCGGTGCACCGCTGATTCGTCGAGCTTGCCTGCGCGGTACTGGCCAAGCGCCTCGAACACCGTCTGCAGGTCGGCGGGCACGCCCTCCAGTTTTCCGGCCTCCATCGGCCCCCCGGTGACCATGGCCGCAGGAACGTCCAAACGGCCGGCCGCCATTAGCATGCCCGGGGTGATCTTGTCGCAGTTGGTGACGCCCACCCATCCGTCCAGGGAGTGGGACTGCACCATTACCTCGCAGCAGTCGGCGATGGTCTCGCGCGAGACCAGTGAATAGCGCATCCCCTGGTGGCCCATGGCGACGCCATCGCAGACGCCGGGCACGCCGAAGGTGAAGGCGACGCCTCCGGCCTCCTCGATGCCCTCCCGCACCGCGTCGGCTATGCGATCGAGGTGCACATGGCCAGGAACGATGTCGTTCCATGAGTTGGCAATGCCGATGAACGGTTTGACGAAATCCTCGTCGCTGAGGCCGGTGGCCCGCAGCAGGCTGCGCGAAGGCGCCTTGTCCAGGCCGGTCTTTATCTTGTCGCTCCTCATCGATCCTACCTCTGCGAGGTGGTGGATGATGAATTAGGATTAATAACTTCGGAAGAAGAGATGGTTTGTGTTAAAGGAGACTCGTTGGAGTCAGTTTTTACGTGCTGCGGAGGACGATCTCGATGTTGACGCCATCGGGGACCTGTATCCTCATCAGCTGGCGAAGGGCGCGCTCGTCCGCGTCGAGGTCTATGAGCCTCTTGTGGATGCGCATCTCCCATCGGTCCCATGTCTCCGTGCCCTCTCCGTCGGGGCACTTGCGGCACGGGACCTTGAGCTTCTTGGTGGGCAACGGGACCGGGCCGCGTATGGCCACACCGGTCCTTGTGGATATGCCACGGATCTGGGTGCATACGCTGTCGACCTTCTCCGGGTCGGTGCCGCTGAGTGAAATCCTAGCTCGCTGTGACATGTTCTACCCCGAATATAAAAAGGGAAGGGAGGTGTTTTACCTCTTTTCGATGTCGACGCACATACCGGCGGCGACGGTCTGTCCCATGTCCCTGATGGCGAACCTGCCCAGCTGGGGGAACTCCTTGGCGTTCTCGATGACCATGGGCCGGGTGGGCTCCACCCTGACCAGGGCGATGTCGCCGGTCTTCAGGAACTGCGGGTTCTCCTCCTTCGGCTGGCCGGATTTGGGGTCGATGGTCTTGATGAGCTCGACGAACCTGCAGGCCACCTGGGCGGTGTGGCAGTGGAACACCGGGGTGTAACCGACTGTCATCACCGAGGGGTGGTTCAGCACCGCGATCTGGGCGGTGAAGGACTTGGCGACGGTCGGCGGGTTGTCCGCCGGACCGGCTACGTCCCCCCTGCGCACGTCGTTCTTGGCGATGCCCCTGACGTTGAAGCCGACGTTGTCGCCGGGCTCCGCCTTGGAAAGGACCTCGTGGTGCATCTCGATGCTCTTGACCTCGCCCACCTTGTTGGAGGGTTGGAAGGAGAGCTTCATGTTGGGCTTCAACACGCCGGTCTCCACACGCCCCACGGGGACAGTGCCGATGCCGGTGATGGTGTAGACGTCCTGTATGGGCATCCTCAGCGCCTTGTCGACCGGCCTGTCGGTCTCCTTGAAGTCGTCCAGGGCCTGGAGGACTGTCTTGCCCTTGTACCAGGGTGTGTTGTCGGAGAGTTTCGCCACGTTGTCGCCGGTGAGGGCGGACGCGGGTATGAACGGAACGGTGTCGGGCTTGGCGCCCACCATTGCCAGGAGCTTGGAGGTGGCGGTCTTGACCTCGTTGAACTTCGCCTCGTCGAAGTCGACGGCGTCCATCTTGTTGACGACGATGATGATCTGCTTGACGCCGAGGGTGGTGGCCAGGAACACATGCTCCTTGGTCTGGGCCTGCGGGCCCTCGATGGCGGAGACGGTTATGACCGCGCAGTCGGCCTGGCTGGTGCCGGTGATCATGTTCTTGACGAAGTCACGGTGACCGGGGGCGTCGATAACGGTGAAGAAGTACTTGTCGGTGTAGAACTTCTTGTGGGCGACGTCGATAGTGACGCCGCGCTCCCTCTCTTCCTTCAGTCCGTCCATGACCCAGGCGAAATAGAAGGAGCCTTTCCCCTTCTCAGCGGCCTGTTTCTTGTACTTCTCGACGATGTGGGGCTCTATGGAACCGGTCTCGAGTAGTAACCTGCCCACCAGGGTGGACTTTCCATGGTCGACGTGACCGATAACTACCATGTTGATATGGGGCTTGTCTGCTGCCATTTCTTTTCCTCCTACTATTGATCACTCATTATGAGTCCTTGGATTCTTTTTCACCATACTATCTTTCTTATTTAAGCTTACCTTCATGCGGAGTAGTAGTTGGCATCGTATGGCTCGGGGTTGAGCCCTTTCCTCTGCCGGATCTCTTTCACCACCTGAGGCTGCAGCTCTCCGGGCAACGTTACGAAACCCGAGTTCTCGGTGGACCACAGCGCCCGCCCCTGCGTGGCGCCGCGGATGGCGCTGGCGAAACCGAACATCTCCGCCACCGGAGTGATGGCCGTCACCGCTGCGTCCGGGCCGTCCTGGCCCATCTCATCGATGACACCGCGCCGGGACTGGATCTCCCTCACCGCATCGCCCATGTAGTCCTGGGGGACGTTGATGAAGACCTTCTGCACCGGCTCGGTGAGGACCCTGCCCGCCTGGCACATGGCGCCGTAGATGCCCGACCTCACGGCCGGTATCACCTGCGCCGGCCCACGGTGTATGGTGTCCTCGTGCAGCCTGGCGTCCATGAGTTTGACCTTGACTCCGCTGACCCTCTCGGCCGCGAGCGGCCCGACGGTGACGGTCTCCTCGAAGGCCTGTTTGATTAGCTCCATCGTCTCGTGCAGGTACTGGATCCCCTTGGTGTTGTCGAAGAAGGCGTTGTCGTCCTTGAACATGATGATGCCCTTGGCCTCCTCCTTGTCCATGCCCATCTCCACCAGCTGGCGGGCGATGGCCTTGGGGTCCTTGAGCTTGCCCTGAGGGAGCTCGTTGGCCTTGATGGCCTTGGCTATCTCGGGGTCCAGGGGCTCCACAACGATGTAGAACTTGTTGTGCTTGTTGGGGGATTTGCCCTCGAATGGGCCCGCCCTCTTGGCCACCGACTCGCGGTAGACCACGATCGGCGGCGAGGCGGTGATCTCCACCCCCTGCTCGTGGGTGATGCGGTACTCGGTGATCTCCAGGTGGAGCTCGCCCATACCGGACATCAGGTGCTCGCCGGTCTCGTTGTTGATCTCGATGTTGAGTGAGGGGTCGGCCTTGGCCACCGAGCGCAGGAGCTCCACCAGCTTGGGGAGGTCCTTCATGTGCTTGGCCTCGATGGCCTTGGTGACCACCGGCTCGGAGTAATGGGTGATCTTCTCGAACGGTTCCATCTCCTTGATGGTGGACACCGTTGATCCGGACACCGCGTCCCTGAGACCGGTCACGGCGACGATGTTGCCGGCGCAGCAGGTCTCCACGGCGATGCGGTCGGCGCCCACGGCGAGGGCCACGGTCTGCACCCTCTGCTGGTTGGGCATCCCGGGGATCCAGAGGCTCTGGCCCTTCTTCACCGTTCCCGAGAACAGCCTCCCCACCGCCACCTCTCCGGCGTGGGGGTCTATGATGATCTTGTTCACCATCAGGGCCACGTCGCCGTTGGGCTCGCAATTGTACATCTGGGTGCCGATCTTGGACTCGGTCTCGCCCTTCCATATGATGGGTATCCTGATCCTCTGCGAGGCCACGGGGTCCTTGATGTGCTTGATGGTCATGTCGAGGACCACATCGTGGAGCGGCGATTTCTTGGCCAGCTCCTTCTGATTCCCGTTGACGCAGTAGTCGAAGACGTCCTTGAAGGTGATGCCGCTCTTCTGCATGTAAGGGGCGGATATCGCCCAGTTGTTGTAGGCGGAGCCGAAGGCCACGGTGCCGTCCTCCACCTTCACCTGCCACTCCTTGTTAAGAGGCGCGGGCAGCTGGGTGGCGACGCGCTTGTTGAATTCGGTGATGATCTTGGTGAACTTCTCCATCATCGACTCCGGCGTGACCTGGAGCTCGTTGATGAGCCTGTCTACCTTGTTTATGAACAGCATCGGCTTCACTCTCTCCTTGAGAGCCTGCCGGATGACGGTCTCGGTCTGGGGCATGACGCCCTCCACGGCGCAGGCGAGGATCAGCACCCCGTCCAAGGCGCGCATGGCCCTGGTGACGTCTCCGCCGAAGTCGACGTGGCCGGGGGTGTCGATGAGGTTGATGAGGTACTCTTTGCCATTGTACTCGTGCACCATCGATGCGTTGGCGGCGTTGATGGTTATGCCCCGGGCCTGCTCCTGCTCATCGTAGTCCATGAACCGCTGCTTGCCGGCGAGTTCCTCGGACATCATTCCCGCCCCGGCGATCAGGTTGTCGCTGAGGGTGGTCTTTCCGTGATCGATGTGCGCCGCGGTCCCGATGTTGCGGATGAACTCAGGCTTGTTCATCAGGAGCGTGGCCTTCTTTATGTTGTCCTCTTTCCTGCCCATGAATATCACTTAACTTAACGGCACATTCACCTCGCCGACTGGGCGACACGCTCTATCTCTTCCTTCTTGGACACGCCCTGGCTGTTCATCTCGTTCTTGCTGCCGAATATTAGCTCCTCGGCGATGCAGACGGAGACGGACTTCTTGTTCTTGAACGAGGCCTTCACCGCTCCCCTGCTTATGTTGCGCAGGGCGATGTCGAGCCTCCGCGAGGGTGATACGTCCACCGCCTTGGGGACGGATATGCCCCCGAACCGCAGGCGGGTGACCTCCTCACGGGGGGCGGCGTTCTGCAACGCCTCCACCAACACCTGCACCGGGTTCTTCTTGGTTTTCTCGGCGATTATGTCGAACGCTTCAGATACCGCCTTGTAAGCCTTGGTCTTCTTGCCGGTGAAGTCCTCGGTCCGCATCACGTTGTTGACCAGCCTCTCGACGATGTTCACCTTGGCCTTCCCGAACCAGCGGTTGGCATGTTTGCCGCCGGAGTGGGGTATGTTCGTGGGGGTGAGGTCTATGTATTTGGCCAGGCCGCCATCCTCGACAGTGACCTCAGAGAGGTCGTACTTCCCGAAAACGAGAACGTCGCCATAAGTATTCTCAGACATTCAGTATCACCGTACCGGTTTCTCCTTGCGGCCCCTGACCATCTCGTTCAGGGACACCTCGTTCACCTTGATGACTTTGTAACGGACACCGGGGATGTCGCCGTATGAACGGCCCATCCTGCCGCCGATGCCTTCGACGACCACCTCGTCGTGCTCGTCGATGAAGTTGATGGCGCCGTCACCGACCGCGAAGGCAGTGATCTGACGGCCGTTCTTGATGAGTTGTATCTTGACGCACTTGCGTATGGCGGAGTTGGGCTGCTTGGCCTCGATGCCTACTTTCTCCAGGACGATGCCGCGGGCCTGGGCGGAGCCCTCCAGCGGGTCCGCCTTCTGCTTGGTCTTCATCATCCTTTTATTGTACGCCCTGTCATGCCATCGGAATTTCTGACGGTCGCTCGCCAGTTTCCTTGCGGTGTGTAGACCTCTTCCCACTATTTCACCTCTATCTGAAGCGTTCTGCGATTCGTATTGTTGTATTAAAGGTTGATGGTTTTTTGAACCGATTCAACCCTGATGGTCTAACTTGAGATACTATTAAAATCTTTTCCAGCCCAGGGGGGCCAATCCAAAGGGTCCGGCTCGGTATTGGTCGTGGACGGCGGGAACGGGTAGCACGGCACTTCACATCAGCTTGAGGTCGCCCGTCAATCGGTCGATGAGCCTTTCGTCCGCGGGCCCAACGCCGATGCAGGTGACGGTACCGGGCTCCACCTCCGTATGGCCCGCGTCACTGATCACCGAAGTTGTTACCCCTGCCGCCTCCACCTTGGACTTGAGCTCGTACAGTTGTTGCAGGTCCTTGAGACGGAGCGTGACCTTCTTCTGCCCCTCATCATGCCAGGCCTTGAATCGTTTCTTGTCGTTCTTGCTGGATGCGAGGGCGCAGTTGACCGATGCATGAGCGACCTGCACGGCGGTCTTGCCTTTGGAGAGCTTGAGGTCGTCGCGCACGGCGATGATCATCTTGTGGCCGTAGGAGCTGCTCATCTGAATGCCTGAGCGCCGCTGACGTTAAAAGATTATCGTAGCTTGGAAGGATTTTTCTACCGTGGCGGGGAATCCATCCCCATGTTGGACATCGAGTACCGTCGCAAATACTCCTTGGACCGGCCCTTCGAGGAGAGCCGTCGGGACGTCTACGACTTCAGTGAGTACCTGGGCTCCTTGGTGGGCGAGGTGAAGTACGCGGGGGTCAGCATCCGCCTGCGGGAGACCGAGCTGCCCGACGACTCCGAAGAGAGCAACGAGGTCCTCATAAACGGAAGGGCCGTGGCGGAGGTGCTAGAAGGCCTGGACCTGGTCATACCCTCATCCAAGGACTGCGGCACCTGCAGCGGCGCCTGCGGCTCCGGCGGCTGCGGCGTCGACGAGGAGGAGCGCGACCCGTTGGACTGGAACCGATGCATCATCGAGGACATACCCGACATCGTCCTCAAGAACGCCATATCCAAGGCCTTGGCGGACGCCCGCGACAACTGAGCTAAGCCCCTGCGGCTATCACCATTTATATAGGTTAGCCGATGGGGACATCGATGTTCGAGATCGTCAAGCGGGACGGGCTGGCCCGTATAGGCGTGCTGCACACCCCCAGGGCCAAGCTCGAGACCCCCGCTCTGCTGCCAGTGATCAATCCCAAGCTGGCGACCGTCAGCCCCTCCGAGCTCTACCATCACTTCGGTTTCAAAGGTCTGATAACCAACTCGTACATAATACGCAACAGCGAGACGCTGAGGGAGAGAGCGCTGGCCGAAGGCCTGCACGGTCTCCTTGACTACCCGGGTGTGGTCATGACCGACTCCGGCACCTTCCAATCGCACATGTACGGCGAGGTCGAGGTCAGTAACGAAGAGATCATCGGATTCCAGAGGTCGGTGGGAAGCGACATAGGCACCGTGCTTGACATCTTCGCCGAACCGTATTGGACCGAAGAGCAGACCGCCGCCTCCGTCGAGATTACTTTGCAACGGACGGAGGAGGCCGCCGCCATGAAGGGGGACATGATGCTCGCCGGCGTCGTGCAGGGGTCGGTGTACCCTCGCCTCAGAGAGGACTGCGGCAGCTCCATGGCCGCCATGGAAGTTGACGTGCACCCCATCGGCGGGGTGGTGCCGCTGATGGAGCAGTACCGCTACCGCGAGCTGGTGGACGTCATCGTGTCCTCGAAGAAAGGGATGTCCCCGGCGAGGCCGGTGCATCTTTTCGGCGCCGGGCACCCCATGCTGATCGCTCTGGCCACGCTGCTGGGATGCGACATGTTCGATTCCGCCTCCTATGCCAAGTTCGCCCGCGACGACCGCTTGATGTTCGTCGACGGCACCGCTCGGCTACAGGACATGCACGGTCTCGAATGCGACTGCCCCGCCTGCGGCGTCCACGACCTGGAGTCGCTACGGGGGCTGCCCTCCAAAGAGAGGGGGGCTGTCATCGCGCGCCACAACCTCTACGAGCTGAAGAAGGAGATGGCACGGGTGAGAAGGGCCATATCGGAGGGGACGCTGTGGGAGCTGACGGAGTCGCGCTGCCGCGCCCACCCCGCCCTCTTGGACGGGCTGCGCCGCGTCGGCGACCACGCCGATTTCCTGGAGAGGCACGAGCCCCTCAGCCGCGACGGGGCGATGTTCTACACCGGCCCGGAGACCTTGGGGCGTCCTGTGTTCCAACGCTATCATCAACGGTCACGGCACCGCTACCAGCCTCCGTTCGCGGAATACGTCCAGTTGGAGGAGCGGGGCAAGCCCCACGGCCGTTACCAAGGCGAGGATTTCCAGTCCTTGCTTTCACAAGGGGCGCTGCCCTTGGTGAGGACCGTCTTCGGCGCCGTCCCGCCCGAGCTCGATGAGATCTATCCGCTGGCGCAGTCGTTGTTCCCCGGCCTCAGCGACGGCGACGCCGAGACATCGGCGGACGCGGGGATGGAGAGCTTCGTGGCCGCCCACGGGCTGGCGCGCAGCGGCAAGATCCCCGCGGGCGGCGATTACGACGTGAACGCCCTGCGGGCGGTCGCCGTTGCCAGGTATCAGTTCGGAGACGAGGCCGCCTCGCTGCTCCTCGATGGGCCGCTGGAGCTGGTCGTGTCCCGGAAGACGGGGAAGATCCGCAATGTACTGGTCGCGGGCGAGCACGTCCTGTCGATGCGCGCCTCCGACGGCTTCTACACCCTGAGGCCCGAAGGCGCCGCCAAGCTCATCGGTGGCCTCGAGGCGCCGACGATGAGGGTCACGGTGATGGACGATGCGGTGCCCTTCAACCGCGAGGGTAGGAACGTGTTCTGCGCCTTCGTCTCCGACTGCGACCCGGAGACGAGGCCCATGGACGAGGTGATGGTGGTCTCGGCCGACGACGAGCTGGTGGCCGTGGGGAGGGCGATGATGACCATGGACGAGATGCTGGCATTCAGCAAGGGCGTGGCCGTCAAGACCCGTGACGGTGTTCCATCAAAGGGATGAGACCTCGTCAGCGACCTTCAGGCAGGACAACAGGTCATCGGCGCTCTGCTTGAGCGTTCCGGCATCGACGGCAGACATGCGGAAGATGAGCCATTCGCCCTCTCTGATCCCCTCGACATAGCCTTCGTTGTCAGGGCCCAAGGATTCCGACAACGTTTGCGCTCTACGGCCCTCGGGACAATGCACCATTATCTCCAAGGAATAACGCCTTGGAGCAATCATCTCTTCTCAGGAGGCACTGGCTTGTCGGGGGTGACGCCGTAGTATTTCGTCCGCGCCCTTCCGAACATGCATCCTTCGGGCCCGAACTTGGCGAGTTGCTTCCTCTGGGACTGCACGGCTTTCGGGTCTCCAGCCCTTGCCTTCTTGCAGACCGGGCAGAGCTTCTCGCAGAATATCGGTTTCCATGCCATGGTCAGTCCATTCTACGGGGAGCAAGATAATACTTTCTGATTATCGGACGAGCGACGTGGGGATGTGACCCATAGGACATTTTCGCTCACGACCATCCGCCGTACAGGCCTAAACGTCAATGGAAGAACGAATTTAGGAACAGACAAGGGTGATGAAAGTTGTTTGAGGCTCCAAAATGGAGCAATGCCAGAGTTCCTCCTATGTCTCAACAGTCGCAACCGGGATCGCATCCGCAAACTGGAATTTCGTTGTGATTCTTCAGAGCGTTCAGAGCGAACTCCATCATCCTCTCGTCACCTTTGTCGCTGACCGTACCCGCTATCTTATAGATCTTCTCTATCTCCTCGTTCTCGATTCCAAGGTCCCTTGCCTTGCTGAGATGGTGCTCAAGGCAAGGTTGGCAGTGACCGGCCACTGAGGCGGCTATCGCAGCGATCTCCTTCTCTCTTTCGTTCAACATGCTCGATCTCTCCTCGTTGTGTTCCTCACATTCCGTTTATGGCGTTTCCGCTGGGTTCGCACAGGTTGAGTTCTTCAGCTATCAGCGGGATGGTCTCAGCAAGCATTCTTGATTCCCACAGACCGTGACCGGTGCAGGAGTCATCATCCAATGAGTCTGTAAATATGTGCTGATATCACAGATCATGCGTGCTTCTTCGTGCTCAATGCCTTCACTCATAGTCCTTGTTCTGTTCTTGACCCAAAGTGTTTCAAACTATTTTGAAATGGAATTGATTGCATGTTATATAAAAATGCCTATCGGCTGAGCCTTGGCGCCCATGCATCAGCATCTTTAAACGGATATATTTTGGATTTCACGAACATGGTACGCCGATGTCTGAGGGCCTTTCAATGATGGCTCAGGTCCGAGGACGGCCCCATCATGCATCCCTTTCATCCGCTCCAAAGGCCAGGACTCGCTGCCAAAATCATATGGAACGGCCGCCCCCCATGTCAGTCTTGAAGGAACTCTATGACGTTGCTCCCCTTCTCCCTGGCCCGCGATTTGGCGATAAGCCCCGCCTCTATCCAGGCGGCGGTCAGAACGCCGGAAGGCACGGCGCAATTGGCGCTCATCTTCACCGTCCGGAACCTGTCCAACACCCTGCCGTTCATCTTGTCCGTCAAGTCCACCAATGTCAGATCCTTCAGCTCTTCCACGTAGTCCTTTACATTGGCACAGGAACTGGCGACGCTCACATCATAGTTGTCGTTCTCATTGGTGGTTACTGTGACGGTGCTGACCTTGTCACAAATGTTCATGTGCACCATTACCTTGCTGGTCATGCTTTTCCTCCTTCAATCCTTTATCTTCGCTTATCCAACATCACGGACTCGGCCGGCCATCGGTCCTGACCTGCGTATGAGTCGGTGTGCGGGGAATTTGTTCTTACATCGAATGGCATCGGCGCGGCCCCTCGCCGGGTCGTGATCCGCCTAAACCTTGCCTTTTGCCGGCACGTGACAGAAAGCCCCTGTTCCTGGAATCGGCTATCATTATGCGAGCTCCTATATTCACAGCCGTACATCACCGACATCATGCCTCCGCTTGGCGTTCCGCGCCATTCCGATGCGGAGACGCCTGCCAGGGGCCGACCAGGGAGCCAGTGAAGGCTTTCCACGGCCGCGATCGCCCTGTGGTCAACACGTCGCCGCCGTCCGAGCTGCATGGTTCTGAGCATGTATGGACCATGAGCCCTATCACGGCACCATCGCAGGAGCGGAGGGGGTTCGCCAGGCTTGAGATCATGCTTTCGCCGCAGAGATGAGCTCTTTGAGCTCGTCCTTCCCCGGTATGCGTCCGCCGCTGACCTCTTCGCCGTCTATGAACAGAGAGGGTGTGATCATCACACCGCGCTCCAGCATGGCCTCGATGTCCTCGACCTTTACCACGTCCGCCTCAACGCCCAGCTCCTGCACCGCCTTTTCGACGAGTTTGTACAGCTTCTTGCATTTCGCGCATCCGGTCCCCAATATCTCTATCTTGATGTTATCGCCTCCTCTCGTGATCGATGTACCTGGTACTTAATCCGCCAACACGGCCCCCTGGACCGGTTAGCGCTGAAGAATGCCGCCCCTTCCAGGCTACGATTTCCCGGGCGAGGGACGGGGCCTTCTTCGGCCACGCTGCGGCCTAACGTTTTCGACTGGCGCCATGTTCGCTTAGATGATTTCAATTAAATTTGAAATACTTTTTCAGTATAAGAGTTTATTGTAGCATCCGCCATGATACGAAGGGAGCGAGACGCTCGGCCGGACCTATTTTTCATCATTATTCTTATGCCGCCCTGGCGATGACCGTGGTTGCATCCTGCTTTCATGATGGTTTGGACCTCATCCCCTCTGGCCATTGCGAGTTCGTCGGATAAAGACCTTCGATACCATCTGGCTGACTGTCACGGCAGGGGACCATGAGGATGCTGTGACTCTCGGCCCGAGAGGGGCTGCTCTGGCAGCGCGGCCGCCCGGTGCATCTCCGTGGATGAGATCGAGGATCGAATCCTGGTGTCACTAATTCCCTCCCCGACTTTCCATGGTACGTTCCTATGCCCGGAGTTCAGCACCATGAAGGCGGAAACGCCGGTGGAGGGGCTGGGTTCGTTCTCAATTACGGTGATGAAGAAGGGAGGACGGATCAAAATGCACATTTCAACGATTTCAGACCCCTGACGTCTCAGGGGCAAAGGACCGCCCGTCCCGGCGCCGAAGGCGCCCGGACATTTAATCCTGTAGCGATTCGAGGCGTAACGGACGTGACTGAGAACGCGGCACGCTCGTTGAAGGCGCCTAGCCTCAGCGGATGCGAGGTTGAAAACGCGTTATGTGTCTAACCCGGGTTTCATAGACATTCGTAATGTGTGCAAATACTAGGAAACGCTGTCAATAACCCGCATGACAGCGTTTACGGTCGGTATAGCATACAACCGTTAATATAGTAGAGCGCTGAGTCACCCTACAGATTGGTCATACGGAAGACTATAGCCTGGTCATATCCCTGAGAACAAGATATTGGTTGAGTTGGGCGTAGAAAACGGGAATCGATCTTATAAGAAAAGGAGATGAGAAAAAGATGTCTTTTGACAGGGATAGACCCCCTAGGGAGTTCCACAAGGCCACATGCACTGACTGCAATCAGGAGTGCGAAGTGCCCTTCAAGCCTACCCAGGGCAAGCCCGTCTATTGCAGGGACTGCTTCAAGAAGCACGCCCCCCCGCGACGTGACAGGTTCTAGGACAGATCTGCTTCCGCAGTGACCAAACCACTTCAACGCTTTACCCTTCCATATTCTTGTAACTGTCCCTCCGTCGGGTCGTTATGGTCCCATTCTTCGCCACGGCCTTGGACGCGGGTTGTTATATGCGTTTGACGAAAAGGCGGCATGGGCAGAATCGTATTCCAAGTGATACAGAATGAGAAACCGCCTTTCATCCATTTGGTCTGCGGATTCCTGGCGATGATGGCGGTCTTGATGCCTGTAATCGATCGGGATTCGACATCAAGGTGAGCGGCCACCCCCTCCCGGGCTGGGTCTGACACTCATGACTGCCATTGTCGGCATAGCCGCCCACGCGCTGCTTCTCCACAACAGGACGGCCGTCACCGTCGATGAGGATGGTTTGCTGATCGACTGCCGCCCCCTCATAAAAAGGCGTATATTCGCCAGTGAGATCGCCTCCGTCAGTACGGTAGGCTACCGCGGCATAACGTAATACGGCGGCGGGGGCATACGATCCCGGCTTCTTACCCACCGTAACAAGGCCTACACCATGAGCGGTCATCAGGGCGTCATGCTGAGCACCGTTTACGGCGATCGGGGTATTGGTGGGCACGGACAGGCGGGAGGACCCGCTCAGAGCCTTGGACGGAATCATTGGATGATCGGGCACAGGCTCCTTTGAGACATGGTAGAGCAAGCGATCGCATTCCTTATGCCCGTGAGGATCTTGTAACTCATCTCGGAGAAATACCCGATGCACTGGAGGCGGCCTCTCAGCACATGGGCCTGGGCATGCTATTCGCCCGGATGATGTGCATGAAATCGGGCCGATCCGATAAGACCCCCGTTTCGACGGCCGAGGGCATGCGGTCCCGTCGCAACAAATTTTTGACTTCGGTGGCCTCCGGCCTCCCCTCGGTGACCTATCGACCTTGACCCGTTCATCTCAGAGGGCTACACGAAGTTCGTCTTCGGGAGGGGGGTGTTGTTGACCGCACGCCTCCAATCCTTTGATTGGAGCATTCGAGGTTGGTCCTTTGTGATACTGTCACTCGTCATTGCTATCCCTGCGAGCTAGAATGTGCTCATTGCGGGCCGCGGAGACTGATTTAGATGAACTTTTTCTCTTCTAAACAGAGGAATACAGGAGATGACCGATATCATGTATCATTCCTCACAATTGAAATTGAGTATTTTATAAATACAGGACATGTTGTTTATAGACCACATTGAGTTGATCAGTCTGCATCTAGGTCATGATTTGAAAAGATGATCATTGCACGATTGCATTCTGTCACACTCTAGCTGTCCTGTGTGAATACACACGGTCAGAGAAGAAGGGGATGTGAATGGGGATGACGGGCATGAGCAATATCAAGGCCATAGGCATCGTGGCGGCGGCGATCGTGATCGTATCGGTGTTTATGCCTTGGATGGTCGCGACCACCACGGTCTTGGGGGTGTCGGAGGACACCGAGCTGACGGGCACGGACATATACAATGATGGGGAGCAGGAGTATCGAAGCTATCCAGCGTATGCGGTTATCGCGGCCGTCCTGTTCGGTGCGTTGGTACTAATTGACAGGAAGGGGCTGCCGTCAACCATCGTGGGGATCTCTTTAGGCCTGGCGGTCGTTATCAGCTGCATACTCACCTACCAATCGTTGATGGAGTACGGAATCGATTTCCTCGTCGGGACGATTGAGTTCTCAATCGGTTATGGAATGATCCTGGCGATCATCGGAGGATTGATGATGATAGGCTCGGCATATCTCATTAACAAGTAGTCCCGAACACAATCCGCGGCCAGGAGGGTATGGATGGTAGTCCCGGGAGGATTCGAACCCCCGTCGCTGGCTCCAAAGGCCGGCATGATTGACCACTACACCACGGGACTGTGTTGTCGTGATTCTAGTTCGAATATATAACGATGGTCAGTCGGCTGGCTCGCCGAAGAGGTGGGTGGGCGCCGCATCGACTATGCGCAGCGTCAGCCTCTCGCCGATGTCCGGCCCTGCGGGGATGACCACCGGGCGGTAGCAGTCGCTGCGGCATATCATGCTCCCTTCCGTGCCCCGCTCGCTGACCAGGGCCTGCGCCTCCGTCCCCACCATGGCATTGTTGATGCTCCACCCCAATGTCATCCTCAGGGAGCTCACCTCCCGCGACCGGGACTTACTCACCCTGCCGTGCGGGGCCCCTGGCATCGTGGCGGCCTCCGTGCCCGGCCGAGGGGAGAAGCGGGTGACGTTGATCGTGTCCGGCCTCGCTTGCTCCAAAAGCTCCACGGTGGCGCGGTGGTCCTCCTCCCCCTCACCGGGGAATCCGACTATCACATCGGTCGAGAGGGCGATGTCGGGGAGCCTCTCCCTCGCTTCATCAACCGCTGTGAGGAACTCGTCGGGCTGATAGCGTCTGTTCATGGCCTTGAGCACCCGGCCGCTGCCGCTCTGCACCGGGAGGTGCAGGAAGCGGAAGACGCGGGGGTCCTCCATGCAGTCCATCAGTTCGTCCGCCATCGTAAGGAAATGCTCGGGGTTCATCATCCCCAGCCGGATGCGGAAATCACCCTCTTGACTCAGCAGCGCCTCGAGAAGCGAGGGGAGGTCCTTTCCTATGTCCTGCCCGTAGCACCCGTTGTCCTGGGATGTCAGAAGCAGCTCCTTCGCCCCTTGTCCGATGGCCTCTTGGAAGCTCTCCTCCACCTCCTCGACGGGCACGCTGCGCAGCCCGCCACGGGCGAAGCGGGTTATGCAGTAGCTGCACGAGCCACGGCATCCTTGGGCTATGGGGATTATTGCCGGCCCCGACCTCAGGACGGCCTGGGGCGGTCCTCCCTCCCCGTAACGGGAGCGGAATTCCTCGCAGAAGGCCGGATACTGCTGGGGCGGAACGATCATCGACTCGGGAGAGGCCTCTGACAGCACCGGCGCCTGGACTTTGGCCATGCATCCGGTCAGGACCAGCTCCTTGCCATGGGAGCGCAGCTCCTGCAGACGTCTGAGCATGCGCAGCTCGGTGGTCTCGACCACCGTGCAGGTGTTGAGTACGACGATCTCAGCGTCCTCTGCGCAGCCTTCGGGACAATGGCCCAATGCCGCGAGCTTGCGCGAGAGCTCCCCGCCCTCGCCCTGGTTCATGGTGCAGCCGTACGATTCGACGTGGAACTTCATCGCTGCCTGGCGGTCACTGCGTGACCGGCTCCTGGGTGACCATGCCGTAGGCGGTGCTGCCCGATATCTTGGTCACCTTGACCTTGACCCTTGTGCCCTTGACCGCCCCGGGCACGAATATCACGCGGTTGTTGAACTTGGCCACGCCGTCGCCCTTCTTGCCCACATCCTGGATGAAGAGCTCGTACACGCCGCCCTCGCGTAGCTGGTTGGAGAGGTCGGACTTGATCGTCCTTCGGACGTGCACGGGCCGGTGGGCGCCGCAGGCGTCGCATTCCAGCGTCATGATCCTGCCGTCCTTCACCATGCGGGTGTCCGGGCGTCCGCACTCCGAGCAGACCACGAAGGTGTCGCTGTAGTTCTCGATGCGCTCCATCAACTGGCTGGCGCTGAGCTTGGCCTTGAAGACGGCCCTCCTGCCCTCGAGGTTGCCGGGGGCGCCCATCTCGCGTAGCAGGAACTGGAGCATGTGCTCCGGTTCCCGGCGCAGGGAGTCGGTGATATCCACGAAATTCCTCAGGACGGTTATCTTACCCTCCTGGAGGATGTCGGGCTCGGGGATCTTGAACCTCTCATGCTTCTCGATGGTCTCGGGAAGCGTCTCTTTGGCCCTGTCCAACAACTCCAGGTAATCGTCTGCCATGGTATCGGGGCTCGATTATGGGTAAGGGTTATAAAAGGTTTGGCTTCACGCCCTTCAGGAGTCCCGCTTCCTTTGCATCGCCGCTTGCACCAGGCCGGAGTGCATGGCGGACGGCCTTCCAGGCCGCGATTTGAACTCCGGATGGAACTGGGAGGCCATGAAGAAGGGGTGGTCCTCCAGCTCGCCAATCTCCATGCGGCGGCCCTCCTCGCAACGACCGCTGAATCGCCATCCCGCCCGCTCGAACTGGTCGATGTACTCGGGATTGACCTCGAAGCGGTGCCTGTGCCTTTCCCAGGCCTCGGTGCTACCATAGAGGGAATGGGCCCTGCTGCCTTCCCTTATCATGACCTTCATGGACCCCAGCCTCATGGTGGCGCCCTTGGAGTTGAGCTCACGCTGCTCCGGCATCAGATCGATGACCGGGTGGAGTGACCGGGGGTCGAACTCGGTGCTGTTGGCCCTCTCCAGGCCGATTACGTTGCGGGCGAACTCGACGGTCGCCACCTGGAACCCTAGGCAGACACCGGCGAAGGGAATGCCTTGCTCCCGGGCGTAGCGGGCGGCGACGATCTTCCCCTCCACCCCGCGGGTGCCGAATCCACCGGGCACCAGTATCCCGTGTGCCTTCCCCAGCACCGCCTCCGGCCCCTCCGACAGGAGACGGTCGCTGTCCGTGAACAGCACGTTCACGCCGCAGTCCTCCTGGGCGGCGGCGTGTGTAAGGGCCTCGAGGTGGCTGAGATAGGAGTCGGCCAGGTCGGTGTACTTCCCCACCAGGGCGATATCCACCGTCATGCTGGGAGACAGGACACTCTGCAGGAAGCCTTTCCATTCCGACAGGTCCATGTCCCTGGTCAGGGGCTTGAGCCTCATCCTGTCGATTATGAGCTCGGAGACGCCCTGCTTCTCCAGCACCAGCGGCACCTCGTATATGGAGCGGGAGTCGGGCGCGGAGATGACGGCCTCCTTGGAAACATCGCAGAACATGGAAATCTTTGATTTAATCGCTTCGTCCAGCTCCACCGAGGACCGACCGACGATGAGGTCGGGCTTGATACCCAGGGCCATGAGCTCCTTGACCGAGTGCTGGGTGGGCTTGGTCTTCTGCTCTCCGACCGAGCCCAATATGGGAATCAGGGTGGTGTGCAGGAATATGCAGTTCTCCCTGCCCACCTCTACCGCCAACTGTCTGACGGACTCCAGGAAGGGCATGGACTCGATGTCGCCCACCGTACCTCCCAGCTCAACGATGGTGAGGTCGGCGTTGCTGCCGCGGGCGATGCTTGTTATCCTCCCCTTGATCTCGTTGGTAACGTGGGGGATGATCTGCACCGTCTTGCCGAGGTAGTCGCCGCGGCGCTCCTTATCGATGACTGTCTGATAGACCTTGCCGGTGGTGATGTTGTGCTCGCTGCTTATCGATATGTCGAGGAAACGCTCGTAATTGCCGAGGTCCAGGTCAACCTCGCCGCCGTCATCGAGCACATAGACCTCGCCGTGCTCGAATGGATTCATGGTTCCGGCGTCGATGTTCAGATAGGGGTCTATCTTGATGGCGGATACCTTCAGGCCCCTGCACATGAGCAGCTTGCCTATCGAAGAAGCGGTGATGCCCTTCCCCAGACCGGAGAGGACTCCTCCCGTGACGAAAATGAACTTCATGTTTTCACGGGACCAGAAGATGGTCTGGATTGTATTTATTTGTTCTTGAACGTTTATTGGAGAAGGTCGTCGTTGCGCGGGTAGCTGCCCAGGACGCGGAGGAAGATGCAACCCTCCTCCAGCTCGGCGAGGGCCTGAGAGATATCATCGTCCTGCATGTGGCCCTCCATATCGAGGAAGAACACGTAGTCCCAGTTGCGCATCCGCGACGGCCGGCTCTGGATCATGGTCAGGTTTATGTCCCCCTCCTTGAAGGGGTTAAGGGCATCGTACAGGGCGCCGGAGCGGTCGCGCAGGGCGAAGCATATCGATGTCTTGTCGTCGCCGGTGGGCGGCGGGGAGTCGCGGGCGAGTACCAGGAAACGGGTGCTGTTGTCGGGATTGTCCTCGATGGACTCCCGCAGTATGGGAAGGCCGTAGAGCTCCGACGCCATGCGCGAGGCGATGGCGGCGTTGCCGTCGAGCTTGGCCTTGGCGGCGGCGTCGGCGGTGCTCTTCACATCGCGCAGCTCCGCGTGCGGCAGGCGCTCCGATATCCACTCGCGGCATTGGCCGAAGACCTGCGAGTGGGAGTACACCGCATCGATGGACTCCATAGGAGTGTCGGACATCAGGCAATGGCTGATGCGGAGGTTGATCTCCGCGCATATCTGCACCGATGACTGCACCAGAAGGTCCAGGGTGTAGGTCACAGCCCCTTCGGTGGAGTTCTCCACCGGGACCACGCTGAAAGAGGAGCGGCCGGACTCCACGTCGCGGAACACCGAGGGTATGCTGTCGCAGGACACCATGCGGGCGGCGGAGCCGAAACGGCGGTAGGCCGCCTGGTGGGTGAATGACGCATCAGGGCCGAGATAGGACACCTCCGCAACGGCGAGGATACGGCGTGACAGCGAGAACACCTCGCGGAAGACGGCGGCGGCATCCTCGCCCCTCACCGGGCCGGGGTTCTCCGCCAGGACCTCCTTGAGGATTCGCTCGTCCTCGGAGAGCATGTCTGCTCTTTGCCCAGCAGGGCCCTCGGACAGAAGCTCCGCGCGGCGGTTGAGGAGCTCCATTATCCGCTGGTCTATGCTTTTCCTCCCGTCGGGAGAGTCCTCGCCTCGGTCCATTGACTTGGAGTAGGGGTTGGGAAGAAATAAACATTGGCTCGTAGAACAGAGATGTTTTGGGAAGATGACGTTCGATGCTGATTTGGTGCCTGGTGTCCCTGCACAGGAATTGTCCGGGAAATCATTTCGACTTCCTTGCAATACTGGTTGTGAGGGGGGCCGAAGCCCCCCTCGGGAAGACTGAGTCTTCCCAGCGTAGGAGGTGATCCATCTGCAGGTTCCCCTACAGATACCTTGTTACGACTTAACCCTCCTTGCTGAATCTCAGTTCGACCGCCACAATTAGAAGCAGCCTCACTGAAACCCAACTCGGGTGGTTTGACGGGCGGTGTGTGCAAGGAGCAGGGGCATATTCACCGCGGATTGGTGATCCGCGATTACTACGGAATCCAGCTTCATGAGGGTGAGTTACAACCCTCAATCCGAACTACGGACGGGTTTCGAGATTACCTCCGCCTCTCGGCGTAGGAGCCCATTGTCCCGCCCTTTGTAGCGCGCGTGTAGCCCAGGAGATTCGGGGCATACTGACCTACCGTTGACCTCTCCTTCCTCTGACTTAGCGCCAGCGGTCCCATTAGTGTGCTCGGCCCCCGGAGGAACCGGTGGCAACTAATGGTGAGGGTCTCGTTCGTTATCTCACTTAAGAGAACGCCTTACGGTACGAACTGACGACGGCCATGCACCACCTCTCGGAAAATCTAGCAAGGTCATCAGCCTGGCTTTCATGTAACCGTCGCTCCTGGTGAGTTTTCCGGTGTTGAATCCAATTAAACCGCACGCTCCTCCCGTTGCGGTGCTCCCCCGCCAATTCCTTTAAGTTTCATCCTTGCGGACGTACTCCCCAAGTAGCAGGCTTAACAACTTCTCTCCGGCACTGGGCGCCCTCGAAGGACCCCCAACACCAAGCCTGCAGCGTTTACACCCTGGACTACCGGGGTATCTAATCCCGTTTGCGCCCCAGGGCTTCGTCCCTCACCGTCGGATCCGTTCTAGCCAGACGCCTTCGCCACCGGTGGTCCTTCTAGGATTACAGGATTTTACCCCTACCCCAGAAGTACCTCTGGCTTCTCCCGGTCCCAAGTTCAGCAGTCTCTCCGGAATTCGGTCAGTTAAGCTGGCCGATTTACCCAAAGATTTACTGAACAGGCTACGGACGTTTTAGACTCAATAATATCGACCACCACTCGGGCCGCGGGTATTACCGCGGCGGCTGGCACCCGTCTTACCCGGCCCTTATTCCTCCAGCTGTCTACACTGGAGAAAAGCCTACACAAAATGCAGGCACTAGGAATTCCCTCATCAAGGTTTCCCTCAGTGTGAAGGTTTCGCGACTGCTGCGCCCCGTAGGGCCTGGACTCGTGTCTCAGAGTCCATCTCTGGGCTCCCTCTCTCAAGGCCCATACCCGTCATTGGCTAGTGGGTCCGTTACACCCACTACAACCTGATAGGCCGCAGACCAATCCTTAGGCGCCGGAGCTTTGAGCCATGATGCATTCCAGCGATCATGACCTATGGGGTATTATTCTCAATTTCTCGAGATTATCCCCCTCCTAAGGGCATGTTATCCACGTGTTACTGAGCAGTCCGCCGAGTCCCGAAGACTCTCGACTCGCATGTCTTAATCGAATTCCTATAGCGGTGGCCGCCGGCAGGATCAACCGGAGTCAAATCCATTTGACATTATTATACGTCTAGGATGAAGGAAACTTGGCAGGTTACACCAGGTTTCACCTATGGTTGTGTCCCGTCTTACGACGACACAATTAATGGTACAGCATCGAACGTCAGAAACAAGAGGGCACGCCGATTAGGCGGAGATCTTGCTTCTCCATACATCTTCCGCGTCCAGATGTCGGTATTCCCCGGTGTTCCGGGGCATCCCGCATTTGACGCAATCCCTCGAACATCGATGTTGTATTTAACCGTTTCGAGGGCGCCCCTCTCGCTTCGGGAGGCGCTATTCTAAGTCTCATCAACGGTATATAAACATTTGCTGTTGCGTCGGAGAATGGTAGGCCCGGCGTCTCTCGGAATAAGCAAGGGGGGCCGGGGCGGCGAAGCGAAAGCTTTATTTTCATTGTATACAAAGATTTAATAACAGCTTCCCTTTTTCAACAATGCTGCGGAGATGGCCCAGCCTGGTAAGGCGATAGACTGCTAATCTATTGTCCGTAAGGACACGGGGGTTCAAATCCCCCTCTCCGCGCCATCCCATCATTCTCCCTGAGATAATATGTATAATGCGCGTTATGCCTTCTTGATGAGTATGACGGGCATGCGCGAAGCCGCCGCTTTCGTTTCGTTGTTCCTCGCCGTCAACGCCGCCGCCGTCCTGCTTGTGACCCTCATTCCCGAGGGGACGCAGGCGTTCGAGGACCCCGGAGACCCCAGCAACACGCTCGTGTACCTGGCACTGTTCGCCGCCGCCACGGCCGTTGTGCTGCTCCTTGTGACCCTGGGAAGAACGATGTTCCTTGGCGTCATGATGGCAGGGGCTATGCTGGTGGCCGTAACGGCCACCCTCTTCATCCCCTTGCACGCCGCGACCGGGGCTTTCATCCCGTCCCTGGCGGGCGCCGGCGGCGGCGCCGTGGCACTGTTGGGTGGCTCGTTCCTACTGAAGGGAACGGCCTTCAGGAACCTGGCGGCCTTGGTGCTCTGCGTGGGGGCGGCGGCGCTCATCGGGGCCTCGCTATCACCTCTGCCGGCGGCGATACTGCTTTTTCTGCTGGCCGCTTACGACCATTGGGCGGTGAAGGGCAGCGGGCACATGATCAAGTTGGCAGAGGGGGTCGCCAGGTCCCGGCTACCGCTCATGTTCGTATTGGGTTCAGGGGACGAGCGCTACGCCGACACCGTGATGGGTCTGGGGGACGTTGCCGTCCCGGGTCTGCTGACCGCGTCGGCGTACTATCATCTGTCCGCGGTGCAAGGGTACTTCACGTGGTCCCACGCGGGCGTGGCGGCGGCGGTGGCAGCGGGCGGCGCCCTGGGGCTTTGGATGCTGATGAGGAGGCTGGACGAAGATCCCGCCCCCGGACTGCCATGGATCAACGGCGGGGCGCTGCTGGGCCTGCTGGCGTCCTACCCGTTGCTCTTCCCGTTACTCTGAGATTGAAAGTTTAATGTATCACCAAAGGATATCCGCAAGCGCCATGAGGTTCTTAGTCATCTCAGACATACACGCCAAGAAGGCGTCCCTGAATTCCGCCAAGGAAAGGATAGAGCGCCATGGGGCCGATGCGGTCCTGATCCTCGGCGACATCACCCATTTCGGACCCGCCGAGTGGGCGGCCGAATTCATCTCCGCCCTGGGAACGGACGTGTATGCCATACCTGGCAACTGCGACCCCCCGGAGATTATGGAGGCGATATCGTCAGCGGGCACGTCCCTGCACGGAGTCTCCATGGACATAGGCGGCATGGTGTTCGCCGGCCTGGGCGGCTCGAACCCCACCATATTCGAGACCCCCTTCGAGCTGGACGAGGAGGTCATCAGGGAGATGCTGGACCCCATCGCGGAGGACGCCATGGTGCTGATGCTGCACACCCCGCCCTACGGCAGGAACGACGAGATCCCCTCGGGCATAAGCGTGGGCAGCCATTCCATCAGGGAGCTGGTGGACAAGCACCGCCCCCTCCTGGTAATGGCGGGGCATGTGCACGAGGCCCGCGGCGTCATCGAGGAGGACGGCATAATATTCATGAACCCTGGACCGGCCAGGGACGGTTACGCCGCCCTTCTGGACATTGACGAGGACGACATCTCCATCGAGCTGCTCGGCCCCCAGGACTGAGGACCCCCGACCACGGTGGCCCATTTAATAGGAGGCGGAGGGCTGGATGATACCATGATGTTACTGAGGAAAGCAAAACGTTTTATACATCACTATAATTAGCACAGCAGGAATAGACATGGCACTTTGGCAGGGTAAGTCTAAGAGGAAGCCGTCCGGCGGACGTATTAAGCTCAGCCGTGGCAAGAGGAAGTTCGAGATCGGCAGGGAGAAGCAGTACACCAAGGTCGGCCCTCAGAGCCTGAAGAAGTATCGCACCAAGGGTGCCAACAGCAAGACCAGGATGCTCTCCGGGGACCTCGCCAACGTCATGGACCGCAAGACCAACGAGGTGACGCGGGCCAAGATCATCAGCGTGAAGAGCAACCCTGCCAACCCCAACTATGTCCAGCGCAACATCATCAACAAGGGGACCACCATCGTCACCGAGGTGGGCGACGCGGTGGTGACCTCCAGGCCAGGGCAGAAGGGTTCGGTCGACGCGGTGCTCGTCGAGTGATCCCCTTGATTCTGAATCCGTGACATGAGCTACGACGAGGACACCGCCTGGATAATCTGGCCGGAATACTTCGACAAATCGAGGTCCCGTGCCCAGGGGCGGAGGGTCAATCGCCGGCTCGCGGTTCACGGCCCCACATTGGAGGCGGTGGAGAAGGCCGTCCGCGCCTTGGGCTTGGAGTACAAGCTAGAGAGCGACAAACTCTATCCCGCCAACTGGTCCGAGTCCCAGGGAAGGATAAGGGTGGAAAGGTCGCTCGGCAAGACCGAGCTGTTGCAGAGATTGGGACGCGAGCTTGTCGCTCAGCGGTCCTGAGGCGTTTCCACCTCTTCCACAAGCGTCTTGCCCGCCGACACCGAGTCGATGGAATGAACGACCGCGCCGCTCTCGGCGATCACGTCCGACACCGAGTCGTAGTCGATCATGTTGCCCTCGATCGTGATCTTGATCTTCTGAGTCTCCTGGTCGACCTCTGAAACGGTGCAGTTGACACCCAGCACCCCTGTGGACACCGAAAGCTTCTCCGCCATGTCGATGATTGAGGGGTGATGGGGTTTCAGAACATCTAATACGAGTCTCCTAATGTCACTCACCTCATATTCCTCTTACGCTCTAATGCCCTTGGTTGTATAAAGAATTGTCCAGGGGCGCGAAAAGGCTTATCAAATCATGCGTCCTTATAAAGAGCATGTTGCCCGTGTCCGAGTTCCGCGTCCTCGATGTGAACTCCGCCCATTGGGGCGTGCCGGTGGAGATGCTCATGGAGCAGGCGGGCTGCGCCGTCTCCGACCTGGTGCTCGAGCGATTCCCCGACAAGGAGAGGATAGCGGTCGTCTGCGGCAGCGGCAACAACGGCGGCGACGGCTTCGTGGCGGCGAGGCACCTGCTCCCCTACCGTGAAGTGGAGGTGCTGCTCGTCAAGCACGAGTCGTCCATCAGAACGGACGTTGCGAGGCGCAACTACAAGATGGTGGAGGATAGCTCGATGATGCTGGCCGAGGCGGACATCGACGATTACGACCTGGTCGTTGATGCCGTCCTCGGCTTGGGAGTCAGCGGCGAGCTGCGGGAGCCGCACGCCTCCGCCCTAAACATGATCTCGTCCGCCTCCTCCATCGTGTCGGTGGACTGCCCTTCCGGTTTCGGCACCGCGCAGCCGATAATACCTGACATAACCGTCACCTTCCATGACCTCAAAGAGGGCATGGACGAGGATGGTTGCGGAGAGGTCGTGGTTGCGGACATCGGCATCCCCACGGAGGCGGCGACGTTCACCGGCCCGGGGGAGGCGCTGCTGTACCCGCTCCCCCCCACTTCGTCACACAAGGGCCAGAACGGACGCGTCCTGGTGCTGGGCGGAGGCCCTTACACCGGGGCGCCCGCCCTCGCCGCCCTCGCCGCCTATCGCATCGGCAGCGACCTGGTGCACATCGCAACCCCCTGGCGGAGCTTCACCACGGTGGCCTCGTATTCGCCGATGTTCATCACCCATTGCCTGAGCGGCGATAGCCTGCAGGAGAGCGATGTACCGGAGGTGCTGGAATTGGCCAAGGGCGCTGACGCGCTCCTGATGGGCCCGGGCCTAGGGGACGGCGGGGGGACCCTTGCCGCGGTGCGGGCGATCATAGAGGAATGCAACCTGCCCATGATCCTGGACGCTGACGCGGTATCCGCCCTCGGCCAGGCCGCCAGGACGGAGGGCGACATCCTGATCACACCCCACAGCAAAGAGCTGGAAAGGCTGGTCGGCAGCACCTGCCCTTCCGACATCGAAGATAGGACGGATTACGTGTGCAGCGCCGCCTCCGCCTTGGGGGCCACTATCCTACTCAAAGGGCCGGTGGACGTGATCAGCGACGGCGACAGATGCAAGCTGAACCGCAGCGGCTGCCCCGCTATGACAGTCGGCGGCACCGGCGATGTGCTGGCGGGCATATGCGCCGGATTGGCCGCCAAGGGGATGGGGGCCTTCGACGCCTCCCGCCTAGGGGCATACATCGGCGGGAACGCCGGCGAGAGGGCGGAGGCCTTGCACGGCCACGGGATGATGGCGACCGACATGCTCGACCATATCGGCCCCTCGCTCATGGCTGCGTTGGATTTCGGCAGGGGAATATGAAGGTACTCCCCGTGCCCGACAAGCCCATGCTGCGGGTCTCCGGCGAAGAGGAGCTGCTGGTGGTCGCCGACCTGCACATCGGCCTGGAGGCGCATCTGTCCTGGAAGGGGTTCCACATCCCCTCGCAGACCGTGAAGATGGAGGCGGAGCTGCTCAACGCCGCCGAGGGCGTGGACACGCTGATCATACTGGGCGATGTCAAGCATCGCGTTCCGGGTAGCACCCGCCAGGAGCACCGCGAGATACCCCGATTCTTCGAGAGCCTGTTGCAGGCCTATCCGCGGGTGCGCGTGGTGAGGGGGAACCACGACGCGGGCCTGGACGGGTTCCTCCCTCCCGGGGTGGAGCTGCTGCCGGCGTCAGGCGCCCTGCAGGACGACGTGGGCATGGTGCACGGCCACACCTTGCCCTCAGTGAGGACGCTGGGTTGCCGGGTTCTGCTGAGCGCCCACAACCACTCCCGCGTCTCCTTCGCCGGCGCGAGGGGCTCCGGCCCCACCGAGCCCTGCTGGCTGCGCATACCCTTCCAGGAGGGCGATGGCTATCCCGACGAGCTGCTGGTGCTGCCGGCCTTCAACCCCAACCTGGGAGGGTCCCCCGTCAACGTGGAGGGCGAAGGGTTGCTGGGGCCGGTGCTCAACAGCGAGCTGCTGGCGCTGGAGGATGCCCGGGTGTACCTGATGGACGGGGCGGCGCTGGGAAGATTGCCGGACCTGTCGGTGCCTGGCAGAAGATGCAGAAAAAGAAAGGTTTTGTGAAAGGGGTTTGGGACGCGCTCAGTTGCGCGAGAAGGTCTTGAAGACCTCGCCGTCGGCGTCCTTGATGACCGCCTTCAGCGGCATCTGCCCCGGCAGGCTGTGCGTGGCACAGGAGTTGCAGGGGTCGTAGGCGCGGAAGGCCATCTCCACCATGTTCAGCAGACCCGGCGAGACCTGGTAGTCCTTGATGAGCGCCTTGGCGGCCTTGGCCACGCTCATGTTCATCGGGCCGTTGTTGTTGGTGGTGCCGACCACCATGTTGCAGTCGGTGACGATGCCGTTCTCGTCGCTGACGTAGTGGTGGGTCAGCGTGCCCCGCGGCGCCTCGACGCAACCGATGCCCTCGCCTCCGGGCGAGATGTCGTGCTGCTTGATGTCGCCGGTGGTCAGGTCGGGGTTCTGCGCGAGCTCGTTCACCAGCTCAGCGGCGTAGAGCATCTCGATGACCCTCGCCCAGTGTATTGCCAGGGTGTTGTGCACCGGGCCCTCGACGCCCAGGTCGCGGAAGGTGGCGTAGAACTTCTCGTACTCCTCCTGCGCCAGCGGGGTCTTCATGCCGTCGGCGGCGTTGAGCCTGCTGAGCGGTATGGCACGGTAGATGCCGCTGTCCGGGCCGTCGACCAGTCCCTTGTACCCGATCTTCTTCAAGTAGGGGAACTTCTGGTAGGACCAGGGCTCCACCGCCTCAGCGATGTTGTCCAGGTAATCGACCGGGTCGTACTTGGCGAACTCGGCGCCCTTCTGGTCCACAACCCTTATGGGACCGTCGTGGAACTCGACCTTGTTGTCCTTGTTCACCATCCCCATGTAGTAGGTCTCATGGTAGAAGATGTCCGGGTTGGCGATTATGTCCACGTAGTCCTGGTTGGCGAGCACCACATCGGCGAACACCTGCTGCGTGGTCTTGGCGAAGTCCACCATGTACTCGCTCATGGACAGGATCTCCGCCTGCTCCTCCTTGCTTATGGGCTTGGAGACGCCGCCGGGGACGCCCATCACGGGGTGGGTGGCCTTGCCGCCGATTATCGCCTGTATCCTCTGCGCGTAGGCACGCGCCTTGAGCACCGCCGAGCCGAGCTCCAGGCCCACCGCGCCCACCACTCCCAGGACGTTCCTGGTGGCGGCGGGTGACGAGGGGCCGAGCACGAAGTCTGCCGAGGCCAGCGCATAGAAGTGAGCGATGTGGCTGTGCACGAAATGGGCCCCGTAGAACAGGTCCCTTATCATGAACGCAGTGTCGGTCGGCTTGGTGTTGTAGCACATGTCGGCGGCCTTGGTGGAGGCCATGTGGTGAGCTCCGGGGCAGACGCCGCAGAGGCGGGCGGTGAGCTGGTTCATCTCGGTCACCCTGCGACCGATGCAGAACCTCTCGAAGCCGCGCAGCTCCGGTGTCTGCCAATAGGCGTTCGCGACGTTGCCGTTCTCGTCCAGGAATATCTCTATCATCCCGTGGCCCTCGAGACGGGTTATCGGGTCGATGGTTATCCGGTTGGACTCGCTCTTGGTTGTCTCATCCCATATTATCGGGGCTGTCATTTCACTTACCCCCCTTTTCCTTGACGGCCCTGTTGATTAAGGACTTGGCCAAGCTGAACTGATAGAAGTACCCTAAGGGGTCCTTTATCTGGCTCATTATTTTCATTATCTCATCCTCATCGATATTGGGGTCGTTATCCAGCACCGGGAACAGGGAAGCGACGGCCGTAAGCATGCTCGCACCCTGCTCGGAGACCGCTCCGGTGGGGCCGTAGCAGCCACGGCAGGGCTGTGCAGCGATGGTGCAGGGCGAGCCACAGCCGGCCCGGGTCGCCGGGCCTATGCATATTATGCCCTGGTCCATGAGGCAGAGATCGGGGTCGACGTCGATCTCGTGCGGCTCCACGACCTTCTCGATTCTGCGGTTCTCCTTCTTGCGAGGACACTCCTCGCAGAGGGTCTTCTCCGAGGCGCCGATGAGGGTGCCCTTGGGAGGCAGATCGGATCCATGGTACACATGGCCGATGAGCGCGCCGAGCAGCACGTCGATGCTGGTCTGCATGGGCGGGCATCCGGGGACGTAATAGTCCACGTCGACGATGTCGTCGGCCGCCCTCACGGTGTCATAGAGCACCGGGATGTGCAGCTCGCCCTCGGGGGCCTGGTATGTGGTCTGGGGGAACACCGGTTCGGACTGTGTGTCCTGGAACGCCTTCATGGTGGGCGTCTTGGTGTACACGTAGTCCATTATCTCCTTGGTGTTGTGCAGGTTGGCCAGGCCGGGCATGCCGCCCCACATGGCGCAGGCGCCGTAGGAAACCAGAATTGTGGACTTCTGGCGTAGCAGCTTCAGCATGTGCTCGTTCTCGGAGTTGCGCACCGCGCCGTTGAAAAGGGTCACGGTGATCTCCCCGTCCTCCATGGCCTCCACATCCTTGGTCTTGCCGTCCACGGCTATGGGCCAGAAGACCACGTCCGCCATGTCGTTGACGGTGAGGATCTTCTCGTTGATGTCCAGTAAGGAGACGTCGCAGCCTCCGCAGCCGGCTCCCCAGTAGTGGGCGAACTTTATCTTTCCGCCCGGAGGTGGTCCGGGAAGGAGCGCCTTGAGCTCCGGAGGCAGCTCGGCCTTGGGCGAGACCTCCTGTGCGATGGGAGTGTCGTCCATGGACTCTTCGGCCTTCTCGGCGGCGGGCTTCTCATTCTTTGCGGGGATGGCGGCCTCCTCCATCTTCTCGCCCGCCTTCTTGAAGAAGCCCATTATCTTGTCCTTCAGACCCATCAGGCCACCTCCTTCAGCGGGTTGGGGCCGAGGCCCTTGATATCGTCTATGAACTCGCTCATGGTGGTCTGGAACTTATCCCCCTCGGAAGCGGAGACCCATTCCAGCCTCAGCCTCTTGGGGTCGAAGCCGTACTCCTCCAGCACGAAGCGGAGAAGGGCCATCCTCCTTCGGGCCCGGTAGTTGCCGCCGATATAGTGGCAGTCCGCGGGGTGGCATCCCAGCACGATCACGCCGTCAGCGCCCTTGGCAAGTGCGCTGAGGATGTGCTCGGGGTCTACCCTCGCGGAGCACATCGTGCGGATGATGCGGAAGTTGGTAGGCATCTGCAGCCTGGCCACACCGGCGCCGTCGGCGCCGGCGTACGAACACCAGTTGCAGCAGAAGGCTATCACTTTCGGATCGAACTCTTCGCTCATTTGTATCACTCCTCCAGGGCGGCATCGATCTCCGCCTGTATCTGGACGTTCTTGAAGCCTTTCTGCTCCATGGCCGCGGAGGGGCAGGCGGCGACGCAGCTGCCGCATCCCTTGCAGAGAGCGTCGTTGACCTGGCTGCGGAGCTTCCCGTCGCCCACGTCGACGATCTCGATGGCGCTGTACGGGCAGCAGCCTTCGCAGACGCCGCATCCGTCGCACAGGTCGTCGTTGACGCTGGCGATTATGCCCTCGGAGATGATCTCCTCCTTGGATATCACGGTGAGCGCCCTGGAGGCGGCTCCGGATGCCTGGGCGACGCATTCGTCGATGTGCTTGGGCCAGTGCGCAAGTCCGGCGACGAAGACGCCCTCGGTGGCGAAGTCGACCGGCCGCAGCTTCTGGTGCGCCTCGAAGTAGAACCCGTCCTTGCTGATGGGTATCTTGAGCATCTTGGCGAGCTCCTCCTTCTCCTCCTGGTCAGGGGATATGCCGGCGCTTAGCACCAGGCAGTCCACGGGCACCGACACGTCCATGTTGAGGATGGTGTCATAGGCCTTGACGCTGGAGCCGTCGTACTCCGGCATCTTGCCCTCAGGGAAGCGCAGGAACATCACGCCTAGCTCGGAGGCGCGGCGGTACAGCTCCTCGCGGTAGCCGTAGGTCCTGATGTCCTTGTGGAACACGCTGACGTTGGCGGATGGGTCGGCCTCCTTGATGGCGATGGCATTCCGCAGGGCGGTGGTGCAGCACACGCGGGAGCAGTACTTGACCTCGTCGTTCCTGGACCCGACGCACTGGATGAACGCCACGTCCTTGGCGTTGAAGGAGCCGTCGTGGACCATCTTCTCCACCTCCAGCGCGGTGGCGACCTTTTCATCCTTGCCGTAGCCGTACTCGGTGGGCTTGTATGGGCTGGCGCCCACTGCAAGTATCACCGATCCGACCTCCAGGTCTCCGGCGCTGGTCTTGACGGTGAAGTTGCCCACGTATCCTGGCATGTCCATGACCTCGGTGCCGAGATGGACCTTTATCAGCGGGTTGGACTCCACCTTGGCGATCATCTCGGCGAGATGCTCGCTCACGTCCTTGCCGTCCTCCTTGTGATAGAAGTTCTTGGCGTTGCCTCCCATGCTGTCGGTCTTCTCGATGATGTGCACCTCGAAGCCCTGGGCGGCAAGGTCGAGGGCGGCGGTCATGCCGGTCACGCCGCAGCCGATGACGGCGGCGGAGTTGGTGACAGGCAGCTTCGAGCCCTGCAACGGCTCCAGCAGCAGCGACTTGGCGATGGCCATGCGCACCAGGTCCTTGGCCTTGGTGGTGGCCTTCTCCGGCTCGTGCATGTGTATCCAAGAGCACTGGTCGCGGATGTTCGCCATGTTGAAGAGGTACTGGTTAAGACCTCCCTCACGGCAAGCGTTGCGGAACAGCGGCTCGTGGGTCCTCGGTGTGCACGAGGCGACGACCACGCGGTTCAGCTCCTTCTCCTTGATAGTGGCTGTTATGTCCTCCAGGCAGTCCTGGGCACAAGCGTACATGCTATTGCTGGAGTGCACCACTCCCGGCAGCTCGGCGGCGTACTCGGCGACGGTGGGGACGTTAACGGTGGCACCGATGTTGATGCCGCACTCACAGACCCAAACGCCCACGCGGGGCTCCTCTTCGGAGACATCGCGCTCAGGGGGGTACTCCTTGGGCTCGCAAGGCTTGAAGTTCTCGTCCACTATGAACGAGCCGGCCTTGGCTGACGATCCGCAGGCCTCGGCGACGGAGGTGGGTATGTCCTTGGGTGCCGCGAGGGCCCCGGTCACGAACACACCCTCCCTGCTCGTCTCCAGGGGGTTGAATATATCGGTCTTGCAGTAACCGTGCTCGTTGAGCTCGATGCCCAGCGTCTTGGCGAAATCCTCGGCGTCGGACTGGGGATTCATGCCCACCGACAGCACGACGAGGTCGTACTCCGTGGCCTGAGGGCTACCCTCGGAATCGGCGTAGCGGAGGGTGAGCTTCTTGGTCTCAGGGTCCTCCTCCACCGAAGCGACGCGGGCGTTCCTGTGCAGATTGATGCCGTACTCTCCCTCGGCGCGGTGTATGTAGTCCTCGAACTCCTTGCCGTAGGAGCGGATGTCCATGAAGAATATGTCCTCATCAACGTCGGCGTGCTCCTTGGTGATCATGGCCTGCTTGGTGGCGTACATGCAGCACACCGACGAGCAGTACTTCTTCCATCCC
This sequence comes from Methanomassiliicoccaceae archaeon, assembly GCA_003555025.1. Taxonomy (GTDB): domain Archaea; phylum Thermoplasmatota; class Thermoplasmata; order Methanomassiliicoccales; family Methanomethylophilaceae; genus PWHV01. The sequence goes on along the minus strand of PWHV01000011.1, from coordinate 68,473 downwards.
TCTTTCTCGCTGCGTGACCCGCAGCACTGGATGAACGCTATCTTCTTGGGGTCCTCTCCGGACGAGGGCATCCTCAGGTGCCCATGGTCAGGGCCGGATGCGCACATCATCCTCTCGAACTCCATGGCGCTCACCACGTTGGCGAAGCGCCCGTAGCCGTACTCCGTGGAGATGCTGGCGTCCCAGGTCTGGTACCCGGTGGCGCAGATGATTGACCCGACGTCTAGGGCCATCTCCTCGTCCTTCATCTCGTAGTCCACGGCGCCGCGGGTGCAGACCTTTTTGCACACGCCGCACTTGTCCTCCAAGAACTTCTTGCAGTGCTCGGGGTCGATGAGGGCCACACGCGGCACGGCCTGCGCATGGGGAATGTAGATCGCTCTCCTGGTCGTCAGTCCGTACTCGAACTGGTCGGGTATGTTCTTCTGAGGGCACTTCTGGAGACAGTCGCCGCAACCGGTGCACTTCTCCTCGTCCACATACCTGGCCTTCTTGACGACCTTCACCTTGAAGTCCCCGGGCTGACCGTCGACGTTCTTGACCTCAGAATAGCTCAATACGTCTATGTTCGGGTGACCGAAACAGTCAGCCATCTTGGGCGAAAGAATACAGGCGGAACAGTCGTTCGTCGGGAACGTCTTGTCGAGCCGGCTCATCCTGCCTCCTATGGTGGGTTCCTTCTCCACCAGGTAGACGTGGATGTCACGGTCCGCAAGATCCAACGATGCTTGGATGCCTGCAATCCCTCCGCCGATAACTAATGCCGATTTTGTCAAATCAATGCCTCCGTTATTTCGACAGTGTTTGGATTACATTCGGAATAACATATCAGTTCTTTAATGCTTTCTCCAAAACCTTCATATTCCATGTTGCATTTAAGTGAAGGGTCTTGAAAAAACGTACCGCCTTTAACGGCGTTTTAACAGGCGCCGACCTCATCTCTTCCCCCTTGCCAGCAATGTTGCGTCATGCTTTTTTCCATCGGAAACACAGGGGTGTCGAAGCCCTTGTGAGAGGGGGGCGTCCGCGGCTCAGCGACGATTCTATTCGTATATTCACGAATGATATACCGATGATACCAACAAAGTTAATGCTGGCGGATGCTAATTACCTTTTCGCTCACTAATTATTATGTGCAAGAATGTTATATATCGAGTGCCCCGATTGCCTTATGTAAAATGAACGGAACCCCGGTCAACAGCAGCAAGGGCCTGTCGCTGACGGCGGCGGTGGCCATCGGATTTTTGCGCCGGCGGCGGCCTCCTCCGCCACCGAAGGGGCGTGGCGACGAGAAGCCCGTCCCGGCGGCCCCCTCGCTGAGCATACACGCCCCCCGGGAGAGATCGGTCTTCTGCCAGATATGCCTGGGAAGGATCAAGGTCGGCCAGGGCTTCGTGGTCTGCCCTTGCGGCATGGGATTCCACCGCCCCTGCGTGGAGAGGACGGGTTACTGCCCCTACTGCGACCAGGAATACAGCCGCAAGGCCTTCAGGAGGCGCTACAACCTCCCCGATGACGCCAAGGTGACATTGCGGAGATGCCCGGTCTGCGGCGATTTCATACCGCGGGAGGCCACGGTCTGCGATTGCGGCGCCGTCTTCCTCGACAAGGACGGGTCCTTCTCCTGCCCCTCCTGCGGCCAACGTGTGGAGGGGGACATGGACCGCTGCCCCGCATGCGAGGAGAGGTTCCGCGAGTACCATGCGGCGCACTGCCCTCGCTGCCGCTCCCTGGCCCCGGACGGGGAGACGGTCTGCGACTGCGGCACTCTATTGGGAGACGACTGCCCTGACTGCGGCTGCTCGTTGGGGAAACATGAGGAGCTCTGCCCCATATGCGGCCTGATGTTCGAGTTCGTGAGGGACTGATATGGTGGTGAAGGAGCGCCGCGGCAGGAGGAGGTACGTGCTGTTCTCGGCGGAGCCCCCTTTCCGCGACCGGGCGGAGGCCATCGAGCACGTGAACAGTGTCTTCCGCGGCCTGCGGCCGCCGCATGTGATCGAGGCGGGCGGGCACCTCATCGTCCGCTGCTCACCAGAGGACCGGAGCGCTGTGGTTGCGGAGCTCTCCGCATCCCGCCCGGGGCTGCTGCCCCTGCGGACCTCGGGCACTCTGCGCAAGCTCCGCTCCTTTTTATAGGGCATTGGAAAGGGCCAGCGCCGTCGGCCACTTTCCTGGTAGGGCTGTTCCAGCCTCGCGTTTTAGGAATATAGATATATATGTGCTCTCAATAACAGAGAGGAATCGAACAGAGGTAGTTTATATGCAACCAGGACAAATGGCATATGACAGGGGAATCACCGTTTTCTCACCCGATGGGAGGCTGTTCCAGGTGGAGTATGCCAGGGAGGCCGTTAAGAGAGGCACCACTACCATCGGGCTCAAGTTCAAGGACGGGGTCCTACTGATAGTGGACAAACGCATCTCCAGTAGGCTGATGGAACCGAAGTCAATCGAGAAGATATTTAACATCGACGAGCACATAGGCTGCGCCACCTCCGGACTGGTGGCGGACGCCCGCATCCTGGTGGACCAGGCCCGTCAGCTGGCCCAGATTCACAAGGTCACCTACGATGAAAGGATCGGGGTGGAGGGGCTGGTCAAGAGGATCTGCGACTACAAGCAGAACTTCACCCAGTACGGCGGCCTGAGGCCGTTCGGCACCGCTCTGTTGGCGGCCGGCATCGACGAGATGGGCAGCCACCTCTACGAGACCGACCCCAGCGGCGCCCTCGTCTCCTACAAGGCAGGGAGCATCGGGGCGGGCAGGTCCGCCGTCAACGAGGTCTTCGAGTCCGAATACGAGGAGGGCATGAAGTTCGAGGACGCCCTGCAGCTGGGCCTGAAGGCATTGTCCTCGGCCACCGAGGAGGGCCTCAAGGCCCAGGCCTTGGAGGTCGGAGTGGTCAGGAAGGGCGAGGACTTCAAGAAGCTCGACGACAAGGAAGTCGAGAAATACATCAAGAAGATCGAGTGAAGGTCTGAGTGGTCTATATGGTAAATCTCGAGGACGCTATCGTGGCCAGACTCGAATCCCATGGGGAGACTTTCGAGATACTGATCGACCCTGACGTTGCAAAAGAGGTCAGGGACGGTAAGGAAGTCGAACTGCTGGATCGGATGGTCATCGATGAGGTCTTCAAGGACGCCCGCAAAGGCACCCGCCCCGCCGACGAGAAGATCCAGGAGGTTTTCGGGACCGATGACATCGTGGAGATCGCCCGCCGTATCATCCTCAAAGGCGAGGTGCAGCTCACCATCGAGCAGCGCCGCGAGATAATGGAGGGGAAACGGAGAAGGGTGATCGGCGAGATCGCCAAGAACGCCATCAATCCCCAGACCAACTCCCCCCATCCGCCGACGCGGATCGAGCTGGCGCTGGACGAGGCCAAGTTCCATGTGGATCCGTTCAAGCCCCTTGACCAGCAGGTCAAGAGGGCCATGGACCTGTTGCGGCCGATGATGCCCATCAAGTTCGCCCGCAACAGGATCGCGGTGCGGATGAAGGGTGAGGACTACGGGCGGTGCTACGACGACCTCCGCGCCCTAGGGGAAGTGGTGCAGGACGAGTGGCAGGAGGACGGGAGCTGGATAGGTGTCGTGGAGATACCCGCCGGCGTCAAGGACGAGCTGTTCTCGAGGATCAAATCCAAGACCAAAGGGGAGGCCGAGATGAGGCCCCTCTAGACCCTCACCGACCATCAAGGTCGTGAAGTGATAACATGGAAAATACAAACGCCAAGCCCAAGAGGGAGGTAGTGGTTCCGGGAGACCTCCTCGACGACAAGGAGCTTCGCCCGGGAAGCGGCACATATGTGCAGGACGGGAAGTTATACTCCTCCTTGCTGGGCGTGAAGAGCATAAGATCGAACTACGTCAACGTCATCCCCCTCTCCGGCAGGTACCTGCCGCAGACCGCGGACACCGTGGTGGGAAAGATAATCGACATCGGGCCGTCCAACTGGCTGGTTGACATCAACGCCCCCTACCCCGCGCCCCTGCACGTCAACGAGGTGCCGTGGAGGGTGGAGTTCGGCGACACCGCCCGGTTCCTCAACGTCGGGGACGTCATCATGGCCAAGATACTGATGATGGACGAGACCAACAAGATACAGGTGACCATGAACGAGTCCGGGATGCGCAAGCTCCAGGGCGGTCATGTGATTCAGGTGTCCTATTCCAAGGTGCCCCGGGTCATCGGCAAGGGCGGTTCCATGATCCAGATGATCAAGAACATGACCGATTGCCGGGTGTTCGTGGGACAGAACGGGATGATATGGATAGAGGGCGAGCTGGACAACATACTGGTTGCCAGCAAGGCCATCGAGATGATAGACGAAGAGGCCCAGGCCTCCAACCTCACCGATAGGGTGAAGGAATACCTGGAGAGGAACGCCCCTGCCGAGGGGCAGTGACCCGGGATGTGATTCTATGGATTCAGACATCGTTATGGTAGACGACAAGGGCAAGAGGGTCGACGGCCGGGAGGCCAACGATCTCCGCCCCATGAAGATCGAGGCGGGGGTCCTTCCCAACGCGGACGGCTCCGCTTATCTGGAGATAGGAAAGAACAAGGTCCTGGCGGCGGTCTACGGGCCGCGGGAGTGCCACCCCCGGCACCTGCAGGACCCCACCAAGGCCATCGTGCAGTGTAAGTACAACATGCAGTCGTACTCGGTCAGCGACCGCAAGAGGCCGGGACCGGACCGCCGCTCGGCGGAGATATCGAAGATAATATCCGAGGCCCTGGAGTCGGTGATATTGACCGAGCTCTTCCCGCGGGCCTCCATCGACGTGTACATCGAGATAATGCAGGCCAACGCCGGCACCCGCTGCGCCGGCCTCACCGCCGCCTCCGTCGCCCTGGCCGACGCCGGAATGCCAATGCGGGACCTGGTGCCCTCGGTGGCGGTGGGCAAGGCCGACGGCAAGCTGCTCCTCGACCTCAACAAGGAGGAGGACAACTTCGGCGAGGCCGACCTGCCGCTGGCCATCATACCCAAGACCGATGAGGTGGTCCTGTTGCAGATGGACGGCCACATGACCAAGGAGGAGTTCGACTCCGCCATGAAGACGGGCGTGGCCGCCTGCCACGAGATATACGAGATGCAGAAGGACGCGCTGCGCCGCCGGTACTCCGTCGGCGAGGAGGAGGAGGTGGAAGAATGAGCAGGTCGGTCGTCTCAGAGATAAGAAGGAACCACATAAACGAACTGCTGAGGAAGGGCGCCCGCATGGACGGGCGCGGACCCCTGGAGCTCAGGGACATAAGCGTGGAGACCGGCGTCATCGACACCGCCGAGGGCTCGGCGAGGGTGCGCTACGGCGACACCGAGGTGATGGCGGGCGTCAAGATGGCGATCGGCACACCGTTCCCGGACACCCCCGACAAGGGCGTCCTCACCACCAGCATGGAGCTCATACCCATGGCCCACCCCGACTTCGAGTCCGGGCCCCCTGGAGGCGACGCCATAGAGCTCGCCCGAGTGGTGGACCGCGGCATACGCGAGAGCGGCATGGTGGACGTGGAAAAACTGTGCATCAGCGCCGGCGAGGAGGTATGGATGTGCTTCCTGGACATATACGCTCTCAATTACGACGGCAACCTCTTCGACGCCGCCGCCCTGGCCCTGGTGTCGGCCCTCAAGACCGCAATGGCGCCCGCTTCGAACTTCGACAAGGGCGAGGACTTCCCGCTGCCGATCAGCTGCCTGCCCGTGACCGTGACCGTGGCCAAGATAGAAAATACTTTAATAGTAGACCCAACTTTCGACGAGGATATGGTCTCCTCGGCCCGGCTCACTGTGACCACTGACGAGAACGGCGACATACGGGCCATGCAGAAGGGGAAGAGCGGATCCTTCACCGTGGATGAGATTAGCGAAATCGTAGACCTCGCCCGCGAGAAGGGCGAGGAGATCAGGAAGATCATCGGGTGATTCACATGGCCAAAAGGACAACTAAGGCAGGGAGCGCGGGAAGGTTCGGCACCCGTTACGGCGTCAAAGTCCGCAAGAGGGTGCGCGACATGGAGAGGAGACAGAATGGCAAGCACGAGTGCCCCTCCTGCCACCATGAGAGCGTCAAGCGCGCGGGGTCAGGCATATGGGCATGCAGGCGCTGCGACACGAAGTTCGCCGCATCCGCCTACACCCCAGCGCCGCGCAAGCTGATATCCAAGGTGCCCGAGAAATGAGCCTGCTGAGGTGATGTGATTGTACAGATGCGGTAAATGCAACGAGCCCATAAGGAACGTCAACGCCTTGGGCCTGCAGTGCGAGAAGTGCGGATCGAAGATCTTCTACAAGGACAGGCCCAACGTGAAGAAGGTCCTGAGGGGCCGCTAGTGCGATCATGCTGACGGCGACCCTGAGGATGGACTCCGCCGATGCCGCCGAGTTGCTGGCGACCCTGAGCCCCGAGATGGGCCGGGAGGTCCCCCGCAGCCGCGTCCGCGGCCGCGTGGACGGCGGCGCCATGGTCCTGGAGTTCGAGGCGGAGGACGTCTCCGCCCTCCGGGCCGCCCTCAACTCATACCTGGGTTGGATAAGGATCAATGAAGACATAAACGGATTGACAGGTGAAGAAAAATGAAGGACATGAGCCCCCAGCTGCAAAACCAGATTACCCAGTTCCAGCAGGTCCAACAGCAGCTCCAGTCGGTGAGCGGCCAGAAAAACCAGATGGACGCGCAGATGAAGGAGATGGAGAGGACCCTGGAGGAGCTGGCGGCCACGCCTGAGGACTCCGACGTCTACCGCAGCGTCGGCTCCCTGCTCATCAAGGTCCAGGACAAGGAGAAGGTCAAGAAGGACCTGGAGGACTCCAAAGAGACCCTCGAGGTCCGCATCAAGGCCTTGGAGCGCCAGGAGAAGACCCTGCGCGAGAAGTTCCAGAACCTGCAGGAGACCTTGAACAAGGCCCTCAGCAACAGTTCCCAGGGGAAACCCCAGGGCAACTGAGCCGCAAACCGCTTACCAACCACCTTCCCGTCTTTTCATCTGTCATTTATATATAGCCGTTCGATTTACCTTTGAGTTGGCATCGAGGCCTCTCCAGGTGATCATATGGACGCGTTGGTGGTAAAGGACTTCCACAAGTCCTACGGTAAGCACGTCGGCGTCGACGGCATCAGCTTCACGGTCAAGCACGGCGAGGTCTTCGGCCTCATCGGGCCCAACGGCGCCGGCAAGACCACCACCCTCCGGGTGCTGTCGACCCTGCTGTCGGTGAGCTCCGGCGACATGCTGGTCTACGGGAGGAGCGTGGTCGACGAGCCTAAAGAGGTGCGCAAGATCATCAGCTACCTGCCGGAGGATGCCGGCGCCTACAAGCACCTCAGCGGCCGGCAGTACCTGGAATTCATCTCCAAGTTCTTCACCACCGGCGACGACCGCGAGCGCATGGTCGAGCGCGGCATGGCCATCGCCGACCTCGGCGAGCGCATCGACAGCAAGGTCGACACCTACTCCAAGGGCATGACCCGGCGCCTGCTGATCGCCCGGGCGATAATGACCCGGCCCAAATTCGCCATACTGGACGAGGTGACTTCCGGCCTTGACGTCATAAACGCCGCCGAGATAAGGAACATAATCAAGGACATGGCCAGGGAGGGGGTCACCATACTCCTCTCCTCGCACAACATGTTCGAGGTGGAGTACCTCTGCGACCGCCTCGCCCTCATAGACGAGGGGAGGATAGTGGCGGAGGGCACCCCGGAGGAGCTGAAGAGGCGCTACGGCGCGGCGAACATCGAAGAGGTGTTCACCAGGGCGGTGGCGTCATGAGCCACCTCTTCACCCTCATCAAGAAGGAGCTGCGCGAGCTGCTAACCCCCGCCACCGTCCTGCCCATCGTGCTGCTGGCCCTGATCTTCGCCTCCATGGGCGGCCTCACCGGCAACCTGGAGGAGTCCGTCGCCGCCGAGCCCGAAGTGGCCATAGTCAACCTGGACGAGGGCGGGAACTACTCGGCGCTGTTCATGGAGGTGGTGCAGCAGGCGAACGCCACCGTGGTGCTCTATGGCAACCAGAGCGATGACGTTGGCGACGCCGTCGCCGCGGTCAAGGACAACGGGTCGATGGCGGCCCTGGTGATAGGGCCGGACCACTCGTCATCCATCGAGAAGGGCGAGCACGGCAACATCACCGTCTACTGGAACATGAAGGGCACCGGACTTATGAACTCGGTGTCCACCGCCCCGGTGGAACTGCTGCTGGCCGTTGTGGAGAGGGAGACGACCCATGCCCTGATACAGTCGATGATAGATGACGGCCAGCTTGACGACAGGGAGCCCGGGAACATAACCGCCCCCATATCCTACTCGTCCAACACCCTGCTGGGGGACATGGTGATGGAGGACATAAGACCTGAACAGGTCTCGTCCTTCATGATGACCCAGAACTTCCTCATGCCCCTGTTGATAATGATAGTGATCGTCATGCTCGGCGGCATAATCATATCGTCCATGGGCCAGGAGAAGGAGAACAAGACGTTGGAGACCTTGCTCACCCTCCCGGTGAACCGAACCACCATCGTCAGCGGCAAGCTTCTGGGCTCCGCCATCGTCGGCCTGTTGTTCGCAGGCATCTACATGATGGGCATGAGCTACTACATGGATGGCCTCACCGCCACCGCCCCGGTGGATATGAGCGAGTACGGCATGGAGCTCGGCACCCTGGACTTGGCGATCGTGGGCGCGATGATGGTCCTGGCGATACTGTGCGCACTCGGCCTCTGCATGATATTCGGGGCCTTCGCCAAGAACTACAAGGTCGCCCAGAGCCTTACGATACCGATAAGCTTCCTCGCCGTCATCCCGTTCTTCGTGGTGATGTTCGCCGACTTCAAGAGCCTGCCAGCGCTGGTGCAGGCGGTGCTGTTCATCATCCCCTTCACCCACCCCATGATAGCGATGGACAACCTGATGATGGGGCACATGGGCCTGATCTTCTCGGGGATGGCCTATCAAGCCCTGTTCACCCTGGCGACCATCATGGTCACCGTACGCCTGTACAAATCGGACATACTGCTCACCGGCCTGGGCACCACCCTGAGAAGCGGGCCTCTGGGGAAGTTGCTGCGCCTGCGCTGAATGCGCGATGCGAAACAACAAAATACCCCACGGTCATCAGAGCAGCATGAGCAGCGAGCTTGTGGACGCCTTGCGCTCCGGTAGCAAGATCGTCGTGGTGCACAGCAACGCCGACCCCGACGCCCTGGGGTCGGCCTTCGCCATCGCCAGCTGCTTCCCGCCTGCCGACATCCATGCCCCTGAGGGCCTTGACCGTTCCGGGAAGGCGCTGCAGCAGGCCCTGGGCATAGAGCTGGTGGAGGACTGCGACCTGTCACGCTACGACCGCGTGGTGCTGGTGGACACCTCCTCTCCGGAGCAGGTCCTCCCCGTTGGGGAGATACCCCCGGGCTCGGTGGTCATAGACCACCATCTGCCCAACGGCCGTTGGGAGGGCATGATGTTCCATTGCGACGAGGGCAAGGCCTCCTGCGCCGAGGTGGTGGCCGACATATTGGACGATGCGGGCATGACCCTCCCACGGGACGCCGCCCTGGCGATGATGGTGGGCATGCTCACCGACAGCGGGCACTTCCAGCACGGGAACCCCGCGCTGATGCGCCGTTTCGCATCCATGATGGAGGGGCACAGCATCGCGGTGGACGAGGTTATGGCCGTCACCCGCGCCGAGACCGGCATATCAGAGAGGGTGGCGGTCCTCAAAGGGCTGCAGAGGTCCCGTTTCGACCGTGTCGGAGAGCACGTGGTTGCCGTCGCCTACGGGAGCACCTACGAGGCATCCATCTGCCGCGCCCTGCTGAACTCGGGCGCGGACGTGGCCTTCGTGGGCTCGCAGCGGGACGAGCGTTTCCGCGTCAGCGCCCGCTGCTCCCAGAAGATGGTGCGCAAGGGTTTGCACCTCGGTCGATCCCTCGACGAGCTGGGCGGGGAGACGCTCAGCGAGGGCGGCGGCCACGGGGGCGCCGCCGGTATGACCGGCGAGGGCGATGTGGAGGCCGTGCTGCACATGTGCATGAGCAAGGCCATGGACCTGTTCCGCGAGATGCGTGACTCAGCGCCCCAAGGCCTCTAAGGTCGCCTTTATGGCCTCGTAGTTCTCCGGCCGGCGCTCGAAATATTCCGCCACCGGGGCCAACACCTCGGCCAATGCCACGGCCGCCCCCTTCTTGAGGTCCACGGGATGCAACGCTCCCGAGAGATAATCGTCCCGCAGCGACCCGTAGTCCTCATAGCGCAACGGTCCGCCGAACTTCTCGGGGCGGTCGATGCTGACCGCCCCCAAGCGAGGGAAGAGCACCAGGCTGCAGAGCATCAGCACGGGGTTGCGACCCTCCTCCTCGACCTCCGGCGGGCAGTAGGCCTTCTTCAGCTTGCGCTGCAGGTCCTCGATGCCGTCGTGGATCATTATGCCGCTGTCGGGGTCCCTCTTGGACATCTTGGCGGCGATGGGGTCCATCCTCTCCCCGCCCTTGAGGCCGGGCAGCAACGGTGTGTGGATGGCGATCGGTTTCTTCCATCCCAGCTTCTCCGCGGCGTCGCGGGCGAGCATGTGCGCCCTCCTCTGGTCCATGCCCGAGTAGGCCAGGTCGATGTCCATGGCGAACATGTCGGTAGCCTGCAGTATGGGATAGAAGAGCTTGGACGAGTCCAGCTCCGCATCGTCCTCGCCACGGCCCATGATGGTCATCGCCCTCTTCACCCGCGACAGCGATGTGGCCTTGGCGACCTTGATCACCCCCTCCCAGTAGTCGATATCATCCAGTATCTCGCTGGCATAGCGGTAATCCACCTTGTCGCGGGGGACTCCCAGGGCCTCGAAGCAGTCCTCCATGTAGCGGGCGCAGGTGCGTATTTTATCGATGTCGCCGCCCAGCTTGTCGTTGATGTAGGCGTGCCAATCGGCCCAGAAGACGGTGACCTTGAAACCGGCGTCGGCCAGGTCCCGTATCTTGGAGGCGCAGATGAGCCAGCCTATGTGCACCAGGCCAGAGGGCTCGAATCCTATGTAAGCCCGCAGCTCCCTGTCTGATGCCATCGCCTCTTTCAGCTCTTCCTCGGTAACCAGTTCCTCCAAGTTCCTGGTGACCAGATGCAGCCTCTCTTCCAGGTCCATTTCTATCGCCCCCTCAATCCCCGGTCGCTTATAAAATGATATTGAGCGGCGGGGCTCACATCCAGTGCCAGCCCATCCCCTCATGGATGGGCCGGGCGGGGTTCCCGGCCACCACCGTCCGGGGAGGGACGTCGCGGGTGACCACCGCCCCCGCGCCCACCACCGCGTCGTCGCCGATGCTCACCCCCTTGAGCACGGTGGCGTTGGACCCTATCCACACATGGTCCCCGATGCGGACGGGCGCCTCCATGGGGAGCCTCTCCCCCTCCTTAACCAGCACGTGGAAGTCAGTATCCATTATGCGCACCCCCCAGGATATGGCGCAGTCATCGCCGATGCTCACGCTATCCCGGCTGTAGATGATGCAGTTCTCGTTGATGAGCGTCCTGCTCCCCACCGTCACGCTGGCACCCTCGCCGATGTTGAACCTTGCCCCCGGGCTCACCACGGAGCGGTCCCCGATGCGAAGGGCGGCGGCGTCCTGGAGCATGATGACGGCGCGGTCCCCCGCCAGCTTGGCGGAGTACGATTCCACCAGATGAGGAAGGGAGACGAACAGCGCCCGTCCGTCCACTTCGAACACGGACCCGCGGCCGCGATGGACCTTGAGAGGGTAATTGCGCAGCAACGGGAACCTCCAGAACCGGCGGGGGAACCAGCGCAGGCTGCTGAGCAGGCTCCTGATCCCTGGGACGGGGTCTATCAACGGCATCCTGGCGGCGCCTTCGGACATCGCCACCGCATCCTGCAGGCCGGTTAAATACATATCCGCTGCATCCTCATCACCCTTCGAACAAGGTGCGCCCTTCGTAAGTGATCGATCTGATGCGGTGGTACGGTATCATCGATCCGCCGGCGCGGAAGAACGACCGACCCAGATGCTCTATCTCATCCCCGGATATGGTCCTGGTGTCGCCCTCGGCGCCGCGGTGCACATAACTGACCCGGCAACGGGAGAGTTCCATGTCCTCCCGCCATTTGACCTCGTTCAGCACCTGCCGCGGAAAGCGCATGGCATGCCATTGTCATGAACTATTTATCCTTCTATCCCTCATCGACACCCATGAATAGCCTCACCGTCGAAGGCAAGCTCGTTGACGTTGTCGGAGACCGGATAATCCCCGCCCGCGTCACCGTCCAGGACGGCAGGGTCACTGCCATCGAAGAGACCGACGAGGGGATGGATCGTTACATACTGCCAGGGCTGATCGACTCCCACGTGCACGTGGAGTCGTCCCTCCTCGTCCCCTCCCGGTTCGCCGAGGCGGCGGTCCCCCGCGGGGTCACCGCCGTCATAGCCGACCCGCACGAGATAGCCAACGTCCTCGGCGTCGATGGTGTGGAGTTCATGATCGATGACGGCGCCCGGGTGCCGTTGCGTTTCCACTTCGCCGCCCCCTCCTGCGTGCCCTCCACTCCGTGGGAGAGCTCAGGCGCCGTACTGGGCCCGGAGGAGGTCGACCGGCTCATGGAACGCGGAGAGGTCGTGGCGCTGGCGGAGATGATGAACTTCCCCGGCGTGCTCAACGAGGACCCGGAGGTCATGGCCAAGATAGAGTCCGCCCTCTCCCGCGGCAAGCCAGTCGACGGCCACGCCCCGGGATTGACCGGCGAAGACCTGGAGAGATACATAGCGGCGGGCATCAGCACCGACCATGAGTGCACCAGCACCGAGGAGGCGCTGGAGAAGGCGGACAAGGGCATGATGGTGCAGGTCCGTGAGGGGAGCGCCAGCAAGAACATGGAGGAGCTCATCGCCGTCGCCGACGAGCATGAGTTCCTGCTCGCCACTGACGACATGCACGCCGATGACATCCTGGAAGGATACATGGACCGGCTTCTCCGCAAAGCGGTATCGTTGGGGGCCTCGCCTTTGAACGCAGTGAAGGCGGCGAGCCTCTGGCCTGCGCGCCACTACCGCCTGGATGGAGGATACATAGACCTGGACATGCCCGCCGACATGGTCGTCGTCTCCGACCTCAAGGACTTCGACGTCCTCGAGGTCTACATAGGGGGCGACCTCGTCGCCGAAGGAGGAAGGGCCCTCTTCGAGGCCGAGCCATCGGAGGCCGCCACCAACATCAGGCCGAGGGGGCTGAGGGGCGAAGATCTCCGCGTTCCCTCCAACGGGCTGCGGCGGGCGAGGGCCATAAGGGTCTACCCTGACCAGATAGTCAGCGGAGAGGAGATCGTGGATGTCGACGTTGCCGACGGCCATGTGCGCGCCGACCCCTCCAGGGACCTGAGCTACATAGCGGTGGCGAGCCGCTACGACGACTCCCCTCCCGTTGTGGGGCTGGTGACCGGATTCGGCCTCGAGAGAGGGGGCATGGCCTCGAGCATAGCCCACGACTCGCACAACATCATCGCCGTGGCCGTCGACCTGGAATCCTTGGCGAGGGTCATCAACGGCGTCTCCGTTAACGGGGGGTACTACGCCACCGACGGGGATCGGCACGCGTCCCTGCCGCTGCCTGTCGCAGGTCTTATGAGCACCGCCACCGCCGCGGAGGTGGCCGCCAAGGAGAGAGAGCTGAGCGGTTTCGTCCACGACCTGGGCTGCAAGCTGCACGCCCCGTTCATGACCATGGGGTTCCAGAGCCTGCTCGTGCTCCCCAGCCTCAAGATAGGGGACCGCGGGCTCTTCGACTCGCGGGAGTTCCGCTTCGTGGACCTCATGGTGGGGGAATGAAAACCTTTTATCCGTAACATCACCTTAACCAGTGCATGCTGGACAGGTTGAAGAGGAGCGTAGAGGAATGCCCGGTGGTGGGCATCGGAGACTATCAGTACTTCGTCCATCCCATCACGGACGGCATACCGGAGATGGACCCCGACCTGCTCCTGGAGGTCGTGGCCCGGATGCTGGAGGTAGGGGACTTCCGCTGCGACCGCATCATCGCCCCCGAGGCGATGGGCATACACCTTGCCGTTCCCATATCCCTGCAGCTGGGCATACCTTACAGCATCGTGCGCAAGAGAGGCTACGGCCTGGACGGGGAGGTGAACATCGCCCAGGCCACCGGATACTCCAGCTCCGACATGTACATCAACGGAATCAAGCAGGGAGAGAGGGTGGTCATAGTGGACGATGTGCTCAGCACCGGCGGCACCCTGAGGGCGCTGGTGCATGCCCTGAAGCACAAGGTGGGGGCGGAGGTGGCCGACATCGTCATGGTCTTCGAGAAGACCGACAAGAAGAAGGAGATCGAGGAGGACATCGGCGTCGACATAAAGACGCTTCTCAAGGTGGACGTGGTCGAAGGGCGCACGGTCTACTACGAATGAATTAGACTGGATGCAGCGGTCCCCGTTTTTCTCCGCCGGCGCGATGCAGCCAGGTGGACCCCGGATCCCTGCTCCTCGTCGCCTACATGATGCTCTTCGGCTCGCTGATAGGCAGCGTGAGCGGCCTCGTCCCCGGGATACACGTCAACACCTTGGCAGCGCTGCTCCTCGCTGGCTATCCCGTTCTCGCGTCGTTGCTGTCCTCCGCCGTATGCCCTTCCATGCTGCCAGTCATGGTGGCGGCGGCGGTGGTATCGGCCTCGGTGGTGCACTCTTTCATGGACTTCGTGCCCTCGGTCTTCCTCGGGTCGCCCGGCGAGGAGGACGTCCTGAGCGTCCTTCCAGGGCACAGGATGCTGATGGGAGGGAAGGGCGCGGAGGCGGTGGCGTGCTCAGCCCAAGGAAGCCTGGTGGGGGCGGCGGCGGCGGTGGTCCTGGCGCTACCCGTGCACCTGGCGATGGAGTCAGGGGGCTGGGAGACGCTGCAGAGGCACATACCTTTCATGCTTCCCGCCTGCCTCCTGCTCATGATCCTCTCCGAGCGTGGGGACTCCGCCCCGCGCAAGAGGGCGTGGGCCGTTTCACTCTGTCTCGCCTCGGGGGTCCTGGGGACGGTGACGATGTTCGGGTCCATGCCCGCCTCCGCCGGCATGGTGCAGGCCGGGGGCCTGATGCTGCCGATGCTCGCCGGCCTCTTCGGCATGCCTGCCCTGCTCATATCATTGGGCGCCGGAGGGGTGCCGGTGCAGACCGGCTCCGCGCTGCCGACGGTGGACAGCGGCCCGGCGCTACGGGGCCTGGTGGCCGGTCTGGCGGTGGGATGGTTGCCGGGTGTGACCTCGACCGCCGGAACGGTGGTGGCCTCTTTGGGGTCCCCGGAGAGGACCCCGGAGAGGTTCATCGCCATGGTATCATCGGTGGGGACCGCGGCCACGGTCTTCGCTCTGGTCACCCTGTCAGTGGCCGGACGGGGGAGGACGGGGACAATGCTGGTGGTCTCGGACGTGATGGGCGATGGCCTGCGAGGCCTGGACAACCCACATTTCGCCCTGCTGCTGCTCTGCGTGCTGGCATCTGCGGTGCTCGGTTATCTCCTCACCGTCAGGGCGGGGGCGTTCTTCGCCCGCGCCCTCCAGGGAAGGGACCTATGGCGATTGAACCTGGCCATCGCCCTGTTCCTCTGCGTACTGGTGCTGGCGGTCAGCGGGCCGGGGGGGCTGCTGATGCTGGTGGCGGGGACCTGCCTCGGCCTCCTGCCCTCGGCGGCGGGGGTGGGCCGCGTCCATCTGACCGGGTCGCTGCTGCTGCCGGTCATGCTATTCTACACTGGTGCGCAGCCCTTCCTGACTGGCCTCCTGTGACCCGCCGCAGGCGCTCACGGTCCCACCCCAGCGGGACCAGTATCTCCTCGGCGGCGCGCAGCAGCATCTCGGCGTACCTTTCGGCATCGTAGACGCCGTCCCACAGCCATGGTATCGCCACCCTCTCGGCGGCGGCCTTGGCCGACGAGTCCCTGACGATGTAGGCCACCGACTGCCCCGGCCGCGGCTCGTGGCCGTGCGCGGCCATCAGCTCGGCGGCGGCGCGGCCGTCGTTGAACTGCCTGTAAGCTCCCAGCGGACGGGAGATGCGGCGCAGCACGGTGAGGTCCTCGGCGCCGGCGGCGCCATGGCGCAGATCCTCGACCTTCTCGTTCAGCAGGGATATGACCTGCGGCAGCCGCCCCTCCATCCCCTCGCGGCCGTCGGCTTCGGAGAGGATCTCCAAGGCATCGACCTGGAAATCGCGAACCATGGGAACGCAGTCCCGCTTGCGGGCGGCGATGCCTCTCATCTTGATCTCCCCGTCCTCGAAAAGACCGTAATAACGGTTGAGGGCCCCGGCGCCGTTGTGCAGGTTGGGCAGGAACACGATCCAGCGGTAGCGTCCCTCAGTCTCCAGAGGGATGCCGTGCTCTTCCATCACCGCCGCCGCGAAGCTGTCCGGATCGCCTCCGCCCTGCAGCCAGAGCGAGTCCACTATCCCGTGCAGCACCTTGAAGCCCATGGCAGCCGCCATCTCCGAGGCCCGCAACATTATCTCCCGGCCGTAGGCGGTTATGGCCTCGTGGCACTCTATGCGGCCGAAGCGGGCGTTGCGGTAGCCGGTGTAACCGAAGCAGGTCACCAGTATCCATTTGAGAAGCGATGAGCGCTGGCGGCAGGACTCCGCCCGCAGGGGGTCGCGGCGGGCCATGGCCTTCAGGGCCCTCCGTCTCTCCACCACCGGGCCGATGACCTCCGGCAACAGCCCGCGGCGGCTCTGGCATATGCGGTGGCCGATACCGGGGACGATCGCCTCTGACCGCGGGCAACAGGCGCACTCCAGGGTCTCAGGGGATATGTTGAACCGGGAGATTATGGAAGGGTACATGGAGGAGAAGTCCATGCCGACCACATCCTCGTGCACCCCCGGCCGGGGCTGGTGTATCATGCCGCCGCGGTCGCAGGCCACCAGGTGGGACAGGGTCTTGAAGTCCTCGGGCATGTTCTTCTTCCAGCGCAGCAGGTGGCCCCCTTTCAGGGCATGGTCCGACTGCATGGCGCTTATGGCGCTTCCGGGCGACAGGCGAGAGAGGTCCTGCAAGGGTATGCCGCTGAGGCGCGACAGCTCGATCAGCCCCGGCAGTCCGCCCTCGGAGTGCATGAACGAGGAGGTGTCGAGATGGATCCTGCCGTTGAGCTTGAGGGCGGGGGGCTTGTAAACCGTCGTCCCGTAGCTGTGGTAGCTCTTGGACCCTCCGGCCCTCACGCCCCGGTCCCTGCCCAGCGCCAGGCCCAGACCTAGATGCTCGGCGCGCTCGAGGAGGTGGGCGGTCCTGCCTTTGTCCCCCCTGTCCACCAGCAGCACGTCGGGGTCCCTCCGCTCCAGCTCTTCGGAGAGACGACGGAGCATCCCCTCCTCGTCGCCCTCCAGGGCCTCGCCGTCCAACGACAGGGAGCGTATCTCCTCTCCAGGCAACGGGTCGAAGGGGGTTCCCGTGGAGATCTCCAGGCGAAGGGAGAGCAACGGCGGGACCGGGTAGTTGATGCGCTGCGGCGAATCAATGGCACGGAGGGGGCCGTCATGCTCCACCAGGCCGAAGGGGAAGAGGCCGCGCGGGAGCATGAAACGCTGAGCCGGGGAGAGGTCCACGTTGTAGAGCTCGTAGGCGCGGTGTCCGCCCCAACGGTCCACCGCCCTCGCCAGGCGGGCCATGGTCTGGAAGCCTTCCACGCTGACCATGAGGACGTCCTCCCGCGGGCCGCCAAGCCGGGTTCGGGCCTGGCGCATCTCGGTCGTCGCCCCGCAGCCCTCCAGGTCGCGGGACAGAGACGCCAGGCCCTCGCCGGAGACGAAGAACGAGGGCCGGAGCGGGAAGCCGAGGCGCAGGTGCCCCTCGGAGCCACGTATCCATACCACCACACCGCGGCCGTCGTCGCTGGGGTGGCAGTCGGTGATCCATCCCCTCACCCCTCATCCCGCCTCAGCCGTCTAAGCTCCTTCTCGTGCTCCAGCAGCATCGATATCAGCATGCTCTCCACCGGGTCGGGGGAGTCGCAGCTGCTGCCGGCGGCGGCGTGGTCGCGCACGTGCTCCAGCAGGCGGTCGAAGGCTTCCCGGTCCTCCGGGCCGAGGGCGCGGCGGAACCCCCTCCATTCCTGGATGACGCGCTCCGACGCGCGGCGGTAGGTGGGCGAGGTGCGGCCCATCTCAGACACCCCCGCGCCGGACCGAAGCGGGCCCGGCGAGCTTGCCAGCGCTCAGCACCCGGTGGGCGAGGGCGGCCTCAGAGGGCGGAACGCCCTCTGCAGAGGCGGACACCAGCACCGCTGCGCCCGTCCTTACCGCCATAGACCTCAGGTCCTCCAGCGACGCCCGCATCAGGTGGCGGGCCTCGCGGCGGTCGACGTCCTGGTCCCCGAACAGCTCGTCCAGAGACGCCACCAGCACCAGGGACGGGGAGGCCTCGAGGACCTTGGCCTCCAGCCTCTCTCCGATGATGGCCTGCAGCTGGTAGGCGGTGAACGCCCGTGCCACGTTGACGCGGTCCAGGGCCTCGCGGGTGCCGCAGCGCAGGGCGCGGCAGCGGCGCGAGAGCGCCAGTGTATCGAGGGCGTTGCCCCCGTCCACCCACACCGCCCCCTGCCCCCGGCAGGCGGCCTCGGCGCAGCAAGCGTGCAGCACCGCCGAGGACTCCGAGCGGGGCCCCAGCAGGAGCGTCAGCTCACCAGGCCGGAATCCTTCGGCCTGGAGGGCCTCCGCCGCCGTCGTCCCGCGCAGGGGGTTCGCGGATGCTCGTGCTCGCCTTCTCGCTCTCATGTCCGGAGAAGGGCAGTTCGTCTGCGTGGTATTATAACGCGAGTGGGGGAGGGCGTCCCGAAAGTTGAGGGAGAAACGTTATATCGCCTGTAACGGATGATATCGCGGGATGCACATGGAGGACAAGCCTTTGGCGGAGCTGAGGAGGTCCTACCCCTCAGTGGAGAAATGGATGGGGGCCTCTTTCTCCGTCATAATGTCCGGGGTGTTCTCGCGTATGATTCGGGACCCCTCCGGCGAGAGGTACCATGCCATGATGGAGGTGCTGGGCTCTACGTTCTTCGTTCCATCTCTTTTAGTCTCCGCCATAGCGGTTTTCATCGTCTACTACTACGGCGACCGTTTCGGCCTATGGATGCCGCAGGTGCACCAGTACTACGCCACCATGGCGGGATGCGCGGCGGCCCTCTACATGGGCGGTTACGTGTTCATCGACAACATGGCCGTGGGGGCGTCGGTGCTGTTCTTCTCCAGCGGTCTGCTGACCGTGCTGGCCCTGAAGAAGGACGAATGGGGCATCGGCGAGCCGCGGATGCTGCGAAGGATCAGCGGATCTGGTTGACCTCGGGCAGGTCGTCGAGCTCGTATCGCCTCTGGGGCGTCGCCGGCACCTTCTTGACCTCCTCCCCCTCCTGTTGCATCACCTCCACCAGCAGAGGGGTGGGGCGGAAGTCCCTCCACCGCGACACGACGTCCTCGATGAGGTCCCGCTCATAGAGGGCGAAATAGACTATGGACGTGCTGGCCATTATGGCGATGTTGAAGAGGACCGCCATGCCGATGAATCCCGCCAGGGTCTCCAAGCCCATCATCCTCGCCGCGCCCACGGTGTACAGTGATATGGGGATGATGGGCATGGCGATCTTCTTGAATGTGGCCACCGCGCCCTTGTACAGGCGCATGTCTTGGTAAGGGCCTTTGATCCTCACGTCCAAGGAGCGGAAGATGGACCACGGCAGCACCATGAACGGGATGTAGAGGGTTATGAGGAACATCAGCAACAGGATATACTCCAGCGGGTAGGCCTGCACCAGGGAGGGGTTGAGGCTTATGAATATCCACAGGGCGATGCCCAGGAAGAATCCCAATCCCATGGTGCGCAGGGTCTCGTCCAGGGGGACGTGGTCGCGGCTCATGTTGTGTTCCATAACCAGATCGGCAGTGTTGAGGTCGTCCGGTATGTTGAAGATGAACATCAGGATCTTGTCCTTGGGATCCAGCTCCTCCCTCAGGCTTATGCCCTCTATCCGGGCCAGGGTGCGGTAGAACATCCTCCTCTGCAGCGTGACGATCACCGCCACCACCCCGAAGCCGCCCAGGACCGCGTATACTATGAAGAGGATGAGGATCAAGGGGGCGCCGTAGACGTAGAGGGCCGCGACCACGGCCAGCAGCAGCAGCGCGTAGTACCATCTGAAACGGTCGGCAAACGATACCAGCCCCACGACCACCAGGGCGAACGAGATTATGGGCATGGTGAGCACGAAGCTTTCCACCAAGCCGGCGACCAGGGTGATCACCGATGCCACCACACAGACCAGCAATGACAGCACGAAGAGCCGCAGCAGGGCTGTGTCGTAATCGCTGCTCAGGTCCAGTTTGCGCCTTCTCCTCCTGCCGGCCAACGCCTCCAATCTCATCCGTAATCCACATCCACGCCGTGACTATACAATATTTTCACTCATTCCTGCCAGGCCTCGATCTCCAACTCCGCCCTGTCGCCGCGGTAGACCCCCAGAAGGAGGGCTGCGGTGCAGGTCTCGGTGAATGGTATGGGACCCAGTATCCCGTCGCTGATGCCCTCCTTGAAATCCAGGACCCGTCCGTCGGGGCCGGAGACCGCCATGTCCACCGGGGCGTCGGATTCCACCTTGACGGTGAGGCCGCGGCCCTTGCGCACCTTGAGAGGGAAGGTCTTGACGTTGTCGTAGCCGCCGGGGAGGGATAGGTCCAGCTCCCCGATTCTTACCGTCTGTTTGGACAGCACCGGCGAGCGCTTTCGCAGGATGGGCATGCTTGGTGATGCCCCGGGGGGTATTTGTGTTTTGCAGAGGTCACCAGCTGTCGCGGAGGGCCATGCCGTAGGCCACGTACATATGGTAATCCCGCGGCGCCTCGATGAGGCGGCGCAGGAGGGGCAGCGCCCTGGACCTCCCTTGGAAGGGCGCGGCGGCGGCCCGCATGTCCTCATCGCTCCATGAGGACATGGCCTCATGGGCCTTTAGGTACCACGGCGAGGAGAGTCGCGACCTCTCCCACCATCTCCGGTAAAGGTCCGGCTTTCCGGCGGCCACCGCGGAAGCCGCCTGGCGGCCCGCCTGCAGCGCCGCCCTTATGCCCCCGTAGCTGACAGGGTTGGCCTGGGCGGCGGCGTCGCCGACGAGGAGGGCATCGCCTTCTACCACCGGCCCCACACCGCCGAAGGGGATGTGACGGCATCCACGGTCCAGGTACTCCTCAACGCTGTCCGTCCCTCGGGGGAAACCGGTGTTTACCAGTCCGCCGCAGGGGAACTCCCAGCGATACCCGCCGCGGTAGCGCTGCTCCATATGGAAAACGAGGGTGCCCGGCTCCGCGTCTCCCTCCACCAGATACCTCTCCGCGGCCATGATCCGCCAAGGCCGGGTGCCGAAGAGGTCGCGCCGCACCACGGAGAGGGCCCCGTCAGCGCCGATTATGTGGCGGGCGCGGAGCTCGCTGCCGTCGTAGAGACGGGCGCGATAGCCGTCACCGTCCGGAACCACGGAGACCACCGACCCCCTCTCCAACATAGCGCCCTCCTCGCGACAGCGGACGGCTAGCTCATCGAGGAAACGGGGGCGGTCGATGATATGGCCGTCGATCGTCTGTTCAGTCTCCACACCGCCGGGCCAGCGCAGCAGAGCGCGCGATATCTCCTCCATGGCGCCCCATGGCTCGATGGGGTCCAGACCCCGGAAGGCCCGGCGGCTGACGCCTCCACCGCATATCCGATGGTATCTCGACCTGCGCTCTCCCTGGAGGCGGTCGAGGGCGAGCACGTCCAGATCCCGCCCCGACAGCCTGAGGAAAAGGGTCGCCGAGAGACCGGCGGGGCCGGCCCCCACCACCAGGACGTCGTGCCTCTCCGCCATCGACCATTAATGGCGCAGACGGTTATTTCATGTTTGTTCGTCCAGCTCGGAGAGGCGCATAAGGAGCCGCAGGGCATCCTCCCATGAACCCACGTTCACTGTCTTCGATCCCATGCCGGGAGGCTCCTCCACGCTGTACTCGTCACCCGTGAATTTTAGGAACATCACCTGGTAGCCGTCGGAGTCGAAGCCCTCCATGCGAGGATTGCCGACAACTGACGCCCCGTAGCCGTTGTCGAAGCGGTAGATCTTGTGGAACCTGCCGCCCTCCATGCATCCGCAGACGCACCTGGCGTTCAGGTCTATCTCGAACTGTTCAAGGTCCATTTGCTCACCTTTTCCCGTGTTGCGGTCGATGGTCGCTCCTTTGGCCGCACCCTCACCGGACAGAGGATTCTGCATGAGGGTATTAATAATAGGGGAGTTCTGATAATATTATATTTATTTTATATATATGTTTACCAAGTGTTTTGTTATTAACGGCTTATAGTCGGGAGGGTCATGTTAACTATTGTTTGCGCCTAAGATAAATTATTTATATGATGTATATATGCGTTTTTCGTTTATAGGCCTATCATCTACCATCTCTGTTGTAAATAACTGTTATCACTCGTTCAGTATTTAAAAGGAAAAACTATTTTGATTGTATGTATACCTGTTCAACATGGTTCTATCATCCATCCATACTGTATTATTTAATAAAGATATAGCGGATTTTCTTCACGAGACGGCGAACATTCCGTCCGAGGAGGAACCCAATGAGCAAAGATGAGATATTGAACGGATTGAGCGAGGGAGTGGTCCTAGGGAAGCCTGACCAGGCCAAGTCATACGCCCAGAGGGCCATTGACGAGAAGGTCAGCCCCCTCGACGCCATCAATGATGGCCTCGTGAAGGGGATGTCGGTCGTTGGCGACAGGTACGCCGCCCGCGAGGTGTACCTTCCCCAAGTATTGATGTCGGCGAACACCATGTACGCTGGACTGGACATGCTTCTCCCCATGATCCCCACCGAGGATCTTGCGGACAAGAAGAAGGTGGTCATCGGCGTTGTCGAGGGTGATGTGCACGACATCGGCAAGAACATCGTCAAGACCATGATGACCGCCGGCGGCCTTGAGGTCAAGGACCTCGGCAAGGACGTGCCCATAACCACGTTCATTGACACCGCGGAGAGCATCAAGACCAACGTGGTGGCCATGAGCACCTTGATGACGCCCACAATGGACGGCATGAAGGACGTCATCGACGGGCTGGTGGAGAGCGGCTACCGCTCCAAGGCCAAAGTGGTCATCGGCGGCCCGCCGACATCGCCGGACTTCGCCGAGGAGATCGGCGCCGACCACCGCGACGCGAACGCCCAGGACTCCGTGGCATGGCTGAAGGAGGCCTTGTTTTGAACCATCTCGAGAGGGGAATGGCCGCGCTCGGGAATGAAGAGGTCGACCGCCTGCCCGCCTATCCAATAGCGTGCGGCATCAACCGCAAGCTGCTGAACGGCGGCAACGGCGTCACCTATGCCGAATGGTGCCGGGATCCCAAGCTCTTCGCCGAGAGTTTCATCGCTGGGCACAAGTACTTCGACTTCGACTTCGCCATCGGCCTGATGGACCTCTCCGTCTTGGCTGGCGACCTCGGAGCCAACGTCCGCATGGATGATGAGAACACCCCGTTCGTGGACAAGCACATCATCCACAGCCCCGAGGACTATGAGAAGTTAGAGGTCCCAGACATCAAGAAGGGGAGAACCAACGTCCTAGTCGAGGGGACCAAGATCTTCTCCGAGAAATTGGCGGGCGAGGTAATCACCGCCGGTTTCCTGGAGGGTCCGCTGCTGGCCTTGACACAGACCGCTGGAGCTGAGAGGGTCTTCATGGACATGTTCACCGACCCATCGGTGGTCCACAAGGGCATGGAGACTATGGTGGAGTTCGACAGGCAGATGGTCGAGGCCTTCGGCGAGACGGGCTGCAACGGCCTGGTCTGGGACTATCTGTGGGCGAACTACTCCTGCCTCGGTGATTCGGAGTACCACGAGTTCGAGGGGCAGAGCAAGTACGCTGGCATGCTGAACAAGCTCACCACGGACAGCGGCATGGCTTTCTGCGTGCACAACTGCTCCGACCTCCCCCATATGGACACCCAGGTGACGGAGTTCAAGCCAGTGATCTTCAGCATGGCCTACTACCCCCTGATCCCCGGGTCGCCCACCGCGGGCGAGGTCATCGACCAGGGCTATGCGGACAACTGCCTGCTGGCGGGGAACATTGACCCGCAGATGTTCATCCGCGCCACCCCGGAGAAGATCTCCAAGGTGACGGAGGATCTCTGCCAAGAGGTCAAGACCTCCCTTTGCAAGAGGGGGTTGAATTCCCGCTACTGCATATCCAGCGGTTGCGAGGTGCCGCCTGACATCGCCACCAAGATGGAGAACATCAAGGCCGTGGTCGACGTGACCAAGGAGAACGGCAAGGTCGATTGCTGACCGGGGAAACTTCCACAACCGACTTTATGCGGCAAACCCTTTCCCAAACACTTTACCGTAGAATGTGATAAAAATGAAGGTCTCGCAGATTGCAGGATTCCTCGGCAGCGGGAAGACAACCGCCCTCATGAAGATAGCGGAGGGGCTGGTCAACAAAGGCTGCCGCATAGCCATAGTGGTCAACGACGTGGGTGAGATCAGCATCGACTCCAAGTTCGTGGAGGCCAACGGGCTCGAGGCCCGGGAGATAGCCGGCGGCTGCATCTGTTGCCAGATAGCCGGCTCTTTCGCCGAGACGCTGGTCAAGCTCCACGAGGTCTTCGACCCCCAGATAGTCATCGTCGAGCCTTCCGGGGTTGCCATACCTTGGGGCCTGAAAAGGGCCGCCGAGTACTCCGAGGCCAAGGCGGAGATGATCATCGAGCATGCGCCCGTCATAACATTGGTCGATGCCACGCGCATCGACATGCTGCTGAAGGCCGTGCGCCGACTGGTCGAGACCCAGATACGCGAGAGCGACGTCTGCTTCGTGAACAAGGTCGATGCCGCTTCGCCCGAGGCCGTGGCCAAGACCGAGGAGTTCATAGCCAGCATCAACCCGCGGGCGGAGATCGCCCACCTTTCATCCGTGACCGGGGAGGGGCTTGATCTGGTTTACGACACGATAGTCGACAGGATATCGCCGCGCTACGACGATGCGGTGGAGGAGGAGCTGCTCCGCAAGCAGTACGCCAAGAGGGAATGACCATGTCTGGAGACGACCACGACGACCTGCATCTCGACCTGCACCGGGCGGTCGATGAGCTGGGGAAGTACGCCATAGTGATAAAGGTCCGGTCCGAGAGCGGAGTGAGCAAGGAAGAGATACTGAGGTTCGTCGACCACATTATGAAGCGTTCCGTCCAAATATGCATGGAGAACGGCGCGGACATCGTCGGCCATGTGAAGTCCTTCGTGTGGAGCTCGGAGGGCAACATCATGGGGAGCATCGTCGATGCCGCCCAAGAGAAGGCGGCGTTCAAGGACTCGCTGCCGGTGGAATCGTTGAGGGAGTTCGAATTCACCATGCACGTCATCGTCCACGGGATATGGGACGATGTGGTCAGGGACCTCACCCGCTCCATACTGGACGAGGTCTTCGCCGATTACGACATGGACTTCGAGATAGTAGATGATCATTATGAGGTGGAGAAGGGGATAGACCATCACTGAGGTGTTGTTGATGCTAGGTAGTAAAGGATACTATGATGCCATGAGGAGCAAGGGCTTCTCGCCGCAGACGGTGAGGTCCTTGCGGAAGTTCGAGTGCCCGTTCTGCGGCTTCGAGTTCTCGATGATGTACGCGCGCACCATAGCCTGCCAAGGCTGTTCAGAGGCGATGAGGGATTGTCCGAAGGTGCGCTGCGCCAAGTGCGACGCCGAGTTCTACATCCGGGACACGCCCGAGGTGTTCGGGAAGAACCACGAGAGGCTGATGGCCGACCATATATCGCAGGTCGTTAACAAGTACAACAAGGACATGGGATGGAGCGGCAGGAGGTGATTGCATGGCCCTGGGCCTGGGAATAGACACGGGTGGCACCTACACCGACGCGGCGTTGTACGACTTCGGATGCCTGGAGGTTCTCGGCAAGGCCAAGTCACTCACCACCAGGGACGACCTCTCCATCGGCATCTCCAAGGCCATATCCCATATGGGGAGCGGTCGTTTGTCCGAGGTGGAGCTGGTTTCAGTCTCCTCCACCTTGGCGACCAACTCCATCGTGGAGGGCAAAGGCTGTCGCGTCGCCCTGCTGGTGGTGGGCAGGGACTACGACCGGTCAATACCGGTGGACGTGATCGGCAGGGTCTCCGGCGGCCACATGCTATCAGGGGAGGAGGCGGAGCCCTTGGACGAGGAGGCGGCGGAGAGATTCATCCGTCAGTACGCTGGCGCGGTGGACGCTTTCGCCGTGTCCTCTTTCCTCAGCGTCCGCAACCCCGAGCACGAGGACCGCATCAAGAGGATGGTCAAGGATGTATGCTCGAAGCCGGTGGTCTGCGGGCATGAGCTATCGTCGAGCCTGGGATTCAACGAGAGGACCCTCACCACGGTGATGAACGCCCGCCTGATACCCATCATCGCCGACCTCATGGATTCGGTCAGGAAGGTCCTCGGCGAGCTGGGCATCGAGGCGCCCATGATGATCGTCAAGGGCGACGGCTCGATGATGGACGAGGGGGTGGCGCTGCAGAGGCCGGTGGAGACCATACTCTCCGGCCCCGCCTCCAGCCTCACCGGGGCGAAGATGCTCACCGGCGAGGAGGAAGCGATCGTTGTGGACATGGGAGGGACCACCACCGACATCGGCATACTCCGCAACGGCCATCCGCGCCTGGACCCGGAGGGCGCCCTGATCGGAGGTCGCCGCACCAGGGTGCTGGCGGCGGACATATCCACCTCCGGCATCGGGGGCGATAGCCGCTTCGTGGTCAACGGCAACAAGCTCATGCTAACACCGTTGCGGGTGATACCGCTGTGCATCGGCGCCTCTCAGCGCCCCGACGTGACGGAGAGGCTCAAGAAGGCCGCGGCCAGAGCCTCCCGTTTCACGCCGGAGAGCATGGACATCGACAACGTCATACAGGACGTGGAATTCTTCGTGCTGCTCAAGGACGACGGGGACGGGTCCCTGTCCGAAAACGACAAGGTGTTCCTACGCCTCCTCCAAGAGGGCCCGCACTCCCTCTTGGAGGCCAAAGAGGCATTGGGCATACACCAGTTCTCCTTCAACGTGAAGAAGATGGAGGAGATGGGCATCATAACCCGCATGGGGCTGACGCCCACTGACCTGCTCCATGTCGAGGGGTCCTACGTCGAGTACTGCGCCGAGGCCTCGCGCATCGCCCTCGAGCAGCAGGCCAAGCGCATGGGCGTGTCCAGCGAGGACTTCCTCTCCATCGCCAAGACCATGGTGGTGGAGAAGCTCTCCATGGAGCTCCTCCGGAAGCTGGTCTACGAGGAGACCGGAAAGGAGAGCGAGGGAACAGTGGCCTACGACCTTCTGGACAAGTCCATAACCGGCGCCATGGGCAAGGACTTCTCCTGCCGGCTGAGCCTGAACAAGCCCATAATCGGCATCGGCGCCCCCATCGGGGCCTATTTCCCGATGATCGCGGAGCGTTTCTCCACTGGACTGCTGCTGCCGGAGCACGCCGAGGTGGGCAACGCCGTAGGGGCCATAACCGGCAGCGTGGTGGAGAAGATGAACATCCTGATCAAGCCCAAGACGGGCATGGGGACCGCCGAGGACCCGCCCTGTACCCTGTTCTCCACCCTAGAGAAGAGGGATTTCGACTCCGTGAGCGAGGCGGCGGAGTACGCCCGAAAGATCGGCTCGGAGCACGTCGACCGCATGGCCCGGGTGGCGGGGGCGGACTCGGTGGAGATCAAGGTGGAGAACCACGACCGCAAGTTCGGATTCGGGCAGGAGTACGACGGCGAGGTTCTCCTGGAGAAGCAAATAATGGTGACCGCCGTCGGCAAGCCGCGGCAGTTCTACGCCGGAGGGGCGTGCCGATGAAATTGGGTGTCATCGCCTGCGACATATTCAAGGAGGAGGTCGAGGCGCTGGTCGCGGGGGACGAGGACATCGTCCACGTGGAATTCCTGGAATTCGGCCTCCATATAGAGCCGGAGCGGATGAGGACGGAGGTGGTGGAGAGGGCCAACGCCCTAAAGGGCAAGGTCGACGCCCTGCTGCTGGGATACTGCTACTGCCAGAGCCTCATGGGCGTGACCAAGGACGTCAGCATACCGGCGGAGATGGTGCACACCGATGACTGCATCGGCGTCTTCCTCACCCCGTCCGGGTACGCCGAGGAGCGGCGCAGATGCGCCGGCACCTGGTACAACTCTCCAGGCTGGACCAATCTGGGCATCGAGGGCTCGATAAAGGAGCTGCACCTGGACACCGTGGAGGGCGTGGACCCCATGGACCTGCTGCGGATGATGTTCGAAAGCTACTCCCGCTGCCTGTTCATCGACACGGGCGTGGGGGATGTGGAGTCCCTGCGGCAACGATCCCAGCAGTTCGCCGCCGAGATGGACCTCAGCCACGAGGAGACCGTGGGCGGCTATGGGCTGCTGGCCGAGGCGTTGGAGAAGGTCAAACGGATGGCGAGGGATAACGGCGGTCAGGAGCGCAGCCGGTAGCTGTTGTTGGGGACTATCAACTCGAAGCGGGTGCCCTCGCCGGGGACGCCATTCTCCATCACGGTGATCTTGGACACGGAGAGCACCTCCTTGACCAGATACATTCCGTTCGCCGCCCACGAGGCGCTGGCATCGAAGACCTGGTCCTTGTGCTCCTCGGCCACGCCCTTGCCGTCGTCCTGGTAGACGATACGCATGCGGCCATCGATTATGTTGAACCCCACCTTGATGGCGGTCACGCCTTCTTCTTGCAGGCTCATCGCCATGAGGTTCTCGAAGACCTTGGGGAGCTGTGGGTCGGCGAGGACCTCCAGGTTCCCGGTGTTGATCTGCAGCATCCCCTCCGGGACATCGGCCGCCAGCGATGCCTGCGCCACGGCATCGGTGACGCTCTGCCACTCGGAGTTCATTATTCCCACGTTGCGGAAGTCGCGGGAGAAGCGCATCCTCTCCTGTATGCGGCCGGATGCGTCAAGTATGCGTTCCATGTGCTCTTCCAGGACCTCGTCGTCGCTCATGGAACTGACGAAGTTGACGTAGCCGTTGATTATCTGCAGCTGGTTGGAGACCTCCAAGAATGTCATTCGGTCCACCACGTTCAGCTGGAAGGAGGCCCTCTCCAGCTTCTCCAGCGAGGTCTCGATCTCGCTCATGTCCTCCAGGGTTATTATCGCCCCCTTGGGGTCCTGGCCATTCATGCGGGGCTGTATGGACACCTGGATGGAGATGTTGGTCTGCGGCGTCTTGAATCTGATCTTGGCGCTGCTGGGGCTGCGCGAGCGCAACGACTCCATAACCGCCGAGTACAGCTGCACGGTGAAATCATCCTTGTAATCGATGAGCGACTTGCCGATGTGGCCCTCGTCAGAGAGTTGGTCGAGGAGGTTCCTCGCCTTTAGGTTGCACTCCACTATCAGCCCTTGGTTGTCCACCACCATTATGCCCACCGGGGCGAAGTGTAGCATGTCCTCGTAGCGTCTCTCGGTCTCGTACCGCGCCTCTCCCGACATGCGGCCCATGTATATGCTGGCCATGCCGTCCATCAGCAGGGCCATCTGGTTGATGTCGGAGCCGTCGTAAGGCTGGGCCTTGTTGGCGACCCCGGCGGTGCCGATTACTTTGCCGTTGTGCATCAGAGGCACCATCAGCAGCCTGTCCAGAGCCACGTGCCCCTTGGGTATGCCCTTTATGAGGGGGCTGGGAGCGGAGTAGTCGTTCACGATTATGGCCCGCTTCTGCCGCACCGGCTCACCCCATATGCCCACCGTCTCCATGGGGTACTCTATGGGCTTATCCTCCACGCGGCACTGTTTCATGCCCGCCTGTGACCATGAGTACATGGTGAGCAGGTCGCGCTTCTCGTCATAGAGGGCGAAATAACCCATCTCGCTGCGCGTCAATTTCACCATCTCCTCGAGGACGAAGTGCGCCACCTCCGAGAACCCGTAGCTGTGCATCTTCGCCAGCCTCACCAGGGCCTTGAGGCGCCGCTCGCTTAGGGACCGCTCCTCGTCTATGCGCCTCTTCTCCACCGCCAGGATTATCTTGTCGGTCAGGTCGTTGAAGAGCTCCCGAGGGGGACGGTCCTTGATGAGGTAGAAGTCGATGCCCAGGTTCATGGCTTCCACCGCCAGCTCCTGGGAGCCGTTGGAGACCATGATTATGAAGGGGAAGTTGTCGCTTCGGCGCAGCAACGATTTGAAGAGGGTGAAGCCGTCCATCCCCGCGGTGGGGTCGTGGCCGGAGACCACGATGTCAGGATGGTATTTGTCTATGAGCTCAGGCATATCGTCGGGTTCCGGGCACGGAATCACCCTGAGGTCGCGGTTGATCCTGGTGAGAAAGGTAACGGCCTTTTCCATGAAGGCCTGGTCCTTCTCAACGAGAAGCGCCCTGTACATCCGTCAAACGTATCGGCGAGTGAATATAAAGTCATGCTGGACCGGCCCGATCCCCCTGCGCGGAGCGGTGGGCCTCAGAGGGCACCTTTATCTCGAAACGGACGCCCACTCCCTCCCTTCCACATTCCTGGATGTCCATGCCGGTGAGCCGCAGTATCTCCTTGACGAGGAACATTCCCAGTCCGGTGTTGGCACCAACGCCCTTGCGGAAGATGGATTCCTTCTTCCCGGCGGGGATGCCCGCCCCATCGTCCTCATAGACTATGATGAGCGAGCCGTCCTCGTCGATATGGCTGTGAAGCCACACCCTGCGGGCATGGCCGGAGTGCCTGATGGTGTTCTCCACGAGGTTGTAGAGGGCGCGGTTGAAAGAGGGGTCCGCCCATACCTCATGGCCGTCCAGGTTTATGTCCACGTCGAGAGGTGTGCCGTGCCGGAGCGCGGACTCCGCCTCGCGCCGCAGCAGCAGCCACTGCGGCCTCTGCACGCCCAGCGATTGATAGGTGCGGGCGAAATCCATGTGGTCCTCGACGGACATCAGGCTGCGCTCCATGCGGGACAGTATATCGACCTTGTTGTCGCTGACGACCATGTCCTTCAGCATCTCCAGGTACCCATGGAGGACCTGGAGATGGTTGGTCACGTCGTGCCGGGTGATCTGGTCTATGGTCTTGATGCGGTTGGCGCTCTGCTCCAGGGCGTTCATCGCCTCCGTCTCCTCGGTGGCGTCCTCCATGACCAGCACCGCTCCATTGAAACGGTAGCTCTGGTCCCACCTGGGGGAGACATAGCATCGCCAGTGGGCATCCCGGTCGACCGAGTACCTATGGCTTATCTGGTCCTTGACCTTCCTCCCTTTCCTGCGGCACTCCTCGAACAGCCGGCGTATCTCGGCGATCACCCCTTCGTTCTTATGGAGGATGTTATCGTCCCGGTGCAGGTGGCCACCATCGATGTTGATGAAGAGGTCGTTGGCGTCCATCAGCCTGCCGTCGGCATCGAGCACCGCCACCGCCACCGGGATGGCGCGGAGTATGCCCTCGTAACGCTTCTCCGTCTCGTAAAGGACCGCGTCCCGGGCGTTTATGTCGTAGAGGTGCTCCATGCCATGCATCATCATTGTGAGCTGGCGCAGGTCGTCGTCGTCATAAGGCTCGGCCTTGTTGGCGACGCCGCAGGTGGCGACTATCCTTCCTTTGTTGTAGACGGGTATCGCCATGTAGCGGGATATGCTCACGTGGCCTTTGGGGGAGCCCTTCTGCAGCTCGGTCTCGTTGCTGTAGTCGTTTATCATGACGGACCTGCCCTGGCGCACCGGCTCCCCCCACAGACCGGTCTCCTCCAACCGGTAGAAGACGGGGCGGTCCTTCATGCGGCATCGGGTCAAACCGCCCTGGGACCAGGCGAACATGTTCAAGGTCCCCTCATCCGTGTCGACCGTGGCGATGTATCCCATCTTGCTTCCGGTTATCTCCACCATGCTCTCCAGCATGAAATGGGCCATCTCGTGGAAGGGCGCCGACCTTTTCTCCGCCAGGTCCACCAGCGTCTGCAGGCGGTACCTGTCCAGCTCGTTATCGCGGTAGCGACGGCAACGCTCGGCGATCTGGACCGCCTTGTTCATTAGAGAAGGGAGCGGGTCCTTCTTTTTGGAGCAGTAATGGTCGGCCCCCTTCTCCAGCGCCTCTATGGCCAGATCCTCGGACCCTTCGTCCGCCACGACCATGAATGAGAGTTCGGGGTCGATGCGGCGCAGCTCGGCCATCAATGACAGGGCGTCAAGGCGGCCCTCGTGGCCGCTGACCACCGCATCGATCTTCCCATCTCTAACGATGTCCAAGGCCGCGGTTGCGTCCGCTGCCGCTGATGCCTCGACGCCCTCCAGGGCGGACAGCTCCGAAGCGGCGCGGTCCAAGAAGGAGGGGTCGGGGTCCACGAGCAGTAAGCGGGCTTTGACCATCCGTGAGTAGCAACGTTGTTAGGAAGATAAAGGTTGTGAATAATATTTCACTCATAATCGAGGTCGGTGGAGAATCTCCACATCCGCGGATATGTGCCCCGTTCCATGAACACCCGGCGGGGGCGCAGCGCGATGCCTTTCTCGAGCTCGGCGAGCCTCTCCGCTGAAAGCAGAGGGTCGCCTATCGCCACCAGCTCCCCCCGGGAGCTCATCATCGCCGCCGGGGAGCCTTTACGCAGGGTTTCGTCGTAAGCGGCGATGCCGGGCACGGCGAGGTCGGCGCCATGGCAGACAGCGTCCACCGCCGCTGTCTTGAGGACCGCCCGCGGAAGGTGGGAGACCAGCGACTCGGCCGGCCGGATGATGTCGTTGAGAAGGTCCGCCCGCCCTCGTTCCTGCCAAAGCTCGTAGGCGTCCTTGAGCTGCTGCAGCGTCACCGCCTCCTCCTCGGACATGCCCCCGGAGCGGGTGCGTCGCAGCTCCACCATGTTCGCGCCCACGCCCAGCGCCTCGCCTATGTCGATGCATAGGGTGCGTATGTAGGTCCCGGCGTCACAGGCCACGCGGAACAGGACATCGCGGCCGCTGATGTCGAGGATATCGATCCCATGCACCGTCCTGATGCGCAACTGCCTCCTCACCGCCGAGCGCAGCGGCGGGAACTGGTAGATACGCCCGATGAATTCCGCCATCACCCTCTTGACCGCTTCGGGTCCGCGGTTGCGGTGCAGGCGCATCACGCAGACGTACTCCTTGTCGGCCCCGAGCATGAGGTCGGTGAGCCTTACCGCCTTCCCCACGCATATCGGCAGCACGCCGCTGACATTGGGGTCCAGGGTGCCGCCGTGGGCTATCCGTTCCACCTTGATGGCGTCACGCGCCCAGGAGGCCACCTGATGAGACGTGGGGCCCATGGGCTTGTCCAGGACCAGTACGCCGTTGCGTAGCCTCTCCCCCAGGCTACGGTCGGTGGGCCTCTTGCCCCAGCGGTTGGGCACGGGGTCCTCCGACTTTATTATCATTCAATCACCGTCCATGTTTCTAGCTATCGTCTCCACGACCTCCCCCGGCGACATCGCGCCGGTGTCGATCACCAGGTCGTAGACGCTGAGGTCGAATAGGTCTATCCCGTAGTACTGGAGGTAGCGTTTGGCCTCCGATTCCTGGCGGCGGACCATGTCCTCCGCCGCCTGCTCCAGGTTCTCGCCCTCGCGGCGGCCCACCCTCTCCGCCCGCACCAGGGGGTCGGCGTCGAGGTAGACCTTGAAAGCGGGTATGCCGTTCCGTTCCAGCATCTGCGCCGAAAGCCGGGACTCCAGGATCATGTCCTCGCCGGCAGCGGCCATCTTCAGTATGCGCTGGTCGATCTCATGGTCGATGGAGGGCTCCTTCTCCGCCAACGCCCCCAGCTCCGCCAGGGTCAGGCCCCGCTCGGCGGCCATGTCCCGGAAGAGGCGGCCGAAGACCACCGCCGGGTTTCCCGTCCTCTCGGCGAGCATGCCGCAAACGGTGGTCTTGCCCGAGCCCGGAGGCCCGCTGATGGTGATCCTCATGTCTCTTCCGCCCCGGCCTGGGCGGCGTCCATCTCCTCGAGCTTCTTCCTGAACTGGAAGAAGCGTATCAACCGCGTGAGCGTGTGGCCGAAGGGTATGCTCACCACAGTGTACACCAATATCCAGTTCGGAAGTACGTTGGTTTTGTTGAGATCCACCTCCCACGCCCAGGGCACAGATATTATCGACGACGGAAGGTCGACGACAAAGACGGATATCCAGGAGAATATGGGTATGATGAACAGCAGGGTTGCCGGCAGAAGCTTGAGCTGCTTTGTGCTCATCTCCATGGACTTGGCCATGATCTCCTGCTGGTGATCGGTGAGCTTCTTTATCTTGTAGAGGTTGTTGTCCAACCTGGCCTGGCGCAGCTCCTGGTTGAAGGCGCTCATGATCTTCTGCGAACGGGCCATCTCCACATAGTCGGTGAAGAGGGAACGGACCACCGTGCTCAGACCGACCATGATTGTGCCCGCCAGCAGCAGCGTTATCAAAGGATACTGGTAATCGAACCCTATAATCGGCTCGAAGCCCATTCCAACAATGCGGCCCAGCGCGTTCCTGATGTTCTGGTCGAACAGTATGAACATCGCCAGGACGAATATGAGCATCGTGGTCAGACGCGGCTGGTTGGCGGATTTGCTATCTGCCATTATCATTCACCTCCGAAGAATCCCCGCATCACGGGGTGCATCTCCATCATCTGCTCGCGGCCCATGGCCTCATAGAACTGTATGAGTATGCCCACGGCGAGCAGCACGCCGGTTCCGGTGGCGTTGCCGGTGGTGCCGATGAGGTCTGCGCCGGCGGCGAGGCCGCCCACCAGCGCCCCCGATATGACCGTGACCACCGGTATGTAGCGCTCCAAGACCCTTTTGAGCACCCGCGGGTCGCGGCGGAAGCCGGGTATCTGCATGCCGCTGCTCTGTATCTGCCGGGCGACGGCCTCCGGGCCGAGGTTAGTGGTGTTGACCCAGAACTTGGCGAACAGTATGGCCCCCAGGACCATGAATGAGAAGTATATCAGCACCCTGAGGATGTTCTGCAGCGGCGAGTGGCCGTTGCCGTAGGTGCCAGGATCGAAGATGGGCAGCAGCCAGTCGCTCAAGCCCATCGGCGCGGAGAGATACCACACCAGCCCTCCGGAGGCCTGCGTTGCCCCAGGCTCGAAATGACCCAGGGCCGGATTGCCGCCCAGTATGGGCACCTGACTCAAGGTCTCGCTGGTGTAGAACAGCAGCCCGAACATGCTGATGTTCGCCAACAGGGCGGCGATGAGTATGACCGGTATCACGCTGGCGTAGATCAGTTTGATGGGATAGCGGCCACGGGCGCCACGGGCGGAGCCGTGCGCCAACGGCAGTTCGATGCGCGACGACTCCACGTACGCCACGAAGAAGAATATTATGATGGTGCCCACCAGCGCTATCAACGGGTTGGGCTCGGCCATCAGTATCTGCTCGTAGCCCCCTTGCGAGAGCTCCGACACCGACTGCGAGCCGATTATATAGAGCGTCTTGGGGATGGTGCCCGAGGGCGGGTTGCCCGCGCCCACCGCCGCCGCTGAGTCCATCGGGTACCAGTTTATGGTGCCGGTGAATATAGCCTCCGAGACCCCGGCGGCGATGAACAGGGAGACGCCGCTTCCGATGCCCCATTTGGAGACCACCTCGTCCATGAGGAACAACAGATAGGCTCCGAGGCAGAGCTGCAACACTATGACGAAGCGCGCCATGTTCATCCCCACGGCACCCACGAACTCGTCCGACGGCACCAGGAAACCGAAGACCTGGGGAACCGCGGTGAATATTATCATCACGATGACCAGCAGCTTCTGGAAGGACTGGTAGACCGCCTTGTCGGCGGACTTGGTGAGGTCTAGGTTTATTATCTTCGCTCCCACGAAGAGCTGCAGTATGATGGATGCGGTGACGATGGGGCCGATGCCCAGCTGCATCAGGGTCCCGGAGGCCCCGGCCATGATGGTCCTGTACTGGGCGAACATGTCCAGCGTCTCCTCGGCATCGAGGCCGTAGAGGTAGACGTTGGTCATGATGAAGTACATTATCAGTATGACCGCTACCCAGATAAGCTTGGTCCGGAAGTGCACGTGGCCTTCCGGGCGCGTGACCGCCGGGAGGCGGTCGGCGATGGGCTTGATCTTGTAGAGTAGGCTCTGCTGCTCGGACATTCCCATCCCTTGCTCTTATAGCATCACTCTTCGGCGACCGAGCCGCCCTGGGCCTCTATCTTCTCCTTGGCGATGGAGGAGATCGCCGCCACGGTGACGTCCATGGGGACGCTCACCCTGCCCTCGCCCAGTAGCTTGTCGATGCCCATGCCGCTGAGGTCTACCACATAGCGGTCGCCCTCCTGGCGGGCGAAGCCGCCCTCCAGCAGGCGCGGCAGCCCCTCCTGGAGCTCGCCCACGTTGATGGTGCTGTTGGCCCGCACCATGCTCTGGGGCCTCTTGAATCCCCTCCTGCCGAAATGGTCGCGGTCGTATTTCAACATGCGCAACCGCTTGTGCTTCAATAGGCCAGCGTTACCGTGGCCGCCGATGAGGCCCGCTCCGCGGCCGGCCTTCATCCCGCGGCCGTGGGTGCGGGATCCCCTGAGTTTCTTGGTCCTGCTTGGCATTCAGTTCACCTCTAGATCATCCTCATTATGAGGTCGTTGATGGCCTCGCCGCGGTATCCCAGCGCCCCACCGGTGCGGTAGGAGCGCTTTACGCCCTCGTACCCCTTCGCCGGAGGGTGCAGCCTGAACACCGGCTTGGCGCCCATGTTCGACAGCCTCGACCTGCTCTCTGCCAAAGCGGCGGCGAGCTCCTCCAGGTCCGAGAAACCGGACTCCTTCAGGAACTCCTCGTCCATGGCCTTGTCGCCCGGGAGTTTGCCGCGGGAGCGCAGCATCTCCACCACCGTCGCGGGGGAAACCTCCCCCCATGTGATGTGGTCCTTGGCCTTCTGCAGCATGCCCTTGGTGACATCGTCCTCGGGGACGATGACACAATGGTTCACTTTGGTGAGGTTGAGGAGCTCCATGTTGCGGGAGACGTCATAGGTGACGTCGGCCTGGCCTCTTACCCTGATGACAGCGTAGGCCATTCTCACTCCTCCATCTGGTCCACTTCGGTCTCATGGACGTGGACGGTCACCGGCCCTGAGCTGATGCGCAGACGCTGCTGCTGCTGCTCGGAGATCCTCATCTCCGAGGTCAACTTCAGCGCCTCGAAGGTCGCCAGGGCGTAGTTCACCTTGGTCTTGGTGTGGCCCTTGGCGAATCCCCAGGCGTCCTTTACACCAGCGAGGGTCAGCAGGCTCTTGGCGACGTCGCCCGTGGCCAGGGATATGCCCCGCGGGGACGGCTTCAGATTCACCCGCACCGACCCCGAGTTGCCGCTCACCTCGAACGGCAGGGTGTGGGGGTTGGCGCAGCCGCACTCCCAGGAGCCGCAGCCCCTCTTGATCTCAATGATGTTCAGCTTGGCGTTGTCGATGGCCTTCCTGATTGTCGGGCCCACCTCCTTGCCCTTGGCGCGGCCGACGCCGACGAACCCGTCGCCGTTGCCCACCGCGCAGGTGACGCCGAACCTCACCCTCCTGCCGGAGTCGGTCATCCTCTGCACCATGTTAAGGTCGATGACCTCGTCCTGCAGCTCGGGCAGGAGTATGTCCACTATCTCCGCTTCACGGAGCGGGAGCTTGGTGGCGAGGGCGTCCGACATCGTGGTCACCTCGCCGTCGTATACCATCCTTCCCAGTCTGGTCTTGGGAACCCAATCCAAATCAATCAGCCTCCATCTTCTCGATAAGCTCGTCCAGAGCCTTCTCCATACCCTCGTCTATATGCTTGCCGCGGATGCGCTCCTCGGAGGGGCGCACATCCTCGCCGTGGGGTATATCCAGCCCGGCGTCGACCATGCCTGCCAGAGCCGAGAAGCAGGTGGAGCCTTTGACCGGCTTCTGCCTCCCTATGTCCAGCACCGCGGACTCTATGCCCTGCGCCAAGGCCCTCTTGCCGGCCATGTAGCCGGTGAGGTAGGCGGCGGGGAGGTTGGCGCCGGAGTATTTCCAGCCCATCCCCTCCAGCTC
Source organism: Methanomassiliicoccaceae archaeon (assembly GCA_003555025.1). GTDB lineage: Archaea > Thermoplasmatota > Thermoplasmata > Methanomassiliicoccales > Methanomethylophilaceae > PWHV01. The sequence continues at coordinate 30,393 of PWHV01000011.1, read as the reverse complement.
CTTGGACCTGGCGGAGGCCAGCACCTGGTCTCCGGCCGCTTCGAAAGCCACCAGCTGCACGCTGGTGTGCTTCAGGGACCTCCTCACCACCGCCCGGGGCACGTTGCCTCTGAGCAGCCGCTGCCGGGAGCGGTAGTCGGTCCTGCCCTCCCTCCTGCGTCGGAAGGGCACCTTGTATCTGGGTCCTCTGGCCATCAGTTATCATCCTCCAGGTGTCCCTCGGATGCCAGGTGGGATACCAGGTTCCTCCTGCTGCGGTACATCCCGCCCTTGGCGCGTAGATAGTACTTGCGGTACACCGCGGGGGTTATCCTGCCCTCGTCGCGCAGGGTCCTGAGCTCGTCGCGCAGGGCGCGGATGGTCCCCATCCAGACGCCCTTGTCGGAGAGCCGAGCGTTGCTGGTGCCCTTGCGGCTCCCTTGGCCTTTGCGGCGGCCCTTGGCCTTCTGCGCCGCGGCGTGACGGGCACGGCCCTTCGATATGCCCTTCCGGGGAAGGGCTTTGATTATTCCGGAGTCCACGGCGGTCCTGATGTCGGCGCGGGTTATGCAATCCGCGACCTCCTCCAGGCTGTTGGGGTCGATCCAGACGCGGTTCTCGCCGCATTTCAGGACGTCCGCCGCCATTCTCCTCTGGTTGCTGAGGTCCATGTTCATCCCATCCTGTTGAGGACCCTTATGCCGAGCTCTTCGGCCATGTCCTCTATGTCGATCCTCTTCTTCACTCCCACGGTGGAGGCGATGCGCACCGCCTGCACCTTGGGGTCCAGTCCCTCGAGCTGGGAGGTGTTGTGCACCAGCACCTCGGCGAATCCCGAAGGATGCAGACCGCGGACCTCCTTGGGGCCGCGGTATCCCACCTTCACCAATGGCGGGCGGCGCTTTAGGCCGCGCCTCATCTTGGAATGTATGCCCTTGGGCCGGCGCCATTTGTCGCCCAGCTTGCTGTAGCGGAACCACTCCTGCCTCTTGAATGCGGGGCGGAGGGAGTTCGCCCTCGAGCGCAGCGCCAGCCGCGCGCGGATAGAGTCATCGAGCTCGGGCTTGGCCTTGGCCACATGGACGCCTTCCTCGGCGTCCTCCTCGTCCACGAACTCCACGTCCTCAGGCTCCTCGTCCTCTTCCTCCTCTTCCACGATGACGGCGTCGACGAGGGCGTCCTTCCACTTCTCAACGGTCTTGGGGCCCACTCCCTTGAGCATCCCCATTATGTCCTTGACGGTCTCCTCGTCCTCAAGGGCCTCGCTCATGTCGGCCAATGACTCGATGTTCATGTCCGCCAGGAGCTCGATGTGCTCCTCCTTGAGGCCGGGCAGCTCATTCAGCTTCTCTATGCTCATTCGCTCACCCTCTTGCCCTTGTCGACGATATATATCCCGTCCTGGAATGTGCGGCGGTCGAAGCCGCGGCGACGGGTCGCCTTCTCGATGTTGGCGGCGGTCTGGCCGCAGGCTTCGCGGTCGATGCTCTCCAGTGTCACGTCGGCCCCCTTGACGGAGACCTTGACCTCGTCGGCTATCTTGGCGTAGCGCCTAGCCTTTCCGCCCATGTAGTTGTCTATCATCACCATGTCGTCCTTGACGCTGACCTTCATGGGGAAGTGGGAGTACAACACCTTCATGTTGTAGGTGTACCCCTCCTTGACGCCGTACATCATGTTGCGGATGTGCGACTCGAAGGTGCCAATGATGGCTTTCTCCCGCACCCGGGGGAACTCCGAGCGCAGGTTGACCTTGTCCTCGGACACCACAACCTCCACCCGCGGGAACCTGAACTCCCGCGAGAGCTCGCCCTTGGGGCCTTTCACGGTCAGCGTGTTGCCCTCCTTGGTGACGGTGACGTCCTCTAGTATCTCTATCTCCTTGTCGATGATACCGGTAATTGCCATCTCCTTCACCTCAGTAGACGTACGCCAGCAACTTGCCGCCCATGCCCAGGTCCTTGGCCTGGGCTTGGGTTATTACGCCTTCGGTCGTCGTCAGTATGAGGACGCCGAAGTCCTGCGCCGGCAGATAGCGGGCCTCGAATTTCTCCAGATCGCTTCTCTTCACCGAGTGGCGGGGCTTTATGACGCCGCAGTTGTTTATGGCGCCCTTCATCATTACACGGAACTCGCCTGCCCTGCCATCCTCGATGTACTCGAACTGGTTGATGTATCCGTGGTCCTGCATGACCTTCAGCACGCGGCCGATGAGCTTGGAGGACGGTCTGATGTAACATTCGCTCTTTCCCACCGCTGCGGCGTTCTTCATGATCGACATCGCGTCGTTCAAAGGATCACTCTGCATCTCATCACCTCACGAATACTTCTTGAATCCCAGCTGGGGAGCGATCTCCCTGAAGCACTGGCGGCAGAGGTGCATACCATATCTCCTGATTATGCCGCGCTTCCTGCCGCAGCGATTGCACCCTTCGGTCCTGCCGAATTCTTTCTTGGGTTTCATTCCACCACCTCGAGGTCGTAGTTCTCTTTCATGTAAGACTGCGCCTCCTCGGGCGTGACGCGGTGACCGCGCGGTAGCTTGCGCCTCATCACCCGCCTCTGGGTCACGCGGTATCCTGGTCTTTTCAGGACCACGTTGACGTCCATTCCGAATATGCCTATCTCGGGGTCGTACTTCATGCCCTCGAAGTCAGTGTAGTCGCCGATCCCGAATGAGAGGTTCCCCTCCGGGTCGAACGAGTAGACCGGAAGGCGGCTGTCCCTTATCTCCAAGGCCTTGACGAGGAACTCGTTGGCATCCTCGCCACGGAGGGTGACCTTGCATCCCAGGGGCATGCCCTTGCGGATGCCGAGGTCGCGGTTTATGGTGCCGGACATCGTCTGGACCGAGTCCTGCCCGGTGACCATCTCGATGACCTTCTGCGCCTTCACCAGCCTTTCGCCGGCCTCGCCGACGCCGATGTTGACGGTCACCTTCTCGATGCGAGGCTCGCGCATGTTGCTCATGCCGACACCCCCGGCAGGCTAATCTCCGGCGATCCGCTGCCGATGACGAACACATTGTCCTTCACGGTCTCGTGGCCGTTGGTAAAGCGGACCACGTTGGGCGTGGGCCTGCGGGTGACCTGGTACTCGTCCACGGTGGCGACCTCTCCGGCGAGGCTGCCGCGGATCACCAGCGCCACCCCTCCCTTGTCCAAGGGATAGTGGTCGACTATCTCCTGATCGGGGACCGCCATCTTGAGCACGTCCCCGGTGCGGTATTTGTCCTCGTCGAGGACGATGTTGCGCCCGTCGTGGAGGTTGATCTGCGTCTTGCCCCCTTTGATCGAGGTCTTGTCCTCAACGCGCACCAACTTCCAGGCGGCGTCGGCGGCCTCGATGGGCATCAGCATTATCTTGCCCTTGTCGCTGAGCAGGACGCGATAGCTCGCATCGAGCTTGGGGACGGTGACCACATCCATGATGCCGATGGGCAACTTGGCGTTCTTCACCTTCCTGCCGTCGACGAGTATCTCTCTCCTGCCTATGATCCCCTCCGCCTCGCGGGCGGTGTCACAGAGCCCTAGCACATCCCTGACAAGCAGCAGGGCGGGCATGCTGTTCTCCACCGAATGCGGGCCGGGGTACTGCTTCGTCACCCAGGTGCTTACCTTCCTCTTGATGGGCCAAGTCCTGGGCGCGGTGAGCCTCTTCATATAGCCGCTCATTCTGCCACCTCATTCTTCCTCAGGAGCTTGTCCTTCCTCCATTCGTCGGAGAGCTCCAGCTTGGTTATCATAACGTTGGACGCATGCACCGGGTTGCTTACCTCGGTGCCGTCCGCCTGGGCAGAGGTGATGCCTTCGACACTTACTCTGCCCGTCCTGGTCCTAACCTCCAGGACCTTGCCCTCGATGCCGCGCACGTCCTCGTTGCCCCGGGTCACCATCACGGTGTCCCCGGCGACGACGGGCATCGACCTCTTGCCGTACTTCTCCCTCAGCTCGGGGCTGAGCGGAGAGGCCAAGGCCTTCCTGCGAGCATGGTTGGGAGCGTTGTAATGCGCCTTCCTCTGCTTTCTGGCTTTGCTGCTCTTTACCATCTTGCCCACCTCACACTATCATCGACGCCGTCGCCGATACGCGGGGCCACCTCTCGGCGGACTCGCGGGACACCGGGCCTTTTATGTCGGTCCCCTTGGTGTCACCATCCTCGGTGGTCACCACGGCGGCGTTGTCCTCGAAGAAGACCATGGTGCCGTCGGCGCGGCGGTAGGGCCTCCTCTGCCTTACGACGACCGCATGCACTATCTGCCGCCTCATCTCCGGGGTGCCCTTCTTCACCGAGCCGATCACGATGTCGCCCACGGCGGCGCGGGGGTATCGTCGCGCCACCCCTTTGTAGCCAGGCACCGCTATGACCTCGATCACCTTGGCTCCGGTGTTGTCCACCACGTCGAGCCTGGTGCCGGTCTGGATGCCTTTGGTCTGATTGCCTGCCAATCCTTTCATGCCCTTCACCTCTTGTCAATGGCCACGAAAGAGACGGTCTTGCTGATGGGGCGGCACTCCATTATCCGGACCTCGTCCCCTGGTCTGATCTCCATACAGGGAGGGGCGTGGACCGAATAGCGGCCTGTCCTCTTCTCGTATCTCTCGTACTTGTTCTGATATCTCAGGTGTGTCTTCTCAACCACCGCTGTCCTGTCCATCTTGGTGGAGACCACCTTGCCGTCGATCATCCTGCCGCGCACGGATATGGTTCCGTGGAAGGGGCAGTGGGGGTCTTCGCAGGTGGAGGCGGGAGGGTTGACGTCGATGCCTATGTCTCTGATCTTGCTATCCATGGGATCACCTAACCTTCTTTATCCTGTCCTCTGGTCGGTGCAGTATCTCTGAACCTTGTATGGCTATGCCCTGTTCATCGTATGTGAAGAGGAACTCGTTGGCTTTCTTGGGGACCGTCCTCTCACCCTCGGGGGTGGAGAGCACCAATGTGTTGCGGGTCTCGTCGACCACCATTCCGCGCATACCGTGGAACGTGCCGCGCGACACCACTTCCGTATCCATGCCTATGAGTTCCATTCTCATCAAATCCTTCTTGTTCATGTCACCGGACCTCGGCCGAGAAGCCCATATCCTCCAGCACGGATTTCACCTTCTTCTTGTGATTCCCTTGGAGTTCGATGCGGCCGGCCTTGGCGGTGCCGCCGGCGGCGCATCGGTTCTTGAGCTGTCTTGCCAGGTCGTCTATGTCTATGTCGTTCTCATCGATGCCTTCGATGACGGTGACGGTCTTGCCGTATCTACGGCTGTCAGTGCTGATCCTCACGCTCTGCTGCTCGCGAGCTATCTCCTCGCACATGCAGAGCTCTTTCGGCAGTCCACATACGGGGCAGATCTCCGCCATTACCTCTTTTCCTCCCTTTGGACGGTGAGGATGCGGGCGATGTTGGTCCTCAGGGCCCTTATCATGCCCGGGTTGGCGGGCGCCCCGCCCATGGCGGCGGTGCCCCTCTCGTGCATGAGCTCGTCCCTGAGCTCCTTGAGCTTCTGCTCGCGCTCCTCGGCGCTCATCTGTCTTGCCTCAGAGGGCTTTATTGATGTCATTGATCCTCCTCCGCCTGCCCGGCCTTCTCATCGGACCCTTCGGCGGGCTCTTCAGCCTTTACGGAGGGCTCCGCGGGAGCTTCTTCAGGCTCCTCGGCGGCCGCATCGGGCCCCTCTGCGGGCTCCTCGGCGGTCTCAGCGGCGGTCTCAGCGGCGGGCTCCTCGGCGGTCTCAGCGGCGGTCTCAGCGGCGGGCTCCTCGGCCTCGATAGCGGCATCCGCCGCGGCCTCGTCGACATCCAGGGAGGCGTCTTCCGTCCCCTCTTCGTCCTCCGCCGGGGCGGAGAAGAGCTCAGGGAGGGCCTCGGCCGCATCGGTCTTGGAGATCACAGTTATGTCCGAGGGCAGGGTCGAGCCCGGCCTCATTATCTCCACAGTGCAACCGATGACGCCCTGCTTCAGCTTGGCGACCGCGTAGCCGGTGTCGATGAACTGCAGCTTGGGCTCGCCGCAGAACTTGATGTAGCCGTCCTTGAACTTCTCGCAACGGTGCCTCTGTCCGGTGAGCTTCCCGGAGACCACCACCTGGCAGCCCCTCGCCCCGGACTCCATTATGCGGCGCACCGAGGAGTGTCCGGCGCGGCGGAAGTGCCATCCACGCTCGAGAGCGAAGGCCAGCTTCTCCGCCATTATCTGGGCGTTGAGGTTGGGGTCCTCGACCTCCTGGACCTCTATCTGGGGGTTGTCGAAGCCGAAGTTGTTCTCGATGGCGCTGGTCAGGTTCTTGATGGTCTGACCGCGCCTGCCGATGACCAGCCCGGGCCTCTCGGTTGTGAGGACCACGCGGGTCCCCATGGGTGTCCTCTGTATGTCCAATCCGCCGAATCCCGCCCTGCTTACCTCCTTCATGAGGTACTCCCTGAGAAGGACCCTGCGGACGTTCTCGGCGACGAATCTTCGTTCTGACGCCATGATTACTCTACCTCCTCCAGCACGATCTCCACGTTGACCGTCTGCTGATTCCACTGGGTGGCGCGGCCGTAGGCCCGGGGGCGGTGGCCTGGTATGGTCCTCCCTAACGAGGAAGAGACCGCCGCCAGCACCATGCCGTCGGGCTCCAGGCCCTTGTACTCAGCATTGGCGGCGGCGTTCTCCACCACCTTCAATATGGCCTTGGCGGCCTTCTGCGGGTACCTGCCGGGGCCGACCCCGGACTTGTGGGACACGCGCTTCTTGAAACGGCGCATCGGCACCGCCTTCTTCATCTCGATGACATCGCCGAGCAGGCCCTTGGCCTCATCGATGTCCATGCCGCGGATCATCTTGCATATCTCGCGGGAGTGCCGCGGGGATATGGGAAGCTCCTTGCCGATGGCTTTGGCGGTTATGTCCGGATCGGTCTGTACTGTGTATCCTGCCATCCCATCACCTCACTTCAACGGCATGAACTTCGACGACCTGGTGGCGCCGACGCCCGGTCCGGTGTGCTGCGGGCTCCTCCGGGTGAGCGCGAACTCTCCCAGGAAGTGGCCGATCATCTCCGGCTTGATCTCGATATCCTTGAATTCCTTTCCGGTGTACACGGCGACGGACTTGCCAACGAACTGCGGTATGATGGGGATGTCGCGGCGGTGGGTCCTTATTGTCTGGCCGTCGGAGGCCTTCAACTTGTCCACCAGGACCTTCTGCTCAGGGTTGAGGCCCACCTCGTAGGTCCGCCTGGCCCGTGAAGGGAGGAGTTCCAACACCTCATCGAAGGGCATCTCCCGGAGCTCCTCCATGGTGTAACCGCGATAGGTGAACTCCTTCTTCCTCCTCGCCTGTATCGCGCTGGCCTTCTTACGGGCCCTCCTCCTCGATGCCTTCGCCGAGCCGGCTATGATCTTCTTCGATCTTTTTGCCATTTAGATCACTTCCTCCTCTTCTTCTTGGGCGAAAGGCGGCCCACCTTCCTACCCGGGGGAGCGTTCCTGCTCACGGTGCTGGCCACGCCCACGTGCTGATGGCTTCCGCCGCCGTGGGGGTGGTCGACGGGATTCATCGCCACGCCGCTCACCTTGATGTGGGATTTGCTCCGGGACCGGTATGTATGGAATTTCTTGCCCGACTTGCCCATGGGCTTGTCGGTCCTGCCGCCTCCGGCCACTATGCCGACCGCGCCGCGGCACTTGGGATCGAAGGCCTTCATGGCGCCGGATGGCATCATGATCGTGACCTTGTTACCACGGCTGACGACCGTGCCACTGGTGCCGGCGGTGCGTATGAACTTGCCTCCGTCGCCGGGCGCCCCCTCCAGGTTGTGCACCGGTGTGCCCTCGGTTATACTGCCCAGGGGCATCACGTTGCCTGGACGCAGATGGGCCGCGTCAGCCACCTGCAGGTCCTGGCCGACCTTCATCCCCTCGGCGGCTATGGTGTAGACCTTGTTGCCGTCGAAATCCACCAGCGCCATGGGGCTGGTCCTTCCCGGGGCGTGGACCAGGTCTATGATCTTCCCCACCCCGCTATCGTTGCGGGGATGGGACGCCTCGGAGAGGTGCCTGTGGCTGGGGGAACGGTAGTGGGAGCCTCCTCGCCCCCTTCTCTGTGTGATAAGTCTCTTTCCCATGTATATCTCCCCTCAGAACACTCCTATCCTGGAGCCGACCTCCTCGGCGGAGTAGCCTTCAGCAAGTTTTATTATGGCGTGCTTGCCGTTCTTCTCGATCCTAGTCCAGACCTTCTCGACCTTGACCTCGAAGCGCTCCTCGAAGACCTCCTTTATCTGGGCCTTGTCGGCATCGCGGTGCACTATGAACTCCAAACGGTTGCCGTCGCGGTGGTCCTGCACGGGCGAGCCGGAGAGGTGGTTCATCGCTTTCTCGGTCACGTAAGGGTGTATCAGGATGCTGTCCTTATTCATGCTCGCCACTCTCCTATCTGCCTGAGGGCGGACTCGCTGAACACCGTCAGCCTTCCTGGTGAGCCGCCGGGGGCGAGCACGCTGGAGTTGAGGGAGTCCACCGAAGCGACCTCGACGCCGAGGATGTTGGCGGCGCCCTTGAACACCGGAGCTTCCCTGTCAGAGACCACCAGCAGCAGGCTGCGCGGGGTCTTGTACTTGCGGTTGCGCATGGTCCCCTTGCCGGCGCGGATCTTGCGCCCCTCTTTGGCCCTGACGAGGTCGTCCTCGAGGCCGATGGATGACAGCGCTTCGTAGACGTCGGCGGTGGCCGAGAGCTCCTGGACGTTGTCCTCCATAACCAAGGGGAAGCGCAGTTCGCCTTCGAAAAGATGACCGCGCGCCCTGACGGCGCTCTCGTCGCCGACGGCGGCGAGGGCGGACAAGCGGGCGAGGATGCGCTCCTTGTTGTTCATCTTCTTGGACCAGTCCTTCTCCGGGACCGGCGGGTGGCCGCGGCGTCCGGTGACGTTGTTTGGGGATTCGGCGCCGCTGCGGCCCTGGGAAAGCCTCTGGACACGTGCCACGCCGCGGCCCTTGCCCCAGGTGCTCACCGCATGCCTCATGCCCGCCCCCTTGGACGGCCCGTAGGGCTGCCTCCGGTTGGCCTCAGCGGCCACTACCGCCTTTTTTATCATGTCGGGGCGGAAGGGGGTCTCGAACGCCGGGGGAACGGCTATGCTCTTGACCACGTCACCGCTGACCGAGTAAACGTTGGTTGATCTCTCCTTGCTCGCCATCTTCAGGCCCCCTGCTTGGACTCTGTGGAGACGTAGGTTATGCTGACCGGCTCGGCCGACTTCTTGCTCACGCGCACGGGATCCCTGAACCTTACCAGCCTTTTGACCGGGCCCGGCACGGAGCCGTGCACCAGCACGTAGGGGTTGGACACATCGCCGTACTGCAGGAAGCCGCCCCTGGGGGATATCTCCGCCCCCTCGGCGCCGATCTTGATTATCTGCTTGTTGAACTCAGTACGCTGGTGATAGCCCATCTGTCCAGCCATGGGGATGGTGGGCCTGACGTACCCGGGCCTCTTGGGGCCGAGGTTGCCCCCCATGCGGCGGTGCTTGCTGTTCTTGTGGTCCAGCAGCTTAACGCCGAAACGCTTTACCGCGCCCTGGAATCCCTTGCCCTTGGTGACCGCGGAGACGTCCACCAGCGAGCCTTCGCCAGCGAAGTCCGAGATTCCCATGTCCGCACCCAGGACGCTCTTGGCGAGCTCGACGCGCTCGTCGATCGTCCCGCCGCCGATCCTCAGCTCCATGAGGTCAGGCACCTTCTTGGGGATGCCTTTGACCATCCGGGGCTGGGTGTAAGCGAGCACGCGGACGTCCTCGATGTCCGCGCCCTCGTACTTGGAGAACGATGCGTCGTTGTGGTTCTTAGGAACGCTCAGTCTGCGGGAGAGCAGCGGGTCGAGCTCGTTGGCCCAAACCTCGCCCAGGGTCTTGAGGCCGTACTCGCTCGCCTCGTAGAAACGGACGGCCGCCACCCTCATGGGCGGCACCTCGAGCACGGTCACCGGCACCTGCACCTCCTGCCCGGAGGTGGTGCTGGCCTGGCGGCTGTCGGTGATGAACGCGTGTGTCATTCCGGCCTTGTAACCGGCGAAGCCCTGTACCTTAGGGGCTCCGCTGATATCGGGCCATGAGTCTAGCCTTGGTGTCTGCCTGGAGGCCCTCTTGCGTGGGCCATAGGCTCTCGAACCTCGTTTAGGACGTCTTTTTTGCGGCATGATATTCCCTCATACCAGACGAGAGTATCTTCGCTAATCTCGCCTTTCGTATCGATAGACTGTCACATTTCCGGTGCTTCCGACCGTGACGCCATATTCATCTCGATAAGAACCGACATGAGTATGAACGAGGGTTGCCAAGCATTGCCCAGGGCGTCTGGTCGGATATCCTCAACGTGTTCAGCGCTTGATTGTCAATAGAGCGGTACTATAAATAAGGTACGGTCGGCCGCGACTCAGAGCTTCCCTTCCTTGGCCTTCTTCTGGGCGCGCTTCATCCGTGCCTTGGCGTCGAAGCCGGTGGCGGCCTCCACGAAACGGTTGAGGGTCCTCTTGCTATCCAGTATGCTGCCGTCGTCCGCCTGGGGATCGGCCTCGGTGGCCACATGCAGCATCGTCCTGCTCAGGGCCTTGGCCTCCACCCGGCTCATGGCGCCGTACGAGCTCACTAGCAGGTCTCCCTCCTCCTTCACATCTCCGAAGGTTTCCTTCATCAGGGCCTTGAGGCCGTCTCCCTCTATCTTCGGATACCATCCCTTCTTGATGTCGTACTCAACCATCTCATCGCCTCCAACTGATCGCCGCCCGGTCCTCGAGATGCCTGTCCACGTCCACCGAGGTCAGCAGCGAGGCCTCGTCGCGCAGGTAGCGCTGCCATCCGTCGCGGCAGCCGCAGCCGTGCCCCTCGAGAAGGCTCCGGTCCTGGCTGAAGGAGAAGTCCCGGACCGATTCAAGTATCTTTGCATCGCAGGAACCGCAATTGTGCACGCCCCGGGGCGTGCCGCCGCCGCTGGGCGATGAAATGAGCCTCGCCCCTCCTTCAGGAGCGGACCGTAGCACCTCCAGCAACGACCACAGCCACGGAGGCCGGTAGTCGCCGCGGCGCCACAGCCTGTCCACCACAGTCCCCCTCTGCACGTTGACCGGGTTGAGGGAGACCTCGTCGCCGTGACGGGACGCGAAGGCCACCGAGCTCTTGGCGTCCTCCAGCGCCGCCCTCTCACTTAGATATGGGGGCTTGAGCAGAAGGTAGCTGCGCAGTCCCAGGCCGCCTTCCTTGATCGCCTCCGCCGCCCGCAGATAGTCCTCGGTGCAGAATCCTTTGCGCACTGAGCGCCTCAGCACCTCGTCGTCGGAGCTCTCCAGGCCTATCGCCACCGTGCTTCCCTTGGGCATGGACGAGAGGCTGTCGGCGTCGACGAAGCCGGGCCGGCTCTCCACCAGCAGCCTCCTCGCGGCCGAGAAGCCCTGCAGGACCTCTTCGCGCACCTTCGCCGGGACCTCCCTCTCGTCGAGGAAGCTGCCTGAGGTGTAAATCTTCACGAACGGCTCGCCGTCGTAGCGTTCCAACGCCGCCTCCAGCTGGGCGAGCAGGTTCTCAGCGGCGACATCGCTGTCGCTGGCCTTGTTGTAGCCGCACATGGTGCAGCCGCCGCTGCGGGACCAGGCGCAGCCGCTGGTGCGAAGTATGAGCACCATGGCGTCCACCTCCCGCCCGTCGGCCATGTCCTTCTCCTTCCACAGAGCCTCTGGCCTGTCAAGGTCGCGCTTCCTCGCCAAATCGGCCCTCCATGACCGTCCGATAAGATGGATAGTTTAATATCTTTATTATCAATAATCGACGAAGGTGAATCCATGTCAGCGAAGATAGCGGTCATAGGCTCAGGGGCGGCGGGGATGACCGCCGCCTCGACGGCCAGGAAGGAGGACCCGGGCGCCGAGATAGTTCTTTTCACCGAGGACGAGCATATCGCCTACTCGCCCTGCGTCATACCTTGGGTCCTGGAGGGCAGGACCGACTGGGACAGCATCGTGATGCATGACCCGGAGTACTACCGCCGGGAGCGGGGTATCGAGGTCAGGACCCTCACCAAGGTATCCTCCGTAGACCTCGAGTCCTGCGTCCTTAGGGCGGGCGGCGAGGAGTCGTCCTTCGACCGGCTGATACTCGCCACCGGTGGCCAGGTGTTCATCCCTCCCATACCGGGCACCGATCTCCCTGGAGTGCACGTGGTGCGGACAATAAACGACGGCAAGGCCATCGAGAGGGGGATGGCGGCCGTTGACGATGTCGCCATAATAGGGGCGGGCGTCATCGGTCTGGAGATGGCGCTGGCTATGAAGGAATCGGGGAAAGGGGTCGTCGTCATCGAGATGATGGACCAGGTGGTGCCCCGCATTCTCGACCCCGACCTCGCCGACCGTCTGCGCGCCTATCTCGAGGAGCGGGGCGTCCGTTTCATTATGGGGGCGCCCATACAGAGCGTCGACGGCGAGGAGGGCGTGGAGTCGGTGACCGTCTCCGGCGAGAGGATCCCCTGCGGGATGGCAGTTTTCAGCACTGGCGTCCGGGCGAACCTGGAGCTCCCAGCGCAGATGGGGTTGGACGTCGGGGCCCTCGGCGCGGTCAGGGTCGCGCCGACCATGCAGCCCTATCGCAAGGGCCGCTTGGTGCCCAATGTCTTCGTCTGCGGCGATGTGGTCCAGTGCGAGTCGGCGGTCCTGCCGGGCCCCACCATGAGCCAGCTCGGATCGAGCGCGGTGAGGCAGGGACGTGTGGCCGGCATCAACGCCGCCGGAGGGAACGCGCTCCATGAAGGCGTCACCAGCCCTTGGGTGAGCGTCATCGGTGATCTGCAGGTCGCCGGCACCGGCATATCCAGCGGGCTGGCGGGATGGTACGGTATAGAGGTTGTCAGCGGCGTGGCCAGCGGCCTCACCCGGGCGCGTTACTACCCGGGCGGGAAACCGATGACCGTCAAAGTGCTGGCGGAGAGGTCCACCGGCAGGCTGGTCGGTGCCCAGATAATATCCGGGGAAGATGCCACCGGAAGGATAAATTGGCTCAGCGCCGCCATACTTGAGGGCGTGGGGGCCAAGGACTTCCTCTCCCGCTACGAGAACGCCTACTGCCCGCCCACCTCCATGGTCAGGGACGTGGCCTTCGCAGCGGTGGAGCAGCTGGTCTCCGGATTATGAGCCTTGCACTGATTGTCGAAAATCACTAGTGACTATCACGAAAGAGTGTTTGAAGATGAGATACCAAGATTACAAGGACATATACCATAAGCTCTCCAAGCCGGAGGAGGTCGAGCGCATGGCCAAAAAGGGCTATGACCGCGAGCTTTTAATGGTCCTCCACACCCAGAAGGTGACCAGGGATGTGAAGAAGAGCTTCTACAAGGTCAAGAACAACACCGGCAGGATGCTCAAGGACTGGCGCCAAGGGCACACCCTGATGGAGATATCGCAGCGCCAGCGCTTCCCCCCCATACTGACGGCGATGTTCGTCTTCGAGGAGATGGGCTGGAACAGAAAGAAGTTCTGGTCCCATATCCGCGGCGAGGAGGACATCAAGGACAAGCGCATAAAACGGGAGATAGAGGAGATAAACCGCAACGACTACGTCTACTCGCCCTGGGCCAATGAGGAGCAGCGCAAGCGAGGGGAATGGGGCGAGGTGCTCCTCGAGAAATGGCTGGACGAGCAGGGCGTCGAGTACCGCACCGAGGAGGACCTGCGCGGGATATACGCCAAAACGCCCGACTCCCTTTTCGAGGAGCCGGTCGTGGTCAACGGGATGGAGGTCATGTGGATCGAGAGCAAGGCCACCTTCGGCGACACCCCGGAGTTCCGCTTCAATGCCCGCAAGCAGCTGGTCCCCTACACCGAGCTTTTCGGCCCGGGGCTGGTTGTCTATTGGTTCGGATATTTGGACGACCTCGAGCCCCCGGAGGACGTCTTTATAACAGATATGTCGTTGCTAGATATGAATGTCGAAGAATGACATGATATCGGCCAGCGAGTTGGAGAGGTACGGGTACTGCCCTCTCTCTTGGTGGATGGCCATCGACGGGGATACACAGAACGATGAGCTCGTTGCCGGGTCGGATGAGCATCGGCGGATATCGGGCTCCCTCCTGAGCGTAAAAACGAAAGAGCAGGGAGGATGGGAGCTCCGTTTCTCCTACATCGTCTCGGTGGCCATGGTCGGCAACCTCCTCGCCCTCTTCACCATCGGCATCCTGGACACTGAGGAGGGGGTGCAGGCCGGGTGGCTTTTCGCGATATCGTTGGTTTGGCTGGCCATCGGCCTTCTCCTTCTGCACCGCGCCTACCTGCATGGCCGCTGGTACCGCTACACCTTCCAAGAGATGGCGATTGTCGCCATCAGCATACTGATGATGATGGTGGCGCTGAACACCATTGCTTTCATACAGATGGGCGCGGTGGACGGGACGTTGTACCTGCTGCTGGCCATCTTCTGGTTCATCATAACCGTGGTCATACTCGCGCTGCACCATCTGCTGACCGGCGACCTGCTCGGCCTGCGGACGAGAAGCTCCCTGGAAGGGGAAGTGGTCTACGTCGGCGAGGGCCCGTCAGAGCTTCTTGTCTCCGAGAGGCACGGCCTGACGGGACGGCCGGACATCCTGCTGCGCCGCGACAACGACCTGGTGCCAGTGGAGATCAAGACCGGCCGGGTGCCACGGGGGCCTCTGTTCTCGCACATACTGCAGCTGGGCGCCTATTGCGTCATCGTCGGGGAGCTGGAGGGCCAAAGGCTGGAGAAGGGGGTCCTGCGCTACGGATGGAAGGAGTTCGAGATCGAGTTCGACGAGTCCCTGGAGGAGTTGGTGGTCCTCAAATTGAAGGAGATGCGCCGTCTGCGCGAGAGCGGCGAGGCCCACCGCAACCACAACCGGCCAGGCAAATGCCGCGGCTGCTCGCGGCGGGCCGTCTGCCCCGAGTCCTTGGCCTGATCACTCCACGGTCACGCTCTTCGCCAGGTTGCGGGGCTTGTCTATGGGCATGCCACGCTCCTTGGCCACATAATAAGAGAGCAGCTGCAGCGCCACCGCCAGAGTCACCGGGCTGAAGAGCGGTTCTATGGGGGGGACCCTCACTATGTGGTCCGCCAGGGTCTCGCATTCCTCGTTGTCGTCGGTGGCGATGATCAGTATGGGGCTCCCCCGGGCGGCGACCTCGGACACGTTGGACACCATCTTGTCGTAGGTGTGGTCATCCAAGCATGCCGCCACCAGAGGGGTGCTCTCATCGAGGAGGGCCAACGGCCCGTGCTTCAGTTCGCCGGCGGCGTAGCCCTCCGCGTGGACGTAGGATATCTCCTTGAGCTTGAGGGCCCCCTCCAGCATCGAAGGGAAGTTGCGGTTGCGCCCGATGAAGAAGGCCGAGGTCGCGTCTCGGAATATCCCCGCGGCCGCCTGGAGGCTCTGCGCGCGGTCCAGGACCTCCGACACCTTGTTGGGCAGGGCCCGCAGCGAGGCCTTGATTATGCGCATCTCCTCTTCACCCATGGCCCTGCTCGTGTAAGCCAGCCTCGCCCCCAGCAGGTATACGGCTATGAGCTGGGCGGTGTAGGTCTTGGTGGCGGCCACGCTGATCTCCGGGCCGGCCTTGGTGAACAGTACCGCATCGGCCTCGCGGGTTATGCTCGAGCCCACCACATTGGTTATCGCCAGGGTGTAGGAGCCCCTCTCTTTGGCCTCGCGGCAGGCGGCCAGCGTGTCGGCGGTCTCGCCGCTCTGGGTTATCAGCACCACCAAGGAGCAGCGGTTGGTCTTAGTGGTGTACCGGTACTCGGAGGCGATCTCCACCTGGACCGGTATCCCGGACAGCTCCTCGATCACGTACTTCCCCACCAGGCCGGCGTTGTAGGACGTTCCGCAGGCCAATATCTTGACCGAGTCCACCTTCCTTCTTGAGGGGAGTATCTCCAGCGTCTCGAGCTCATCTATATAGCTGATTATGGTCTCGCTGATGCTGCGCGGCTGCTCGAAGATCTCCTTCAGCATGTAATGCTCGAAGCCGCCCTTGCGAGCCTCCTCCATGCTCCACTCAACCTTGGAGGACGGACGGTCGATGACGGAGCCGTCGGCGCCGTGCAATGATATGCCGCGCGGCGATATGACGGCGCTCTCGCCGTCCTCCATGTACACCACGTCAGATGTGTATTCCAGCAGCGCGGTGACGTCCGAGGCGGCGAAGTTCTCGTTCAAGCCCAGGCCCAGCACCAGCGGGCTCTCCTTCCTGGCCACCACCACCTCGTCGGAGAACTCCTCCACCACCGCGATGGAGTAGGTCCCCCTCACATCCTCGAGCGCCCGGCGGACGGCGGCATGGAGGTCGCCGTTGTGATACTGCGATATGAGGTGCACCAGCACCTCGGTGTCGGTCTGGGAGTCGAAAACCGTCCCGTTCTCGAGCAGTCCTTTACGTATCTGGTTATGGTTCTCTATGATGCCGTTGTGCACCAGGGCGATCCTGCGGTCCTGGCTGAGGAAGGGGTGGGCGTTCTTCCATGACGGCGCCCCGCAGGTGGCCCAGCGGGTGTGCCCGATGCCGGTGTTGCCCTCCATCCAGGGCATGCTCTTCTCCATCACCGATATCTCGCCCTTCTCCTTATGGACCTCGAGATGGCCGTTGACCGTCGCCATGCCGGCGGAGTCATAGCCCCGGTACTCGAGTTTCTTCAGTGAATCCAACAGCACTTCAGAGACGTCCCTCGGTCCTGAGTATCCTATAAGCCCGCACATCAGTACACCTCCGAACGGTCGGTTATGTTCTCTCTCACCGTGGTGCCGTCGCGCAAGCGGCAGTGGGTCCCCACCACCGCCCCCGGCGATACGCTGACCCCCCCTCCGACCTCGGTGTTGGACCCGATGACGCAGCCGATGTCGTTGAGCGGTATCAGGTCCTCCTTGACCCTCCCGTAGGCGTTCCGGCTGGCGCTGCAGAAGTGGGGGCCCACCTGCACGTTGGAGTCGATGAGCGAGCGGCTGATATGGCAGTGGCTGTCTATGCTGGAGCCGGACAACAACACCGACCCCGATATATGGCTGAATGATGAAATTGAAACGTTGTCGCCGATTATGCTTACCGGGGAAAGGGCCACGTGAGGTCCGATGTCGCAGCCCTTGCCGATTATGACCGGGCCCTCGATGTAGCATCCCGCCCTGATGCGGGTCCCCTCGCCAATCTCCACCGCCCCTTTCATGACCACCCCGGACTCGACCCTTCCAGCTACGCTCTGCCCGTCCAAGGATACGAAACGGGAGCTCATGTCTATCACGTCCCAAGGATACACGGCGTCGCACCACGTGCCCCTGGTTATTATCCCCCTCATCGAAAGCTCGGGCAGCAATGACGAGAGGACGTCCGTCAGCCCGGTGCTCCCATCGGAGACCGGCCCCTCCATGCTCTTCAGCACTTCCCTGCCGAGACGGTACACGCCCGTGCTGATTATGCTTGTATCGGCCCGGCTCGGCTTCTCATCCATGCTGGAGACAATGAGGTCGCTCATCTCCACCACCCCGTACTTGGAGGGCATGGGGCTGCGGGCCAGAAGGGCGCAGTTCGTCTCCTCGGCCGCGAGGAGTTCCTTGATCCCCTCGGGGCTGATCACGTTGTCCCCTGGCAGCACCAGGAAGTCCCCGCGGGGGAAATCCTTGGCGCAGAGAAGCGCATGCGCGGTGCCCAGCGGCTTGGACTGCTCGTAATAGCTGATGAGGGCGCCGAATTCGGAGCCGTCGCCGAAATGGGACTGTATCATGCCGCGCCGGTGCCCAACGACCATCGCCATCTCGGTGACCCCGTTGCTCACCAGCGATTGGACTATGTGCTCCAGGATGGGCTTGTTCCCGATGGGCATCATAACTTTAGGCCTGGCCTCTGACAACGGCCACAGCCGGGTACCATGCCCCGCCGCCAAAATTATAGCTTGCATCTCTCCCCTTGTGGGTAAACTCGAAGCAGATAGAAATATTCTTCCTATGATATTGATTGAGAAGAAGGAGGGGGGGAAGGGTTTGGTAGCGGGGGGTCGATTTGAACGACCGATCTCCGGGTTATGAGCCCGACGGGATATCCTGGCTACCCCACCCCGCTCTATCTGCGACCTAATCTCTAACTCATCTAAAAAGGTTTGCATGCGCCGCGGACGCTTCAGAAAAGCTTGCGCAGGCGCAGCAGGTCCTCAATCTCCCCGGCGACGCGGAAACGCCGCTGGGCGAAGGCCTTCATCGGCCTGATCCTCTTCTCCAAGAGGTCCAGGATTGTGTCGGGGTCCGAGGATATGACAACGTCGGCCTCGTCTATCAGACCGTCGCTCAAAGAATGGGCCTCGCCGTCCTCGAGGCGGAAGGAGTATTCCAGTTCGCCAAGGTCCAGGTTTATTGCCTTCCTTATGCCGGTTAGGGCTTCAGAGAGGCCGTCATCCTTCTGGACCTTGTTGTTGAATTTGTCAACCAGTTCGTCTAAGGCCTCCATCACGGTGCTCGCCTCCGACCAGTCCTCAAGTCTCGAGTTCTTGCTCATGTTCAATATGCGCCGTGTGGTCTGCCACGACATGCGCGCGAACGATGGCGGATTACCCTTATCATTTATCCATCTTTCGAGGAACGATATGGTGACGGGGTCGGACGGGTAGCCGCTGCCCAGAGGCTCACCCGCCTCCTCCTCCAGCTCCCGCACGGCGCGGTCCCGGGTCACCTTGGCGACGATGGATGCTGCCGAGACCACCGGGTACTTCTCGTCCGCCCGGTGCTTGCACACCATCTGCCCGCAGCTCCCCAGGAGCCCTTTCAGCGTACTGGCGAAGGCCTTCTCGTTGGCGTCGGCGCAGTCCACGAACAGGGAATGGTCGCGGAAAGGTGCGAGCGCGGCGGCGAAGGCCTCGGCCTCCAGGGCATTGAGGGACATCACCTTCCGCGCCTCGTCTATCCGCTGCGGCGGCAACGAGACCACCTCGATGTCGCAGACCGATCCTATCTCATCGAAGAGGACCTCCCTCCTCGCCGGCGACAGTCGCTTGGAGTCCTTCAGGCCCATGCCCTCGAGCGTGGTCCCGTCCTCCACCGCGACCGCGGCCACCACCAAGGGCCCCAGCACCG
Organism: Methanomassiliicoccaceae archaeon; assembly: GCA_003555025.1. GTDB lineage: Archaea > Thermoplasmatota > Thermoplasmata > Methanomassiliicoccales > Methanomethylophilaceae > PWHV01. The sequence continues at coordinate 11,329 of PWHV01000011.1, read as the reverse complement.
GTCCGCGTCCGGCCTCGTCCACGCCGCATATCATCCTCACCGCATTGATTTGATGCTAGAAAAGATTGCTGGATATCTCTACCAACTAATTTGTTTGTTACAATAGTTTTAAGTTGTCATCCCCGATTGAGAAGTGGTGATTGCATCAAGGTCTGTGATGTTCAGAGCAGACGCCTGGACAAGGGCTTCAAGCTGACGCGGGTGGGCGTCACCGGCGTCAAGAAGCCCATAAGGGTCAAGAGGAACGGTAAGATAGAGCTGATATGCGAGACCTTGGCCTGCGACATAGACGTCTATGTGGACCTGCCTTCGGAGCAGAAGGGGTCCCACCTGTCGCGCAACCTGGAGATCATCCGCGAAGTGGTGGACGAGAGCGTGAGGGAACCGGTCTCGGGAATCGAGAATCTGGCCGCATCCATTTGCCGCCAGCTGCTGGAGAAGCATGATTACGCCAATGTGGGCGAGGTCCACATCGGGGCCGATTACTTCCGCGAGAGCGAGACCCCCAACGGCCGCGAGACATTGGAGTTCTACCGCCTCATAGGCGAGGCCTTGGCGGAGAGGGGCGGCGACCTGATGAAGACCGTTGGCGTGGAGGTCATCGGCATGACCGCCTGCCCCTGCGCCATGGAGTCGGTGCGCTCCGTGCTCGAGGAGGGCGTCGTCGCCGAGGACTTCCCGGTGATATCTCACAACCAGCGCAACATATGCACCTTGATGATCACCCTGCCGGAGCACATCGACCTCGAGGCCAACGACCTCATACACATGGTCGAACAGGCCTTCTCCTCGCCCACCTACGAGATATTGAAGCGCGCCGATGAGGCGGCTGTGGTCACCAACGCCCACAACAACCCCAAATTCGTGGAGGACGTGGTCCGCGACGTGCTCATGAGGTTCCTTCTCCTTTATCCTGAGCTGCCGGACGACGTCGTCCTCCTGGTGCGCAGCGAGAGCGAGGAGTCCATACACAAGCACAACGCCTTTGCGGAGAGGATCACCACCCTGGGCGAGTTGAGACTATGAGACCGAGCGCGGTGGCTGTGGACGTTGACGGCACGATAACCGACATGCGGAAGAACCTGCAGTGCAACGCCATGGAGGCGCTGCGCCAGGTGCACTCCGAGGGGACCCCGGTAATATTGGCCACCGGCAATGTGCTCCCCATCGCCTACGGTCTGAGCCGCTTCATCGGCCTGGGGGGCACCGTGGTGGCGGAGAACGGCGGAGTGGTCTGCCATGATGAGCGCGTCGAGGTCCTCGGGGACGCATCCAAGCCCCGCCAGGCCTTCGAGCACCTTTCGAGCATGACGGCCCTTGACAGGCTGTTCACCGACGAATGGAGGATGTCGGAGGTCGCATTGCGCGGCAAGGTGGACCCGCAGTGGGTCATCGACCAGCTCAAGGACTTCCCGGTGAGGGTTCAGGCCAGCGGCTTCGCCATACACATAATGCAGCAAGATCATTGCAAGATGAACGGGCTGCGCAAGGCGGCGGAGATGATGGGAATCGAGGCCCGTCAAATAGCCACCGTCGGCGATTCCGACAACGACGTTTCCATGCTCAAGGGCTGCGGCCGCGGGATCGCGGTGGGGAACGCCACCGCGGCGGCCAAGGAGGCAGCCGACGAGGTCATGCCCGGAAAGCACGGCGAAGGGGTGGTCCAGGCCCTCAAGGCCCTGGGCCTTTATTGATCAGAGCAGCCTCTTGGCTTCCTCAGGCTCCATCTCCAGCGCCATGAGCATGTATTGTAGCGCCTTGCGGGCATAGGGCTCGCGCGCCTTGGGGTCGTCCATGATCTCCCCGTAACGGGCGATGACGTTGTGATAGAAGTCGACGGCGAACTCCGAAAGGTAGCGGGGGGCGTTGGGCTCGTCCAGCTCCGCCGCCTCCTTGTAGGCGCCCTCGGCCTCGTCGTACTTGCCCACCGAGACGCAGAACGCCCCGTAGGATGAATAGTATATGAAGTTCTCCGGGTCTAGCTCGATGGCCTTCTTGTAGGCTTCGACGATCTCCTCGTCCGAAATCTTGGCCCCGAACATGCCCGATGCCATGTTGCCGGTCTCCGCCTTGAGGAACCATGCCTCGGCGGAGTCCGGGGACTCCTCGGCGGCCTTCTTGAACTTGCTGTAGGCCTTCTTGAAGTCGCCCCTCTCCATCTCCTTGTGGCCTTCCTTCATCGTCTTCTCTAGGTCTGCCATGCTTACATGGCCGAATAAAGTGGGGGTGCAAGATAAACCTTTCCCACGCTGCGGACCGCAGGGGCGATTATTAAATAAACGATGGCGGTGTTGGCATCATCCAGCGGAGGGCGAGAATGGATTCCGAGACCGTGAGGAGGGTGGCCTTGCTGGCCCGTCTGGAGCTCAGCGAGGAGGAGATAGAATCCTACAGCAAGGACCTGAGCGAGATACTTGACCACTTCAGCCTATTGGATGAACTGGAGGGCCTCGAGGACTACGGCTTCAACCCGGTGGAGGTGGCGGACGTCCTCCGCGACGACGAGCCAGGGCAGGACATCCCCGCCGAGGACCTGATGAAGGACATGGACACCTACCAGGACTACGTCAGGGGGCCGAGGCTCTCATGAACGCGTCCCGCCTGGAGGCCATCCGGGAGCTGGACCGCGACTACGGCATGTTCTACAGCCTCAGCGAAGACGCCGCCCTGGAATCGGCGGAGTTCCACTTCTCCGCCAAGGACAACCTGACCACCGTGGACCACGAGACCACCGCGGGCTCGCGCATGCTCAGCGGCTGGCGGCCTCCTTTCGACGCCGCCGCCGTGGAGTCGCTGCGCGGGGCGGGCGGCGCATTGCTGGGCAAGACGAGCATGGACGAGTTCGGTTTCGGCACGTTCTCCGTCAACTCAGCCTTCGCGGTCCCCCGCAACCCCCATGACCGCGAGCGGAGCTGCGGCGGGTCCTCGGGAGGTGCCGCCTGCGCCGCCGCCCTCATCGATGGGCACATATCGCTGGGGGTGTCCACCGGCGGGAGCGTCTCCTGCCCGGCGGCTTTCTGCGGAGTGGTGGGCTTCACGCCCACCTACGGCCGCGTCTCCCGCCACGGGCTGCTGGACTACGGCAGCTCGCTGGACAAGGTGGGGATGCTTTCCGCGGACTGCGCCAGCATCGCCGAGCGATTCCCACTGATGGCCGGCCCCGACCGCCGCGACCCCACCAGCTGCGGCCACCCTGAGCACTCCGAGCGCTCCGCCGCGCGGACCGTGGGCGTTCCCAAACAGTCCCTGCAGGGCATTCCCGAGGACGTGTTGGCGGTGTTCAACGAGGCGTTGGAGGTCGTACGCGGCGACATGGGCCTCGATGTGGTGGAGGTGGACATCCCTGTCTTCAACTACGCTCAGCCGGCCTACTACATAATAGCCACCTCCGAGGCATCCACCAACCTCGCCCGCTACGGCGGCATGCGCTACGGGGCCCGCGGCGAGGACCTCGACACCCATTTCGACCGCTACTTCCGCCAGGTCCGCTCCGCCGGCTTCGGGGGGGAGGCGAAACGGAGGATACTGCTGGGCACCTTCACCCGCATGGTGGGCTACCGGGACCGTTACTACCTGAAGGCGCTGCAGGTCCGCCAGGCCCTCATAGCCGAGTACCGGCGCGCCTTCGCGTCCTGCGACCTGTTGCTGGCTCCGACGATGCCCTTCGTGGCCCCCCGCTTCGACGAGGTGGAGGCCATGAGCCCGCTGGAGATATACCTGGCCGACCACCTCACCATCCCGCCCAACCTGGCGGGCATGCCCCACATCAGCCTCCCCTGCGGAGAGCTGGACGGGATGCCGCTGGGAATGCAATTCACCGCCGACCATTGGCACGAGGACCGCCTCCTCAAGGCCGGCGTGGAATGGGACCGAAGGTCCGAATACCCCGTGCCGGAGGCGAGGGCATGAGGATCGGCCTGGAGATACACGTGCAGCTGCCGACCCGCAGCAAGATGTTCTGCTCCTGCCCCACTGACGGAGGGCCTCCCAACAGCGCCGTCTGCCCCACCTGCCTGGGCATGCCTGGTTCGCGGCCGACGCTCAACCGCGCCGCCTTGGAGATGGGGCTGCGTCTGGCTAAGCTCTTCGATTGCCAGGTGCCGGAGAGGACATGGTTCGCGCGCAAGACCTATTTCTACCCCGACCTAGCGAAGCATTACCAGGTGACGCAGCACGACAACCCCGTGGGGGAGCACGGAGCGTTCGACTTCCGCGGCAAGGAGGTCCGCATAAGGCGCGTGCACCTCGAGGAGGACCCCGGCAGCATCCGTCGGGCTGGAAGGCCGGGAGAGGAGCTCTCGCTGGTGGACTACAACCGCAGCGGTATGCCCCTGGTGGAGATCGTCACCGAGCCCGACCTCAGCAGCCCCGCCGAGGCGAGGCAGTTCCTGTCCGACATGCTTACCGAGATCAGGCACACCATCGGCCTCAGCGGGGAGGGCGAGCAGACCGTGCGGGCCGACTGCAACATATCGGTGGGCGAGGAGAGGGTAGAGGTCAAGAACGTCACCGGCCTCAAGAACATGGAACGCGCGCTCAAGTACGAGGCGGTGAGGCAGACCAAGATGCTGCGCTCCCGGCGCCCGGTGCTGCGCGAGACCCGCCGCTACGACGAGGAGCGCAAGGTCACCGTTGCCGTGAGAAAGAAGGAGTTCGAGGAGGACTACGGCTACATCGGCGAGCCCGACCTCGGCGTCTTCCACATCAGGGCCATGGCCGAAGAGCTGGAGAACAAGGAGACGCCGCTGGAGCGGGCGCGCAGGTTGGAGCTGCAGTACGGCCTGGCCGAGAGCACCGCCCGGCAGCTGGTCAACACCTCCATGCGGCTCTGCGACCTCTTCGAGAGGATGGCCGCCGATCTGGGCGCCAAGGTCGCCCTGAACGTCACCGGACAGGTCAGCGGCCCCTGGTTCCATGTCAAGGATTCCTTCGACCAGAGCATGGAGGACGCGGTCTTCGAGGCGGCGGAGGAGTTTTGGCGCGACGGCATCACCGATTCCGAGCTGACCATAAGGCTGTCCAAGATCCTCGGGACGCATGTGACGGTCGAAGAGACATTGGGTTTGGACGTCGAGGATTCATCGGTGAAGGACCGCATCGGCCTCAACGAGGCGGTGGAGAAGGCGGTGGAGGAGAACCCGGGCATCTTCGAGGACTACGCCAAGAACGAAAGGGCGGCCAACCGCCTCATCGGCGAGGTGAAGAAGAGCACCGGCGGGACCTTCTCCTCGCAAGAGATAGTCGCGGCGGTGAAGGCCCGCCTCTCCCAAGGCCCCTGACCTTATTCCAGGTCCTCAATGTCGTCCAGGTCCAGGTCGTCTATCGCCAAGGACATCAGCTGCAGTTCGGACAGTTTGTCATCGTCGACCGGCGTGGGCGACCCGTCCACCGGGGAGTGCATGCGCTTGTTCTTGGGGAAGGCGATGACCTCGCGTATGCTCTCCTTGCCGAGCATGATGCTCACCATGCGGTCGACGCCGAGGGCGATCCCCCCGTGCGGCGGCGCCCCGTATCCCAATGCCTCAAGGAAGAAACCGAACTCCTGCTCCATCCTCTCATCGGAGAGGCCCAGCATCGACAGGATACTCCTCTGCAGCGAGCTGTCGTGGTTCCTCAACGAGCCGCTTCCCAGCTCGACGCCGTTCAGGCAGAGGTCGTAGGACTCCCCCAGCACGTCCGGCGACAGCTCCCCCGCCGGCCTCACGAACGGGTGGTGGAGGGCGGTCAGCTTGCCGGACACCGGGTCCTTCTCGAAGAGCGGGCAGTCGACGACCCACAGGAACTGGTGTTTGTCCTCGTCGATGAGGTCCAGGTCGGCGGCGAGCTTCTCCCGCAGCAGACCCCCCGTCTCGCGGACCTTCTCCCGCGACCCGGCGAGGAAGAGGAGCAGGTCGCCCTCCGCGGCGTCCATCGCCTCCGTGAGACCGTGCTGCACCTCGGGGGTGAAGTATTTGACGATGTTGCTCTCCAGCCCGGCGGAGCTGACCTTCATCCAGGTCATTCCCCCCAGGCCGTGGCGCTTCACCCATGATATGAGGCGGTCGATCTCGTTGCGGCCCACGGCGTCGGCGCCGTCCTCCTTCTTCACGTTGATGCCAACGATCGCGCCTTTCTTGGCCAGGACTCGCTGGAATATCTCGTAGGGCGCGTCCGCGACCATGGAGGTCACCTCGGTCATTGGGAGGCCGAAGCGCAGGTCCGGCGAGTCGGTTCCGTAGCGGTCCATGGCCTCCTCGTGGCCGAGGCGCAGGAAGGGGGTGCTGAGGGCCTCGCCGTGCAGCCCCTTCCATATATGGGCGATGAGGGCCTCCACGGCGGCGATGACGTCCTCGCGGTCCACGAAGGACATCTCGAGGTCCAACTGGGTGAACTCCGGCTGACGGTCGGCGCGGGAGTCCTCGTCGCGGAAGCAACGGGCGATCTGGTAGTAGCGGTCCGCCCCGGCCACCATCAGCATCTGCTTGAAGAGCTGCGGCGACTGCGGCAGCGCGTAGAACGACCCGGGGTGGACCCGGGACGGGACCAGGAAGTCACGGGCGCCCTCGGGGGTGCTGCGGGTGAGCAACGGGGTCTCCACCTCCAGGAATGAGCGGTCGTCCAGATGCTCGCGGGCGAGGGAGAGCAGACGGTGCCGGAAGCGCATCACCCTCATCATCTCCGCCCGCCGCAGGTCCAGGTAGCGGTAGCGCAGCCGGGTCTCCTCGGCGGGGAGGAGGTGCTCCTTCTGCTCGCCGATCTCGAAGGGAGGGGGGTGCGAGGGGCTCAGCATCTCCGCCTCTTTGACCAGCACCTCCGCCTCGCCAGTGGGGTTGCGGGGGTCCTCTGTGCCCGGAATCCTCTCCCGGACGGTGCCGCCCACCGACACCACCGATTCGCGGGTGAAGCCGTCGAGGGCCTTTTCCAAGGCGTCCTTGCCGGCCTCGTCGGGGACGTCCTCGGGGTCGTACACCAGCTGGGTCGTTCCATAGGCGTCGGCGAGGTCGAAGAACAGTATCCCGCCGTGGTCACGGGAGAACCTCACCCAGCCCTGCAGGCAGACATCTCTGCCCAGGTCGCCGGCGCCGATCTCCCCACAAGTGTGCGTCCTCTTCATGCTGAATGCCCCCTTGGATGCTATTCAAGCAACGCTAAACCGAGGGTGGTATTAAACTGTTTTCTGAGCCCATCATTCCCCCTCCTCCAACAGATGAGGTATGAAGAGCATGGGGTCCTTGACGATGTTCAGAACGACTGAGGTGTTCGTCTTCTTGACGCCCTCGATGGAAAGGATGCTCTTGACGACCTCGGAGAACTCCTCGCGGTCACCGCATGCCACCCAGGCGATGGAATCGTACTCCCCGGTGACGTCGAAGACCGATATGACCTGTTCGATGGACATGACCTTCTTCTGGATCTCGAGGATGTCGCCCTCCACGTAAATATGGACCATGGCCATGAACTCGTAGCCGAGCTTCATGTAGTCCACCACCGCCCGGTACCCCTTTATGAGGCCGCGGGACTCTAGGTTCTTGACCCTCTGGATGAGGGTGGTTGGATGCACCCCCAGCCTTTTGGCTATATGCCGGAATGACCCTTGGCTGGAGCTGCACAGCTCTTCCACTATCCTCTTGTCCAGTTCGTCGAGCTTTTCTCCGGCCATGTTAATCCTCTATACATTTGCACTATGAATAACCGTTAGGTTTAGACATATGAGCATAATTGATATGCTGTTAGAACGCTCGAATAATGTAAGTGCTAATTAAGATTGCGCCGACGCTTGCAATCAGTTTTATCTTGCTTCCGGCAATCTCCCCCTGCCATGACAGTGAGGCTCTACCGTCGCGACCCCTACCTGTTCGAGTTCGAGGCAACGGTCGTCCGCTCCGAGGGCGATTGGCTGGCCCTCGATGGAAGCGCGTTCTACCCGGGAGGAGGAGGCCAGGCCGCCGACCGCGGCCGCATCCAAGGCCTGGAGGTCACCGACGTGGAGGAGGCTGGGGGCGAGGTCTGGCACCGCGTCCCCGGCCACAGCCTGGCGGAGGGGCTGATGGCCTGGTGCAGCGTCGATTGGCAACGTCGCTACGATGTCATGCGCGGGCACACCGCCGAGCACATGCTGTTCTCCGCCCTTGAGAGGGCCGACCCCTCCTTGGAGCTTGCGAAGATCGACATCGACGAGAGGCTGAAGAGGCTCACCGTCAAGGGGGCGGTGGACTGGAACGCGGCCCTGCAGGCGCAACGCGAGGTCAACCGGGCCATAGCCGCCAACATCGAGGTGGAGCGCTCGGCCATGGAGCGCGATGAGGCCGATGAAGAGGAGGTCCGGGCGAAGCTGGACCGCATCGAGGGGGACATGGTTGAGGTGGTGGAGATCGGTGATTTCGACCGCGCCGCCTGCGCCGGGATACATGTGATGGAGACCGGGGAGCTCGGCGCCGTGCTGATAAGCCGCATAGGGTCGGGCGGCGGCGGGGAGGTCAACATCGATTTCGAGGTCGGCGAAAAGGCCATGGAGAAGGCGCTGGAACTTGCAAATCTCTCTCTTTCGCTCGCAGACGACATGGGGTGCCCCGTGGAGAACCTCGCCGCCACCGTCAGGAACGCCAGGGAGGAGCTCGAGCGCGGCCGCGCGGCCCTGCGGGAGCTGTCGCGCCTGGCGCTCGGCGCCCTCGAGCCCCGCGAGGTCGTGGGGCTGCAGGTGCACGCGGGCTCCTACCCCCAGCTGGACAGGAAGGAGATGAGGGAGGCGGCGGAAAGGGTGCGCAACGCCGGAGGGGTGGCCTTCCTGGTGTCCACGGCGGACAAGGCCGATGTGGTGCTGGCGGCGGCGGACGGCACCGGCGTCGACTGCCTAAGGCTCATCGATTCCTGCCTGCGGCCGATGGGGGGCTCCGGCGGGGGCAGGCCCGGTTTCGCGCAGGGAGGCCTTCCCGACCCGTCGCTGGCGGGAGATCTCCTGGACTGCCTGGTCTCGTCCCTTCGGCAGTTGTAGGATACGCTGATTCTCGATGCCCAGCCTCAGCGCTGAAACTCCTGGACATTCTATACTATAATTTTACATTAGACATATAAACATTATTATCATATCAACTATACATGTGTAGATATACGAAACCTTTTTTTAGTAAATTAGTATAACATATCCTTAATGAGCTCTACAAGTGAGCAGCAAAAGAAGGAGGAGATCCTCCAAACGATCGAACGCGAGAAGGTCAAGTTCATCGAGATGCAGTTCTGCGACATCCTGGGCGTCGTCAAGACGGTGTCCATACCCGCCTCGCAGGCCGAGAAGGCCATCGACGACGGGGTGTTCATCGATGGGTCGTCCATCCTGGGATACACCACCATAGACGAGTCGGACATGAGGACGGTCCCCATCCTCGATTCCTTCCAGATCTACCCTTGGACCTCGGACTCGCCCTACAAGACGGCCAGGTTCATGTGCCAGATCTTCGACCATCACGGCGAGCGCTTCGATGGCGATCCGCGCTACGTGCTGGAGAGGATGATCGAGAAGGCCGCCGCCATGGGCTACAACTACAACGTGGGCCCGGAGTTCGAGTTCTTCCTCTTCAAGGTGGACGAGGACGGCGAGCCCCAGGTGGCACCAAACGACCGCTTCGGTTACTTCGACCTCATACCCCAGGACGAGGGCGACATGGTCCGCAAGGAGATCATGATGTACTTCGACGATATGGGGTACAACGTCGAGGCGGCGCATCACGAGGTGGCGCAGGGTCAGCACGAGGTGGACATGCGCTACGCCGACGCCCTAACGGTGGCGGACAGGATGCTCACCCTCAAGTACGGCATCAAGACCATCGCCCGCAAGCACGGTCTGCACGCCACCTTCATGGCCAAGCCCTTGTTCGGCCAGAACGGGTCGGGCATGCACGTTCACCAGTCCTTGACCGACATGGACGGCAACAACGCTTTCTACGACCCCGACGGCAGCTACCAGCTGAGCAAGGCGTGCTGCCATTACATCGGCGGCACTCTGAAGTACGCCCGCGACATGGTGAGCGTCCTCAACTCCACCGTGAACTCCTACAAGAGGCTGGTGCCGGGCTACGAGGCGCCGTGCTACGTCGCCTGGGCGAACAGGAACCGCTCATCCCTGATACGCGTCCCCGCCGCCAGGAAGATGGGGACCCGCATCGAGCTGCGCAACCCCGACCCCACCGGCAACCCCTATCTGATGTTCGCGGTCATGCTGGCGGCGGGCCTCAAGGGCATCGAGGAGCAGGTCGCGCCCCCGGCGCCGATGGAGCAGAACATCTTCGCCATGGACGCCCAGAAGCGGGATGAGTGCGGCATCGAATCGCTGCCTGGAGATTTGGAGCAGGCCATCTCCGCCACCAGCAGGAGCGGGTTCATGAAGGAGGTGATGGGGGAGCACATCTTCAGGCACTACGTCCACATCAAGAACGAGGAGTGGGACGAGTACCGCACCTTCGTGACCGACTGGGAAGTGCGGAAGTATCTGCACGTCTACTGAGACTCAACTCCGTTCCGAAACCCCTTACCTATTTTTTCCGTCTTTTGAAAGGCTTAATTAATGGTTCCTTGTTATCAGTGAGCGTTATGACGCCGGGAGGAAAGATGAACCCTCGCCAAATGAAACAGGCGATGCGCAAGATGGGTATCAAATCGGAGGATGTTCCGGACGTGGAGGAGGTGCTCATACGCACCGCCGACCGGGAGATGGTGATAGAGCGCCCCGCCGTCACCCTCATGGAGGCCCAGGGGCAGAAGACATACCAGGTGGTCGGCGAATCTTTCGAGCGGGCCCGTGGCCAGACCGATGAGGTGACGCCGGCGGTTGACGAGGACGACGTCGAACTGGTGATGTCACAGACCGGCTGCGACAAGGACGTCGCGGTGAAGGCCCTGACCGAGAGCGACGGCCAGCCCGCCGAGGCCATACTCAGCATCATGTCATCGAGGTGAGTTAATGTGCTTGGCAGTTCCTGGCAAGATAGTGTCCGTCGCCGATGACCAGGCGGAGATCGATTTCGGCGGTGTGCTTCGCAGCGCCGATGTATCCATGGTCGAGGCAGAGGTCGGAGATTGGGTCCTGATACATGCGGGCTTCGCCATCGAGAAGCTCGACGAGGAGGAGGCGCTGCAGACCTTGGAGCTGTGGAAGGAGGTCCTCGAGCACGAGGGCACCTCTTACCGCTGAAATCGAAGGGATTAAATATCCCCTAGTAATGACCCGTAATTGGTATGACGGCCATAGCGGCGGGGTCACACCCGGTCCCATTCCGAACCCGGAAGTAAAGTCCGCCCGCGTCCCTTGTTGTACTGTGTTGCGCGAGCGCACGGGAACCAAGGGGCGCCGTCAGCC
>PWHV01000023.1 GCA_003555025.1 Methanomassiliicoccaceae archaeon | reverse complement strand
GGGATTCGAACCCACGTACCCCTGCGGGACGGGATTTCCTACAGGGGACTGTCTTAAGTCCCGCGCCTTTGTCCAGCTCGGCTACCCCCGCTTGACCATCGTATCCCTCGCCCATTGATTAAACTTGCCTTCAGCAAGTTAATTGTACCGAGACTGTAATCTTACGGGCATGGGGTACGAGATACTCCGCGACGAGGAGCTGGAGAGCCTTTTGCGCAAGGTGTTCCGCGAGAACCCTGTGCTGCGCTCCCAGGCGGCCCTGTCGCGGGCGCTGGCCTCGGAGCTGGACGGTCGCGGCGCCCGCGCCAGCGGCAGCAGGCTTCGGAGGATCGCCATGGAGAAGGGCCTCGCCCGCCTGGAGATAATCTACCGTCATACCCAGCGGGAGACGGGGGGCGATTGCCCGGTTTGCTCAGCCCCCATGGAGGAGATGGTCAACAGCACCTTGGAGGGCGGGGAGGCGGTCATCGGTCATAGATGCCGTGGCTGCGAGTTCAAGGTAGTCCTGGAGAGACGGGAGCCAGGCCGTTACGTTTTCCATGCCAGGAAAGGATGAGATATGGACGATGATGAGATAAGGAGCAGGGTGGCCGCCCTTCAGGAGGCGGCCGGAAAGCTGGATGAATGCATGGAGCTGGTGGAACGCGCGACGCGGATGAGCCCGGTCAGCCGCCGCGCCCAGGAGATGCTGCTTCCTAGACTACAGGAGTGCCGGGACTCGCTGGAGGCGGACTCCATAGCGAACATCATCAAGGACCTGGAGCACCAGGGGGAGGAGCACCCGGTCTGGACCAGGCCCCTCACCTCGGTGAAGTACATCGACCGTCGCGACTGAATTAAGCTTAAGAACGACGAGACCGATGGCGAGGGGATAAGATGAGGCTCTGGGATTTCGCCAAGGTCAGGGGAGGCGCCATACCCGTCAGCGACAGCATCTCCAACACCCTTGGGCTTCTGGAGGGCAATCAGCTCTACAGCGTCCTTTTCAAGTACGAACAGGAGGGGAGCAAGAGTTTCGAGCTCATCGTATCCGCCTTCGGGCCCGACAGCTACCGCAACCTTTCCCATGTGACCATCCACATGCGCGATGTCCCGGGTGCCCTGGCGCAGGCGGCGAAGTTCCTCTCCGACCGCGGCGTCAACGTTCTCAACTCGGTGTCTTTGAGCGTGATCTCCGATGTGGGGATGGTGTGGAAGATACTGGTGGACCTGGGCTTCGGCGGGGAGCTCGACCTCATCGAAGAGGATTTCTCCGCCTTGGTGAGAACGACGGACCCCGCCGTCAGCAAATTGGACCACATCGAGGTGCAGCGGTCCGACGTGGGGCGTATATTCACCCGCGGCAGCTCTTTCCACGCCGGCTCCGGCGGAAAGATGGAGCAGATGAGGGCGGGCCCCGACCCGCTGACCGATGGATGCTATCATCTGCCTGAGCGCTTCCATGAGGTCATCGGGGAAGTGGACGGCAGCACGGTGATGATGGTGGCGGACCCCGACAACTGGATACTGACCGTGACCTTCCTGAGAAGGGAGGCACGGCTGGTGCGGATGTCTTTCTCCATACCCGACAGCCCCGGCTCAATCCACCGGGTGGCGGATTGCATGGCATCGATGGGCATCAATCTGCTCTCGGTCTTCACCAAGGTCCAGGTGTACCACCAGCGCATGGTGCTGGAAGCGGTGGCGGACGTCAGCGGATGCGATGACCCCGGTTCCGTGACCGACAGGGTCTCCGCCTCCCTGGAAAGGATGGACGGCCATTATGTGATGACGGAGAGTTCCGACATAGAGCTCTGAATCCGGACACAGTTAAATAATCCGTACTGTCTTGAAAGAACGTCTGGTTACGGCCGGGGCGAGGGTGATCTGCTGAAGGACCTCATGGATTCATGGACGGAGCTGGGAAGCGCGGCGGAGTTGTTTGAAGCATTGGACGACGGCGCCCGGAAGCGTTTGGAGAGGGTCCTTGACCCGCAGGAGGGGGAGCGGCTCCACGAACTGCTCGAAAAAGAGGCGGGCGGCGGCCACAGACTGCTGCGGGGGTTGATTCCGGAGGAGAGGCTTCAGTCATTGCGGGGGAATGGGCTCCTCGGCGACATCCAAGGGGACGGGGTGCTCTTCGATGTGATGAGGGAGGCCGCCACGGGCCTGCGACTGGTCAACACGGCGCTGCTGCGCTCTTTTCTGGAGATGGACGAGGGAGGCCGCTCCTACGCCGATGCGGAGGTGCTGTTGTCCGGCCTGGCCGAGGGATCCCCCTTCAGCCACATAGCCGATTCCCTGGCCAACGGAGCGATTGGGGGCCTGACGGCAGTGATGCTGGAGAGGGCGGGTTTCGAGGAGGCCGCGGCCCTCATACCTGATGATCATCTTGTCCTCGCGGCATGCACCGGAATTCCTGATGACCATGCAACCATGCTCGCAGGAATGCCTCGACCATGGAGCCTCTCCGGGGCGGGGGACGTCATCAGGGCATTGATCTCGATAGAGGAGGAGATGGGAGGGCTGGCGCTGGTGTTGACAGACTCCCGCCCCATGGCCTTGGCAGCGGTCTGCCTGGGGCATGAGGTCTGCCTACTCGGCGATGAGAGCGCCGGGATGGAGAGGGCGCTGCTCTATCAGTGCGCCCCCGATATGATGGGGGGGAGATTGGTGGAACCGCATCCCCCTGAGACCGAGGAGCCGTCGCTGGAGATGGTCATCGAGTCGGGTATCGCCGGGGCGAGGTTGATGCTGGAGCTGGCCGCTCTGAAACTTTCCCTGGCGCCCCCGGAGGCTCCGTTGGAATACCCCCATACCGCATACGGGCTGCCCTGCTTCAGAGCCTGGCAGGGGATCGGGGAGATGACCGTGACCCGGGCGCGGCAGATGGTGTCGGAACTGGCTGAGTCGCTGCCGGAACAGGGAGGCCTGCAGGAGGCCCTGCAGGCAGGGGAGGCGTCGATGTACGCCTGCGAGATCATCGAGGCGTTGCGATACCTCCAGCAACCCGAGCTGGCGGACAGGGAGGGCGAGGGGTTCATCCCCGACCGGGTGCTGCGGGAGCTGGGGCTGTCCTTCGTCGACGACACAATCCCCGGCTGCGCCCTGATGATCGGCGAAGCGCCGTCCCCCGAGCACGCGCTGGCCATAGCCCGCCAATGTCAGAGCAAGGGCCTGGTGCTCATAAGCGCCGACAGGATCAGCGACCAGCTTCGGGAGGCAGGGGCCAAGACCGGCTGGGGGCGAATGCTCTATCCCGTCGGAGCCCACAGCGCCATCGTGCATGCCATGAGCTTCGCCCTCAGGGCGGCCCTCTCCTTCGGCAACGTCGCTCCGGGGGACCGGGAGCGGTTGTCTTCGTACCTGGAGAGGAGACCTAAGGTCATGGTGCTGCAGATGGGGCCCCTGGACCCGGCGCGGGCATCGCTGGCCTTCGCGGCATTGATGCACAAGGCCTCCATCGTCAGCGACCAGGACCTCCCCCGGGCCCCTGACATGCTGGAGACCCGCAAGGATCCGGATGCCATGTTCCAGAAGGGGTTGGAGATGAGAGGGATCAGCGTGCAGGCGAGCACGGTGGACATCCCGGTGCCCTATGGCCCCGCTTTCGAAGGGGAGGTCATAAGGAAGGCGGAGATGAGGATCGAGGCGGGAGGGGGGCGCTCCCTTTGCGGCGAGCTGCTCGTCGCCCGTGACGAGGACGAGGTGGAGGACGGCAGTGTCTCCCTCATCGGCGAGGACATCGACGCCCTCCCTGCCGGAGTGGCTATTCCCCTGGCAATCCTCGTCGACGTATACGGAAAGGCGATGGAGCCGGATTTCGAGGCCGTGCTGGAAAGGAGGATCCATCAGTTCCTGAACTACGCCGAGGGACTCTGGCACACCGGCCAGCGGGACATGGACTGGATACGCATAAGCGAGGACGCTTGGAAGGCGGGCCTCAGGCTCCGCCACATCGGTGAGATCCTGGTGAGCAAACTGAAACAGGAGTTCGGAGAGATAGTGAGTCGCGTCCAGGTGACGTTGTTCACCGACGAGGAGAGGGCGGAGGGCCTCCTGCAAGAGGCCCGCGACATCTACCGCCAGAGGGACGAGAGGATGTCTGGCCTCCGGGACGGCTCGGTGGACGTGTTCTACACCTGCACCCTGTGCCAGTCCTTCGCTCCCGACCATGTTTGCGTGATATCGCCGGAGAGGCTCGGCCTTTGTGGGGCCATCAATTGGCTGGACGCCAAGGCCAGCAACCGCATCAGCGCCCACGGGCCCAACCAGCCCATTGAGCTCGGGGCCGTCCTCGATGAGGAGAAGGGGGAGTGGGGGGGCGTCAACAGCATCGTCACCAGCCTGTCCAACGGCAAGGTCTCCCGGGTCTGCATGTACAGCATCATGGACGCGCCGATGACCTCCTGCGGCTGCTTCGAGGCCGTCGTCGCCATGGGCAGCGACATGCAGAGCGTGGTGATCGTCGACAGGGAGTACGGGGGGATGTCCCCGGTGGGGATGAGGTTCTCCACGCTCGCCGGGTCCATAGGGGGCGGACGCCAGACCCCAGGGTTCATGGGAGTGGGGAGAAAGTATATAACGAGCGACAAGTTCTTGGCCGCCGAGGGGGGCTTGGCCCGCGTGGCCTGGATGTCCAGCGGCCTAAAGGAGCGCCTTGCCGAGGAGCTCCGCGCCCGGGCGGAGGCTGTCGGCGAGCCCGACCTCTTGGACAAGATAGCCGATGAGACCGTCTGCGAGGACGCGGCCGGACTCATGGAATGGATGCAACGCAAGGGGCACCCCGCCCTGGGGATGCCGCCGCTGCTGTGAGGGATATGACATGGCCAAGGTGCCTTTGCCGAAAGAGAAGTGGAGCGGAGCCATAACGAGCACGGCGATGGGGGACGGCGGCGTCCGCCTGGGGGGAGCGAAGGGCATGCCCTTCCTGTCCTTCGAGGACCCTGACCTGCCGCTCCCCTTGCTGGCGGGCGAGGTCGTCGACGACCTGGAGGACTTCCCCTCCATCGTCCTGGACTTCTTTGGGGAGGATGCCGAGGACCCAGCGTCATGGGCGCAGCGCTGGAGGGGGATGGGGGCCGACCTCGTCTGCCTGCGGTTGCTGAGCACCGACCCCGACCGCCGCGACAGCTCGCCGGAGGAGGCCGCCGCCGTCGCCAAAAGCGTCGCCGACGCCACCGGGATGCCCCTCATAGTGTACGGTTGCGGGCTGCCAGAGAAGGACGCCGCGGTGATGGAGGCGGTGAGCGGAGCGCTTGCCGGCCACCGTTCCATCCTCGCATATGTGGAGGAGGACTCCTACAAAAAGATCTCGTCCGCGGCGATGGCCAACAAGCACGCTGTGCTGGCCTTCTCCAATCTCGACATCAACCTCGCTAAGCAGATGAACATTCTGCTCAGCGATTTCGGCGTCCAGCGCGAGGACATCGTGATGGACCCCTTAATGGCGCCCCTGGGCATGGGGCTGGAGTACTCCTACTCCGTCAACGAGAGGATAACGCTCGCCGCCCTCAATGGGGACCGGATGCTGCAGGTGCCCATGGTCTGCGATGCCAGCCAGGCCTGGCAGGTGCGTGACTGCGCCGAGGATGAGGAAGGCATGGGCGACCCGGTGGAGAGGTCGGCCTGGTGGGAGTTCGGCACCGCCCTGGCGGCGCTGCTGTCCGGCGCCGACATGCTCATCGTCCGCGGACCCTACGCCATGCAGCTTATCAGAGGGGCCATTGAGGACCTGGGAGGTGGCGCCTGATGCCCACCGCCATAGAGTATTTCAAATTCCTACCCAAGACCAACTGCGGCGAGTGCGGGCACCCCACCTGCTTGGCGTTCGCGATGCAGCTGGCCAACCAGAAGGCCTCGCTGGACGAATGCCCCTATGTGGACGAGGAGGCGAAACGGACCCTGCAGGAGTCCAACGCCCCGCCCGTCAAGGGGGTGACCGTGGGAGCGGGCGATGGCTCGCTCCGCATGGGTGAGGAGACCGTCCTCTACCGTCATGAGAGGCGCTTCGTAAACCCCACCGCCTACGCCGTGGCGATCCCCGACATTCTCCCCGAGGCGGAGCTGAGGGAGCTGGCGCGGAGCTACCTGGACATGTCGTTCGAGAGGGTGGGCATGGTCTTCGACCTGGACATGTTCGCCGTCTTCAACGCCTCCGGGGACGCGGAGAGGCTGCGGGCCGCCGCCGAGTCGCTGGTCGGGATGTGCTCCAAGCCGTTGATGCTCATCGGCGCCGGGGCGGAGGACTTGCGCCCGGCGGCGGAGGCGATAAGGGAGAGCCGGCCGCTGCTCTACGCCGCCGACGAGGATAACGTCTCCCCGATGGCGGCTCTGGCCGCTGAGCTCGGTCTGCCCCTCGCCTTGCGCGACGGCACCCTGGACGGCATGGCGGGGCTGGTGGAGGCCGCCCGCAAGGAGGGCGCCGAGGACCTGGTCCTGGACCTGGGCTCCGACAGTATGAAGCACATCCTGGAGAGCAACACCGTGGCCCGCAAGGTGTCGCTGAGGCGAAGCTTCAAGGGCCTGGGCTATCCGTTGATGAACCTGGTGGGCTCGGGCGAAGAGGGCATGATGATGGCGATGCTGTCCACCATGAAGTACGGGAGTTTGGTGGTCTTCGACTCCCTGGAGCCGCAGCAGGCCCTTCCCTTGATGACCCTGAGGCAGAACATCTACACCGACCCGCAGGTGCCCATACAGGTCAAGGAGGACCTATACCCCGTGAACGGCCCGGGAGAGGATTCGCCGCTGCTATTCACCACCAACTTCTCCCTGACGTACTTCACCGTCAGGGCGGACATCGAGAAGTCGCGCATCCCGGTCTGGCTCCAGGTGGTGGACACCGAGGGGCTCTCGGTCCTCACCGCCTACGCGGCCAACAAGTTCGGCCATGAGCACGTGGCGGCGGCCCTGGAGGCCAGCTCCGCGCTGGAAAGGACATCGGGGCCGGTGGTCACGCCGGGCATGGTCGCCAAGATGAGCGGGAAGCTGGAGGAGGCCCTGGGCCGCAAGGTCCTGGTGGGGCCGATGGAGTCCGGCTCGCTGCCCAAGTTCCTCAAGAACCTCGGAGTATGAGCCTCTCGCAGAACCTCTCCACCGCCGCATAGGCCTCGGAGCGTTCCAGCCCCCGCAGGGGCTTTCCTTCCATGTTGAGCACGTCCAGCCGGGGGTCGTACGGTATGAACGAATAATTCCGGAAGCCGGCGGCCTCGGCGTGGCGGCGGGCGCCCTCTCTCGAATCAGGAGTGCAGGAGTTGACGAGCAGCGTGACGCGGCGGGCGCCGATGCCGACCTCGTCGGCGAGGTCGCGTATGCGGGCGGCGCTGCGCATGCCCACCGGAGAGGGGTCCGACACCAACACCAGAAGGTCCACCCCCTCCACCGTGCGCCGCGAGAGATGCTCCATCCCCGCCTCATTGTCGATCACCACATGTCGGTAGGATTCCGCCAATGCTCCGATTACGTCCTTCAGCACGTTGTTGGCGAAACAGTAGCAGCCCTCGCCGTGGGGCCTCCCCATGGCCATGAGGTCGTGGCCGTCGCCCTCGGCGACGGCATGGCGGGCCCGTTGGCGCAGCAGGTCGTGCTTGGGGACGCCTTCCGGGCCCTTGCGCAGACCCTCCATGGCCGCTGCCATGTCCGTGGCCGCATCCAGACCCAGCTTCTCGCCCAGGTTGCTGTTCGCATCGGCATCGATGGCCAGCACCGGCGGGCTGCGCTCCGAGAGTATGAGGGTCATGAGGCCGGCGAGGCTGGTCTTACCCACCCCGCCCTTGCCGGCGACGGCAATCCTCATGGCAATGAGTGCCTCTCCTTCAGGGCCTGAGAGAGGCCGCTGAGAAGCTCGAGCACATCGGGCACGGCCTCCTCCTCCAGACCTCCGAGGCCGCATTGGGGGGTGAGAAGGCAGCGCCTCAGTATAAGGTCCATATCCAGGCCTTTGTCCGCCAGCGCCGACATATGCATCTCCAATAGCCCCATCAGGCTATCGGGGTCCTCGATGGCTGCCCCCTCTACGGTGTTGGGGACCATGCCCCATGCCAACGCGCCTCCCCGCTCCAGGAAGGCGGCGGTCTCCTCCGGATAGAGGGCGATGGTGTGGCCGTAGGCGTAGGCGTCGAAGGAGAGTATGTCCGCGGAGGTCGACATCACCATGGGCCAGTCGGTGTTGCCGCAGCAATGGATCGCCTTATGCGCATCCACATTCTCCATGGCCTCGTTAATCCAGGCCACCGCATCATCGGCCGCCACGCTGGCGAAGGGGGTGCCCAGCATGGTGAGGGTGGGCTCGTCGAAGAACATCACCGGGTTGCTGTTCCTCGCCCTCAGCTCCTGTACCTGCCAGCGCGCCATCATGTTGACGTTCTTCCGCACTATCTCCCCGTAGGAGTCATCGTAGATGACCGCCCTCCCATCCTGGTCGAAGATCTGCAGCCCTTCGCTGATGGGGCCTGTTATCTGTCCCTTGACGGCCATGAAGCCGTCCAGGTCACGGTCCAGCAGCTCATAGAGGCCGCCGAAGTACTCGGGCGGATGGCGGTAGTACTCCAAATCCTCGGAGAGCAGGGCGGTGTAGAACTCCATGGGGTCATAGTCGTCCAGGTCCACGGTGATGGCCTTCCTCTCGGCATCGATGCGCGCCCCAGGGAGGGGCGTCGCCGTCTGGGCGTACATGTTCTCGGCATATCCCCGTGACGGCAGCTGCGGCCATGCGGGAACGTCCACGCCGCTGGACAATATGAGGTCCAACGCCGCTTCGGGGTCGCGGTGGGGGAGGGAGCCTATCAATGTCGCTGAACAGTTCCAATCCATCGGCGAGCAATCCCGCTGCCCCCTATTAAAGACTTCTAGTCCCGGCGGGAGGGGAATACGGCTTCATCGGTATGGGGGAGGAAGAGGGCCGACGAATACTCATGGAAGAAGGAGGGTTCGCTGCTTAGGTCCAGGTAGGTCATCCCTCCCACCAGCGGCCCGAGCTCTTCCCTGGCCCCCTGGTGCAGCAGTGCCGACTTGGCCCCGCCGAGGGCGGCGTTCCCCAGGAAATGGAATCTGTCCCTGCCGATGTCAGGAAGCAGCCCCATGGCGATGGCGTTCTCCAGGTCTATGTGCCTGCCGAAGCCTCCGGCGATGAGCACCCGCTCCAGGTCGGAGAATGCCATGCCCATGCTGGACAGCATGGTCCTGGCGGCGGCGAATATGGCCGCCTTGGTCCTGATTATGCTCTGCATCTCCGCCTCAGAGATCGATAGTCCGCTCCCTTCCGGGCCGATCTGCAGCCGCCGGTCGCCGTCATCGTCCTCCGCCGCTGACTGGTCGGTGAACCTGCCCTTCTTGTCCACCATGCCCGACAGGTACAGCTGCGCCACCAAGTCTATGAGCCCGGAGCCGCAGAACCCATGGGCCTCCTCGCCGCCGATGGTGGCCGTTCGGAAGACCCCTCCCTCCACCCGTACCGACTCCACCGCCCCGGGGCAGGCGCGGGTGCCGCAGCGCAGCTCACCCCCCTCGAAGGCGGGCCCCGCCGAGGATGAGCAGGCCACCATGAACTCGTCGTTGCCGAGGACCAGCTCCCCGTTGGTGCCCACATCGATGAGGAGCGACACCCGGGGGTCCCGGTGCATACCCGAGTGCAGTATGTCGGCGACCACGTCCCCTCCCACATAGGACGAGAGACATGGCAGCATGATCAGCTCGGCGCCGCCCTCCACCTCCAGGCCGCAGGCGCTGGCATCGTAAATCGTCTCTTCGACGAGGGGCTTGAAGGGCGGATTGCGCAAAGGCGAGGGGTCGACCCCGAGGAAGAGATGCCCCATGACGGTGTTGGCCGCCACTGACACCGCTCCAACATCGGTTTCGGCGTGGTCGGCCATGCGGGCCAAGATGCCGTTGATGGACCTCAGCGCTAGGCTGCGCAGGCCCTGGACCCCGCCGTCCTCCGCATGCTCCATCCGGCTCAGGACGTCCTCGCCCAGCAACAGCTGGTGGTTGTAGTCGCTCAGCGTGATGAGTTCCCTGCCGTCGCTGAGGTCGAGGAGGCTGGCGGCGATGGTGGTGGTACCTATGTCCAGCGCCAGGCCGTGGCCCCTGCCGCCCACCATGGGGGAGAAGGGGAGCTCGCGCAGCGGCGAGTGGTCGACGACGGCGTCGATGTCATGGATGGTGGGGTGGCCCACCATCACGATGCAGTCCTCCATGACCTCCGCCTGGCATGCCAGCCTCACGCCTGACTCCCATTCCGCTTTGGACAATGATTCCATGCCCTTGTCGCCGGTGCGTCCGTCAACGGACACCTTGCAGCGCCCGCAACGCCCCTGGCCGCCGCAGGGGGATTCCACCGCCACCCCGGCGCGCGCCGCGGCTTGGGCGATGGTCTCGCCATCTCCGGCGTCTATGCGCGCATCGTCCGGTAGGAACGTCACCCTGCGGCCCATGCGCCGATGAACCTTTTGCGCGTTTTTAATTGTGTCCACGGAAAAACGATATAGGCGTTAGCGGTTGTTACCGGCATGAAGGTCGCGGGCTTCATCAAGACATCCCTGCTCGATTGGGACGGCTGCATCGCCGCCACCGTCTACCTGTCCGGCTGCGGTTTCCGCTGCCCTTTCTGCCACAACCCCGACCTGGTCATACCCGGCCGCGCGGCGGACGACATAACATGGGAGGATGTGGAGGAGTACCTGAGGGACAACAACGACTTCCTCGACGGCGTGGTGTTCTCCGGAGGGGAGCCCACATTGAGCCCTTTCCTCCATGAAATGGTGAAGAGGGTGAGGTCATTGGGCCTGAAGGTCAAGCTGGACACCAACGGCAGCATGCCGGACGTGCTCGACGACCTCATCGGCGCCGGACTGGTGGACTTCGTGTCCATGGACGTCAAGGCGCCTTTGGACGAGCGCTACGACCAGCTCTGCGGCGTGCCGGGGCAGGCGGAGGAGGTCAGGCGATCGGTCGAAGTGGTTATATCGTCCGGCATCGAACACGAGTTCCGCACCACCGTGGTGCCCATATATCTCAAGCAGAAGGACGTGGAGGACATCGCCCGCTCCTTGGAGGGGGCGAAGCGCTTGGTGTTGCAACAGTTCCGGCCCAAGGTCACCCTAGACCAGAACCTGGGGGCGTTGGACCCTCTGCCTGATTCAGAGCTCCGCTCCATGGCCGAGGCGGCCCGGCGCCACGTTTCCAACGTGAAGGTGCGCGGGATCTAGAGGAACTCGGCGATCATCGCCCTGGTGCCGGGGGCGATGCGGTTGTTGCTGCTGTTCACGTAGGCGACATCCGCCTTCATCTCGGCGAGGAACCTCTCCACGACCTCCTGCGACGAGCTGAAAACCCCGGCGCTGATGCCGGTCTCGCAGGCGTCTATCATCCCCAGCGCTTCGTCCATGTCCTTGGCGGTCTGCACCGACAGGAAGGGGAGGGAGTGGTCGATGCAATTGAACTCGTGCTCGTCCTCCAGGCCCATCAGTATCGCCGGCTGCACGTACTGCCCTTCATCGAGGAATTCCCCTCGCAGCACCTTGCCGCCATGTAGCACCTTGCCCCCCAGCTCACGTATCAGGGAGGTGAACTCGTCCAGCCTCTCGGGCGAGGCCAACGGTCCGGTGTCGACGGTGCTGTCGGCCGGGTCGCCCACCTTGAAGACCTCGGCGTTCTTCAGCAGGGCGCTGACGAACTCCTCGGCATGGTCCTCCAAAACCACCACCTTGGAGCAGGAGTCCATACGCTGGCCGCTGTAGGAGAACGCCGACTTGAGCACCATGACCGCGACCTCGTCCATGTTGTCGTTGCCCGCGACCAGAGCGGGGTTCATGCCCTTGATCTCCGCCACGAATCCCAGCTCATCGTCGACGTGGGTGAACATCGCCTCGTCGACCAGCTCCCCCGAGCCGCAGACCGCGACGCCGGCGATGTCGGGATGGTCCATGAGGTTGCGGCGCATAGCCCCATCAGGGTCGGTGGCTATGCTGAGGGCTTCCGCCAGCTTGCCGGTGGCGATGGCGTTGAAGGTCATGAAGCAGGGAGCGGGGCATTCGTGGGGGGGCACCAGGAAGACGGCGTTGCCCGCCATCAGTGCCGAGAGTGCATAGGACATCGGGCCCGCCAGCGGGGAGTTGTAGCTCGCCAGGACAGCCCAGGGGCCCTTACCCGGAGACATGGGGGGCTCCATCTCCTCATGCAGCGTCTCGATCACGTCCAGAAGCCTCTCCACCTCGAACAGCGACTCGGTCTCGGTCATGCCGGCGCTGATCGAGACGACGGCGGCGAGGCGGTATCGCTGGCGCTGCACCCTCTCCCTCACCTGCTCGAGGATCCCCCTCCTCTCCTCCACGCTGGTCGATGACCAGGACCCATGGGCCTTGACCACATTGGGCATAACTGACTGGGGAAGGTCGGCCTCGCTGCGCTGGAAGCGGCCGAACTGTATGCTTATGTCGATGGGGCTGGAGACCAGATAGTCCTTGGAGGCGCCGTACTTGATGCCCGCGATCCAATTGGGCTGGTCCACCTTCTCGTTGTTGAGGATGGAGTTGAATGCAGCGTCGAACTTAGTCTTGCGCTCCACGGGGGTGTCTTCCTGGTTCATGGCTGTCACGAATCCCGCTAGAAGCGGTTGGACTGATAAGTGTTTTCCCTACTGCGGCCCACCGTCATTAATTAATACAGGATTACCTTTTTTCCCTTCACCGGGCTCGTGGTCTAGGGGTCATGACGTTGCCTTCACACGGCAGAGATCGCCGGTTCAAATCCGGCCGAGCCCACCATCATCACGTTCTTGAACCTGATTGTCGCCAGCGGGCGCTCCCCGCGATGAATTAAAAAGTGGGGTTTGGTAAAGGGTTTGCGCCGCGTGCCTACTCCTCGACCTCAGCGCCGTGAGCGAGGGACATGAAGTTGTCCACGTCGCCGTAGTCGTCGGTCCTGAGACTGACGATGGTGCCGACGATCATAGCGGCGGGCAGGCTGTACAGGGCGGGATTGACCAGGACCGGTATGCCGGCGAGGTCGTCCATGCCCAGGAGCCTGGCGCCAACGAATACCGCCGATATCGTTATACCGGTGACGATGGTCGCCAAAGCTCCCTGGCTGGTGTACTTGGTCCACCAGACCGAGAGGAACAGCACCGGGAAGAACACACTGGCGGCGATGCCGAAGGCCAGCGTGACCAGGTAGCTGACGTTCTGGTCAGCGAGACCTATGCCGAAGAGGACCGCTATCGTTCCCGCTCCGACGATGGCCATCTTGGCGACCTTGACCTGGCGCCTCTCATCCGCATCGGGGTTGATGACCTCCTTGTAGAAGTCATGGGTGACCGATGTGCCGATGGTTATCAGCAGCCCGGCGACGGTGGACAATATGGCGCAGAAGGCGCCGCCGATGGCGATGCCCAACATTATGTTGCCTCCCACCAACTGGCCGAGCAACGGCACCGCCATGTTCTGAGCTATGGAATCCTGCCCGTCAAGGAAGTATCCCATCAGGTCAGGGTAGAGCAGGTACATCGCGGCGAGCCCGACGAAGGTGGCCATCAGATAGAAGGTGCCCACCAGGACCAGGACCCCTAGGGTGCTGGTGCGGGCGTCGCGGGGCCTCTCGACGGTGAAGTAGCGGGTCAGGACGTGGGGCAGACCAGCGGTCCCGAAGACCAGCCCTATCGACAGGGCGAAGACGTTCATCCATCCTGTAGCGAAGATCCCCGGCGTCAGACCGGTCGGCTCACCGGTGAGCGCCTGGGCCACGTGGGCCACCGCCGCTCCGGCGGTGAGCTCGCTCCAGGTCGGTATGTCAGGGTCGGCGATTCTGGATGCGGCATACTCAGGCGGTATGGTCTGGTTCGCCTTTTCGACTATACCGAGTATGTTGCCGTCGAAGAAGTTCACCACCGTCAGTATCAGTATCAAGGCCATGGCCATCCACAGGATGACCCCTTGGATGATCTGGTTGTAGGTGGTTGCCCTCATCCCGCCGATCGCGACGTAGGATATGACGATGACACCGATGACCAGTAGCGAGAACACGTAATCCCATCCCAGCAATAGCTGCAGCAACGCTCCGGCGCCGATGAACTGCGGTATGATGTAGAAAGTCGATATCAGGACCACAGAGAACATGGCGCTGAACCTGATCGCCCGGTTGCCAGTGAATCTGGTGGTCAGGGCCTCAGGGGCGGTGAACTTGCCGATCTTCCGCAGCGGGACAGCCAATAGCAGCAGCAGGACGATGTAGCCGCCGAAGTAGCCGATCCCGTCCCACGCCTTGTCGATGCCCACGACCGCTATCGCCCCAGCGACGCCGAGGAAGCTAGCGGCCGAGAGGTAATCGCCAGTGAGGGCCAAAGAGTTCTGCAGCCACGAGATCTTGCGGCCGGCGACGTAGAACTCAGCGGCGGTACGCGAGTACCGGCGCGAGTATATGGCCACCAGCAACGAGACGGCGACGAGGCCGAGAACTATCGATAATGCGACATAATTCATATCTGGTCACCTCAGTCGTACTCCGCCGCCAATCGGTGGAACCCGATGCCGGTTATTATCCCCAGAGGAAAGAGCGCCAAGAGCCATATCAATCCGACGGTCATGCTACCGATGACCGCCGTGGTGGCGACGTCCTCGAAGAATGAGTTCAGTATCCCCAGGCCGAAATATGGTGCGAGGAAGGTCAGCAATGCCGCGAATGACATGCCGAGCCTCTTGCCCAGTTGGAGCTCCTGCAGCGGGACCTTGACAACTTTGGTCTCGGTGACGTAGTCCATCGAAGGCTTAATCAAGCCGTTCGCTATCGACAGGATCTCCGTGAGCTCGTCCTTGTTGTAGCCCTTGGTCATCGTGACCGGGTAGCGGGAGTGGCGCATGACGCCCTCGGCGACGCTGCCGAGAGTGATCCTCTCCCACCCGCTACGGCCGGAGTTGCCGATGACTATCATGTCCGGCTTGACCTCGTCGGCCACCCTCAGTATCGAACCGACGATGGGACCTGACTCCATGGGCATCTCCCGCACCTCGATACCTCTGAGTATGCCGTACTCGCGGGCCACCTCTGGCCCGTTGGCAATCTCTCCGGTGTAACGGAATTCCTCGACATGCTCCCCCATCTGCTCCAGCACCGTCAGTGGCGTCTTCTCGGGCACCGTGGCCACGAACACTGTCGCGTCCATCATTTCCGCGAGATCCATGGCCTTCTTGGTGGCGGCGAGGGCGGGCATCGATCCGTCCGACGCGAGGAGAATCCGTCTATCGGGCAGATTCCCTTCCTCTCGTTCCGTTGTCATGTATCATCTCCGTTCCTTCGTCACCCTGCCCATGGTCCGCGGCGAATGCGTCCCCCGGGGCGGACAGGGTGCCGAACGGAACTTACAAAACAGATATTATATAAACTTAGCGTGATTTTCAATTATCTCTACTACGATATATAGCAGAAAACGATTGTTCAACTCTTACTTCTCGGGATAATCCGGCATTTTATCTTGTATTTTTTACGGAATTCGTAGAAAATCATCCTAAACAGCCAAAAGACAATGTGTACGTTTGCGCATGCCTTGTCTACCGCCACGTCCAGCACGGGGAGCGTTGCAGTATCTTTTAATACCTCATCTCGATTTAAGCGCATCCCTCGGGGCTCGTGGTCTAGGGGTCATGACGACGCCCTTACAAGGCGTAGGTCGCCGGTTCAAATCCGGCCGAGCCCACCATAAACATCCTGTCAACGATTGTCACACTCCGCTGATACTTTCCTCGAACAGTATTTATTCTCGCGGATTTCTGATTGAATGATTGATATGTCATACGGCAAGCATTCCGAGACCTTGGTAAAGGCGTTGGGTCTAGAAGGAGAGCCGGTAGGGGTGGGGATGATCGAGAGCGGGGCCGAGCTGCCTACCTGGTGCGATGTGCCGGAACAGCCGGTCAGACATTGCCAGTCCATAATGAGGGCGCGCCGAGGTGAGTCCATGGCCATTCCGGCGGAGAAGCATATGTGCGGCGTAGGCGCCGCTGCCCTGGGGATGGCCGAGCTCGCCGAGAACGTCAAATCGGGGGAGTTGCACACAAAGATGGGTCTTTACGGGGCCGAAGAGGCCGCCGGAGCGACCATGGATGTGAGTCCTTCGCTACCTGCGGGAAGCACCATCGCCACAGTGGTGGCGCCCCTCTCCCGGTTCGAGGGGGAGCCGGACGTGATCGTTGTGACAGCCACGCCGGAGCAGATATACTGGCTCCTTCCTGTGGCCTCCACCTACCGGGAAGGCGGACGCAGCCTGGTGGACCTCGCATCCGTCCAGGCCGCTTGCGCCGACGCGACCGCGGTGCCTTTCCTCTGCCAGCATAGCAACCTCTCCCTGGGCTGCTTCGGTTGCCGCAAATCCACGGACATGGAGCCCCATGAGATGCTCCTGGGCATACCGGCGGTGCTGTTCCCGGGCATCGTAGATGCGGTCGAGGAGCTTGAAGAGGGGCCGATACCGAAATCCCGCGTTAAGGGCTGAGGCCTCCCAGGGTTGATGCGTATGGAGGAGAAGAAAAACCAGAAGCAGCAATGGGAGAAGGCGTACCAGAACAACGTGGACTTCTTCGGCGAGGAGCCCAGCGAGCTCGCCCTGTCGGTCGTCGGCACCTTGGAGATGGAGGAGGTCGAGAGGATGCTGGAGCTTGGTTGCGGCCAGGGAAGGGACACATTCTTCTTTGCCCGGAAGGGCTTCGATGTCCACGCCCTCGACTATTCGTCAGAAGGGATAGAGCTGATGAGGTCCAAGGCCGAGGATGGCGGGCTGAAGATGGACATTGGAGTCCATGACGTCCGCGACCCGCTGCCCTTCCCCGACGAGAGTTTCGATGCGGTCTACTCACACATGCTTCTCACCATGGAGCTCGTCGAGGAGGAGATATCCTATGTGCTCCAGGAATGCCTCAGGGTGCTCAGGCCAGGGGGCCTGAACATCTATTCGGTGAGGAACGACCACGACCCGCACTACGGCCAGTTCCTCCATGTGGGCGAGGACATGTACCAGAACCCCATGGGGTTCGTGGTCCATTTCTTCCCGGAGGAGAAGGTGCGGCGTCTGTCCGAGGGCTACCTGCTCGAATGGATCAAAGAGTTCGAGGACTCCTCACCGCCCTTCGTCAAGAGGCTCTACGAGGTCGTTCTAAGGAAGCCTGAGCGCTAGCGTCCATGCACCTCGACCGCCGCCAGGAGTCAGACCTCTCCGGAGAGAGAGGAGAGCCGAGGCGCTGGGCCATGGAGGTGCTCTGCAGGGTGGGCGATGAGGCCGGCTCCTCGAGGATGGTGGCGGTCGCATCGGCCCACATCCCATCTTGGGACGGCCCTGAGGGGAGGTCGCTGCTTGCTCTCGCCAGAGATGGCTTGGGGGCACGGTGCAGCCTCAACCCCGCCTGCGCCTCCCCGGAAGCGGCAGAACATCCCCCCAATATCATGGACGTCCGCAGTTGCGCCCCCTATCTCTGCGGCCAGAACGTCGCCCCTGGCAGCGTGGTGGCGTGGGGGGGCAGGGCCGCCTGCGCCTTCGTAAACTCGGCCATCGGCGCCCGCAGCGAGCAGGAGAGCACTCGAACAGCGCTGGCCGCGGCCATATGCGGCCTGACGCCGGAGAGAGGCCTGCACCTGGATGAGAACAGGGAGGCCACGGTCGCGGTGGTCATCGACGACAGCGGCCAAGACCTGGAAATGGTGGGCCATGCCGCGTCCGCCCTTCTTCCGGGGGAGAGGCCCCTGTTCTGCGGCGTCCGTCCCGGCATGGGCGCCTTCAAACGATTGGCCCTGGCCGTGAACAGCAGAGGCGGGTCGCCTCTTTTCCACGTCACCGATGGCGGACCGCCTCCTGGACTGGAGCGCGTCAATGCCGCCGACCTCGCTTCGCAGGGGACGTTACGGAAAGAGGCGGACCTCCTAGTCATAGGCTGCCCCCACCTGTCGGAGCAAGAGATCAACCGCTGGGCAAGAAGGATCGGTGACGACCGCCCGGCCATGGAGGCGTGGTTCTTCATGTCGCGGCTCTGCAGCGACAAATCCCCCAAGACAGGAGAGGTGCTGCGAGCCGCCGGCAGGGTCATCGTCGACCTCTGTCCCATCGCCATGGCCGAGGAGATGGAGGGGAAGAGGGTCGCTTGCAGCAGCCCGGTGCTCGCCGATATGCTTTCAGACCGCGGGCTGGACGCCTTCTATTTGAACGAGGAGGGTATGGCTCAGGCCCTATTCCGCATTTGAAGAGTTTCCGCGCCGTTCCCTCAGATCCGCTCCATGCTCTTCACATCCCCCTGGCGGGTGAGCACGATGTGGGTGGCGGGGAATTCACTTCCGGACAGGTCGCGGGCCTGCTGCACCAGGCGCACCAGGCCTTTGCAGCAGGGCACCTCCATCGTCACCACCGTGACGCCCGTCGCTCCGCCGCCGTCGACCATGTCAGCGATCTTCTGCGCGTACAACGGCACATCGCGGTCCAGCTTGGGGCACGCGGTCACCAGGGTGGCGGCGTCGCCGTACAGGTCCTTGACGCCGGAGCGCACGAAGCCGGCGCAGTTTGCCGCCAGCAGCAGCTCCCTACCGTTCAGATAAGGAGCCCTGGCGGGGACCAGGTGAAGCTGGATGGGCCACTGCGTCTCCGATGCGGGGCTGGGAGGATGCAGGGTCAGGCAGGCGCTTTCGGAATCAGCCTCCTCCCATCCCTGCGGCAGGGGGTGTCCTTTCTCCTCCAGGTATGACAAGGCCTCCTGCAGCCATTCATCGGCGCCGTGCTCCTTGAGATGGCGCAGGTGGAGGATTATCATCTCCTCCCCTTGGGCGGCGATGGTCTCCATCACCATGCGCTCGTCATAGGGCTCGCTCTCCCTCCGCTCCACCGATATCGCCCCTTGAGGGCACTCGCCCACGCAGGCTCCGAGGCCGTCGCAGTAATCGTCCGCCACCAGCCTCGCCTTGCCGTCAACAAGCTGTATCGCCCCCTCCGGGCAGGAGCGGACGCAGTCGCCGCAGCCGTCGCATAGGTCCTCGTCTATCTCGATTATGTCCCTGATCATGCTTCCTCAGGCAGCAGGAGACGCAGGTCCTGCTCCACATCGGTGTTCTTACGGATGTTGAACTTTTCCACTAGCACGTCCAGGATGCCCGGCGACACGAAGGCGGGCAGCCTCGGGCCGAGGGTGATGTCCTTGATGCCGAGGCTCAGCAACGCCAGCAGTACCAGCACCGCCTTCTGCTCGTACCAGGCGATGTTGTATGATATGGGGAGCTCGTCAACGTCCACTCCCAGCTCCTCCGCCAAAGCCATGGCGGTGGCCACCAGCGAGTAGGAGTCGTTGCATTGCCCCGCGTCGACAACCCGCGGTATGCCGTCGATGTCGCCCAGAGAGAGCTTGTTGTAACGGTACTTGGCGCAGCCGGCGGTCAGTATCATCACGTCGTCAGGCAGCGCCTTGGCGAACTCGGTGTAATACTCCCTCTCCTTCCTCCGGCCATCACAGCCCGCCATCACCATGAAGCGCTTGATCCTGCCTTCGGAGACCAGTTCCAGCAGCCTGCCGGCGTTATCCGCGAGGGCCTTCCGCGCCAGACCTATGGTCATCTCGCCCTCCTCCAGAGGCCGGGGTGGATCGCTGCGTAGGGCCATCTCCACCAGCGGAGAGAAGTCCTTCCGCCCGTCCGCGTCGGCCTCGATCCTCTTCAGCCCCGGGAATCCCACCGCGCCGGTCATGAAGATCCGGTCCGCATAGGAATCCTCGGGAGGAACGAGGCAGTTGGTGGTGAGTAGCACCGGTCCGTTGAAGCTTTCGAACTCCTCCTTCTGCTGCCACCACGAGCCGCCGTAGTTGCCGACCAGGTGCTCGTACCTCTTCAGCCCCGGATAGGCGTTGCAGGGCAGCATCTCGCCGTGGGTGTAGACGTCTACTCCCGTGCCCTCTGTCTGCTGCAGCAGCATCTCCAGGTCCTTGAGGTCGTGTCCGCTGACCAGTATTCCCGGCCTTTCGCGCACGCCGATGCTCACCGTGCTGGGCTCCGGGTCGCCGTAGGTGGATGTGTTGGCCTTGTCCAGCAACGCCATGGTCTCGACGCCTGCGCGGCCGCATTCCAGGGCCCATCCGACCATGGCATCGGCGTCGAGGTCCTCGAGAGTCGAGGCCAGGCCCTTGCGCATGAACTCTGCGATCGCCGGGTCCTCGAAGCCCAGGGCCCGGGCGTGGCTGTAGTAGGCGGCCATCCCTTTGAGGCCGTAGATGAGGAGCTCGCGCAGGGAGCGGACGTCCTCGTCCTCGCTCGCGAGTACGCCCTCCGTCCTGGCCTTGGCCGTCAGATCCCTTTCATCAGCTGGCCTCCAAGTGGCGGCCTCGGGTGCATCTTTCGGCAAAGGCAGGGAGTCCCTGAGGTCCAAGGCCTCCCATATTTTCGCGGAGAAGTGCTCCGCGTCGAAGTTCACGTTGGTTATGGTGGAGAACAGCGAATCGGCGATGAAATCCTCCACCTGGCGGTATTGCTCTGCGGCCAGGCTGCGGCATGCCATTCCTTTGAGCACGTATATCAGCAGGTCCTGCAGCTCGGCGACCTCCGCCGGCTTGCCGCATACCCCGCCCTTGGTGCAGCCCTTGCCGCCCGCGGTCTCTTCGCATTGGAAACAGAACATTGTCTTTGTCACTTCATAGTATATAATAGATACTAGATATACAATGTATACCTAAATATAAATATCCGAGAGTTTCTACCAAGTAACCGTGAGGCAAGGCTGCACCGTCAACATGACCCTGGAGTATCTAGGGCGCAAATGGGCCATGCTCATACTCCTGGAGATATACAAAGGAGGGGGCAGGAGGCGTTTCGGCGAGCTACGAGGGGGCCTTGACGGTATAACCGCGAAAGTGCTCACCACGAGGCTCAAGGAGCTGGAGGAGCGCGGTCTGATAAGGAGGGAGGTGGACGCCTCCTCGGTGCCGTTCAAGGTGGAGTATGAGCTCACACCCGCCGGCGAGGACGTCATCCGCATCATCAAGGAGCTCAAGCAGTGGGCGCTTACATGGATGGTGGACAACCTGGACTGCCAAGGCCAGGACTGCTCCTCCTGCGAGCTTTGATCATGCCCTGATGGCGATGTTCCCGCCCCGGACGACGTTGTCGTAGTTCTTGTAGCCGAGGATGGACTCTATCCTGTTGCTGTGCGCCCCCATGACCTTGCGAAGCTCCTCGTGGTCGTAGTCGCTTATGCCCTTGGCGAAGACCTCGCCGTCGCAGCGGATGTCGACCACGTCACCCCTGCGGAAGCTGCCGTGGACTCCCTTCACCCCGCTGGGCAGCAGCCCCATGTGCCTTTCGGTCAGCGCCCTGCGGGCGCCCTCGTCGACATCTATGGTGCCGTTGGAATGCGCCAGCAGTATCCAGCGGGTGCGTATGCGCCGCACCTCGCCATCGGCGACGAACAGCGTGCCGATCTCCTCCCCCTGCAGCACGCGGATGATGACGTCCTCCTCCGAGTGGTTGGCTATGACCATGTGGCAGCCGGCCATGTTGCATATCCGCGCCGCCTGGATCTTAGTCCTCATCCCGCCCACGCCGCGGGTGGTGCTGGGCCTGCCGGCGAAGGACTCGATGGTATCATCGATGGAGTGCACCTCCGATATCAGCTCGGCGTCGGCATGGACCCGGGGGTTGCGGTCGTAGAGCCCGTCCACGTCCGAGAGGATGATGAGGATGTCGCTGTCGAGCTTGCTGGCCACCATGGCGGACAGGGTGTCGTTGTCCCCGAACACCGCCTCTATCTCCTTGATGCAGACGGCGTCATTCTCATTGATCACAGGAATGACGCCGTTCTCCAGCAGGGTGTTGAGGGTGTTCCTGACGTTGAGGTAGCGGACCCGGTCCGAGTAGAAGTCGTAGGTCAGCAGGACCTGCGCAATCTTGAGGTCGACCTTGGCGAAGCTCTCCGCCCATCTCTGCATAAGTATGCTCTGGCCCACCGAGGCCGCCGCCTGGCGGATGGGGACCTCCTTGGGCTTGGGAACGACCTCCATGGCATCGAGGCCGATGCCTATGGCCCCCGATGTGACGACGATGGCCTCCATGCCGCGGGAGCGTATCCACTTCACCTGCCGGGCCACCGAGTCCATGAACTCGGCGTCCACCTGGAAGTCGTCATTGGTTATGGAGGAGGTCCCCACCTTTATGACCGCCCCCCTTATCTCGCCCAGCTTCTCGCTCCGCATCCGCGCTCACCTTATCTCCAGCTGCCTGGACAGGGACAGGTGCTTGAATGGCCTCGCCCCTTTGCCCGCGTAGTCCTTGACGGCGTGACCCTCCCCCAGCAGCACGTACTTGTAGATCATGAGGCCTTCCATCCCCACCGGGCCGCGGGCGTGTATCTTGTTGGTGCTGATGCCCACCTCCGCCCCTTTCCCGTAGCGGTAGCCGTCAGCGAAGCGGGTGGATGCGTTCACCATCACCGAGGACGAGTCGACCATGGCCACGAATCTCGCCGCCCTGCCACGGTCCTTGGTGACGATGGCGTCGGTGTGCCCGGAGCCATGGGCGTTGATGTGGGCGACCGCGTCCTCCATGTTATCCACCACCTTGATCGAGAGTATGAGGTCGTTGTACTCGGTGTCCCAGTCCTCCGCGGTGGCGTCCACTGCCTCCGCCCCCGACGCGGCCACGATCCTTTTGGAGGCGGCGTCGCACCGGAGCTCCACCCCGTTGGACGCCAGTATGTCCGCTATGCCCGGAAGGAGGGCCGGCGCCGCCGCCGCGTGCACCAGCAGAGTCTCTGCGGCGTTGCAGACCGCGGCGTACTGCACCTTGGAGTCCACCGCCACCTCGAGGGCCTTCTCAGGGTCGGCGTTCTCGTCCAGGTAGACATGGCAGACGCCATCGGCATGGCCGAGAACGGGTATGCGGGTGTTGTCCTGTATGTAACGGACGAAGTCGTTGGAGCCACGGGGTATGATGAGGTCTATGTGATCATCGAGGTCCAGCATGGCGGCCACGTCGTCACGGGTCTCCATGAGCTGGAAGGCGTCCGAGGGCATGCCTGCGACGGATGCTATGGCGCCGGTCAGCAGGTCGAAGAGGGCGCGGTTGGACTCCCGCGCCTCGCTTCCGCCCTTGAATATGGTGGCGTTACCGCTCTTGAGGCAGAGGGCCATTATCTGCGGCACCACGTCCGGGCGCGATTCGAAGATAACGCCGATGAGGCCTATGGGCGTGCTCACCTGGTATAGCTCCAGGCCGTCGTCGAGCTCCAAGGCGCTGACGGTCCTGCCCACCGGGTCCGGCAGCCCCTTGACGTCCCTGATGCCGGCGATCATCTCATCGATCTTGGCGTCGTCGACCTTCAGCCTCTTCAGGAGCGCGGGGGTGAGCTTGCCCTCGGCCAGCATGTCCTCCGCGGCATCCAGGTCCTTGGCGTTGGCCTCCATTATCGCCGCCCTGCCGGAGTCGAGCGCCGCCGCCATGGCCTCGAGGGCCTCGTTCTTGCGGGCGCTGCTCTCGGACATCAGGGCGATGTACGCCTCCTTGGCCTTCCTTACCCTCTCTCTCACATCCGTGGACATCGACTCACCTGCAACAGGGAATCCTTAGCGGGTTCATTACCTTTATCATTATCTCGCCCGTTGCTGGAGCATGGTGCGCTACCTCGAGAACGAGGGCGACGGCATGGACTCCGTAAGCGGGCTGTGGGAGCGGCTGAGGGGGCTTGTGGCCGAGCGGGCGCTGACCTTCCAGGAGCGCTATCGCGACGTCAGTTTCGAGGGCTACATCACCGTGCTCCGGGAGCAGTCCGACGGCCGGATGCACCTGGTCAAGGCGGTGGAGGGCGAAGAGCCGGTGGGGTTCTCCCTCAGCACAATGCGCAAGGACGGCGCGGGCTGGGTGGAGGCGTTCTACGTGCTCCCTTCCCAACGGGGCAAGGGGCTGGGCGCCGAACTGCTGGACCGTTCGGTGGCGTGGATACGCTCGCAGGATGCCAAAGCGGTGCGGCTGACGGTCACCCCGGGCAACGAGGAGGTCATGGACTTCTACCGCTCCCGCGGTTTCGAGCTGTGGAAGTACGTGATGGAGATCGAGGGTGGAAAATTAGAGTGAAAAATTTATTAATCCACCGCCATGTGTTAGCAGCATGGAAAGCTGCCGCATGGAGATCGTCTTCTTGGACCCCGTTACCTACACCTCGATCTCCGACCACGGGATGAGGCAGGGCATCCTGGTGGAACTCTTCCGCTCCGCATACCATTCGCCCGTGACCAAGCAGTCCATCGCCGACTCCCTGGGCCTCAAGTACCCCCAGCTGGTATACCAGCTGAACAATCACCTGCGCGAGTTCTGGGAGGTCAAGGGGGAGGAGAAGGTGCGCGGCACCCGTATGGAATACATCGGGCCCCGCAACCGCAACGCCGTATATCTGGCCATCGGCTCCGGCGGCAAGGCCTTCGTGGTGGACCCGCTGGCGAAGCTCTTCGGCCCGGTGGAGGACGTGGGCCTGCGCTGCGATGCCTGCAGCCGGGACGAGGCGGCGTCATGCATGCTCTCCCTCGACGATGGCATCAGGGCGGATACCGACGCGGGGGAGAGGCAGACGTTGGAGAGGAATGTGCGCTCGCCTCCCTGGAGACCGCTGGACATGGCGCTGATCGCCGCCATGCGTCAGATGGCGACAGGGGGCGCCTGCACCCTGTCCATACCCTGCGAGAGCTGCCACTTCCTTCGTCGCCGCAACATCCTCGTTCCCGAGGGGACGGGAAAGGAATAATAGCTCCGTGCGCTCTCACCGTCCTCATGAGCGTCAACGGAGCAGCGACGCGCTTCCTGGTCCTCGGCGGGTTCCTGGGAGCGGGAAAGACCACCCTCGCGGTGAATCTGGCCAAGGCCATGAAGGAGGCCCACGGCAAGTCCGTCGCCATCATCACCAACGACCAGGGCGACGTGCTGGTTGACACCGAGTACACCAGGGACTCCGGCTTGGATGTGCAGGAGGTCCTGGGGGGATGCTTCTGCGCCAACTTCGACGAGTTCGTGCACAACGCCCGCTCCCTGGTATCCATGGGTCGGCCCGACGTGATCATCGCCGAGCCCATCGGCACGTCCACCAACATATTAGCGTCGGTGGTGGCTCCGCTCAAGACCCTCTACCCGGACGAGTTCGATGTGGCGCCGCTCTGCGTGGTGGTGGACTGCCTCCGCGCGCTGTCCAACATCGAGGAGGATGGCGAGGAGGGCATGATACCCTCCCATCAGATGCGGGAGGCGGAGGTGGTGGTCCTCTCCAAGGCCGACAGGGTCAGCGCCGACCAGCTGCAGCGGATAAAGGAGGGTTTGGAGTCCCAGGTACCGGAGGCGGAGCTCATCGAGACCTCGTCGTTGGACCTGCGCAACCTCCCGTCCTTGATAGACATGGTGCTCTCCGAGCGCCGCAGCGAGAAGATGCCCGTGAATGACCCCAATAAGAACTTCGCCTTTGAGAAGGCCAAGCTGGGCTGGTATTCCAGCACCTATCTGGCCTCCAGCGGCGGCAGGGTGGACATGTACGCCCTCATCACCGAGACCATCAGAGCGGTTGCCGCAGAGTACGACCCTCGCTCCATCGCCCACGTGAAGATGGTGCTGAGCTCTGAGGACGCCGCCGCCAAGATGTCCCTGGTGCAGGACTCGATGCAAGTGGACGGGATACACGGGTCGCGCTACTTCCGCGGAGAGGGAAGGCTGATCCTCAATGCCAGGGTGGAGTCTCCACCAGTGCGCTTGGAGAGCGTGATGAGGAAGGTCGTGTCCGAGGCCGCGGAGCGGCACTCGCTGCGTTTGGAGAGGGAGAGCGAGTCCTGCTTCTCCCCCCGCCCGGAGTCCCCCAGCCATTATCTCTTCGAGTGAGCGCTCTGACCGACGTTTTGTCCATTGAAACCTTATTGAACTGGGCAAATGTCGGGTCCCTTTATCAATGCGGGTTCCAAACGGGACGATTCTTAATATACGATTTTGACAATCACCATCTAGATTCGGAGGGCAAAAAATGGATTGCATTGAGAATTCAAGATCGACCACTGGCACCAGTACACGGGTCAAGGACATAGCGCCCATCAACGGCATGTGCCCCCTCTGCCTTGAGAGATGCAACGTTCTCTGCGAGGTGGGAAAGTCCGCCTTCCGCGGAAGGGAGGTGCTGTATCCCAGCCCCGAGCACTTCGGCCGGAGCACAGCGGGATCGAACAAAGACTACTTCCTGGACTGGTCCCACTTCCAGATAATGGCCGAGCTCATGGACGCCAAAGGGATCGAGGCCGACCCCGACCTGGCCTTCTTCGAGAACGCCGAAGTCTCCACCGTGGTGGGGTCGCGGTCGAAGCGGCCCATAAAGATGAAGCTGCCGGTGCACATCGCCGGCATGGGCTCCACCGCCGTCGCCAAGCGGCACTGGGAGGGCATGGCCAAAGGAGCGGCCATGAGCGGCGTTATCCACGTCATCGGCGAGAACATCTGCGGCATGGACAAGGACGCGGTGTACTCCAACGGAAACGTGCAGCGCTCCCCCGACCTCGAGTTCCGCGTCAACTCCTACAACGAGCTGTGGGACGGGGAGCACGGCCGCATCGTACTGCAGACCAACATCGAGGACGGCCGCGGCAATGTGGAGGACTACGCGATGTCCAAGCTGGAGGTCGACACCCTGGAGAGGAAGTGGGGTCAGGGCGCCAAGGCCATCGGAGGCGAGGTGCGACTGAGCTCGCTGGAGAGGGCGTTGGAGCTCAAGAGCCGCGGATACATGGTCATGCCAGACCCAGAGGACCCCAAGGTGCAGCAGGCCTTCAACGACGGCCTGTTCCGTAGCTTCGAGAGGCACAGCCGGGTGGGCTTCCCCACCATGGAGAGCTTCATGGAGGAGTGCGATATGTTCCGCCAGAAAGGGGCCAAGAACATATTCCTCAAGACCGGGGCCTACCGCCCCGAGGTCGTCGCGTTCACCATGGCCGCCGCCTCCGAGGCCAAGATCGACCTGCTGACCTTCGACGGCGCCGGCGGCGGCACCGGCATGAGCCCGGTGCCGATGATGAACGAGATGGGCACCCCCACCATCCACCTGATAGCCGAGGTGATGAAGTGCGCCGAGATACTCAAGGCCAAGGGCAGGTACGTGCCCGACCTTTCCTTCGCCGGCGGTTTCCTCAACGAGGCGCAGATGTACAAGGTGATGGCCTGGAGCGACCTGGGCGACGGCCCGTTGGTGAAATCCATCGCCATGGCGCGCAGCCCGCTGCTGGCGGTCATGAAGAGCCGTTTCTTCACCGAGCTGGCGGATCAGAGCAAGCTCCCCACCGGATTCCAGGCCCTGTACGGCAACGACCCCCACCAGTTCTTCATCGCCCAGGAGATGCTGCAGGACCGCTTCCCCGACCACAAGGTGGGAGAGGACATCCCCTGGGGAGCGGTGGGCCTCTACACCTACTTCAGCGAGCGCACGGTGGAGGGGCTCAAGCAGCTGATGGCGGGGACCCGCAAGTTCAGCCTGGACTGCATCGAGAGAGGCGACCTCAACACCCTCACCGAGTACGCCGCCAAGGTCAGCGGCATCGAGACCATAGACCAGCGCGCGGCGCGGGTGATGGAGAGCCTGCTTTAAGGGGCGCGTCCCCACCTTCCTTTTTCCTTTTTCCCACTGGCAGCGCTCAGATGGTGGTGCTGTCGTAGTGGCCGCGGAACGGCCGGCTGTCGAGGGGCATGACCTTAAGCACCGGCACCGAGCGGTCGATGGTGGCGGCGAAGGCCGCTTCGTACTGGGACATGAGACCCTCCACCACGGCGGCGTCTTTTTCG
This sequence comes from Methanomassiliicoccaceae archaeon, assembly GCA_003555025.1. Classification (GTDB taxonomy): domain Archaea; phylum Thermoplasmatota; class Thermoplasmata; order Methanomassiliicoccales; family Methanomethylophilaceae; genus PWHV01. The sequence goes on along the minus strand of PWHV01000023.1, from coordinate 45,810 downwards.
TCCAGCTCGGCCAGGCAGGCCCCCGGCCCCAGCTGGTGCTCATCCAGGCCGCCGCGTACGAGGATCCTGCCGCCATGCATGCCGGCGCCCACGTTCAGCCCCACCGGGGATGACGTGCATCCGAGGCCCATCACGAATATGGTGCCTCCCGCCATGTACTCGCCCACGTAGTCGTTGACGAAGCCGCCGATGACCAGGGACGGGCCGACCCCCTCGAACTCCTTGATGTGTATGCCCACTCTATATCCGGAGTTGCCCTTGACCAGCAGGGTGCCGCCGCGCGCCGCCAGGCCGGTGATGTCCCCGGAGTTGCCGTGCACCACTATCCTGCCGCCGTTCATGGTGTTGGCGGTGACGTCCTGGGCGTTGCCGAAGACCTCCAGCGTTCCGCCGTTCAGGAAGGCGCCCAGGTCGTTGCCGGGGGTGCCATGGATCTCGATGCGCATCCTCGTGCCTCCGGTGGCGGAGGCGATGTAGCGCTGTCCCATGACGTTCATCAGGACTATGCGCTCCTGGCCCTCGCTCAGAGTCTTGCGTATCCGTCGGTTAAGCTCGCGGTAATCCAGCGGGTGGCCCAGCCGGTCGCGCTCGCCCGCGTCTATGACCACGGTGCTGTTGTCGTCGCTCATCCCCATCCCTCCCCGGAGTGCTTGACATCGAGTATCTCGGCGATGCGGGGGTTGGGGCCGATGTAGCGCAGGCGGTCGCGGTTGCCCACCAGGCTCTCCACCGAATCTATGCCCATGGCCCCCATGATCTCCTTCAGCTCCTCGTTCCAGGCGTGGAACATGTTGATCACCCTCTGGGCGGCGACCTCGGTGTCCAGACGTGCCGCCAGCTCCGGCACCTGGGTGGCTATGCCCCAGCTGCAGGCGCCGCGATGGCACTGCTGGCATACGGTGCAGCCCATGGCTATCATCGCCGAGGTGCACACGCCGACCACGTCCGCCCCCAGGGCGATGCACTTGATCATGTCGGCGGCGGTGCGTATGCTGCCGGAGGCGCAGAGGGTGACCTTGTCCCTCAGGCCCTCCTCCTGCAATCGCTGGTCCACGGCGGACACCGCAATCTCGATGGGCATGCCCGCGTGGTCCCTGATGACCCGCGGAGCGGAGCCGGTGCCGCCGCGCAGCCCATCGATGGTGAGGAAGTCCGCGCCGGCGCGCACTATGCCCGAGGCGATGGCGCCGACGTTGTGGACGGCGGCTATCTTCACGCCCACCGGCACGCTGTACTCGGTGGACTCCTTAAGCACCGATATCAGCTGCTGCAGGTCCTCTATGCTGTAGATGTCGTGATGCGGGTAGGGAGAGAGGGCGTCCGTTCCCAACGGTATCATGCGTGTCTCCGATATGAGCTTCTGCACCTTCTCACCGGGGAGATGGCCGCCGTGGCCGGGCTTGGCCCCCTGGCCTATCTTGATGTCCACGCAGGAGACCTCCTTCAGGTAGTGGCTGGTGACGCCGAACCTGCCGCTGGCGACCTCGGCGCAGAGGTTCTTGGAGTGGCAGTAGAAGTCGTTGTGCAGCCCGCCCTCGCCGGTGCCGGCGAGTATGTTGAGCTCGCTGGCGGCGCGGAAGAGCGCCGCCTGGGCGTTGTAGCTTATCGATCCCAGGGAGATGTGGCCGATCATGATGGGCATGTCCATGACCACTATCGGCGTCTCGCTGGCATCGAGGTCTATCCTGCCGTCGTCGTCGACCACGACCTTGCCGGGCCGCCGGCCCAGGTAGGTCTTGGTCTCCACCGGCTCCCGCAGCGGGTCTATGGACGGGTTGGTGACCTGGGCGGCATCGAGCAGGATGTCGTTGAATATGTCCATGTACTCGGCGTTGGCGCCGCAGGAGGAGAGCAGCACCCCGCCGGAATTGGCCTGGGCCATGATGCTCCGCCTTATCTCGGGGCTGAACACCGCGTGCGGCGCGTAGGAGCTGGGCCTCTCCACCACGGTGATGGCGGAGGTGGGGCAGTCGATGACGCAGCGCAGGCAGGAGACGCAGCCGTCCTTCACCCTGACCTTGTCGTCCTTGAACTCCAGCGCGCCATAGGAGCAGGACTTGATGCAGCGCTTGCAGCGGATGCACGCCTCCTGGTCTATGATGGGGAGGTACTTCTCAGGCACCTTGATGTCGGTCCTCATCAGATCGCCCCCAGGAACGGCGACTCAGTGCCGCGTCTGACTATGCCCTCTCCGACCTTGACCACCGCCGGGTTGCCGGCGCGGGTGGCCCATATCCGCGCATCGTACTGCACCGACTTGATGGCACACTCCTCGCTGGCAGCGTAGACCGAGTTCCCGTCGTCCGACTCCCCCATAACCAGGGGGCGTAGCTTCTTGCGGTCCGCCAGGGCTATCATGGTGACCGGGTCGCTCCTGCCCACCAAGATGCTGAACGGGCCGTTGAGGAAGGCCTCCTTGTAGGTGATGCGGAGCTGGTTGGCCAGCCTGCGCTCGTCCTCGGGGAGCCTCTCGATGTCGCGATAGTACCACGGGGCCATGGCGAAGGCGGCGGCGGTCACGGGGAGGCGGTGGCGGCGCACCATCAGGTCCCAGAGGTAGGTGACCACCTCGGAGTCGGTGAGCAGGTTGCACTTGTAGCCGGCCATCTCCACCAGCTTGCGGTTCACGCCGTAGGAGGTTATCTCGCCGTTGTGGCAGACGCTCCAGTCGAGTATGCTTATGGGGTGCGAGCCCGCCCACCATCCGGGAGAGTTGGTGGGGAAGCGGGAGTGGGAAAGCCACATGCAGCCCTTGTAACGTGATATGTCGTAGAACTTGGCTATCTCCCGGGCGTAGCCCGAGCCCTTGAACACCGCCATGTCCTTGCCGCTGGAGACGCAGTAGGAGCCGGGGACAGAGTCGTTGACGGACATCACCAGGCGCACCATGTAGTCCTCCTCGCTGAGGCCGGTGCGCACGTAGGCCTCGGTCCCCGTCTTAGGGCGCACGAAGTAACGCCATACCAGCGGGAAAGGGGGGCTCATACCCGACTGCGGGAAGGTGGGCACCTTCTCGTCCTTTATCATGTAGACCCATTCGGACAGGGTCTCCTCGGTTAGGGCCTGCGATTCCTCGTTCTCGAAGAGGAACTGCATGCAGTACTCGTCAGCGAAGTCAGGGAACAGCCCGTAGGCCACGAAGCCGGAGCCGAGGCCGTTCTCCCTCTCCGACATGGTGGTGATCATCTTCTCTATCCTGGACCCGGATATCAGCGAGCCGTCGATGTTCATGCACCCGGCGATGCCACAGCTCCCGTGACGGGGCTTGTGCCGGTCAGGTATGTCGACGAGGTAGCTGCGCTCGGAGAAGCCGTGGGGGGCCTCTGGTCCGCGTAGCGACGCCGTTCGCGGTTCATATTCGTACATGTGATCGTGACCTCACTGCCGTGCGGGAACGTGTTCACGTGCCACTCGGTCCATGAGCACGAATCTTATGTCACTATATCAAGTTTTTGTTCAAACATCTAATAATAATTCTATAATTAGACATATTGATAGTATCATGGAAAAATCAAGACATGAATTAGATATTCGTCTTATGAGCGCCGCAGTCCGCCGACCGAAACACCGACAAGCCTTGAATACATGGGCGAGTATGGTATTTCATGGTGACTGAGGCATGAGGCTGAGAGACCTGGAGATGGAGCTGCAGAGAATACCGCCCATAGCGGACCCGCGGGCGGAGCTGGAGCAGTACTCCACCCCTGCGCCCATAGCGGCCGACATGCTATACACCGCCTTGGGCCACGGGGCGATCGCCGGCATGAGGGTTATCGACCTGGGCTGCGGCAGCGGCATACTGTCCATCGGCGCATGGCTGCTGGGCGCCGAGAGCGTCCTGGGCGTGGACGCCTCCCCGGCAGCGCTGGCGCAGGCGGAGAGGGCCTGCGAGGAGACGGGAGCAGAGGTCGAGCTGCGCCTCGGGGACGTGGAGGAGCTGGATGCGAAGGGCGACACGGTGGTAATGAACCCGCCCTTCGGCTGTCAGAGCAGGAACGCCGACCGCGCCTTCCTGCGCAAGGCGATGGAGGCGGCGGACATCTCCTACTCGCTGCACATGCAGAGCACCCTGCCTTTCCTGGAGGGTTACGCGTCCAGCATGGGCCGGGAGCTGTGGTTCCACAAAGCATATAAATACGATATCCCTCACTTGTTCACGTTCCATGGCCGGTCCAAGAGGACCGTTGACATCGTCATGATTTCCATAAGGTGATTTGTTATGAAAGAGAGCAGGACAGTGCTTCCAGGCGAGGAGGTCGCAGTCGAGGAGGAATACCTCGCCGCCGAGGGCACATACAACCAGGACGGTGTTATCTACGCTGCCCAGTACGGTAGCCTGGATTTAAACCGCGAGGAGATGACCGCCAAGGTCGTCTCACCCAATCCCCCCAACATACTGAGGCCGGGGGACACCGTGTTCGCAGTGATCGCCAACACCAAGCCCACCATGGCCACCTGCGACGTGGTCGCCAAGGAGGGCGTGAAAAGGACTGTGGGCGGCGAGACCTATGGCACCATACACGTGTCCAAGATATCACCAGGATACACCGAGGACGTGAGCAAGGAGTTCCGCAAGGGCGACATAATCAGGGGAAGGGTGACGCAGACCAAGCCCTCGTTGCAGATAGTGACCGTCGACCCTGATCTGGGCGTTATACTGGCCCGCTGCAGCAAATGCCGCGGGCCGTTGCAGTCCAAGGGAAAGGGACTCTACTGCGACACCTGCGAGCAGAACGTGAGCAGGAAGACGGCCGATGATTACGGCAAGGTCGTCGTCTGAGTACCGCTACGGAATCGATATGACCTCGAACGAAGAGCTAATCCAGCAAGTGAACGATCTCAAAGCGGAGATGCAGCAGATGAAGGAGATGGTCAGCATGCTCCTCTCCATGGTGGTGGAGATGGACGAGGACGACGAGGAGTACTGCGGACCGACCATCGGCGGCATAGACTTGAGCAGGTTCAACAACTGAGGTGCAAGGATGAGGATGGTGGCCCTCCTTTCCGGAGGGATAGACTCCCCGGTGGCCGCCCATCTCATGGCACGCCGCGGCGCGGACGTGCTCCTGCTGCACATGGACAACCGCCCCTACAGCGACGACCGCAGCGTGGAGAAGGTGGAGAGGGTCGCCGCCCGGCTCCGCGGGATCCACGGAGGGATGCCGTTGTACGTGGCCGAGCACGGCCCCAACCAGGACGACATCGCCCGCGGTTGCGACCGCGCTTACCAGTGCGTCCTGTGCAAGCGATTGATGCTCGCCAGCGCCGAGGCCTTCGCCAAGAGCGTGGGCGCGAAGGCGCTGATCATGGGGGATTCGTTGGGTCAAGTGGCCTCGCAGACCCTGCACAACATCAAGGCCTCGACGGCGGACGTCACGGTCCCGGTGCTGAGACCGATAATCGGCTTTGACAAGCTGGAGATAGAGGCGGTCGCCAAAGAGATAGGGACCTATGGCCTCTCCATCGGCCCTGAGGCCTCCTGCCGCGCGGTGCCGACGAAGCCGGTGACCGTGGCCGACCCTGAGAGAATGAGAAGCATGGAGTCGCGCCTCGACATGGAGGCCATGGTCGCCAGGACCCTGGGCTCCGTTACGCTCAATACTGCTTGATCGCCGGGCAGGCGTTCAGGTACTCGGGCTCGTAGAGCATGTCCATGGACACCCGGCTTATGTACATGGCCTGCACCCGGGACACGAAGAGGGTGTTGCCGCCTATATCCACCCTGATGTCGGAGCTCTTGGGCGCCTTGATCTCCACCGGGACCATCGCCGGCCCGTAGCAGGAGGTGCAGACGCGGTAGTCCCTGCCGGAGGCGGCCATGTGGTCCTTGACCTCATCGTCCACAGCGATCTTCCTCATCATCGCCGTCTGATTCTGTTAATGATATATAATATGTTCACAAAAACTAATAAATCGGGGGTGGATTCTTCCGCGTGACTCTGGTACTGGACAGTTCGGCCTTGTTCTCCATGCAGGACCTCCCCGGCGAGGACAGCGTCACCGTGCCGGGGGTGTGGGACGAGCTCCGCCGCTACAATGACCCCCGTGTCGATTATTGGGAGGGGCTGCTGCGCACCGCCTCCCCCGGGGAAGCCTCGTTGGCCGAGGTGCGCGGGGCGGCGGAGGGCAGCGGCGATCTGGGAAGGCTGTCGACCACCGATGTGGAGCTCCTCGCGCTGGCCTGGGAGCTGGGGGCGCGGCTGCTCACCGACGACTACTCGATGCAGAACACCGCGCGGATCATCGGGGTGAGTTGCGTCACCGTCGGCGCCCAAGGGATCAAGAAGGTCTGGCGCTGGCGGTACCGTTGCCTGGGCTGCGGCCGCAGCGAAGAGCGGGACATGGGCGAGTGCCCGGTCTGCGGCTCGCGGATGAAAAGCGTGCGGGCCCGCTGATCACGGGAAGGGGAAGCGGCAGCGGAGCATCTTCGCCATGCGGCGGCGGCCGAGGGCCAACATGCACCATTCGGTGCGGAGGTCGGAGCCGAAGGCGAAGGTGTCCGCCAGCAGCTTGGTCCAGGCGGCGCTGCGCAGCCGCGGGAACAGCGCCCGGCGGCAGGCGTCCTCGTAGAGGGACAACGGCTCTCCACGCAGCAGGTGGCCGCCTATGGCATCGGCGGCGAGACGGCCGCCGATCATCGCCAACGGCACGCCGCCGCCGTTAACCGCCATGACATGGCCGGCGGCGTCACCAACGGTCAGCACCCCCTCACCGTGAATGGGGGAGATCGGTCCCTGAGCGGGGACGTGCTTCCCGCTGACCCTCCCTTCGAGGCTGAAGCCCTGGCCTTCAGCGAAGCGACGGAAGTACTCCGAGGTGCTGCGGTCGGCCAGCCGAGGGTTGTGCCCCACGCCGACGTTGGCGCCGCCGTCCTTGGGTATTATCCAGCCGTAGGCTCCGGGGGCTATGCCGCCGAAGAACATCACCAACACCGGCTCGAAATCCCCCTCGGCCTGGGCGGTGACGGCGGGGTAGGGGTCCTTGGGGAGAGGCAGGCCCGTCTCCCTCGCCACCCGCGAGCCGGGGCCGTCGGCGCCGACGAGCACCTTGGCCTCGATGGGCCCCTGCGAGGTCATGAAGCGGTCACCCTCGCGCCTCTGGAATGCGCAGGAGGTCATGAGCTCGGCGCCGGCGGAGACCGCCTGCGAGGCCAGATGTTGGTCGAAGCGGTCGCGGTCGGTGCTGTAGCCTTGGAAGGGAAGATCGTATGACCTCCCTTTGGGCGTGACCAGGCGTATGGCCTCTATCTCCCGGCGGCGGAGGGGGGAGGGGATGTCGAACAGCTCCTCCATGCCCGCGGCCTCGGGGAACATGCCGCGGACCTCGTCGATGCTGGGCATGAACTCGCCGCAGCGAACGGGGACGCCGATGCGCGACCGTCGCTCTATGATCGTGACATCAAGGCCTTGCAACGCCGCGTAACGGGCCACGGTGCTTCCCGCGGGCCCTGCTCCGACGACGAGGACATCGGTCTTCAAGGCCGACATGGTGCCTCCTAAAGCTTCCTCTCCAGAACGTAGTCCGCCACTGCCGTCAGGGAATCCAGGTACTCCGATGGCGGCGCGCCCTCGAGGAACTCCTTGGCCTCGCGGACGAAGTCACGGGCGTGTTCGCGGCAACGCTCGAGCACGTCAGCGCCACGGATGAGCTGCAGGGCCTCGGCCACATCATCGTCGCTCTTCTGCTTGAGAGCGAATATCTCCCGGACCCTCGGCCCCGTTTCCTCGTCCCGCATCGCCATGATTATGGGCAGCGTCGGCTTGCCCTCGTAGATGTCGATGCCGGTCATCTTCCCGGTGCTTGTCTCGTCACCTTCGATGTCGAGGATGTCGTCGGCTATCTGGAAGGCGAGGCCTATGTTGAGGCCGAAGCCTCCCATGGCCTCAATCAGCATGGTGTCGGCGCCGGCGAGGTAAGAGCCCACCCGCGCCCCGGCAGCGATGGGTTTGGCGGTCTTGCCCTCGATGATGCGCCGGTAGACCTCCATCGAGGTCTCGGCGCGGCGCTCGTGGTCCGACTGGATGAATTCGCCCTCCGCCATGGAGTTGCAGGCGTCGGCGATGGCGTTGACGATCTCCTCATCCATTGTCCCCCCGAGACGGAAGCCCTGAACGAAAAGGTAGTCCCCGGCGATGATGGCCTTGGGGACGGTGAAGAGCCGGTGCGCCGTGAGCCTGCCCCGCCGCAGCTCGCTGTCGTCGTTGATGTCGTCGTGTATCAGGGTGGCGCTGTGGATGAGCTCGAAAGCGGTGGCGGTCTTGATGATCCTTGAGGGGTCGTCGCCGCCGGATGCCAGGAAGGCAAGTATGCAGACCCCCGGGCGCAGGCGCTTGCCTCCGGACTCCAGGATGTGGCGGCATATCTCCGTCAGCTCCGCCTGGCTGGAGGAGATGCTCTCCTCCATCAGCTCGTCCACCCGGCGGAGATGGTCCTCGATGGCGGAGTCCCAGGTCTGACCCATCATCGGCTGATAATGATATGGTCTACTTAAGACTTGCTGGGTATACAATAAATTAGAAAAGGTTGGGTTTGGAAAAGGTGTTTGGCCTCAACCCATAAGGGCGGTGGCGGCGTTCTCGCACAGGGTGATCACCGGCTCGGGGAACACACCCATGGCGATGACGGCGACGAGGCAAATCAGTATGGCCGCCATGAATGGCATGGGGACCCTGATGGGCTCGACGCTCTCGGCCTCGTCGACGTACATGAACTTGACCACCCTCGCGTAGTAGTACAACGAGATGGCGCTGTTGATGACCGCCACGAAGACCAGCCATATCCATTGCGTCTCCACCATCGCACCGGGGACGCCCACCGCGCTGGAGAACAGCACGAACTTGCTGACAAAACCCGCCAGCGGCGGAATGCCCGCCAGGGCGAAAAGGAATATCAGCATGGCGAACGCCAGCACCGGCGCCCTCTTGGCCAGGCCCTTATAGTCGCTGAGCTTCTCCCCCATGGAGAGGTAGCAGAGCGCGGCCACGATGATGAAGGCCCCTCCCTTCATGAACACATGGGTGATCATGTGGAACAGGCCGCCGGTCAGCGCGTAGGGCGTCATTATGGCCAGGACCATCATCAGATAGCCCGCCTGGGCGATGCTGGAGTAGGCGAGAAGCCTCTTCATGTTGGTCTGCGACAGGGCCACGACGTTGCCCACGGTCATGGTGATGGCCGCGAGCACGGCGAAGGCGTACTGAACGTCGCTGACCAACGTCGCCTGGGCGGCGATGAAGCCGATGAGGAATATCTTGAAGAGAGCAACGAACCCCATCTTCTTGGAGCCCACCGCCAGGAAGGTGGTGACCGGTACGGTCGCGCCTTCGTAGACGTCGGGGGCCCACATGTGGAAGGGGACGGCTGTTATCTTGAATCCCAGACCGGCTATGATCATCGCCACCGATAGCAGCAGGCCCGCAGTGGGGGCGGAGCCGATTGCGAGGGCGATGGCATCCAGGTTGGTGGTCTGCGTCACGCCGTAGAGCAGCGAGAAGCCGTAGAGGGTCAGAGCGGTGGACAGGCCACCGATGACCAGGTACTTCACCGCCGCCTCGGCGGCGCGGGGGTCGTTCTTGCGGAACGCCACCAACGCGTAGGAGGAGATGCTCGTAAGCTCGACACCGACGAATATACCTATAAGGTCCTCGGCGCAGGCCACGAACATCATACCAGCGGTGGCCGCCAGCATCAGCGCGTAGTACTCGCCGTGGTGCCGGTCGCGCTCCACGCTCCTGAGGGAGGTGAGCAGCACCAGGAAGGCCACCACCAGGAACAGGCCGGTGAGCAGCAGTGAGAAGTCGTCCACCGCGTAGACGCCGAGGAAGCTCCCCGACACGCCCTCCATCATCATCCAGCCCAGGTACAGGCCGGCGGCCAGCACCGATATGAGCGAGACGACGCCCACCAGCTTGTCGTTCTTGGTGAGGAGGTACAGTCCCGGTACTAGCAGCGCCGCCACCAGCACGATCAGCTGCGGGGCTATCAGAGTGAAGTCAGGCATCGTCACAGGAACACCTCCAGAACAGCGGCGAGATCACTGGCGTAGGGGAATATGAAGTCCCACGCCAGGGCGGGGAATATCCCGAACAACGCGATCAGGCCGCAGAGCGCGGCGAGGGAGACGCCCTCGTAGACGCTGACGTCGTGCACCTTGCTGGTGTCGATCTTGTCAGTCAACGGGCCGAATATGCTCCTCTGCATCGCCCACAGGTAGTAACCGGCGGTGAGAAGCAGGGCTGCCAGCGCGATCATTATGGTCCATACCATTCCCTCGCTCAGGCCCCAGTTGTAGAACGCCACCAGGATGTTGAACTCCGCAACGAAGCCCACCAGGCTGGGAAGCCCGAGGGACGCCATGAAGCCTATCATCATGAAGGCGGCGTAGTTGGGCATCTTCTCTGCCAGCCCGCCCAGGAGCGGTATCTGCCGGGTGCCCACATTGTGGCCCGCTATGCCGCAGACCATGAAGAGCACCGCGGTGATCAGCCCGTGGGCGAACATCTGGAAGGCGGCGGCGGCGATGCCGATGTCGCTCAGGGTGGCGATGCCGAGGAGGACCATGCCCATGTGGCTGATGGACGAGAACGCCACCAGCTTCTTCAGGTCGCGTTGGGCTATGCACGCCAGCGCGCCGTAGACTATGGCCACCAGGGCGATGACTATCATCGGTATCTGCCAGGCGACCGCCCCCTCGGGGAGGACCTCCAGGCAGATCCTGATTATACCGTAGGTGCCCATCTTCAGCATCACGCCGGCCAGCAGCACGCTGCCGGCGGTGGGCGCCTCGACGTGGGCGTCCGGCAACCAGGTGTGGAAGGGCACTATGGGCATCTTCACGGCGAAGCCGAAGAACAGCAGGCCGAACACCAGGACCTGGAAGCCCTGGCTGAACAGCGCCGCTGCCGCGCTGACGTCCGCGAACGCGAACGAGAGCTGGCCGGTACCGGTCACCGCGGCGGACTCCATCACCAGCGCGAATATGCCGATCATCATGACCAGGCTTGCCACGTGGGTGTAGATGAAGAACTTGATCGCCGCGTAATGCCTCTTCGGACCTCCCCATATGTTGATGAGGAAGTACATGGGGATGAGCGCCACCTCCCAAAAGATGAAGAACAGGAAGTAGTCCATCGCCATGAACACCCCCAGCAGGCCGACCTGCATCCCCAGCAGGAGGGCGAAGAAGAAGTTGGGCCTCTCCTTCTCCTCCCAGGAGAACAGCACGACCAGGAACATCAGCACATTGGTCAGCAGGACCATTATCAGGCTCAGGCCGTCGAGTCCCACGATGTACTGCATGCTCAGGAATGAGGTCTCTATCCACGTGTACTGGTCCACGAACTGGTAACCTGACGACGCGTCGAACGCGGTCACCAGGTACAGCGTCGCCGCCAGCGGCAAGGCGGTGAACGCCAGTGCCACATAGCGGGCGTACTTGGCCATGTCGCCGGCCATCGCCAGCGCCAGGACCGCTCCCACCAGAGGGGTGAAGAGCACCAATGAAAGCAGCATGTCCGTCATTTCACACCCCTCCTGTCATCCAGCCGATGAGGTAGATCATAGCGATCAACACCACCAGACCTCCCACCACGTAGGCCGCGTAGGTCTGCAGGAAGCCGGTCTGTATCCGGCGCAGCATCTGCGACCCTCCGGCGAGGGAGTTGGCTATGCCGTCGACGGTGCCGTCGACGGCCTTGCGGTCGACCTCCTCGACGGCCAAGGCCGTCGGGTAGGCCATCTTCAGCGCTATACCGTCATAGAACTGCGGGAAGTAGTACCTCCTCTGCAGCAGCTGATACAAGGCCGACTGCCCGTCGCGGTTGAAGCGTCCGGGGCTGAGGTCCTTGACGTAGTACATGCGGTAAGCGGCGTATATGCCGAGCAGCGCGATCACGATCGCCATGTAGGCCCACGGGCTGGTGAATATCTTCTCCAGCACATCGAGCATCGCGTAGCCTCCGCCTCCGACCACGAACTCGCCGCCGACGTAGTTGAATGTCAGCGCGGCGTTGAAGCCGAAGAGGATGGCGAAGCCCGAGAGGGCGGCGAAGGCGGATAGCACTATGAGCGGGTAGCTCATCACCGGCGGTGACTCGCCGTGGCAATGCCTGCTCGCCTCGCCCTCCTCGCCGCCGAAGGTCATGAACCAAAGGCGGAACATGTAGAAGGCGGTCATGAACGCGGTGGCCAGCGCCAGCACGTAAAGCAGCAGGAATATCATCGCCGCTGGCTCGCTGCTCTCGGCGACGACGAGCACCGATTCGAGGACGAAGTCCTTGGACCAGAACCCGGCGAAGACCGGTATGCCAGCGATGGACAGGGTGCCTATCAGCATGGTGATGGACGTTATTCCCATCCGCTTGCGCAGGCCGCCCATCTGCCGCATGTCCTCGCTGCCCACGGCGTGTATCACCGATCCGGCGCCGAGGAAGAGCAGGGCCTTGAAGAAGGCGTGGTTCATCATGTGGAAGACTCCGGCGGTGTAGCCGAACGCCTTGGCGCCGGAAACGTCCACGCCGCTGGCGACGCCGGTGGCGACCACGTAGCCTCCCGCCCCCAGGGCGAGGATCATGAATCCCAGCTGGGAGAGGGTGGAGTAGGCCAGGACCCTCTTTATGTTCATGTTGTTCAGGGCCATGGTGGCCGCGTAGAACGCCGTCACGCCGCCGATGATTGCCACGAAGAGCATCACATCTGCGCTCTGAACGAAGAGCGGGAAGGAGCGCGCGGTGAGGTAAACACCGGCCTTGACCATCGTCGCCGCGTGTATCAGAGCGGAGACTGTAGTGGGACCTTCCATCGCGTCCGGCAACCAGTCGTGCAGCGGGAACTGCGCGCTCTTGCCGATGACGCCGCCGAATATCAGCACCGAGCCCAGGGCCACGACGGAGGTGTCAGCGGCGGCCAGGGTGGCGGCCGAGAACAGCTCCGCGTAGTTGAGGGTGCCGAACTCGTTGAGCAGGACGAAAAGACCCGCCAACAGGGCGACGTCGCCCATCCTGGTCACCAGGAAGGCCTTCTTGGCGGCCGAGGCGGCCGCGGCCGAGGCCTTCTCCCCCTTGGGGTGCTTGAAACCCCAGAAGCCGATGAGCAGGTAGGAGCAGAGGCCGACGATCTCCCAGAAGATGAACATCTGAAGGAAGTTGCTGGCCATGACCAGGCCGAGCATCGCCGTCAGGAAGAGGGAGACCTTGGTGTAGTATCTCCTCTTCTTCTCGCCCTCATCGTGCATGTAGCCGATGGAGTAGATGAATATCAGGGTGCTGATGAGGGATGCGAAGATCATCATCAGCACCGCGAGGTTGTCCAGGTAGAGGCCGAAGTCCAGGGTGATGCCCTGGGATATCTCCAACCACAGCACCTGGTCCACGTAAGGCGCCGACACCTTGCCGGTGAGTATCTCATACCCCACCAGGGCGGAGAGCACGAACGCCAGGCCGGCGGCGCCGACAGCGATGTATCCTCCCCCTTCCGGGGTCCGGTGTCCGAAGAATCCGATGACCAGGAAGGCCACCAGCGGTATTATGGGTATGAGCCATGCGTATTCAATGAACATCATGTCTTCACCACCTCAGGATGTTGATCTCTTCGAGGTCGGTCGTCCCGCTGGTCTTGTAGAGGTTCAGCAGTATGGCTATGCCCACCGCGACCTCCGCCGCCGCCACCGCTATCGCCATGATGACGAATACCTGCCCGGCGACATCGTTGAAGAACGCCGCGAAGGCGATGAAGTTGATGTTGGCGGCGTTGAGCATCAACTCGATGCACATCAGCACGACCAGGCCGTTGTTCTTCGTCAGCACTCCGTATGCGCCGACCGCGAAGAGGGCCGCGGAGAGCCCAAGGAACATCTCTATGGGTATCATTGCGTATCCTCCTCCTTCGCCAGATACACGCCTCCGAGGATGGCGGCGAACATGAGTATCGCCATCACCATGACGACCGCCCCGTACTCCTCGAAGAGCGCGTGGTTTAGGTCGCCGGGCGCCATCTCGCCCTCATCGGGGTTGAACGGTATGCTGTGTATGGTCTCGCCGGCGTCCCAGTCGACGGTGGCGGCGGTGCCGAGAAGCACCGCCCCCAACGCTATCACCAGGACCAGCGCCGCAGTAGTCTTCCTACTCATTGAGGTCACCCCCAACGATGTTCCTCCTGGTCAGCATGATGCTGAAGGCGAAGAGGATGGTGATCGCGCCGACGTAGACCATCAGCTGAATGACGGCTATGTACTCCGCATTCAGGAAGAAGTAGACGGCGGCGACTCCCACGAAGGTCAGTGCCAGGTAGAACGCGCTGTGCACCACCTCCTTCGAGATTACCACGTAGATCGCCGCGGCGACGGTTATGGCCGCCGCTATCAGGAAGAAGAAGGTGTCCAGGCCGAACCAGCTGAGGTCCATGCCCAGCAGGTCGCTTGTGTCTATTCCGAACATCAGAGCACCTCGTTGATTTCCAGGGCGTCCTTGGGGCAGATCGTGATGCACTGCTCGCAGAAGACGCACTTTGATTCGTCTATCTTGGGATGCTTGATCGGCTTGCCCTTCTCGTTCTCGCCGACCACGACCATCTCGATCGCATCCACGGGGCATATCTTGGCGCAGCGGGAGCAGCTTATGCATTTCTCGCCGATAAGCTTGGGCCGGTCCAGCTCATAGAATGCAGAAGGCTGGTCGACGATGCCCTTCTTCAGGTTGGAGATGAGATGCTCCTCCATCTTGACCTCCATGCCCTTGGTGGTGTTCTCCCACTTGAGGCTGTAGGGGTCGTAGATGAGCTCCTCGCGGGTGAACGCCGCCAGCTCGTACTCCGGCGTCACCGTCATCGCCTCGACCGGGCAGTACTCGGCGCAGTAGCCGCACATCATGCACCTGCCAACGTTGACCTGGGGGCGCTTCACGGCGCCCAGCTCCTCGTCGTCCACCTCCACCATCTCGATGCAGGTGGTGGGGCATATGCGGGCGCATATGCCGCAGCCCAGGCACTTCTCGAACACCAGCCCTGGCCTTCCGCGGTAGTTGTCGGGGACCCACTCTTTCTCGTAGGGGTACATTATGGTGACCGGCCGGCGGATGGTGGTCTTCACCAGGCTCTTCAAGGTGGTGAAGAACGGTTTAAGTATCCATCCGCGCAGGGCGACGTTCTTCGGGTACTTGTCAAGGTATTTCAGCGCCATCAGTAGACACCTCCTATCTTGAGCAGCACCACGATGAACAGGTTTACCACCGCCAGCGGCAGCAGGACCCTCCATCCTATGTTGAGGATCTGGTCGGTCCTGATGCGGCCGAAGGTGCCCCGGGCCCAGACCATGATGAGGAACAGCAGCACTACCTTCAGCAGGAAGACTATCTCCGGAGCGACCAGACTGTCCACGAACGGTATCGACCACCCACCCAGGAACATTATCGCCCCCAGGGCGCAGGCCACATAGCCGCGGAAGTAGTCGGAGAGCATGATGAGCCCCCACTTCATCCCGCCGTACTCGGTCTGCCATCCCTCCACCAGCTCGGCCTCGGCCTCAGGCAGGTCGAAGGGTATCCTCTCGGCCTCCGCGGTGGCGGCGACCATGAAGACCACGAACCCGATTATCTGCGGCACGATGAACCAGGTGGTGTCCATCTGGAACTGCACTATGTCGTTTATGTTGAAGCTTCCCGCCATCAGGGCGATGGAGGCGAAGACCAGCAGCATCGGTATCTCGTAGCTGATCATCTGCGCCGCGGCCCTCATGCCGCCGATGAGCGAGTACTTGTTGTTCTGCGCCCAACCGGCGACCAGGATCATGAACGGCGAGACGGCGAAGATGCCGAATATTATCAGCAGGCCGGTGCCGTAGTCCGCCAGGAACCAGCGCGGGCTGAGCGGTATCATGCCCGCGATGAGGACGGCGCTGCCGATGACGATGCTCACCGCCCACATGTAGCCCTTCTTGTCCGCCTTGTCCGGCATGATGTGCTCCTTGAGGAAGGTCTTCAGGCCGTCGGCGAGGTTCTGCAGGTATCCCAGCGGGCCTATCTTGGTGGCCCGGCGGTCCATTATCCTCCCCAGGGTCTTCCTTTCGATCCAGATCATCGTCAGGTTGACGAGGAATATCACGGCGAAGAAGACCACCACCATGATGAGCAGACCCATCAGGTTGGTGATGAAGTCGCCGATGAGGAACGGTGAGAGCCGGTTCCCGGGGGCGAGGATGTTCACTATCCATGCGATGACGCCGCCGATTAACTCCCACAAGCCATGGCCGATGGCGTAGGGCAGGTTGTAGACCTCGTAGGGGGAGACCTTGTTGGCGGTTGAGTCGCTTATGCTTACCCAGTCAGAGATGCTCATGCGATCACCTGTCCGTCTCCCCTAGACACATGTCCAGGGTGCCCATCACCGCGGGCACGTCGGCCATCCTCGCTCCCAGGACCAGCCTCTTGGAGGCGGAGACGTTCACGAATATCGGGCTTTTCACCTTGAGGCGGTAGGGGCGGTCGGTACCGTCGGATATCAGGTACATCAGCCCCTCGCCGCGGGGATCCTCGAGGCGGGCGAAATGCTTGCCCTCGGGGACGTTGCGCGGGGCCTTGACCCTCACCGGCCCGTCAGGCATCCCCTCCATGGCCTGCCTGATTATCTCACAGCTCTGGAACATCTCCTCGATGCGCACCGCGTAGCGGCCGTAGGCGTCCCCGTCCTGGGACACCGGCACCTCGAAGTCCAATTGGTCGTATACCTCGTAGGGGTCGTCGCGGCGGATGTCGAAGTCCACGCCGCAGCCCCTCATGGTCGGACCGGTGAGTCCGAGGTTGGCCGCCTCCTTGCGGGTGACGTGGCCGACGCCTTGCATCCTGGAGAGGAATATGGCGGAGTCGTCCATCAGCGCGATTATGTCCCACAGCTTCTTCTCGAAGCGATCCACGGCGCGCATGCAGTCCCTCTCGAAGAGATAGGGCATGTCGTTGCGGACGCCGCCGATGCGGGGATAGTTGGTGGTCAGCCTCTGACCGCAGAGCTTGACGAAGAGGTCCAGGAAGATCTCCCTCTCGCGGAGGGACCATAGGAACACCGTCAGGTTGCCCAGGTCGGTGCCCATGGCCGCCAGCCACATCAGGTGAGACTGTATGCGGCATATCTCGTCCGCTACCACCCGGAGGTACTGCGCTCTCTCGGGGACCTCCAGGTCGAGGCCCTCCTCCACCGCCATCACGTATAGATGGGCCCAGGTCATGGAGGCGGAGTAGCACAGACGGTCCGCCATCGGTATGATCTGCGGATAGGTGCGGTGCTCGCACTCCTTCTCCCACCCGCGGTGCAGGTAGCCGATGATCGGCGTCGCGTCGGTTATGACCTCGCCGTCCACTCTGACCTTGAGGGTCCACAGCCCGTGCGAGAACGGGTGCTGCGGCCCCATGGTAACCCACATTTTCGAGGTCATCATTCAGCCCTCCTTAGCTTGTACGATTTGCGGAAGGGGAAGAACTGGTAGTCGCAGGGGGTGAGCAGCCTCTCCAGATGGGGGTGGTTGTCGAACACTATCCCGAAGAGCTCGTAGGTCTCCCTCTCATGCCAGTTGGCGCCCTCCCATATGGGCGTCACCGAATCGACGCGGAGGTCATCCAATGGGATGTCCGTCTCGACCTCGATCATGACGCCGTTGAAGTAGTTGGAGAGGTGGTAGACCACCTGCATGTGCGTCTCCCAGTCCACGCCGCAGACCGAGGAGGCCTGCTCGAAGTTCAGAACATCGTGGATGTACTCGCACAGCTCGTAGACCCTCTCCCTTTTGACGTTGAGATTGACCCGGCGGGCCTTGCTCCCGCGCAATGTCACATCGTCGCCGAACTTGGCGCTCAGCAGCTCTATGACCTGCTCCACTGTGGGAGCCTCATGGAAATCATCGTTGCCGGCCATGCTATCATCCCTCCAGGAACACGCCGCGCGCGAAGTACTTCTCGATCTTCTTCTGCAGAAGAAGGAAACCGTCAATCATCGCGTCGGGCTTCACCGGGCATCCGGGTATGTAGATGTCCACAGGCACTATCTGGTCGGTGCCCTGGACTATGTTGTAGGAGTCGTACCAGGGTCCGCCGGATATGGCGCACTCGCCCATCGCCACCACCCACTTGGGCGAAGGCATCTGCTCGTAAAGGCGCCTGATGTCCGGGCGGACCTTCTTGGATATCCAGCCGTTGATTATCAGCACATCGGTCTGACGGGGCGAGGAGCGGTAGATCATCCCCAGCCTCTCCGCGTCGTACTTGGTGTTGGACGCGGCCGCCATCTCCAGAGCGCAGCATGCCAGTCCGAAGTGCAGGGGATGGATGGAGTTCTTCATCGCCCACGCCCAGATCGGGCCGGTCAGCCTATCCACTTGCCTCCTCATGCCGCTGCTGAGCAGCCCGTCGATCATCGCCGTCGACCAGGACATGTATTCAGAGGCGCTCATAGCAATCGCGTGCGGGTACAGGCTCATATCCATAGTGACTCCTCCTTCTTCAAAGCGTAAGTCACTCCCAAAAGAAGAATTCCGAGGAAGGCCACCGCCCACATCTTGCCCATGGCGGTGAGGTCGGCGAAGGCGACGGCCCAAAGCATCAAGAAAACGATAACGAGGTCAAAGACCACGAAGATAATGCCGAACATGTAGTATTGGAATTTGAACTGGACCTGCGCCTCGCCGATAGGCACCGAGCCGCACTCATAGGTCGTGTTCCTCCACTCGGAAGGTTTCTCGGGACGAAAGAACCTGGAGGCCCACCAGGCCAAGGGAGCGAATCCCAGGGCCAGCACAGCGAATAACGCTACTGGTAAGTATTCCTCCACGAGCATCATTGCGACACGGTAAAGAATATAATTATTTAAAGATTCTATGGATTTTAACTTTTATCAGACTGGCATATAGAAACCCGGCCCCTTGGCATTCCCGCAGTCATTAATAAGCAGCTCTCAGATACGTATTTAGGGATCGCGAATGCAAGGCAAGATCGGATTCATAGGCGCCGGCAACATGGCCGAGGCGCTCATAAGAGGCCTGTTAGAGCAGGAGGTATGCTGCAAGGAAGATGTTATCGCCGGCGAGGTCTTCGAGCCCCGCCGCGAGTACATCGCCAGGACCCTGGGCGTGGCGACCACCGCCAGCAACGAAGAGGTGGTGCGGTCCGCGGATGTGGTCTTCCTGGCGGTGAAGCCGCAGCACCTGCGGCAGGTGCTCGGCGATCTTGAGGGCTCGTTCGGCGAGGGGCACCTGGTCGTGTCCATCGTAGCCGGCGTCACCCTGGAGTCGCTGGAGGGGATGATCCCCGAGGCCCGGGTGGTGAGGGTGATGCCCAACCAGCCGTGCATGGTGATGGCCAGCGCATCCGCCTATTCGCTGGGCGGCAAGGCGACGACGGAGGACGGGGAGAGGGTCAGGTCCTTCCTCGAGTCGGTCGGCGTCGCCTACCCAGTGGAGGAGCGCAACATGGACGCGGTCACCGGCCTCAGCGGCAGCGGCCCCGCCTATGCTTACATGATGATAGAGGCCCTCTCCGACGGAGGGGTGCTCATGGGCCTGCCGCGGGACGTCTCCACCATGCTGGCGGCGCAGACCCTGCTAGGGGCGGCGAAGACCGTCCTCGAGACCGGCGTGCACCCAGGGCAGATGAAGGACGTGGTCAGCTCCCCCGGGGGCACCACCATAGCCGCCCTCCATGTCTTGGAGGAGTCGGGCGTCCGGGGCGCCCTCATGGGCGCGGTCGAGGCCTCGGCGGAGAGGTCCAAGGAGCTGGGGCGAAAGTCCTAGGCTCGGCGGGACAGCGCCGAGCGCAGCGTGGACTTCGCCAGCCCAGCGGCCACACGGGGGGCGTTGCGCCAGATGGAGCCGGTGTCCCAGTCGAGGTCTCTCTTGTCGCATATGGTGGAGGCCATGATGCGCTCGCCCTCGTCCTTGACCTCCCACAGCAACGACTCCCTCCGCTCGGGGTCGGGGACGGTCATGATCTCGTCGATGCGATGCATCAGGCCGCGGGCGGTCTCGGTGCGCAGGTCGCGGGAGTCCTTCTCCTCCGCCGTTACCTGCCCGCAGTCCAACATCGCCTGGTTGAGGCCGAGGGCCACATCGTACGAGGTCTCGGCGATCTCATCGCGGCTCATCCATTCCGTCTCGTAGGAGAGCACGTACTTCCACGAGGGGCTGTCGAGGAGGCGGCGGTGCTCTTCCAAGGTGCGGGCGAAGAAGCGGTATCCATGCTTCCCGGGCTCCTCGAAGCCCTTGCTGCCCGGGTCGACGAAGGGGGCGAACGGCGCCGAGTAGACGAACAGGCGCCGGTCGTCGTCCAGCCTCTTCCACAGGCTGCGAGAGTAGTCGGCGGTGGCGAGGGCGGACTCGCGGGTCTGCTCCGGCAGGCCCACCATGAAGAAGAGGTCGAAGCGTTGGCATCCGTTCTCGAGCGCCTTCCTTATGGTGCCCTCCATCACCGAGTCGTCGAAATCGCCCAAGGGGCTTAGCTTGCTGCGCACCGACTGGTCATGGGATTCGGGGGAGAACTCCAGGGTGTACTCGCCCAAGGCCGAGCCGGCCATGCGGTAGAACTCGCGGTCGGCGGGGCGGAAGATCTCCATGGCGATGTGGTTGTCGACGCCTCGCTCCTTGATGCCGTTGAAAAGCCTCTCCGCGTAGTCCTTGCCGCCCTGGCGGACGTCGCCGATGATGAACACCGGCGAGGCCAGGTAATCACCGATGCGCTCTATGTCCTCGGCCAGTTTCTCCGGGCTGCGGAAGGCCGGGCGGCGCCGGCAGAGGAAGCCCCTGCCGGCGTAGGCGGAGCCTCCGCACTCGGTGCAGGTGTGGCAGCAGCCGCGCACGGTGAAGACCGAGGTGAGGGGGAGCTTGTCCCATCCCAGCCAAGGGAGGGCGCCCTTGATGTCGCGGTTCCTCATGGTGCTCTTGATCATGGTGCCGTAGTCGAACTCCACATAGTCCAAGGAGTCGGGCACGAAGCTCAGAGGGTTGACCCTCACTTTGCCATCGGAGTCCTTCCAGCACAGGTTCTGCACCTCGGAGAAGTCGCCGTTTCCGGTGACGGCGTCCATGAACTCCACCTGCGGCAGCTCGGTGGAGTCCCCCCGCATGACGAAATCCACCTCCTCCCGCTGCATCAGCTCCTGGTGGTAGTAGGTGGCGGAGAATCCCCCCAGCTGCACCTTGGCGTGGGGGTGTATCGACTTCACCAGCTTGGCGATCTCCAGGGCGCCGTGGGCATGGGGCATCCAGTGCAGGTCGATGGCGAACACGTCCGCATCCAAGGAGCGTATCCGCCTCTCCACGTCGAAGCGCTCGTCGGCGAGCATCTGCACCGCCAGATTTACTATGCGGGTGCGGTAGCCGGCCCTCTCCAAGTGAGTGGAGATGGTCATGAACCCGATAGGGTACATCTCGAATACTGGCGACGACGGAACCACGTCGCTCACCGGACCGTAGAATATGGGCTTCTTGCGGAAGTCGTACACGCTCGGCGCGTGCAGGAATACTATGTCCGATCTGGGCACTGGGGTTCCCTCGCCGCGCTCTAAGCCGAGAGGGTACTTAAAGGTTCTTCGCTCACGTGCCGAAACGCCTCTTGCGCTGCTGATAGGCGCGCACGGCGCGCATGAAATCGATGCGGCGGAACCCGGGCCAATACACGTCGGTGAAGTAGAGCTCGGAGTACGCCATCTGCCACAGGAGGAAGTTGGAGATCCTCACCTCCCCACTGGTGCGGAGCACCAGGTCGGGGTCAGGGACATGGGATGTGTACATGTGCTTGGATATCATCTTCTCGTCGATGTCCTCCGCCTTGATGCAGCCCTCCTCCACCTTGGCGGCGATGCGGCGGAAGGCGTACACCAGCTCCTCCCTCCCTCCGTAGGCGATCGCCACGTTGTAGAAGTATTCGTCGTACTCGGCGGTGGCCGCCTCCACCTCATCGATGGCGTCCTGCACGCTCTGCGGCAGCAGCTCGCGGTTGCCGAGTATCTTGATCCTGATGCGGCTCTCGTGTATGCGCTCCTCCTCCAACAGGGAGCGCAGGCTCTCCTCGAAGATCTCCATCAGCAGCTCCACCTCATCGCTTTTGCGGCTGAAGTTCTCGGTGGAGAACGCATAGACGGTCAGAATCCTTATCCCCAGCTCCTGGCACCATTCCATGACCTCCTCCAGCTTCTCCCTGCCGTGGAGGTGGCCGTCGCCCCCGCCCATCCCCATCTCCTTGGCGAAGCGGCGGTTTCCGTCCATTATTATGGCGACGTGACCGGGCGCCGGGTGGGCGAGGACCTCCTTCTCCAGCTTTGCCTCGTATGTGCTGTAGGCGGTCTCGGATATGATTTTTGAAATGCCTTTCTTTACTGTCATCGTCAGATCACTTGAAGTCTTGGGGCAGGCCGGCGGAGCGCAGGCCCATGTCGAAGCAGCCGATGGCGGCCACGGCGCCGATGGTTCCCTTGGGGCCGGTCACCTCGCGCACATCCACCGAGTTGGCGGCAGCTGCGGCGAGGGCGTCCTCGATGGTGAATATCTCGCTCTTGCAGCGCCAGCCGAAGTCGGCCAGCGCCGGGGGGACCTTCAGGCCCGTGAACGAGGTCATTACGGTGTCATCGGAGTAGGTGTTCTCTTGCAGATAGCCCTGGGCGAAACGAAGCAGCTCGTCCACTTTCCTCTCCTCCACCGCGAAGGATACCGCGGTGGAGCAGCAGTTGGTGGTCTTGTTGGGCACCTTGGGGTTCAACTGGATTATCTTGTGCTCCAAGAAACGCCCCACCGGGCATTCCTGGGCAAGGTTCATCATCAGCGCCCACGAGGCGCCCTTGTCCTTGGTGTCGGTGTCATCGGCGCCGATAACCACCCTCAACATCTTAGGGCTGCGCACCTGCAGCTCGGCCTGGTGGGCCCCGCCGATGCGGAACCCTTCGGGGTAGATGGCTTCGATTACCTCCGGGGCCTGCGGGATGCAGGCGCCCACGCCCACCGAAGCTCCGGCGAGGCCTACCCAGTTGGTGAGGACGCTGTCGCCGTCGAGCAGCAAGGACTTTAGCCCCTGGCCGCCGAGATCCTCGGTGACCGGGCCGAAGAAGAGCTCGCCTTCGCCGATCAGGGTGTCCATCACCAGGGTGTGGCCCTCGACACGGACGTCCTTGACCACGCCTCCGGCCCGTTTGCGGTTGACCGCGTCCCACTCCGGAGGCCCGCGGGCTATGCACTGCTCTATGACCTGGGCGATGCCGTTCGGCTCGTCCACAATGGTGAAGAAACCCTTGCAGAACATCTTCCCGTATCTGTCCCGGACCTGGTCTGGACTGAGTATCTCTGTCATTGGAGCGCCCCGGTTCCGTCCCTGGTTAATGCCCTCAACGTTTTTAATGCTTTTAGGGGGCGCTCAGAAAAGGGTGGACTGGGCGCATGCCGACGGAACGGTGCCCACGAAGCGGGAGACCAGGTCCTTGAGGTCGAGGGCCTTGAGCATCCCCAGCTCGTCGCGGTAGACCGCGAGCCTCCCCTTGGCGCCGACCAGCTCTCCGCGGTGCTTGCCCGCGGTGGGCATCACCCGCGGCGCCGAGACCAGGCCGCGGAGCGGGTATCCGTCCAGGACCTGGAGCCCTCCCGCGTCCGGGAACGACGGGGACATGCCCTCCCACATGCGGACGGCCTCATCCGAGCTGCCATCCACCGTTGTCGCCGCCAGCGCCGGCAGGGGCATGGACTGCGGCAGGCCCCTCTCTCGGGAAATCCTCTGCTCGGCCTCCCGCGCCTCGTAGCGGCTGCCGTGCCGCTCCAGCGGAACGATGAGGTCAGCGCCCTGCTCTATGCCCCTCTCCCGCAGGCGCGTGCTACGGGTCATACCCGCCTTCGTCCGGGGACCGAAGAGCGCCAGGTACACCGTGTGCTCCTCGCCGCAGACCGTGCCCTCGCACAGTGAACCGCGGCAGCGCGGCTGGAAGCGGCACTCCTGCACCGGGAAGCTGTCGCAGGAGCGGCAGCGGTCGAGCCGGGACGGCAGCTCCTCCAGGCAGGGGGAGCCGTTCCGGTCGCCCACACAGAGGCGGACCTCGGAGACGAAGAGGTCCAAAGGTTCGAGGGTTAGAGGTCGCAGCTCGCCGTTGGCGTTCAGCCTCTCCCACAGCTCGGGGGAGAATCCCCTCCAGCGGAAGGAAACCACCTGGGAGCGGTGGCATGTCGGAGGGTCCGACCCGATGATCTCGGCGGCGTCGCGGAACATTTCAGCGCTGGCGGACGCTGAGGTACTGCGGCGGCACCTCTTTGCAGAGGTAGACCGTGCGGGCGGCGCGGCCGATGGCCACGCCGTCGGCGATGGCGGCGGCGGTGTCCACCGCCAATATCACCGGCTCGTCCACCCTCACCGAGCCGGCGGAGTGGGCGTCCTCATAGGTCTTGGACAGGTGCACCATGCGGCGGTCGGAAGGGATTATCCCCATCTCCAGGATTATCTCCGCCTCCTCGGGCGTGGCGGGGTAGAACAGCTCATCGGGGATGTCGTCGGTGGGGTGCCTGAGGTCGAGGTCAAAGGTGTGGCCGTAGCTGGCCCGGACCTTGTCGTTGCTCACCTGATAGCGCCCTTTGGGGTCGCTCTCCACCAATGCCACGATGTGGTGGCTGCGCATCCAGTGCATGCGGCGGCTCTTGTCCCTCATGGCGGAGACCAGGTCGCGCAGGTCCACGTAGCCCTGCTCGTCCATCTCCAGGTCGAATCGCTCGGGGAAATGGCGCAGCACGCCGGCCATGGTGCGGCCGATCTTGTCCATCTCCTCAGCGCTCATGAGGAACTTGCCCTCCTCACCGCAGACCGGGCAGCTCTCGTCACGGAAATACCCATGGACCTCGCATTCCCTCAGCATGTTCATCCCACAAGGCCGTACAGTCAAGAAATACCTTTCGATGCGGCGGCGATCTCGGCCGCCTTCACCGTGTTCTGCATCAGCATCGCGATGGTCATCGGGCCGACGCCCCCGGGCGAGGGGGATATCGCCTCCGTCTTGTGCTTGACGTTCTCGAAGTCCACGTCGCCCACCAGGCGGTAGCCCTTCTCGCTGCTGGGGTCATCGACGCGGTTGGTGCCCACATCTATCACCACCGCGCCCTCCTTCACCATGTCAGCGGTGACGAACCGGGGCTTGCCGATGGCCGCTATGAGCACATCGGCCCGCGCCGTGACCTGGGCCAACCCGGCGGTGCGGGAATGGGCCACGGTGACGGTGGCATCCGCGCCTGCGCCCTTCTGCATGAGCATGGCCGCTATGGGCTTGCCCACGATGTTGCTGCGGCCGAGGACCACCGCCTCACGCCCCTCCAAGGCCACGTCGCTGCGCAGCAGGAGCTGCTGTATGCCCGCCGGCGTGGCCGGCAGGAACAGGGGGTCGCCAATGAGCATGCGGCCCACGTTCAGCGGATGGAAGGCGTCGACGTCCTTGAGGGAGTCTATGCGCTCGACGACCCTCCTCTCGTCCATGTGCGGCGGCAGCGGCAGTTGGCATAGGACACCGTGCACATCAGGGTCGCCGTTCAGCCCGTCGAGGACGGACAGCAGCTCCTCCTCGGAAGCGTCGGCGGGCAGGGCCCGGGTCAGAGACCTGATTCCCAGCCGGTCACAGGCCTTGCCTTTCATGCGCACATATACGTGGGATGCGGGGTCGTCGCCCACCATGACCACCGCCAGGCAGGGATTTACCCCCTTGCCGCGCAGCTCACCGAGCCTCCCCTCCAGCTCCGCGGTGACCTGGGCGGCCCCCTCCTTGCCGTTTATCAAGCGGTAGCTCATCTTACCCTGCTCGACTATGCTAGGTCGCTATATATTCTTTTCAGCCGGAGAAACCTAATTTAAAGGTAAGGGAATCTCCCCTCGATGAACGGCATCGGCAGCTCAGAACCTGGCCTCCGTCCCATCGAGGAGGTGGCGGAGTCGCTCGGCCTCGACCGCGAGGACCTGGTGCTCTACGGCCGGGAAACCGCCAAGGTGCCCTTGACCTCGTTGGATGGCCTGAAAGGACGCCCCGACGGCAAACTGGTTGTCACCACCGCCATAACAGCCACCCCCGCCGGCGAGGGCAAGACCGTCACCACCATCGGACTGGTGCAGGGCATGGGAAGGCTGGGCGCCAAGGCCATGGGCACCCTGCGCGAGCCGTCCCTCGGGCCGACTTTCGGCATCAAAGGGGGCGCCACCGGCGGCGGCAGGGCCCAGGTGCACCC
Source organism: Methanomassiliicoccaceae archaeon (assembly GCA_003555025.1). Taxonomy (GTDB): domain Archaea; phylum Thermoplasmatota; class Thermoplasmata; order Methanomassiliicoccales; family Methanomethylophilaceae; genus PWHV01. The sequence goes on along the minus strand of PWHV01000023.1, from coordinate 19,613 downwards.
CATGGTGGACATCAACCTCCACTTCACCGGGGACATCCATGCGGTGGGCGCCGCCCACAACCTGCTATCAGCGGTCCTGGAGAGCCACATCGCCAAGGGCAACGATCTGGACATCGACCCCGTCCGCATCATGCTGGGCAAGGCCATGGACATCGGATCCCGGGAGCTGAGGCACATCGTCATCGGCCTGGGAGGCAAGGCCAGCGGGGGCGTCCCCCATGAGAGCTCGTTCATGATCACCCCCGCATCGGAGATCAGCGCCATCCTCGCCCTCGCCAACGACCTCGGGGACCTGAGGCGTCGGCTGGAGGAGATGACGGTGGCCTACGACAACCAAGGCAGACCGGTGCTGGCGCGGCAGCTGGGCTGCGTGGGCTCGCTGATGGCGTTGCTGAAGGACGCGGTCAACCCCAACCTGGTGCAGACCGCCGAGGGGCAACCGGTGTTCGTGCACGGCTTCCCTTTCGCCAACATCGCCCATGGCACCAACTCGGTCATGGCCACTCGCTACGCCCTCAAGCTCGCTGACGTGGTGGTGACCGAGACCGGCTTCGCCGCTGACCTGGGGGCGGAGAAGTTCTTCAACATCGTCTGCCGCCAGTCCGGCCTGGAGCCCGACTGCGTTGTAATGGTGGCCTCACTTCGGGCGCTGAAGATGCACGGCGGCAAGGCGGTGGAGGACTGCCACCTGCCCGACGCCGACGCCTTGGAGAGGGGGATGAGCAACCTCGACCGCCATCTGTCCAACATCGGCCGCTTCGGCCTTCCGGCGGTGGTGGCGCTGAACCGCTTCTACGGGGACGCCGCCGAGGAGCTCCAGATGGTGCTGGAGCGCTTGCGGGGCATGGGAGTGGAGGCGGCGGTGTCCAATGTGTTCGAGGACGGCGGGGCCGGCGGCGAGGAGCTGGCCCGCAAGGTGCTCGACGTTTTGGAGCGGGGAGAGGCCGATTTCCACAACCTCTACGACTGCTCTCTGGGCATAAGGGAGAAAGTGGAGACGGTGGCCAAGAAGATCTACGGCGCGGGGCAGGTGATATTCCTCAGCTCCGCGGAGAGGGCGATCGACGCCGCCGAGGAGCACGGCTACGGCCGGCTGCCGGTGTGCATGGCCAAGACCCAGGCGTCGCTCACCGATGATCCGCGCAGGCGAGGCGCCCCCGAGGGTTGGAAGCTGACCGTCAGGGAGGTCTTCATCTCCAGCGGCGCGGGCTTCGTGGTCCCGGTCTGCGGCCAGATGAATCTCATGCCCGGGCTCCCCAAGCGCCCTTCGGCCCTCGACATAGACCTGGACGAGGACGGCAAGGTCATCGGTCTGCGCTGATGCGGCGCTCCAGCTCATCGAGGGCGAGGACCTCGAAGCCGAGGTCCTGGGCGCGGCAGAGGACCCGGCCTATGGCCTCCGTCTGCGCAGCGGTATCCCCCTTCGTTCGGCGGCCGCCGCGGACGCTCTCCACCACGTGCCAGCTGTGCGTCGCCATCACCAGCGCCCCCGCCTGGAAGCGCTCCAGCATCCCCAGGTAGTCTTCCTCCGGCCGCCGGCCCTCGTGCATCGCCCACATGTACGAGTCCATTGTGCGGCCTTCGGAGTCCTTGTCCCTCGCCAGCGGCATCTCCAGCATGCCGTTCTCCAGCCTCCATGGCGTCACCGAGCCGTCGACCACCGGGGCCGTGATCGACGAGTCGTAGGAGAAGCCCTCCTCCCCCAGATGGGCGAGCGCCCGGGGGTCTATGTTGAGGTAGGGAGCGCGGAAGCCGCGGGGGGCGATGCCGCAGCGGGAGGACACCGCCTCCTTGGAGCGGCGGATGATCCCGCGCAGCTCGTCGTCGTCGGGGACGAGGCCGCTGTGGCCGCCGGTCAGGTCCTCGTGGCCCATGCCATGGCAGGCCAGCTCCTGCCCCTTCAGGACCGAGGCGTCGGGCAGGCTGAGGAGGGTGTCCCCCTCGGCGAACACCGTGGCCCGCAGTGAATGGGAGCGCAGCATGTCGGCGATGGCCTCCATTCCCTCGGCCGAGGCGGAGTAGCGCGGCGGGACGCTGCGGCCCCGTTCGCGGGACACTGCGGCCATCTCGCCCGCGACGGCGGTGTTGCAGTCCCGGTCCAGGTCCACGGTGAACGCCAGGACCCTCATGCTGTGGTGATGGGGGCGCATCTGCATCAATCAGTCAAGGGCGCCGGCGGACATAAAGGTTATATCCGCCCTGCCCTTGATTGGATGATGCCCTCCCCGAGGGGGCGCGGAGGTCGGGCGATGATAATCGGCGAGCAGAAACCGTTGGATGAGATAATCGCAATGGTGGAGAAGGAAGGGGGCGGCCGCATACTGGTGGCCGGCTGCCGCTCCTGCGTGGCGGTCTGCCTCGCCGGGGGCGAGGAGGAGGTGGAGCAGCTTGCCAGCTCCCTGCGCGAGCATTCGGACGACCGCTCTCTGGGATGGGAGCTGCGCACGGTCACCTTGCAGAGGCAGTGCGAGAGATCCTTCGATGAGGCCATATCCGAACTGGTGGACTGGTCCGATGCTCTGGTATCCCTGGGATGCGGCGTGGGCGCCCAGGTTCTCAGCGAGGTCTATCCGCGAAGGGTCATACTCCCCGCCATAGACACCTCTTCGATGGGCGCCCCCGAGGGCGGGGGTAAATGGAAGGAGCGCTGCTCCGGCTGCGGCGACTGCACCATCCATCTCAGCGGCGGCATATGCCCCATCGCCCGTTGCTCCAAGATGTTGCAGAACGGCCCTTGCGGAGGATCGCAGGAGGGCAAGTGCGAGACGTCGCCGGAACGGGATTGCGCCTGGCAGCTCATCTACGACCATCTGCGCGCCAAGGACAGGCTCGACCTCCTGGAGGCCTCGCTGCCGCCCAAGGACTGGTCCAGGTCGCGCGACGGAGGTCCCCGTACGGTGGTGAGGGGCAGGGGGTCGGGCCGTTGAGGTCCGACAGCGCGCTGGAGCGCCTTCTCGCCGACGGGGAGTTCGTCGTCACCTCGGAGATAGGGCCGCCGAAGTCCGCCGACGGCGAGGACGTGCGTCGCAAGGCGCGCCTCATGAAAGGGCATGCCGACGCGTTCAACGTCACCGACAACCAGACCGCCATAGTGCGCATGTCCTCGCTGGCGGCGAGTCTCTTCTGCATACAGGAGGGCGTGGAGCCCATCATGCAGATGACCTGCAGGGACCGCAACCGCCTGGCCATGCAGTCGGAGATGCTGGGGGCCGGCGCGCTGGGCGTCAAGAACCTCTTGTGCATAACCGGCGACCATCAGAAGTTCGGCAACCAGCCCCAGTCCCGCAACGTCTTCGACCTCGACTCCACCCAGCAGCTGATGGTCTTCAAACGGATGCGCGACGAGGGGGAGATGTGGTGCGGGGATTCCATCAAGGTCCCGCCGCGCATGTTCCTGGGGGCGGCGGCCAACCCGTTCGCCGACCCCCTGGAGCTGGGGGTGGTCCGGTTAGCGAAGAAGGCCGTGGCGGGCGCGGACTTCATCCAGACTCAGGCGATCTTCGACCTGCAGCGTTTCGATGAATGGATGGGCATGGTGCGCTCCCGCGGTATCGACAAGGACGTCCACATTCTGGCGGGGATCATACCTTTGCGGTCGGCCAAGGCGGCGAGGTTCATGGCCAGCAAGGTGCCGGGCATGAGCGTGCCCGATGAGGTGCTGGCGCGGATGTCCCGGGCCTCCGACGAGAAGGCGGAGGGCCTGAGGATATGCCTGGAGACCATCGAGGAGCTGCGGGGGCGCCCGGGCATCGACGGCATCCACCTGATGCCGGTCAACTGGGAGAGCGCCCTTCCGGAGATAACCGAGAGAGCGGGGCTGCTGCCCCGCCCTCAGGCGCGCAGGTAGTCCTCGCAATAGAGCTTCTGGTCGAGCAGGACCTGCGCCGTCTTCACCGTGTCCATGGTCATACTGTCCTCGGGATCGAGGATGGCGGCGCTCAGGCCGGCGCCCATCAGCATCGCCATGTATGTGCTGTTGAGCAGGCTCCGGTCACGGCATCCGTTGGACACGTTGCTGAGGCCCACCACCGTGCGGGGGGCGGGGTCGTTGAGCATGCGGAACGCCCGCAACGCCTCGATCACTTTCCAGCCCTGGTCCTGGGCGGCCACCACCGGCAGCACCAACGGGTCGAGGAGGATGCGGTCGGGCATGATCTCGTGGTCCATGGCGGTGGTCATCATGAGCATGGCCATCTCCGCGCGGCTGTCGGCGTCGTTGGGCACGCCGCGCTCGTCCATGGTTAGACAGATTATGTCAGCATCATGATCCCTGGCCAGGGGAAATAGCGCCTGCATCTTCTCCATCTCGGCAGTGGTGGAGTTTACGATCGCCGGGTTCTCGCAGACCTCCAGGCCGGCGGCCATGGTCTTCTGCCCAGGGGTGTCGATGCACAGGGGAAGGTCGCTGACCTCCTGCACCGTACTCACCAGCCAACGCATGGCCTCCGGCCCATCGGCGCCCCGCCCGGGGCCGACGTTCACGTCCAACGCGCCCGCGCCCGCCTGCACCTGACGGAGGGTCAGCTCCTGGATGAAGTCCGAGTCGCCCTCGTCGATGGCCTTGCCCACTGAACGGAAAAGGCCGTTTATCCTCTCGCTGATGACCATCATGTCCTTCAGTGATGGATATTGCATCATTATAAAAAAGATGACCCGCGGCGGGGGATGCATTACATTTATGATTGACCTAGCGATATAGGCATGGCATACTCGTTATGCCCGCATCGGGGAGGAATCTCACTGGTAAAAATCGAGAGGGCGCTTCTGAGTGTTTCTGACAAGGAGGGGGTGGTCGAGTTCGCGCGGGAGCTGGCCTCCTTGGGTGTGGAGCTGATATCCACCGGAGGCACGGCCAGGCTCCTGGCGGACAACGGACTGGATGTGGTGGAGGTATCCGAGGTCACCGGATTCCCCGAGATGCTCGACGGCCGGGTCAAGACGTTGCACCCCCGCATCCACGCCGGCATACTCGCCCGACGCGAAGTCCCGGAACACATGGAGTCCATCGCCGCCATGGGCATCGGCCCCATCGACATGGTGGTCATCGACCTCTACCCCTTCAAAAGGACGGTGGCGGACAGCCCCGATGACATGGAGGCCGTCATCGAGAACATCGACATCGGCGGGCCCAGCATGCTGAGGGCGGCCGCCAAGAATTACCGCTCGGTGACGGTGGTCAGCTCGCCGGAGCAGTACCCCATGGTGCTGAGCGAGATGCGCGGCGGCGGCGTTGGCGAGGAGACCCGTTCCTGGCTCATGGCCGAGGCCTTCATAAGGAGTGCCAACTACGATGCGATGGTCGCCGATGTGATGAGAGGTCGCCACCAGCCGGAGTCGTTCCCCAGTTCCATGCCCTTCCCCAACGAGAAGGCGATGGGCCTGCGTTACGGCGAGAACCCCGACCAAAAGGCGGCCTTCTACGCCGACCCGTTCACGCCGGGGCCCGCCGTCGCCAAGGCGGAGCAGCTGCACGGCAAGCAGCTGTCGTTCAACAACATCCTCGACCTCGACAAGTCACTGGACATCGCCATGGACTTCGAGCGACCCACCGCGGTCATCATGAAGCATACCAACCCCTGCGGCCTCGCCAGCGCCGATGACGTGCACCAGGCCTTCGTGTCCGCTTACGCGGTGGACCCGAAGTCGGCCTTCGGCTGCGTCATCTGCCTCAACCGCGACTGCCCCGCCTCGGTGGCGGAGGAGATACGCGACAACAAGTACTTCGTGGAGGCCATCATCGCCCCCGATTTCGAGCAGGGCGCCCTGGACATACTCCTGCAGAGGAAGAACATCCGTCTGCTGAGGACCGATTGCCCCATCGGGCCCTCCGTCCGGAACCGAGGGCTGAAGATGAAGAAGGTGCAGGGCGGGCTGCTGGTGCAGACCGACGAGGAGCTGAGGACCTCCTCTGAAGACCTCAAGGTGGTGACGAGGAGGCCGCCCAGCGAGGAGGAGATGCGGGCGCTGCTATTCGCCTGGAAGCTGGTCAAGCACGTCTGGTCCAATTCGGTGGTCTATGTCAAAGGGGAGAGGGCCGTGGGCATCGGCGCCGGGCAGATGAGCAGGGTGGACTCGGCGATGATTGCCAGCGTGAAAGGGGGGGAGGACACCGCCGGCAGCGTGATGGCCTCGGACGCCTTCTTCCCCTTCCGCGACGGCGTGGACGAGGCCGCCAAGGCAGGGGTGACCGCGATAATCCAGCCGGGCGGGTCAATCAGGGACCAGGAGTCGATAGACGCCGCCGACGAGCACGGCATGGCCATGGTGTTCACCGGCTGCCGCGTCTTCCGCCACTGATCACTCTTCTTCATCGAAGAGTATCATCGGCTTGCCTTCGGCCTTCCTCTTCATATGGCCCCCGGGGCCGCCCCTCTCCTTTCGCGCCGTTTCGATGCATTCCTCCGATTCACAGGTGAAGGCGGCAAAGACGAAGTTCTTCGCGGTTCTGCCGCAGAACTGGCATTCATAGTCCTCGATGTTCATGACACGTCATGGTCCCATACGGATAACCGTTTTGCGGGGAAAATTCCTTAACCGTCACCCCCGATAAAGACGGGGATGGATGATTTCGACCTCGAAGACATCTCCGACGAGCGACTCACGGAGATGTTCTCCCTCGACGAGTGCCAGGACTGTGGCGCCTGCGCCCGGTCCTGCCCCAGCACCAGACACGGCGGGATAGACCCGCACAAGCTGGTGCAGGGGATGCTGGAAGAGGGCAACGAGGAGAACGTGTGGGACTGCCTTCTGTGCTACATCTGTGAAGACGTCTGCCCGGTGGACATCTCGATCGCCCTGCTCATAACCCATCTGCGCTACCGCTCCGCCCTCGAGGGCGGCGCCCCATCTCGGTTCAAGAAGGGGGCGGCCTCGTTCCTCAAGGAAGGGAGGGGCTTCCCCGCGGGGCCGCGGACCGCCAAGTCACGCCAGGACCTGGGCCTGCCGGAGATGGGGGACGGGGACCGGGCCATGCGTGAGCTGGGGAAGATCGTGTCCCGAACGGGGTTCTCTCATGACTGAATTTTATGTCTACCCTGGCTGTGCCATACCCACAAAGCTGCCTTTCGTGGAGTCCGCGGCCCGTTTCCTGCTTGATTCCCTGGGCATCGCCCATGAAGACTTCCCTGATTTCACCTGCTGCGTCGAGCCGGTGGGCCTGAGGTCCTTGGGGCTAGAGACCTGGCTCGTAAGCGGCGCCAGGTTGCATACCATCGCTGAACGCGGAGGCCGCGCGGTACTGACCCTCTGCGATGGCTGCACATTGTCCCTGAGGGAGTCGGGCGAGCTGCTGGACTCCAGCGGCAAAGAGCATGCCGACCCTGTGCTCAGGGAGCTGGGGATGGAATACACCGGCCAGGCGAAGGTGGTAGGGTTCCTTGAGCTCGTCCATTCCCGATTGGAAAGGATAATGGAGTTGAAGAGGGACGATTGCGGCCTGCGCCTGGGCATCCATCCGGGATGCCACGGCAGCCACCTCTCAGGGAACGGCGGCGGGGGCGCCGACGCCATGCTCACGGAGATCGTCGAGGCGCTGGGATGCGAGGCGGTGCAGGCCGAGGGCCGTGTTTGCTGCGGCGGTTCGCTGACATCGGTCAACGACGATGTATCCAGAAAGGTCAGCGACGAGGCCGTCTCCGCCTATCCGGGCGCGGAAGCGCTGGTCACCTCCTGTCCGTTCTGCTTCCTGCAGTTCGACACCGTCACCAGGAAGGTTCCGGTGATCCATGTGGCCGAGCTGGTGGCCAGCTGCATCGGCTGGGACGCGGACCACATGTCCCATCACCGCACCCGCGCCTAGAGCAGGTGCAGGGAGAACTGCAACGAGGGCGCCGAGTGAGTAAGGAAACCCATCGACACCCGGTCGGCGGCGTCGGCGTAGGCGGGCGCCTCCTCAGGACCTATGCCTCCAGAGGCCTCCACCATGACATAGGGATGCTCCTCCTTGATTCTGCGATAGCTGCGGCGGGCCTCTTCAGGGGTCATGTTGTCGAGCATCACCACGTCCGCGCCCCAGGATGCGGCGGCGAGGGCGGCGGCGAGCTCCTCGGCCTCCACCACCACCGTCCCGGGCCTTCGGCCCTTGAGAAGACCCAGCGCCTTGTTCATCCCGCCGGCGGCATCGATGTGGTTGTCCTTGACCATTATGTGGTCGGAGAGGCTCATGCGGTGGGGCTCCCCGCCGCCGAGGGAGACGGCCTTCTTCTGCAGCGATCGCAGGCCGGGCAGGGTCTTGCGGGTGGCGGCCAATGTGACCGCGGGGTTCACGGCGCGACAGCGCTCCAGGACGTCGCGCGTGACGGTAGCGACGCCGGACATCATCATCATGATGTTGAGACAGGTCCTCTCCCGCAGGAGTATCTGGCGCAGGTCCCCCTCCACCTTCATGACCTCGTCTCCAGCGGCCAGTTGGGAGCCGTCGACCAACAGGAGACCTACCTCGAGGCCCCCGTCACGGAAAAGCCAGGCGGCCTCCTCCGCTCCGGCGAGCACTCCCGCATTGCCGCTGCTGAGCACGGCGCGGGCCTGGGCCCCCTCGGGCACCAGCAGCTCGCTGGTGACGTCGCCCGCGGGGGCGTCCTCCTCCAGGAAGCGCCTCAGTCCTTCCATGTCCCTACTCCAGCTCGTAAGTCTTCTCCAGCTCCGGCAGTATCACGTTGTACTTGCCATGGAGCTCCTCGTAGAGGGGCTCACGGCTCTCGGAATGCATTATCACTATGTTCTGCGGGTCGCATCCCTTGACGAACGAAACCAGCTGGTCGTGGTCGGCGTGGGCGGAGAAGTCGTACCTCTGCACCTCGCAGTTGATCTTCTCCGTGCTGCCGTCGATGTTGACGTGCCCATTCTCCATCAGCATCCTGCCGTTGGTGTCCTCGGCCTGGAAACCGGTTATGAGTATCGCTGAACGGGGGTCGTCCTTGACGCTCTTGATGTAATTGAGCACCGGCCCGCCATCGAGCATGCCGCCGGTGGTGACTATGACCTCCCCCTTGCGCGCCTTGTTGCGCATCTGGGAGTTCTTGACCTCCTTGAAGGACTTACGGGCCGCCCGCAGGGCCTTGGAGTTGATGAGGTACTCGGGATATTGCATGTACATCCTTGCAATGGATCGGCCCATGCCGTCCACCCATTTGTCGTAATGCGTCCCGTTGAGCAGCATCATTATCTCTTGGGTCCTGCCCACTGCGAAACAGGGTATCAGCACCTTGCCGCCGCGGTTGACGACCTCTTCTATCTTGTCGAGGAAGGCTTTCTCGCTCTGCTTGCGGTCCGGGTGCAGCCTTCCGCCGTAGGTACCCTCTATTATGAGGTTGTCGCACTTGACCGGCTCGGCCGACTCCACCAGGCGGGTGTTGATGGTGTGGATGTCGCCGGTGTAGAGGGTACTGCTTCCGTTGAACACCTGGAACATCATCGCCCCCGGCACGTGGCCGGCGCGGTGCATCTCCACCTCCAAGTCCCCCACCTCGATGACGTCCCCGAACTCCAGCGGTATGACGTTCCTCATCGTCCTCTCGATGTCGTTCTCGTTGTAGGGTTCGGGGTACCCCTCGGCCTTGGCTATCTTCAACGAGTCGTACATCATCATCTCCGCTATCTCCGCGGTGAGCGGGGCGGTGAAGATGTCGTTGTCGTACCTGCTGGTGAGCCAGGGTATCATGCCGCAGTGGTCGAGGTGGCAGTGGGTCAGGAAAGCGTGGTCCACCTTGGGGGCCGGCAAGGGATAGCTCGGCGGCTTCGTTGGGCTCATGCCGTACTCGAAAACCAGGCTGCGGTCGCCGGCCTCCATGAGCATGCCCATGCGGCCCACCATGTCCGCCCCTCCTAGGAATTTTATATTCGTTGTCATTAGGTCATTCACCTACTATCTGGATGATGAGTTCGCGGCGGCGGTCCCTGACGTCGTTCTCCACCAGGGCGACCTGCTGCCATCGGCCCAGGTCCATCTCGCCGTCCGCGAACGGGATCGTTATCGTTCCGCCCAGCACGCTGGCGCGGATGTGCGAATGGCCGTTGCCGTCGCCCCATACCCGGTCATGCCGGTATTCGGCGCCGCGCGGGGCCATCCGCTCCAGGGCTTCCGACAGGTCAGGCTCGAGCTCGGCGTCCCTCTCCATGAACACCAGAGAACCGGTGGATCCCTTGACGAAGATGCACAGCAGACCTTCTTTCAGGCCGCTCTCCTTCAGCGCGTTGCGGGCGTCCCCGCAGACGTAAAGCACCTCGCCGCTCCTGGTGTCGTAGCTCAGAACCTTCCTGTAGGTCCCCATCGCTGAAGCCTAACAACAACACCTTTATTTAATTTCCCCCGGAACGCCACAGACCTGGTGAGGCATCCAGAGTAACTTTCTCAGCCTGTCCCGGAGCTCCTAACTTATAAACTCCCCGTGATAGTTCAGTGATAATCATTAAATAATCTCGGCAGTAATACAAAAATGTCGGACCCCCGTCTGACAGGGATGCACATGAAAAAAGGGTTTGGGATGACCAGCCGTGGCTATCGGAACAGGAACGCCGATGGCAAGGGGAACACCGCGCCGGACCGCGGCTCCGGCGGTCCTTTCAGCTTCGTGGCCGCCGTCAAGTACACCTTGGCCCTATCCCTGTTGCTGTGGTGGCTCCCCATATTCGGCCAGATGATCTCCGGTTACGTGGGCGGTAGGAAGGCGGGCTCCCCCAACCGAGGCATGCTCGCCGCCCTGATACCCGTCGGGGCCTTCACCGCCCTGATCTACGCCGCCGACGCGGGGGTGATCGCCCCCATCGAGTTCATCAACGGCAGCAACCTCCCTCTCCTTGACGCGTTCAGCGCCGAGCTTCCCGCCCTGGGGGCGATGATGGTCAGCGCCGTCGCATACATGGAGTCCTTCTTGGCGGCGGTGGGCGACACCACCTCCTTGAACATCAACAGTTACATCATCACCATCGTCTTCGCCTACGTGGGCGGCATCCTGTCGGAGCAGAGCCGCCGCGAGATGGACTATGTGCGGCAGTATGCTCCCCCCGTCGCCAAGCAACCGGCGAGGGCCTCGTTCGAAAGCTTCGACGAATGCACCCCCGTCAAGGGCAAGGCGGTGCGCCAGACCAGCAAGGCGGAGCCGCGGAGCAGACCGGTCGCCCCGGCAGCGGCAAACGCCTTCAACGGCCTCCTCCACCGCGCCGAGGTGAACGACCCCAAGCGGGAGAGGGGCCAGAACCGCAAGGCCCGCGAAGAGTTGGACCACGTATAGCTTCATGTCCGAGGCTAATATTTTTTATACGTCCATTTGTTGGGGTAGAGTGAGGATTGATACATGTTCTGCCCTGACTGTAGTTCCCTGATGTTCCGCAGCGGAACGACGTTCCGCTGTAGCCGCTGCGACTTCGAGAAGAGCCAAGGCGATGAGGCACAGAGTTTTGTGACCAGTTCCAGGGACAAGGAGACCACCGTCATCGAGGAGTCCTCGGCCACGCTGCCCAAGACCCGGGCCCCCTGCCCAGAGTGCGGTCACAGCGAGGCGTTCTTCGTCATAAGGCAGACCAGAGCGGCGGACGAGCCGGAGACCCGGATCTACCGCTGTTGCAAGTGCAGCCACTCCTGGCGCGAGTACTGAAGGGTCAAACTTTATTATCTAAAACGACTGTGTCGGCAAAGGAAGGGGAAACATGTTTCAGGCAAAAATCAGGTCAGACACTCTCAAGGGCATCGTCAACATAATCTCCACCCTCGTGGATGAGGCCAAGTTCAACATCGGGCCAGAGGGCCTGAACCTCAAGGCAGTGGATCCGGCCCACGTGGCCATGATTGACCTCAACATCAATAAGGAGGCCTTCGAAGAGTATGCGGCGGACGAGACCAACATCGGCGTGGACCTCGACAAGGTGAAGGACGTTCTGAAGCTCGCCTCCTCTGGAGACATCGTGGAGATGGAGCAGGACGAGGAGAAGAGCCGCCTGGTCATGAAGGTGGGCAACATCGTCAGGCGCATGAACCTGGTGGACACCTCGAGCATGAGCGACCCCCGCGTCCCCGAGCTCAACCTGCCGGCGCTGGTGGAGGTCTCCGTCAGTGAGATCCAGAAGGGCATCAAGGCCGCGGAGAGCGTCTCCGACCACATAGCCCTGACCGCCGAGCCGGAGTACTTCGAGCTCTATTCCGAGGGGGACACCGACTCGGTGAACCTCAGGCTGGAGAAGTCCCAGCTCATATCTGTGACCGTGGAGGAGAAGGCGAGATCGTTGTTCCCATTGGACTACTTCTCCAACCTGGTGAAGGCTGTGCCTTCGGACACCAGCGTGCGCATCAACTTGGGAAACAACTTCCCAGTGAGGATCATGTTCAACCTCGCTGACGGCAATGGCAACGTCGGATACCTCCTGGCGCCGCGCATCGAGAGCGATTGAGGCGTCCATGCACGCAGACCTGAGCAAAACCCTTACCGCCCTACCCACCGTCAAGGACAAATGTTTTTTACACCGGCCCCATACTTCCGGTTGCCCGGTTCCAAAGAGGTGTATTCCAATTGCCCCGTGAAGACAGTTCCATAGACGCTTTGAAGGAGAAGGCCCGCCTGGTGCGCCGCCACGTCATCGAGATGACCTGCGCCGCGGGCTCCGGCCATCCTGGAGGTTCCCTTTCCGCCGCCGATATACTGACCGCCCTTTACTTCCGCGTCATGAGGCACGACCCCGAGCACCCAGAATGGGAGGGGCGAGACCGTTTCGTCCTCTCCAAGGGCCACGTGGCGCCGGCGCTGTACGCCGCTCTCGCCGAGGCGGGCTATTTCCCCACCGAAGAGCTGCTCACCCTCCGTGAACTGGGCAGCCGCCTGCAGGGCCATCCTTCCAAGGGGAAGCTGCCGGGCATAGAGATGTCCACCGGCTCCCTGGGGCAGGGGATAAGCGTCAGCAACGGGATGGCGCTCGCCGCCCGCCTCGATGGCTCCGACCATCGCATCTACTGCCTCTGCGGCGACGGGGAGATGCAGAGCGGCCAGAACTGGGAGGCGGCGATGTTTGCCGCCCATTACGGCATAGACAACGTCACCGTGTTCGTGGACCGCAACCACCTGCAGATCATGGGCGACACCGAGGACGTCCTATCCATCGAGCCGATGGAGGAGAAATGGGCGGGCTTCGGCTGGAACGTCATCGTCATCGACGGCCACGACTTCGAGCGCATCATCGAGGCCTGCGAGCAGGCGCGGCGCTGCAAGGGCCGTCCCACCGTGATAATAGCTAACACCGTCAAGGGCCGGGGGGTCTCCTTCATGGAGAACAACCCCGAGTTCCACGGCAAGTGCTGCAGCGATGAGCAGAAGGGAGTTGCCATGAGCGACCTGGAGGGATGCCTGTGAAGAAGGCCAGCCAGCGCTCGTTCTTCGGCAAGGCCCTTCAGGAGCTGGGCGAGGCCGACGAGAGCATCGTGGCCTTGGACGCCGACTTGGGGAGCAGCACCAAGACCAGCGACTTCGCCAAGGTATTCCCCGACCGTTTCTTCCAATGCGGCATCGCCGAGCAGAACATGATGGGCACCGCCGCCGGCCTCGCCGCCGCCGGCAAGACGGCTTTCACCTCCACCTTCGCGGTGTTCGCCACCGGCCGCTGCTGGGACCAGATCAGGCAGTCCATAGCCTACCCGCAGCTCAACGTGAAGATCGCCGCCACCCATTGCGGCATAAGCGTCGGCGGCGACGGTGCCTCCCATCAGGCCTTGGAGGACATCGCCCTGATGAGGGCCCTTCCCAACATGACAGTCATATGCCCGGCGGACGCCAACGAGGCATACAAGGCCACCCTCGCCGTGGCCTCGATGCCCGGCCCCTGCTACATCAGGATGGGCCGGGCCGACTTCCCCATCATCACCGAGGAGGACGCGCCTTTCGAGGTGGGCAAGGCCAACATCCTGAGGAAAGGCAAGGACGTCACCCTGGTGGGCAGCGGCCAGATGGTCTCGCTGTGCCTGGAGGCCGCCGAGATGCTCAAGGGCGAGGGGGTCGCCGCCGAGGTGTTGAACATGGCCACCGTTAAGCCGTTGGACGCCGAGACCCTCATCGATTCGGTGGAGCGCACCCGCTGCGTGGTGACCGCCGAGGAGCACAGCGTCATCGGCGGCCTCGGCTCGGCGGTGGCGGAGTTCCTGGGCGAGAACGGCAACCAGCCGATGGTCCGCGTCGGCGTGCGCGACAGCTTCGGCGAGTCCGGGGACCCCGAGGACCTGATGGTGAAGTACGGTCTGACCAAGGAGGACATCGTGCACGCGGCCCGCAAGGCCGTCGCCCGCAAGCAGAAGAAGAAAGGATTCCTGTGGAGGAAATGACATGAGGATTTTCATAGACACCGCCAACATCGAACAGATAAAAGAGATTCACAGCTGGGGCATACTGGACGGGGTTACCACCAACCCCAGCCTCATCGCCAAGGAAGGCAAGGACCTCAGAACGATTGTGGAGGAGATCGCTGGGGAGGTTGACGGCCCCATATCGGCGGAGGCGATAAGCCTCGACGCCGAGGCGATGTTCGAGGAGGGCATGGAGCTCTCGTCCATACACCACAACATCAACATCAAGCTGCCGATGTCCATCGAGGGGCTTAAGGCGACCAAGGCGCTCTACAACGAGGGCGTGGACGTCAACATGACCCTGGTGTTCTCGGCGCAGCAGGCGCTGCTCGCCGCCAAGGCCGGCGCCCGCTACGTCTCCCCGTTCATCGGCCGCCTCGACGACATCGGCCAGACCGGCATGGACGTGGTGGCGGAGATACTGGACATCTACGACAACTACGACTTCGACACCGAGGTCATCGCCGCCAGCATCAGGCACCCCCTGCATGTCACCCAGGCGGCCTCCGTCGGCGCCCAGGTCGCCACCATACCCCATGCGATACTGAAGAAGATGATCTCCCATCCCAAGACCGATGAGGGCATCGAGGCCTTCCTCGCCGACTGGGAGAAAATGAAGAGCCTCTGAGCGCATGGCACGAGACGTGGCCGTGGTCGGCGGCGGGCCCGCCGGCAGCAGGGCCGCCGCCCTGCTCGCCAAGGACTGGGACGTGGCGGTGCTCGAGGAGCACGCTGTGAGCGGCCAGCCGGTGCAGTGCACTGGGCTGGTGTCGCCGCGGGTGATGGAAATCGCCGGAGTGAGGCAGACGCCGCTGAATGTCCTGCACGGGGCGGAGATGGAGTTCCCCGGCGGCAGGCGGATCGCGGTGAGCTCTTCCGAGCCCAAGGCGGTGGTCATAGACCGCGCCGATTTCGACCGCCGGCTGGCCGCGGAGGCCATGGACGCCGGAGCGGAGTTCTTCTACGGCCACCGTTACCTGTCGCGCCGCTGGGAAGGGCGCAACCGCATCCATTACCGTCAGGACGGAGAGGTGGGCGAAATGAGCGCCCGCCTGCTGGTGGGCGCCGACGGCCAGGGCTCGAAGGTGGCGGCGGAGGCCGGCGACCCCCGGCCCCGGGAATGGGTGCGGGGGCTGCAGGTGGACCTTCCAATCGCCGACGACTCCGACATGGTGGACATCCATGTGGGCAGCGAGGCCGCCCCGGGCTTCTTCGCTTGGAAGCTGCCCTGCGGCGATTTCACCCGCGTCGGTCTCTGCGTCTCGTGGGAGCACGGACCGCCGGCGCATTACCTGCGCGCCTTCCTCAAGAAGCTGTCCCTGCAGGACGTCGAGCCGCTGACCAAGCATTGCGGCAAGATACCTTTGGGAGGGAGGGGAAGGACCTATGGCGACGGCGTTCTCCTGGTAGGGGACGCCGCCGGCCAGGTCAAGCCGGTGTCCGGCGGCGGCCTTTTCCCAGGACTCAAATCGGCCCGCTGCCTCGCCGCGGCGGCCGACGGGGCCTTGCGGGAGGACCGATGCGACGCGGCATCCCTCAAGGGCTACGAGAAGGCGTGGAGGAAGGAGGTGGGCAAGGAGCTCGCCAACGGCTACCGGCTGCGCCGCATATTCCTCCGGATGTCCGACGAGGACATGGCCAAGGCGTCGGCGATGGTGGACCGGCCCGACGTCCGGCAACTGTTGAACTCCGGGGACATAGACCGGCCCAGCGACCTCGCCCCGCCCCTGCTGCGGATGGTCCCGGGGCTGCTGCGCTTCTCCCCCCGGCTGGTCTCGGCCATGGTGATGAAGTGAGGATGCGCCTAGCGCTGGTCCCCCGCGAGCGGGCCGCCGGCACCGTCTCCGAGCTCTTGGAGAGGGACATGGTGGTGCGTTCGGCGAAGATCTCCAAGCGGGACGGTGAGGTCCTGGTGCCTATCAACCCCGCCGGCGAGGAGCACGCCGGGCGCCTGGGCCTCGAGGTGGTCGAGGGCGAGGTGCACGGCCGCAAGGACGAGAGCCCCCAGCGCACCGTGGCCCGTCTCCTATCGCTGCCGGATGATGTCATGAGGCTGCTGCCGATGAGGTGGGAGTTCGTTGGCGACGTGGCCATACTTCGCCTCGACGAGAGGCTGCGACCATACGAGGCGGCGATAGGCGAGGCCTACGCCAAGGCCCTGGGGGTCTCATCGGTCTGCGTGGACCGCGGCGGGGTGAGCGGTGAGCTGCGGCGCCCGCGCATCGACCTCATCCACGGCGAGAGCTCGGAATCGGTGCGTTTGGAGAACGGGATACTCTACAAGCTCGACGTCCGCGAGCTGATGTTCGCCTCCGGGAACGTCGATGAGAGGGCGCGGATGGGCTCCCTCGACTGCCAAGGGGAGACGGTGGTGGACATGTTCGCCGGCATCGGCTATTTCAGCATCCCCGTCGCCAAGCACGCCGGCGCGGAGAGGGTCTACGCCTGCGAGAAGAACCCGGTGTCATTCCGCTATATGGAGGGGAACCTGGCCCTCAACGGCGTGGGGGAGGCGGTGTCCCCGGTGCTGGGGGACAACCGCGACCTGCCGTTGGCGGGGATCGCCGACCGCGTCATCATGGGTTACGTGGGGGGCACCAGGGACTACCTGTGGAAGGGCTTCGACCTGCTCGCCCCCGAAGGCACCATGCATTTCCATGACACTTACAAGACCAGAGAGATGCCCCGCGCCCTGGAGCGGGACGTCTCCCTCGCCGCCGGGGGACGGGAGCACGAGGTCGTATCCCTCAGGGAAGTGAAGTCCTACGCCCCCTCGGTGTCCCATTACGTGGCGGACATCAGGGTCTACGGCTGAGGCGGCTCCTCGCCGGAGCCGGAGGCCACTATCATGTTGGCCAGCGCATCGCGGTAATCGTCGCCCTTGGCCTCCATCATCTGCCGGGCGAACTGCTCCAAAAAGCTGGCGAAATCGACCTCCTCGTGGTTGAACTGCCAGGCCCCCGACTGCTCACCGGTGGCATTGAGGAAAGCCAGGCCGACGGCGCGGTTGCGGTAGCCGCGGGACTCGGACTCCACCGCCTTGCGCACCGCGGGGGCGCCCCCCACCTTGTAGGCGCGCGCCAGACGGTCGGCGTAGGCGCCGCCCTCGCCGAGGTCGGTGAACACCGGTATGTCCGCCAGTATGCCCCTGGCCTGCTGGCGCATCAGGGCCTCCGCGACCGCCTTGTTGGGGTTCATCCTTGCAACGTCCCCCATCTCCTCCAGCACCTCCTCGGACGCCGCCGCCGCCACCAGGCGGTCATGGTGCTCCGGCCACAGCTGGTTGATGGCCTCGCTGCTGCGGTCACCTTTGACCATCACCGTCACGACCTCCTCCTCGAGGAAGCGGCGCAGCACCTCCTTCTCCTCGTCGGAGCCCCGCAGGTCCTCCAGAAAATCCTCCACATCGCGGCCGTAGTTGCGGTCGCCGATCATCAGCACCGCGGCCCCGGAACGCTTCATCTCCTGGGAGCGCCTCTTCACCGTCTCGTCGATCAGCTTGCGGTCGTTCAGCCTGCCTTTGGTGTAGGTGTCGAGAAGGTCGTCATCCACCTTGAAGTCCTGCAGCGTCGGCCCTTCCATGTCGTGGAAGTTGTGCACCACGTGCACCCCCAACTCCTTGAGGGGCTCGGGGGATGTCATGCGGGCGATTATTTCATGGAAAAGGTTGGCGTCGCCGGCGCAGTTGCGGCAGACGGTGATGCGGCCCTCGCCGCCGTTGTAGGAGAGCGCCAGCTTGCCCCGCGACTGCTCGTGGCCGCAGTTGCCGCCGTCGAGCGTATAGGGCGACGCCTCCAGCCTCTCGGCGATGTAGTCCTCGGGCATGCCGGGGCGGTCGCTGCACAGCACCTCGTCCTCCAGGGAGTACATCCGCAACTTCTTCTTCTTGATGACATCGGTATAGGCCAATAGCCTGAGGTCGGGGTCGTCGTGATGCTGCACCCCGATGAGCTTGTCGTGCCCCACCTTGCCCCGGGCGGCGTACGATATGTCCCCTGAGGGTAGCTTGGCGGTGGCCAGGTAAGGGATCTTGCCCGCCGCCGCCAGGGATACCGTCCCCGCATAGGCCTTCACCAGCGAGTCGGATCCGCTGGAGGCGGCCTTGGTCAGCCTCTCGGTGTCGTCGATGATGCCCGACATCGAGGTCATCTTGCGCAGGGGCTTGTCGAAATGGCAGCGCCGGCATGAGCCGATGCAGACGGGGCGCAGCAGTTCGGGGTCCTTGGCGAGCTCCACCGCCCGTTGCATCAGCTCCTTCTCCTGGCGCTTGGAGGTGTGCTTGGCACCCCTTATCCTCACCCCTCTGCCCATGGCGGATGGATTGCCGGTCGCCACCTAATACTTTGCGATGGTAAAGGATAATTACCGCCGCGGCGATTCGCCGCCATGCCCTCCCCGCAGAGAAGGGACCATCTGAGACGGGCTCTGGCAGCTTGGCCATTCCTCATCGCTGACCCCTCCGAGGAGACGGTCCGCCTCTGCGACACCGCCCTCAGGCACGACAGCTACGTCAACGAGCGGAGGCCCGCGGACCCGGATGCGGACCGGGAGGACAACGAGAGGCTAGAATTTTTGGGGGACGCGGTGCTGGAGCTCATGGTGAGGGAGCGCCTCTACCTGCGCAGCGACCTCGACGAAGGGGGCATGACATGGGAGCTGCAACGCCTCATCTCCAACAATGCCCTGGCGACCGGGCTGCGTAGGGCGCCGCTGGACCTGGAAGGCGTGCTCCTCACCGGCGAGGGTCAGAAGGAGCTCAGCGACAGGATGCTCGCGGGGGCGTTCGAGGCGATGCTGGGGGCCCTGTATCTCTCCGAGGGCCTCGGCCCCGTCAGCGAGGTCTGCCGCCGCCTGTTCCTGGATCCCGACATCTAAGGCTCGTCGGGGCCGATGAGCACTATCTCGATGGAGGATACGTTGGTCCGCTCGTCGTCGTCGACCGCTACCTCCTCGGTCATCACCTCTATGCCTCCGATCTCCACCTGAGGGAGGAAACGTCGCTGGGCGATAAGGGCCACATCCACCGCCCGGCTTATGGCGCGGCCACGGGCCTTCACGTTCACCCTCCGGTTGCCGTTGTTGAACTGAGTCACCACTGCCAGGACATAGTTCATGGTGGGCTTCTTGCCGATGAAAACGGTGTTGTCTGAGGAGGACGCCATGCCGCAAAGATGATGGTCAGCGTTTTTATTTATTGGTTTTCCGGACTGCCGCCGGCCTCACAGCGCGTCCACGATGGCGTACAATATGCCCAGGGAGAAGACCCACAGCAGGGGGACCACCACATAGTACATGT
>PWHV01000010.1 GCA_003555025.1 Methanomassiliicoccaceae archaeon | reverse complement strand
AGGAAGAACCGTATAAAGGCCTTCACCGCCGAGGTCCTGGCCAACAACACCGGCATGCTGAAACTGTTCTACGGCACCGGCCTCGATGTCAAGGCGGTTCTTCAGGACGATGTGTACAGCCTCTATTTCCATTTGGAGAAGGAAAAGGAATAGGGAAGATGTTTCGCAGGATCCTGAAGGCTCAGACGATCCTGCCGGCTATGAGCTGGTCGACCACGTCCGGGTCCGCCAGGGTGCTGACGTCCCCCAGGTCCTCGTGCATGCCGCCGCCGGCGATCTTGCGCAGAATGCGGCGCATGATCTTTCCGCTGCGGGTCTTGGGCAGACCCTCGGCGAACTGGATGAGCTTCGGCGTGGCGATAGGCCCCACGTCATGGCGCACCTGGCCCACCAATTCCTTGCGCAGCTCGTCGCTGCCCTCGTAGCCTTCCTTGAGGTTGACGAACACGTAGATCGCCTCCCCCTTGATGTCGTCCGGCACTGGCACGACAGCGGCCTCCGCCACCGAGGGATGCCCGGTGAGGGCGGCCTCGACCTCGGCGGCGCCGATGCGGTGGCCGGCCACGGACATCACGTCGTCCACGCGGCCGAGGATCCACACATCGCCGTCCTCGTCGATGCGGCCCCCGTCGCCGGTGAAGTAGTAGCCGGGGTAGACGTTCCAGTAGGTGTCCTTGAAGCGCTGGTGGTCGCCCCACAGCGTGCGCATTATGGAGGGCCAAGGCTTCTTGATGAC
The DNA here is from genome assembly GCA_003555025.1 of Methanomassiliicoccaceae archaeon. Classification (GTDB taxonomy): domain Archaea; phylum Thermoplasmatota; class Thermoplasmata; order Methanomassiliicoccales; family Methanomethylophilaceae; genus PWHV01. Next base: position 25,097 of record PWHV01000010.1, on the reverse strand, counting down.
CAGCCTGCCGTTCTCGCCCACGTCACAGGCGCTGCGGTCCTCCCTGATGGTCATCGGCTCGATGCCGAAGAACGGCTTGGTGGCGCAGCCTGGCTTGAGCGTCGTCGCCCCTGGCAGCGGCGAAATCATGATGCCGCCGGTCTCGGTCTGCCACCATGTGTCGACCACCGGGCTGCGCTTGTTGCCGACCACGTCGTAATACCAGTACCACGCCTCGGGGTCTATGGGCTCGCCCACGCTACCCAGGAGCCTGATGGACGAGAGGTCGTGCATCTTTACCCACTCGTCACCGGTCTTCCTCATCATGCGCACCGCGGTGGGGGCGGTGTAGAACACGTTGACCTTCCACTTCTCCGCCACCTGCCAGAACCGGTCTGGCTGCGGGTAGTTGGGGACGCCCTCGAACATCAATGTAGTGGCACCGGCGGACAGCGGTCCGTATAGGATGTAGCTGTGGCCGGTGATCCATCCGATGTCGGCGGTGCACCAGAACACCTCTCCCGGCAGGTAGCCGAAGACGTGCTCGAAGGTCACCGTGGTGTAGAGGTTGTAGCCTCCGGTGGTGTGCAGGACGCCCTTGGGCTTGCCGGTGGAGCCGCTGGTGTATAGTATGAACAACGGGTCCTCGGCGTCCATGGCCTCAGGCTCGCAATGGGGCGCCGCATCGGCTATCTCCTCGTGGTACCAGCAGTCCCTCCCCTCTTCCATGACCACGTCGGCGCCGGTCCTCTTGACGACGATGACCGTCTCCACGGTGGTGCCGGCCTCGAGGGCCTCGTTGGCCTTGCCCTTGAGGTCTACGGCCTTGCCCCCGCGAAAGCTGCCGTCCGATGTTATCAGCACCTTGGAGTCGCAGTCGGTGATGCGGTTGTATAGCGCGTCGGAGCTGAAGCCTCCGAAGACCACGCTGTGGATGGCGCCGATACGGGCGCAGGCCAGCACCGAGAACGCCAGCTCAGGTATCATGGGCAGATATATGGAGACACGGTCCCCTTTGCCGACCCCCTTGGCCTTGAGCATGTTGGCCGCCCGGGAGACCTCGTAGAGGAGCTGCCCATAGGTGTAGACCTTGACATCGTCGTCCTCCTCGCCCTGCCAGATGAGAGCGGCCTGGTTCTTCTTGCCGTGGTTCACGTGACGGTCTATGCAGTTATGGGTGATGTTGAGCTTACCACCCTTGAACCACGAGATCCGCACGTCCTCCTCATCGAACTCCAGGACGGAGTCCCAGTCCTTGGAGAACCACTCTATGCTGTCGGCCATCTTCGACCAGAAGCCCTCCGGGTCCTTTATCGACTCGTCATAAATCCGCTTGTACTCCTCCTCGCTGGTTATCAGGGCACCTTTGCGGTGCTCCTCGGTAGGCGGGAAGAGCTTGGCTATACCTTCATCACTCATGTTTATCCTCCGTTCATCACTGGTCGCCCGGCGGGCCGGGCCCGGTCGAGGCATTTCAGGCATTCAATTAAAGGTTGAGCGCCCGTTTTTTCAGAAAATGATAAACATGTATATTAAAGGTGCGCCAATTATGGTCAAAATAGGTGTTTTTCGTAATTAATCGACGAATATCGAAAATCAGGAATACGGGGCCTTGGCCGTGAGCATGTCGTCATCGACCTCGCTCGCCACCGTGTAAACGTAATTCTCGACCGGGCCGTCGGTCTTCTTTATGCATGCCACCACCCTTCCTTCGGAGAACTCGATGCTGGCGGTCTTCACCTGCGACCGGTAGTAGCAGACCCTCTTTCCCGATTGCGTGAGCCGGCGCTCCACGCAACCGAGGAGCCCGGCCCCCTCCAGCTGCTTGATCTTGCGGTAGCATGCGGCTATGGGTATCTCCAGCATGTCGCTCAGCTCCTGCGCGCTCATCACCTTCCCCATGGTGGATAGGATTATCTTGGCAGAATAAAGGTCGGTCATCAAGCGCGACGTCTCCAAGGCCTGCATATGCACCACTCCGATGAAAATGTCAATCAATCGTTAAATATCTTATTATCAAAATTGATACCATTGCCCGACGTCAGGGGTCGGCTTCGCCGCTGTTACCCGGGTTGATGGCCCCGCCCCTTTTTCAGTATCCTCCTCTCGATGACCGCGTCCATGCGGGATATGAGCTCCCCGTAGCGCAGCGAGCCGAAAAGGATGCCGACGAAAAGCCCCAGCCCCGCTCCGGCGATGACGTCGAAGGGGAAATGCGAGCCTAGCAGCACGCGCAGGAAGCCGACGATGACGGCCAGAGCGGCCACGGGCGGCGCCCACCTCCGCGCCTTCATGATCAGCACCCCCAATATGGAGAAAACGCCCGCGGTGTGCCCGGAGGGGAACGAATGGCCGTAGACGAAACCGCCGGGAAGAGGCACTAGATGGTCGATGTCCATGAGGACCTCCAACGGCCGGGGGCGCATAACAAGGGCCTTGAGCCCCAGGCCGATGAGGCCGTATAACGCGAAGGCAAGCAGGATGGCGACGGCGATGTCCTTGCGGCCCACCATCCACATCACCACGAAGATGGACAACGGCACGATCACCGAGCCTAATTCGCTCACCCCGAACATGACCAGCGCTGCGATGCCAGGGATGAAATGCTGGTTGATCTCCAGGAAGAGCTTCTGGTCCAACTCTATGATCCGAGGGTCGTTGACCAGGACCAAGCTCAGCAGCATCCACGCCGCCAAGGCGATCATCGCGGGTGCCGTGGATCTCGAGGCCTCCAAGTCCAACCGGTTCATCCCTTTTGTCTATACCAGCGGAATATTTAAATCATCTCAACTGGAACAGGTATCGAGGTAATATGCAGGAAGTCATCGTGCCCACCGACCTATCACGCCAGTCCAGAATGCTTCTCGACAGCATGAACGAGTTCGCCCGTTTCGGGCTGAAGAAGGTGACTCTGCTCTATGTGGAGATGCCCGGCGCACCCCAGAACGATTTTATGCGGCGCAGCCTCCAATCATCGGTATCCAAACTTCTGGCGGATGGATACGAGGCCGAGCTTCGGGTGGTCCAGGGAAGGAACCCGGCCGATGAGATACTCAAGGCCTCCGCCCAATCCTCCGCCGACACCATAATCCTGCCCTCCAGCGGCAAGGGCAAGGCCACCAGGCTGCTGGTGGGCAGCAACTCTTTGGACGTTATGCGCAGGGCGGAGACCAAGGTCTTCCTCAAACGGTTCCTGAAAGGCCCCGGCGGAGGCATAAGCGAGGCCTGCACCCTGACCTTCAAAAGGATACTGGTTGCACTTCCTCCCAAGGAGCACGACAAAGGCTTCATGGAGAAGGTGAACGACCTGTTGGGGAAAGGATCCCTTGACAACATTTTACTACTTAATCCCGCATCCGGAAAGAGCATGGAGTACGGACATGACAGGCTCCAGGCCACAGAGGCCGTCCATGACGCTTTGGGCACGGAGGGGTACGCACTGTCCAACATCCCCAAGGGCATACTGGAGACCATGAGGTCGGACGCCTTCTGCCTCCTGGTGCTGCCCGGTTGCCTGCGCGAGCCGCTGCGAGGCGTGCTCAGAGGCAGCCCCATGGGGCAGATAGTCCATGACTCCAAGGCATCGATACTAATAATACCTAACCAGTGAGGATGACGGGATGAGGAGTATTCTCAAGGGAAGAGAGTGGGCCCTGAGCTGGGCCTTGGTGGTTTTCCTGGCGTTCAGCGCCATGCTGTCGCTGGCAAATGATAGGCTGTTCTTCTTCGCTATGATATGCTGGGCCCTGTATCTGGCGCTATACCCTCCGATGCGCTACCGCGATCTTAGGATAATGCCCGCCTTCGAGCTCATATCCATACTCAGCATACCTCATATACTCTTCGCGGTGTCGATGTTCTTCCCCATGATGGCCATGAGCTCCGCGCTGCAGGTCGCCGAGCTGCTGGCAATATACACTGTCGGCTTCGTGCTGATGATACACCTGCAGAGGTATCACGGCCTGGTGCTGGACAGGACATTCACCATCGTCTTCATGATAGTGTTCACGTCGGCGCTGGCCACCTTCTTCGCCGTTGGACAGTTCCTATCAGGCCAGATATTCGACACCATCCTGATCGCCACCAACGATGAACTGATGGCGAGGCTCACCCTCTCTATGTTCGGAGGGGTGTTGGCATCGCTGTATCTTCTGATATACATGCGGAAAAGGGACATACACAGCCTCCCCCTTCTGCCATATCAGAAACGGGGGTCCTGCTGATGCCTCCGAGCGAACCCTGGACGGGAAATGTTCCGAAGATCGGTCGCCAAGCACCTTTATTTCATATATGGTAAGTGACAATCAACATCAGGTCTAAAAGAGGGTGGAATGTTGATTTCGGTATGGGATGATTCAACGGACATGCTTGACCGCGGGGCGGAGATCCGATGAGAAGATGGGAGATTGCTCTGATACTGCCGATGTACGCCATCCTGCTCTTCATGGCAGTGGAGTCCACCTATCTTTGGCAGACCTATGACAGCTATTACGCCCGCCCTGCCATAACCGGCTTCCTGTCGATGCTGGCATTCTCCATACCCGTATACCTGCGCTTCTCGGGAAGGATGATCGTCCCCTGGCCATTGCTGATTCTCATATACATGGCGGTGACCCTGCACACCTGGGGGGATTATGCGCTATGGTACGACCAGTACTTGTGGTGGGACAACGTCACGCACTTCGTCTCGGCCAGCGCGGTGGGCATACTCAGCTTCCTCACCATACTGTTAATAAACCATTACGTGAGCGCCGTGCATATACCCAGGCGCCTGATGCCGTTCATGGTGGTGATGTTCACCGCATTCTTCGGCGTGGTGTGGGAGATGACGGAGTGGGTGCTCGACTATCTCACTGGGACTGGCATGCAGTACTCTCTGCAGGACACCGTCAACGACCTCGTCATGGACTTGACAGGGGGCACGGTCATAGGCATCGCCGGCCACTTCTACCTCAAGCGCAAGGACCCGGACGAGCTCGCCATCTCCCTGGGCCTCGGCGATTTCATGAGGAGGTTGGCGCTGAGATGGGACCGCCGGGCAGGGATACTGAAGTAAGACTCGTCCCGGACGCTCTGCCATCCAGCAGTCAGGACTAGAGCTCGATGGCCACTGAGACGTGCTGCCTCAGCCCTTCCATGCCTTCCTCGATCTCCGCCAAAGCGTCCTCGTCGTCGCTGTATTCCACCGATCGGTCCCAATCCTGGGGGTCGTCGTCCTTGTGCAGGCTGAACCACAGCTGGCCGCTCCAGGGGTGGGAATCGATCTGGTCGTTCACAGTGATGTTGAGAGGCATCTCATGCTGGGCGGTCAGGTTGGCGCTGCCGTTCACCGCGGTGTGGTTGAGCTGCACGCTCGCATTCTGCAGGTAATAGAGGGTCTCGACCTGGGAGCGGTTCTCGGCGCTGGTGTTCAGCAACCAGACCACCACGGTGTAGTTCATGGTCTTTAACTCGTGATTGGAGAGCACCGCGGTGAGATTGAACTGCTCGTTGGCCGTGACGTTGAGAGGCTCCTCGATCCCGCTGAGGTCGTCATGGAGCACGGCGAACTCGGTGGCGGTCCTGATGCTCAGGTCTATCATGGCGGCGGTGGTGTTGCCCGCCATGGCCTCCTCCGCCTCATGCAAGGCGGTTGCATTGGCGCTGTAGTTCTCTCCCTTGTCGTAATCAGGCGCGCCGTCCTTGTGGAGGCTGAACAGCAGCTTGCCCTCCCACGGGTCGTCAGAGAATGTCTGGTTGAAGCCCACGGTGTAGTTGAGCTCCTTCTGGTAGGTCTTGTTCTCGAAGCCCTTGTGAACGTTCGGGTCCTGATGATCCAGCTCGATGTCCCGTAGGGAGTCGATGTAGTAGAGGTCGTTGACCTCCGTCTCGTTGTCTGCCGTCCTGGTGTTCACCAACCAGATCAGGACGTTGTACTCCACCGGCCTGAACTCGTGGTTGGTCATGCCGATGACCAGCGGGTATTCCTCGGTGACGGTGAGGTCCAAAGGCTGCACCTCGCCGCGGTCCTCGGTCATCAGGCTGAAGTCGGTGCCCTTGGAGATCTCTAGGTTCAGGTTCAGGCTCAGCCTCTCGTTCTTCACTCCGTCCATTATCTCCTGCACCGCGGCGTCGTCATCGCTGTAGTCCTCCATGAAGGACCACTCATGCTGGTGGCCCTCCTTGTGAAGGCTGAACCAGATCTTGCCCTCCCAGCTCGCGTTGTTTATCGGTTCGTCGACGGAGAAGGTGTACTCCTGCTCCCATTGCTTGGTCCAAGGCCCTTCGATGTCCACCGGTACATGCTCCAGCGGCTCGTCGGGCCGGACGGTGTCGAAATAGTATAGCTCATGCACCCGGGTCTCCTCGTCGACGAAACTCATGTCGACCAGCCATATCACGATGGTGTAGTTGACGGCGCGGTGCTCGTGGTTGGCGAGACCGAGTATGACGGTGGCGTTCTCGGTGTAATAGAGGTCGCTGGGATAGCCGCTGGCCTTACCGTCGGGGCCGAGGACGTAGAACTCGGTGAAGCTCTCTCCCTCACGGGGGAACGCTATCACGTAGGCGAGGGCGACCACCGAGGAGAGTATCGACAGCGCCAGGATCACAGAGAGGGCCTTGTCAAGCCCTCGCTCCTTCTGGAAGTCCCCCCATATCCTTTGCAGGTTGCGCAGCGGGTCGAAGGGCACGTAGGGCTCCAGCACCGACACCCTCCTCTGCAGCGCCACCAGCGCCACGATGATGTTGAAGGCGGAGATGCTGAACAGTATGGGGTCGAGCCTAATGCCCCAGGGGGTGTAGTTGAGGCCGAAGCCGATCAACGGGGTGATGGCGATGCTCAGACCGAAGGAGAGGGCCACCCTCTCGATGGAGTCCAGGTCGTCGCTGCGGGGGAAGAGGGCGGCTATCGCCAGGTATCCGGGGAAGAACAGAAGGAAAGGCAGGCCTAAGACCGTCCGCAGCACGCTGTCGGGGAATATGTAGATGACAGGCACGAGGATCAGGGTCAGCGCGATCATGCTGAACAGGTCCCAATCCCTGCGGTATTCCAACTCCATCCGCTTGAGGTAGAGCACGCATTTATTTAACGATTAGTAAACAAATCCGGGTTAACCGTTTATATTCCACGGTTGTTATGCACCCTCAGTGCCTACTGCAGCCATAAGGCGTTTCCAGGACGCCCTTGAGAGGCGCAACGTCGAGGGATGGGACCTCTTCGCCGTCATCGCGCCGCTGATTTTGATCCTCGTAGCCGAGGCGGTGTTCTACAGCGCCTCGAAGTCGATGGAGACCGAGCTCTTCGCCGAGGTGGTCGTCTTACACGCGGCGAACATAATGCTCTGCCTGCTGGTGCCGATAGTATTCAAGACATCGGACCGCATCTTCCAGGGTTTCCTGCTGATCTCGGTGCTGCGGCTGTTGACCATCGGGATGCCCAACTTCTCCGGCGTGACCCTGGAATGGACCATCCTGGTCTATCTCCCCTTGATCCCGGTGATATTGTTCATGCTCATGGACGAGCGTTTCGGTTTCAGCATGGAGCCGGGGGAGTTCCCCTTCCAGGAGATCCGCGGGCATGCCCGCCAGGCCTTGGGCTCGGTGTCCGAGCTGACGAGGCCGGCGGCCACCGGTCTGATGCTGGGCGTGCCGTTGGGCCTCGTCGGCCAGATGGCGCTGGGCTTGCCGGCGTTGGCCACCGAGGGCCTGGGAGGGGCGCTGCTGGCGCTGCTAGCGATCCTGCTCTTCGCCGCCGTGGCGGAGGAGCTGCTGTTCCGGAGGGTGCTGCAATCGCGTATAACCGAGAGGTTGGGGTCGGCACCGGGCATAGCGGCATCCGCGCTAGCCTACGGCATGCTGCACTCCGGCTACGCGGACGCGGCGGCGCTGCTGTTCTTCATCGCCGCCGGCGCGGCCATCGGCTACGCCTACCGGCGCAGCGGAAGCCTGAGCCTGGCGGTGTGCATGAACGGGGCGATGGGTCTGATGATGTTCGCCGTGCTGCCGCTGGCCTTCTGAATCAGAAGAAGTAGAAGCGGCAGCCTTCGCGCTCGCAGACATCGGCCATGGCCTTGAGGCGGTCGAGCACACCGCTGTAGCGCCTAACCATCATCTTGCCCTCGGCGGGCAGGACCTGGCGCAGCGTGGCGACCTCCTCCTTGAGCTCCTTGGCGCGGGAGGCGTCCACCTTCTCCCCCTTCTCGGCCAGCTCGAAGACGGAGCCGACGATGCCGCAGCCATGACGGGCGGCCATCTCCGGCAGCAGGCTGTTGCTGGGCCCGAAGTTCCCGATGCAGCCCCTTCCCTTGTCCCAGGATAGGGAGCAGCGGGCGCAGGTTTCGTTCATCTCCTCGAAGGAGATCATGTGCCAGCCGGTGACGCGGTTCTCCGGTCGCGACGCCTCCATGGCGCGCTCCCGGTCCGCCGCGGATACCTGTGAGAGCTCGATCCAGCCGGTGCGCCTCTTCTCGGCGATAGGCTCAAGGGCCTCGAGGTCTGCCTTGTTCTTCACTTTGTCGAGGTACACGGCGTCGACCTCGGCCTTGATGCGGTTCCTCTTGAGGAACGCCTCCCAATCGCCCACGGCCTCCTCGGCCTTGTCCAACGGGACGAACATGTCGTACTGGGATATCTCCTCGAAGCCGTCGACCGGCTCAACGAGTACCCGAACTGTATCGGTCTTCATCTCGCGGCAGAGGGCGTTCTGCGCCTCCAACTCGCATATGGCCATGTTCACACCCATGCTATAACCTCGGCGTTGCTAACCGGCCGGGCGTATTTATGGCTTTGTGAACGGTCAGAGGAACTCCCATTCGTCATCGCGCTTCTTCTTGGCCTTCCTCGGCTCCCGGGCGGGTGCGGCCTTCTCCTCCTCGGGGTGCTTCATGCGCAGATGGCGGCCGCGGTAGCCGCCGTACTCCGCGATGTGTACCGCGCCCTTGAGGAAAATGAGCATCATCAGCAGGTAGATAAGGCCGGTGTTGTCCAGGGCGAGTATGGCGCTGAGGTCGAAGTCCAGCGGCAACTCCGCCGGTATGATGCTGTCCAACGGCAGGGCGGCCATCTCCGTCAGATTGAACTGCACCCTGCCGCCGCCGGTGATGAAGTAAAGCCACAACGCGATGAGGGGCACCTGGGCCAGTCCGAAGAGCAAACGCAGGCGGCTGCCGCGGCCGAAGAGCCCGTAAGGGAACGCCACCGCCACTATCGGTATGGCATAGAGCACCACCAGGAAGACGAATTCGTCCAAGAATCCCTCGGCGTAGGACAGCACCCCCATCGCAGCGTCAGGCAGGTCCTCGCCGAGGTCCGCCGCCGCCGCGTTTAGCAGGCCGATGGTGAACAGTGCGATCGACACCGGTATCGCCATGTAGACCAGCGTCGCCACCAGTGTGCTCGACAGCGCCTTGCCGAGGCCTCCCATGACCTTCCTGTCCTTCTTCATCTCGTCACACCCCCACCTGGCCCAGGGCGATGCTGGCTATCTCCCCCGCCGGGGCCTTGAGGATCATTTGGCCGTCGGCCTCCTTGAGGATACCTCCGAATGCGTCATCCAGCTCCCCAGGCAGGTCGGCGCCCTCCAAATCAGTGTATATCCTGAGCTCCGCATCGCTGTCCTCGATGCCTTCCAGGAATTCATCGTCGATGTCCTCGATCTGGAACACCAGCTCGCCGTCGACTATCATCAGGCTGGCGTTGAACTCGCCGCCTTCGATGACGTTGCCCTCCGAGTCAGTGAACTGCGCCTTGAAGGTGTCCACCTCATCGACCCCCTGCTCCTCTAGCAGCTCGATCATCTGGTCCTCGATATCGAGGTCGGAGAGGTTGTAGTCGTCGATGTCGAAATCCTCGGGAAAGAGGTCCGGGCTCTCCTTATACAGCTCCTTGACGATGTCGTCAACACTCTCGAAGCCCGTCTCCTCGCTGGATTGGATGAGGATGTCGTTTATGGAGTCCTCCACATCATCGATGTCATAGTCGAACTTCATGGGCAGCGCGAGGTTGCTGCCGTCGTACGTAACATTCTCTAGATTGACACCGTAGTCCAGGAATGGACCGACCTCCACCGTGGCGGCGACATCGGTCGAATACTTGAACATGTCCTCCATGTAGCCCATGGAGATGCTCATGGCGAATTGGAAGATGGCGCCATCGGTGACCAGGTCATAAAGGTCGTCATCGCCGGGCTTGTACAGGATCGTCTCATTCAGCGTCAGGTCGGTTACCTTTCCGGGCTCGATGTCCATCGGACCAACGCCTCCGGTATGGTTCCAACCCGCCGCCACCAGACTGAAATTATATTGGAAGTCGTTGATGGGCCAGTAGCCATCTAGCCGTTGATCGAAGTCTCCCAGACCGCCGATCTTGACGGTCAAGGGAACGTTGATGCTGATCTCCAGCCCCTCATCGAGTATCATCTGGGGGTCGGGGTCTTCTGGGAAATCGAAATGCGGCTCTCCGACAGCCACATCGAGATCGCCCATGGCCAGGGCCCCGAACGAGCCCACGATGGCCACAGCCACCAGAAGCTGCAGCGCGATCACCATGACCTTGGTGATGAACAATCCGACTCCCATGCGTGAGATAGTGCAATTATTAGGTTATATATCTTATTGGAAAAGTTTGAACTACATGCTATCGCCTGCTTGCATCATATGGGTGACGTCCGCATCAGGAAGAGGAGACGCCTGCGCACCAAGGACATAAAGGCATACTCGGAGGAGATAAGCTCGGTGCTGGGAATCCAGGTTTTCGCTGAGGACGAGCCGGTGGACCTGGCAGAGGGCAGTGATTTCGACCTCCTCTTCGTCTCCGGCAGCATATTGGGGATGGTGCATGAGGGGAGGGCCTTCCTCACCGTGCGGGGGGCGCTGCGCTACCGCCCTGAGAGCAGGCAGGTTACCGTGGACATGGGAGCGGTGCCCTTCGTGACCAAGGGCGCGGACGTCATGTCACCCGGGGTAGTGGACGCCGACCCCTCCATCACGGCAGGGGACCTGGTCTTCATCCGCGACGAGAAGAACATGGTGCCGCTGGCAGTGGGGGAGAGCCTGATGTCGGGAGAGGGGATGGTCGGCAGCGACTCCGGCAAGGCCGTACGCAACGTCCATCATGTGGGCGACCGGCTGTGGAAGTATGAGGAGCCTTGAGCGCACCAATCTTATAGAGAGAGTATGATGGTCTCCAGCGGGGTGAGCCGAGCTTGAGGTTGGGCAGGGGCCGTAAACGATCGGATTCAGAGTTGTTGGAGCCGAACCGCTTCATCGACCTCGGAGGCCTGGACGCTGAAACCTCCAAAGGGGAGGAGCGGCTGCGCATCAGGGTGGCCGAGCTCAGTGGCAGGGACGACATACCCATGGTGTCGGAGCAGGTCTACCAGGGCAACATAGTGGTTACGGACTACTCTTCACTGAGCGAGAGAGAGGAGGAGGTGGCCCGGCTCTCAGCCGAGCTGAGGGGGGTGGCCAAGGATTGCGACGGCGACCTCGTATCCGTGGGCAACAGCATTCTGGTCATCGCCCCCGCGGGGGTGCGCATAGACCGCCGCCGTCTGAGGAGGTCGGAATGAGGGAGAGCAAGACCGTCCACGACTCGGTGCACGGCGGCATCCGTGTGGACGACCCCCTCCTCTCGCTGCTGCACCGCCCCGAGATGCAGCGGCTCCATTGCGTGAAGCAGCTGGGGCTCTCCTACCTGGTGTTCCCCGGAGCGAACCACACCCGTTTCGAGCATTCGCTGGGCGTCTACCATCTCGCCCGCCGCATGGGGGAGGTCATCAGCATCGATGCGGACGAGACTGTCCAGCTGGGTGCTGCGGCCATGCTGCATGACATCTGCCACCCTCCGTTCTCGCACACCTTGGAGGAGGTGATGGAGGCTGAATGCGGCAGGGACCACATGCGCCTGGCGGCGGAGGTCATCACCGGGTCGTCGCCCTCGCGCATCGAGGGGGGCCCCTTCCACCGCGATGGCCAGCTCAGCGTCCCGGAGCATCTAGAGTCCATCGGCGCCGACCCTCGCAGGGTGGCGGCGATCGTCTCCGAGCCGCGGATGCGGGAGGGGTCTGAGCAGAGCAGCCTGACGCCCGGCGGCGGCCAGTCCTTCTTCGGTTCCCCCCAGTACCTGAACCAGATCATACACGGCCCGGTGGACGCCGACCAGATGGACTACCTCCTCCGCGACGCCCACTACACCGGCGTGGCCCACGGCTTCATCGATAGCGACCGCATCCTCAACACCATATCGGTGCACAACGGCAGCCTGGTGGTGGGCCAGGGCGGCGCCGCCGCGGTGGAGGGTATGATGGTCGCCCGCGCCCTGATGTTCAGCTCCATATACTTCCACAAGGCGGTGAGAATAGCGGAGATGATGATGGCGAAGGCGGTGGAGTGCGCTCCCCCCCGATGCCGCCAGAACCTTCATCTCAAGACCGAGGCGGAGCTGACCGCCGAGCTTCTGTCCCAGGGGGGCGCGGCACGGGAGCTGGTGTCCCGTCTGCTGTGCCGGGAGCTTTACAAGAAGGCGCTGACGAAGCCCGTCGAGGGCCTGGAAGGTGACGAGCTCGAGCGGCTTCTCGAACTCACCGACTACCGCCGCCGCAAGGCCAAGGAGGAGGAGGTCGCCGAGCGCGCTGGGGCGGACCCCTCGCGGGTGCTCATCGACATCCCAGCGCGCAGCTCGCTCTTGTCGCTGTCGCGCATCGGCAAGACCGATGTGCCCATACTCGACGACGGAAGGGTGCGGCCGTTGACGCGCCGTTCGCCGCTGGCGAAGGCGTTGCAGAACCGCGGGGTCCAGGACTGGGCCCTTCTGGTGTCCTGTCCCGCCGAGGACCGCGAAGCGGTATCGAAGGCGGCGTCCCGGGCCATATTCGGTTGATCAGCCCTTTATGACCGCCAGCGGCCGCAGCTTGGCCACCTTCGCCGTGAGGCCGGCGCCCGAGACCACGTCCACAACCTGGTCTATGTCCTTGTAAGCCTGAGGGGCCTCTTCGACCGTCCCCTCACGCGAGCCGCTGCGCAGCAGTATACCCCTTCCTTCCATATCGCTCCTGACCGAATCGGCGCTTATGCTGGACATGGCCTTCTTGCGGGAAAGCCGTCTTCCGGCGCCATGGCAGCAGGAGCCGAAGCTGCGCTCCATCGCCCCCGGCAGCCCCACCATGACGTGGGTGCCAACACCCATGTCCCCCGGGACGATCACCGGCTGCCCCGTCCCCCTGAGCTCCATGGGCAGCTCGGTATGGCCGGCGGGGAAGGCGCGGGTGGCGCCCTTGCGGTGCACCATCGCCCCCATCCTACGGCCATCGACGCGGTGCTCCTCGACCTTGGCGATGTTGTGGGCCACATCGTAGACCAGCTCCATCCCCAGGGACTCGGCGTCCTCGCCGAGGACCTTGGCGAAGGACTCCCTCGCCCAATGGGTGATCATCTGCCGGTTGGCCCAGGCGTAGTTGGCGGCGCAGCACATCGCTCCGTAGTAGGAGCGCCCCTCCTCCGAGGCCACAGGAGCACAGGCCAGCTGGCGGTCTGGAAGGTCGATGCCGCTCTGCCGAGCCGCCCTCTCCATCACCTGCAGGTAATCGGTGGCCACCTGGTGGCCGAGGCCGCGGGAGCCGCAGTGGACGGTGACGGTGACGGCGCCCTCCTCGAGGCCGAGGGCGCTGGCAATGCCCTCGTCGTAGACCTGGTCGACGCAGTCCAACTCCAGGAAGTGGTTGCCCGAGCCGAGGGAGCCCAGCTGGGGCATGCCGCGTTTCCTCGCCTTGTCGCTCACCGCGGAGGGGTCGGCATCGACCATGCGGCCGCCGTTCTCGGTGCGGGGGAGGTCGCCCTCCCATCCGTAGCCGCGCTCCACCGCCCAGGCCGAGCCCTGTGACAGCAGCTCCTCCATCTCCGCCCCGCTCAGCCTTCCCGAGCCTTTAGATCCTAGGCCGGAGGGTATCTCGGAGAAGAGGCCGTCCACCAGCCGCGGCAACAGCGGCCGCACTTCCTCCTCCCGAAGCGAGGTCCTGATGAGCCTGACGCCGCAGTTGATGTCGAAGCCTATGCCGCCCGGCGATATGACCCCGTCCTCAAGGTCCATGGCGGCGACGCCGCCGATGGGGAAGCCGTAACCCCAGTGGATGTCGGGCATGGCGAGGGCGTCGCCCAGAACCCCCGGGAGGCATGCCACGTTGGCCGCCTGTTCCAGCGATTCATCGTTCTTGATGTCGGGGACCATCCCCTCCGAGGCGAAGACCACGGCATCGGTTCGCATGCATCCCTTATGGGACCTGGGGATCCTCCAGCGGAATTCGTCGATCCTTTGCAGCTCTCCTTTCCAAGCCATGGTCTCACCCGGTTCGGCAATGCGCAGGAATGATATAAATATGGAAGGCGGGGGGGGCCGGGACCGGGATTTGAACCCGAGTCTGGGGATCCACAGTCCCCGAGGATAACCAGGCTACCCTACCCCGGCCATGGGGGTTGAAGGCAACGCATACCCCTAAATAAACCTTTCCGAGACGCGCTGGCACTCGGCCCCGGGCCGGTGAAAACGTTAATAGCGCCGATGGCCATGAGCTAGGCATGAAGAAGGACCTCATCTCGGTCATGGACGCAGCCGCCGAGATCCATGACCTGCTGGACCTCGCCGCCCGTTTGAAGATCGAGCGCGGCGACCACGAGAGGCCGCTGGACGGCAAGACCCTGGCGATGATATTCGAGAAGTCCAGCACCCGCACCCGAGTGTCCTTCGAGCTGGCGATGACCGAGCTGGGGGGGCACGCCATGTTCCTGGGGGCCAACGACATGCAGCTCGGCCGCGGCGAGACTGTTGCCGACACCGCCAAGGTCCTCAGCCGATACGTGCACGGGATCATGTACCGGGCGCGCAGCAACCAGATGATGCGCGAGCTGGCGGCGAACTCCACCGTGCCGGTGATAAGCGGCCTGGACGACCTGGAGCACCCCTGCCAGGCCTTGGCCGACCTCCTCACGGTGAAGGAGAGGAAAGGAGGGCTGCGGGGGCTGCGCCTCGTTTACATGGGGGACGGGAACAACGTTTGCAACTCACTGATGCTGGCGGCCGCCGCCGCCGGCATGGACATGACCGCCTGCACCCCGGAGGGGAGGATGCCGGACCGGGCCATAGGCGACAAGGCCGCCGCCCTGGCCAAGGAAACGGGCGGCTCTGTGGAACTTTCGCACGACCCTCGCGAGGCCGCTCGCGGCGCCGACGTCCTCTACACCGACGTGTGGGTGTCGATGGGCGATGGCACCGACAGCGTCATGGCGAGGTCGATATTCTCCCCCTATTCCATCGACGAGGGGATGCTCTCCCTGGCCGCCGAGGACGCCATCGTGCTCCACTGCCTCCCCGCCCACCGCGGCGAGGAGATCTCCGCGGGGGCGATGGACGGGCCTCAGAGCGCGGTCTTCGACCAGGCGGAGAACCGCCTGCACGCCCAGAAGGCGGTGCTGCACTGGCTGCTCAGATGAGCTGGGACGCCACGATGTCCTCTACGACCTCAAGGAAGCGCTCCTCGGAACCGCTCGGTATGGTGGCGCCGGCGGCGATGTCGTGGCCGCCGCCATAGCCCCCCACCAGCCCGGCGGCGATGTTGACCGCCCTCGCTAGGTCGAGGCCTCTGGACACCAGTCCGCGGTGGCCGCGGGCGGAGACCTTGACCTCCCCGTCGCCGGAGTCGGCGAAGGCGATCATGGGGATGTCCCTCCTGACGCCATCGCTGCCCAGCAGCATGCCCGCCACTATGCCCACGATGGTCTCCCTTATCTCTCCGCCGGAATGGAAGAACTGCAACCATCCCCTCTCCTGGACCATGCCCTTCTCGCGGACCATACCGATGGCCTGCGAGAGCTGGCGCCGATGCTCGTCGCGGTTGGATTTGGCGTCCACCAGGCCCTGAGGGTCGCGGAGGCATATCCTGACGCCGGTGGCGGCGTCCTCGTAACGGCCGCAGGAGTTCAGCAGGGTGGCGTACTCCTTGACGTCGCGCAGCTCGGTGCCCTCCTCCTCCAGCGGCAGGTCGTAAACCTCGCCGAGGAATCCCTCGGCGTCGCCTCCGTCCTTCTCCACCAGCGCCAGCAGGTCGGCGCTGAGCAGCTCCCTCTCCGCTGGCCGGAGGTCGGCCCAGGTCCTCTTGGCAGCGCCCTTCTTCAGCTTGATGCCCCTGTCGTTGAGGAAGCGGACGCAGGCGGGGCTGTTCGAGGTCAGGCCGGGCAGGGGGGGCTCGTTGCAGTACTGCAGTAGCTGCGGCAACGGCCTGGTGATCCTGCCGAAAAGGCGGAGGTCCCGGCCCACCTCGATGGTCCCGCATTCCACCGCGTCGGCGAGTATGCGGCGGTTGAATCCGGTCAAAGCGCCGCGCGAGTCCTGGAAGTCGCCGGCGGCGCCGACGATGGCCAAGTGGGCCCATCTCCGGTTGCGTTCGTCCATGGCCTTCGCCACCAGGTAGGTGACGCCGGCGCCGCATATCTCCGCCGAGCCGTCGATGCCGTGCTCGTGCGGGTTGACATGGTGAACGTCGGGGAAGCTCAGCAGGTCGGTCTGACCTTTCCTCCAGCCCGGGTCGACGGCATGATGGTCGCTCACCACTAGGCCGTCACGGTCGAAGCGGGACATGTATCCGCTCCCCAGGTCGACCACCCAAACCAGGTCGGCGGGGCAGGCGTCGATCGCCTCCACCGCCGCATCGTCGAGCTTCTTCAGGAAATGAGCCCGGTGCTCGATGCCCGCCATCTCCAGAGCGGCGCTGGCGATGGCGGCGGCGCAGATGCCGTCAGCGTCTATATGGGCCACTATCTCTGCCGAGGAGGCCCGCTTGATGCGTTCCGCGGCCCCCTCAGCGGTCGAGAGAAGGCCCTTCTCAGACCTCATGGCCATCCCCCGTCGTCATCCGCTCCAGCAAGGAGCAGACCGTGTCCGCCACCGGACTCAGGTTCTCGGTGTCGGCGCGGTTGTATTCCATAAGGGTGTCCAGAGAGCCGCGGCATCCTCTCCTCCAGCGGTTCCACAGCCGCACCGCCTCCCTGCCGTCCACGTCCGCGATCCCTTCGTCCCTCCGCAGCCCCAAGGAGCCCTCAACCGCCTTCAGGCCCCCGCGGAGGCCGGCGCGGCGGGCGGCGAAGCGCAGGTCGAGATGCGGAAGGCCCAGGTCCAAGGAGGGATACTCAGCGGCGAGAACGGGGAGGTCGAAGCAGCTGCCATTGAACGTGACCAGCATGGACGCCCCCTCCAATGCCTCGGCGATGGAGCAGGCGTCGAGCCCCTCGCCTGAGACCATGACCTCCGTCCCAGCGGGTCCGTGGACGCCCACCATGGTCACCGAGCAGCCGGGGCCGAGGCCGTCGGTCTCGATATCCAGGAAGGCGGCTTCCTCCTTAAAATCATCATAGAGCCTCCAGCTCTCTTGGCGGGGCAGCATCGAGGCGAGAAGGCGTGAGTCCCGGTCATCGAGGCCGATCTCGGCCTCCGCGATCACTCGGTCGCAGTCCTCCTTGCGAGAGCTGGAGATGCCGGGGGCGGACGGCCGGGAACGGAATTCGGTCCAGTCACCTATGCCGTCCCGCCACAGCGCCTTCTCGCGGGCGGCGCCCACCGCGGGCAGGATGAGGAAGGTCCTCCTTATCATCGGTCCTTATGATACCGAGGTCCAATGTATACCTTTTCCCGTGCCTCCGATAAGAGTATATCCCCCCTCCGCTTGGTCGAGGGCATGAGAAGCGTCGAGGCCGCCCCCGGCTTGCGCCTGAACCATGACAGGACCCTGAGCATGGAGGAAGGCAGGACCCTGGTGGTGGCGGACCTCCATCTGGGCTACGAGGACGCCCTGGAAGGCGACGGCCTACACCTGCCGCGCACCCATACCATGGGCCTTATGGGGGAGCTCATGGGGGCCATAGAAAGGCAGGGGGCGGAGAGGGTGGTGGTCCTCGGCGACGTGAAGCACGACTTCCATCGCGGTCGCTGGGAGTGCCGCGACGACGTCAGGGCGGTGGTCTCGATGCTTAGCGAGAGCTGCGAGTGCGTCATCATCCGCGGCAACCACGACAATTACATCCAGAGCATAGTCAAAGGCCTGGACGCTGAGGTCGTGGACGGGGTGGACATCGACGGCCATCGCCTCGAGCACGGCCATGCGGGCAGCGGATCGCGCCCGCTGGTCATCGGCCATGAGCACCCCTCGGTCAAGCTCTTCGACCGGGTGGGCGGCTTCGTCAAGATACCATGCTTCCTGCATCATCCCGATGAGGGGGTGACGGTGCTGCCCGCATTCAGCCCCATGGCCCCCGGCAACGACCTCTGCAACGGGCTGCGCCCGGACCTGTTCTCCCCTGCTCTGACCGGCAAGGGCGGAGATGGCATCACGGTGTATGGATGCTCCGACATAGGCATGCTCTCATTGGGGTCGCTGGAGGGGATAAGGTCCATGCGCCTTTGAGCCCTCGATAAAAATTATCTTACAATCGTTAAATATAATATTTCTATGGATGCTACATCCATCCATAAAAGCCTTTATTAATTTAGGGTCGTTACTTAATCGTAACATTGTTTCATGGAGGAACGTGTATATGAGTGCGGAAATGGACAAGTTAATCGACATTGTGATAACTGGAAAGATAAAAGAGGCGAAGGACGCCACACAGGCGGCGCTCGACGTTGGGCACACGCCCTTCGAGATTGTCTTCGACGGTCTGGCGGCCGCCATGGATGTCGTCGGCGACAAGTACGCCAAAAAGGAGTACTTCCTGCCTCAGGTCCTTCTCTCGGCCAACACCCTGTACCAGGGCCTGAACATAGTTCTGCCCATGCTCAAGGACTCCGGAGAGGGCCAGGACAAGGGGACCTGCATCATCGGCGTCGTCGAGGGAGACGTGCACGACATCGGCAAGAACATCTGCAAAGCCCTGCTCACCGGCACCGGCATGGACGTTCACGACATGGGGAAGGACGTCCCCATAAAGGACTTCATGCAGAAGGCCAAGGACGAGGGCGCCGACATCATCGCCGAGTCCACTCTGATGACCCCCACCCTGGACGGAATGAAGCAGATGGAGAAGATGCTCAAGGAAGAGGGCCTGAAGGGCAAGATAAAGACCATGATCGGCGGCGGCGCCACCTCCAAGGAGTTCTCCGACCAGATCGGCGCGGACGCCTGGACCTACGACGCTGTCGAGTGCTCCAAGGTCGCCACCCAGATAATCAAGGACCGTTAAACTTCACAAGTCACGACGGCCGAACAAACCACTTACCTTAATTTTCATACCCAACTGTTCGAGCGCGGGGTCAATGTTTTTATCTTAACGATTGCTTCAGGACAGCGGGAATTTCATCATGCCAAGTAAACCCAGATACGGCCTGGGCATTGACACCGGCGGAACCTACACCGATGCGGTCATCGTGGAGATGGACGGCGTCAAGGTGCTCGCCAAACGCAAGGCCCAAACGACTCACCACGATCTGTCGATAGGTTTACTGGAGGCTGTGGATGCGGTCTTCTCCTCCAGCGACATCCCACCGGAGGAGATCGGCCTGGTGGGCATTTCCACCACCCTCGCCACCAACTCCATCCTGGAGGGGCACGGCGGCGAGGTGGGCCTGATACTCATAGGATGGGACCCCGTGGAGGAGGTCCATTTCCAGGAGAAGAGCCTGGTCCATGTGCGCGGCGGCTACGACCCCAAGGGCAAGGCCAAGGCCTCCTTGGACCAAGACCAGGTCAGGAAGGCGGTGGAGAAGATCAGCGAAGGCGTGGACGCCATCGCCATATCGGGCCTGTTCAGCATCGCCAACGCCAGCCAGGAGCGGGACGTTAAGCGCATCGCCCGCGAGATGACCGACCTGCCGGTGGTGGCCGGCCATGAGCTGTCCGCGGAGCTGGGGATCGGGCTGCGCACCGAGACCGCCGTCCTCAACGGCAAGCTGATCCCCAGGGTGAACGATTTCTTCGATGACCTGGAAGAGGCATTCCGCAGGATAGGCGTCAAGGCGCCCATCATGATCTACAAAGGGGACGGCTCGGTCATGAGCCTCGAGGTGGCCCGCGAGAGGCCGGTGGAGACCATCCTCTCCGGACCCGCCGCCTCGGCCATGGGCGGAAAGGCCTTGGCCGGCCTGGAGGAGTGCATCATAGTGGACATCGGCGGCACCTCCACCGACATCGCGGTCCTGGAGGAGGGCTTCCCGATGATAATGCACGAGGGTGCCAAGGTGGGGGAATGGAGGACCAGGGTCAAGGCGGTGGACATGCTCACCGTCGCCCTCGGCGGTGATTCCCGCATCCATTTCGAGAGGCAGATGCTGAGGGTGGGCCCCGACCGGGTGCTGCCGCTGTGCATGCTTCCTGGGGACGAGAAGCTCAAGCAGAGGATGCTTCACTCCGGCGTATCCCACTTCTACATGGCGGAGAAGGGTGAGCACCCCTCGCTGACCACCAACGAGAAGAAGGTCTACGATGTGCTCGCGGGGAACGGCCCCATGACCGCCAACGAGATCCGCGACCGTGCCGAGGGCCTATGGATCATCGACAGCCATCTGAAGAGCCTGCGCCATAAGGGGGTCCTGCACGCCTCCGCATTGACGCCCACCGACATCCTCCACACCCAAGGCGTCCTGGACATCGGCGACCGCAGCATGGCGGAGGCCGGACTCGAGGCCATGGCGAAGCACATCAAGATGGAGCCTGGCCAGCTGGCGCACATGTCCATGGATGAGGTGAGGCGCATCGTCTCCGCCAGCATATTCCGCAAGCTCATGCAGGACGACCTGGGCGGCTGGAACACCGACTGCGGACATTGCGCGGCGCTGGTCCACAAGGCCACCCGCCCCTCGCGTGAGGGCGTGATGCATCTGCAGCCCCGTTGCAGCGTCCCCATAATCGGAGTGGGGGCGCCAGCGGTCCACATCATGGACGACCTCGGCGACCGCATGGGCGCCGAGTTGCTGTTCCCACCCGAGCACGAGGTCGGTAACGCAGTGGGCGCCGTCTGCTCCAAGGTGATGGAGTCGCTCAGCGCCACCGTGACGCCGACGATCAACTTCACCTTCCTGGCCAACGTTCCGTTCATTGGGCCTATGGAGTACAACCACTTCGATTCAGCGGTGGAGAACTGCCGCTCCAGCCTCACCCGGCACCTCAAGGCGAAGGCGGAGGCCTCCGGCGGCAAGAACATCAAGGCGTATTCCAAGGTCAAGGTGAACCGCGCCATCGAGGGCGGATGGGGCGCATGGGAGGATAAGGATACTCAAGGGATGAACTATGCGGAGATAACCGTCAGAGTGGTGGCCGATCCGCCCCTGCCAGACAACAGGGTTAAGGACGTTAACAATTGATATTGCAACGATATTAAATAACTGAATCCCATACTTGAATAACACGGAGGAGATTGATTTGGCTGACATGACTCCTAAAGAGAGGGTGCTTGCTGCACTGAGACTGGAAGAACTTGACAGGCCGCCGGTGGCAGTGTTCACCCAGAGCGCCACCATCGGACAGATGGAGGCCCTGGACGTCTACTGGCCCGATGCGCATATGGACCCCAAGCTGATGGCGAAGCTCGGAGCCGGGCAGGCCGACCTGCTGGGGTTCGAGGCCGTAAGGGCCCCGTTCTGCCTCACTGCTGAGGTGGAGGCCCTGGGCGCCACGGTGGACCCCGGAAAGAAAGACAGGACCCCGATGCTGAAGGAACACCCCTTCAAGATGAACCCCATGATGGACGAGTTCGATGAGCCCGACCTCTTGGCTCCCGAAGAGTTCCTGAACACCGGCCGCCCCGCCGCGGTCCTGGAGGCGATCGGCATGCTGTCCGAGCAGTACGGCGACGACTACCCGGTCATCGCCGGCAACACCGGACCGTTCACGGTAGCCGGCCACCTGGTGGAGACCGAGAACCTGGTCTTCGGCATCATCATGTCGCCCGACGAGGTACACAAGTGGGTCGATGCGTCCAACGAGATATGCAAGGCGTACTCCCAGGCCCTGTCCGATGCTGGCGCCGACGTCATCCAGATGAGCGAGCCGTCGGCTTCCACCGACCTGCTGTCCCCGGACATGTTCGACGACTATGTGGGCATGTACATCAAGGACAGCCTCGCCGGCGTCAAGGACGCGTTCTCCTGCCTGCACATCTGCGGTGACACCTACCCGCTGATCGACAACATGATCGAAACCGGAGTGACCACCCTTTCCATCGAGGAGAAGGTGGACCCGGCGCAGGGCGTTGAGAAGATCGCTGGCAGGGCCAGTGTCGTGGGCAACGTGGGCGTCGTCAACCCGCTGCTGCAGGGCAGCCCCGAGGATGTGATGAAGCACGGCAGGACCGTCGCCGAGGCCGGTTTCAACGTGGTCTCCCCCGGTTGCGGTCTGTCCGCCCTCATATCCAATGAGAACCTCGCCGCCCTGGTCAAGTCCGTCAAGGGATAGACGCGAGCACCAAACACTTTCCCCTTACTTTTACTTCTTCGAATAGAAACACCGCCGCTGCTCACTTGACCAGCGGGAAGCGCTGGAAGGCCCGCTATGAAGGCCCCAGGCCCATTTGGCATGGCAAATGTTCTTAACGCCGTCCACCATTTCCCCTTCGAGGTAGCTCCATGGCTTACGGAATAGCTCTTGACTTGGGAACGAGTGGTTACAGGGCCCACCTGGTGGACCTGGACCGCGACGCCAAGATTGTCTCCACCGCCATCACCATGCGGCACCCCCTGCCGGGCGCCAACGTGATGGACCATCTTCACTTCTGGATCGGAAACGGGGCCGAGATAGGCCACCGCATAATACGGCAGACCGTTGACGAACTCCTCATGCTGCTGGATGTGGACTTCGGCGACGTGAAGAGACTCTCGGTGTGCGGTAACCCCATCCAACTCTCGCTGTTCGAGAACATCGAGATCCGCGACCTCGCCTACGCGGGGCAGAACAAGCTCGAGGCCCTGGGAGTGGTGCGACCTTCCCGCCGCGGGCACATCATCACCGCCGGCGACCTCGAGTTGACGAGCCTCCGCAGCGAGACCGAGATAGTCATCCCTCCGGCGATAAGGCACGAGATAGGGGCGGACGCATTGGCCATGATCATGAAGTCCGGCATGCTCGACCGCAACGAGACCTGCATGGTCACCGACTACGGCACCAATGCCGAGATGGGCCTGTTCCACGACGGTGAGCTGTACTCGGGATCCGCCGCCGCCGGGCCCGCCATGGAGGGGCAGTCCATAGCCGCTGGCATGCTGGCCGCCCCCTATGCCGTGTCCGACCTGGCCCTGAACGATGACGGGAAGTGGGGCAACCTGGTGCTCGATGAGGACCTCACCCCCACGCTCGCCGCCAACGTAGACCCCGTCACCGGCGCCACCGATAGGCTGAAAGCGATGCAGGCCCAAGGCATCACCGGCACCGGGGTGGTGGCGGCCATCGCCTTGGGCCTTGACTCCGAGCTCATCAGCCTCCCCGGAATAGCGACGCCCTCGAAGCACCTCCACATGATGGACGGCATCCGCTTCTCGGAGAACGACGTGACCGAAGCCGGCAAGGCCATGGGAGCGATACGCGCCGGGCACCGCACGCTCATGCATGAAGTGGGACTGAAGGACGACGAGGTCCCGGTGATGTACATGGCGGGCGCCTCGGGGACTTACGTGGACGCGCTCAAGGCGCAGACCTGCGGCATGGTCCCTCGCGTCCTGGACAAGGTCTTTCAGCTGGGCAACACCTCGCTGATGATGGCCCACGACCTGCTCCGCGACCCCGAGACCCTGGACCATATGCAGGATGTCGCCGACTCCATCGCCGCCAACCACATAATGTTCGCCACCAACAAGACCTTCGAGCACATGTACGTACTGGAGATCGCTTATTGGTTGGAGGGCATGGACAGCGACATGTTCAACGAAATGATACAGCTGCACGGCCTGTCGCCGCTGCCGCCGATATGTCGGCCGAAACAGGTCATCCGCACCGTTAAGAGCGACATCCCCGAGGTGGGCGACAAGGGCCTGCGCACCTTGAACGAGGTGGGCGTAATCATGAACGCCAACTTCCCCGGCTGCATCGGCTGCCGCAAGTGCGAGAAGGCCTGCCCCGAGAGGGCCCTCAAGGTGAAGAAGGACGAGGAGTTAGGCGGCTTCCGCATAGTGATCGAGACGGACAAGTGCCTGGGAACCGCCTGCAAGCACTGCGAGATGGTCTGTCCCGAGAAGGTCTACAACTTCTACGACCTCAAGGTGGACGAGAGGGGGTGAGCCCCTGATGCAAACCATTTAAACCCTGTTACCTCATGGAATCTTCGGTGAGCCGATGAGCAACCAGAATACCGCTGAGAGATTGAGGACCGCCCTGATGCTGCGCCATGAGCCGGTGGCGGTGAAGCTACTGCGCGAGGGCGAGGAGCCTCCCGCCGGCCTCAGGTCCCCCGAGAAGCAGATGAGCCATTGCCAGTCGGTGATGGCGGCCCGCAAGGGGGAGAGCCTCCTGCTGTCCATAGATGACCATTCATGCAAGAACGGAGCCTCTGCGCTGGGCATGTGCGCTGTGCCGGAGAAGACCGCCAGCGGCGACTTCTACCACAGCGCGGGGATGTTCGGCAGCGCCGAGGCGGCGAAGAGGATGGTGGAACAGCGCTCCGAGGTGCCCGACAAGGTGACGCACACCGTGGTCGCCCCCCTCAAGGACGCCGACTTCGAGCCCGATGTGGTGGTCTTCGCCGACATGCCGGAGAGGATCTACTGGCTGATAACGTTGTCACTCTATCAAGAGGGGGGCAGGTCGGAGGCCAACACCGCCCCCTACAACGCTTGTTGCGTGGACGCGGTGGCGAGGCCCTTGAACGAAGGCACCCTCAACATCTCCCTGGGGTGTTTCGGATGCCGCAAGCGTACCGAGCTGGCGGCGGACGAGATGCTGGCAGGAGTCCCTTTCAGCATAATCCCTTCCATGATGGAGGCTTTGGACGAGATGTCGGATGGCATAATGACTAAGGCCAAGAGGGATTGAGCGGAGAAACAACTTATTTTTTTCCTCTTTATTACGACAAAGTTTAATAATCTCAAGTATTTTGTGCAACAAAGTATCATATCCCATGAATATTGAAGGGGGATATGCAACGGTGTTGCAAAAATAATGATATGGATTCAAAAGATTT
>PWHV01000032.1 GCA_003555025.1 Methanomassiliicoccaceae archaeon | reverse complement strand
TCGAATAAAGCTAAACGATAAAAAGGTTTGCATAATTTCCGGTTGCCAGACACCCCGCGGCAGAGCCCATTGAGGCCGCGGTTCCATGGTCCCGAGACCGTCACTTTCGAGAATGGATGCCTTTGATGACAACCACCGGCGTTCCCGCATCCGCGGAACCGCTGATCAGGTCTGCAAGGCTGGCCAGCAGGTCCTTTGTCGGCCGGGGGGTGGTCCCCTCGCCGTCCATGCTGTCTATCGCCCTGTTGCGCCCCTTCTCCGACTGCAGGATCATCTCTATCTGTTCACAGCTTTTACCGTCAAGATGCAGCGTATCGATGAGGTATTTCATCTTGAACCCTTCACGCCGTCTGCCTTCCAGTCCAGGAGTGCATCCGAAAGCGGACACAGGGTCGGCCAGCTCGTATATGCCGCTCTCCGGGTCCTTGTACGCCCCGTCACCATACACCAACACCTCCACACTTATCCCGTTCTCCCTCTCTATCCTCTCCTGCAGCTCGATGGCGAATCCACGGGCGTCCCTCGGTGCCAGCTTCAACCTGCCTTTGGAGGACACGTTGCTGCCGAGAAGCCCCCATTCCGTGCTGGCTGGGCCGTCCTCTCCTGAGCAGACATCCTGAAGCGTTATGCTGTTCCTCACCAGCGATGACACCGCATCCAGGGTCTGATCTCGGCAGTGCACGTCGGCGATGATGGCCCCGTCGGGGCCATGCTCCGCGATTCTGTGGGGGTCGTTGCAGATGAAGATCCGTGGCGATGCCCCCGCATCCGTGATGATGTCCTCGTAGAGCTTAATGTAATCAACGCCGGTGATGGGATGCGGACATCTCCCCTTCATTTCGTCGGCTGCGATGATGTCCTCCTTACGAAGAAGGCGCGACTCCTCCCGGCCCAGGACCGGGTTCCCCACCTCGTCGCACGGGTGGGACAGTTGCACCACCACCCTACCTTCCGGGACCGCTTTGGCAATCCCTTCCAGTATCAGGGAGAAGCGGTTGCGGCTTAGCAGGGGGAAGACCACCGCCACCGTGCCGTCCCGGGGCAGGGACAGCAGCCCGCGTATCTCCTCGCCCAGTTCATCAGTGCTCACATAATTGCTCTGGGCCCTGGCCAATACGGACTCGGTGACGGCGAGGACGTCGCCCTCCTCCATCACGCCGTCCTCCAAGAGGCGTCTGGCCTGGTCGGCGAGGAGCTCATGCAGGTCGGCCCCGGGGGTTATGACCCCCATCCTGATGCCCATGGCGCAAGGCCCTATGTAATCCGGCGGAAAGAAACCCATGCCGATTGCAAGTGCGGGTAGACGGATAAATACCCTGTTGCGCGACAAGGGCGCGGACGCTTCAGAACAGGGCGCCCATGGGGTCGCCCACGGCGCGGCCCTTCACCTCTATCCTGTCCACCTCGGCGGAGCCGTCGATGTTGTTGAAGTTGCTGCGGTCCACCTCCACATCCACGCTGATGTTCACAGCTCCGGCGGCGGCGGCGCGGCGGATGGCGTTCTCGGTGACCATCTCCTTCCCCCGCTCGATGGCCTCGTGCAGCCTCTTGATCATGATGCGCTGGTGGAAACTGCTCGATATCTCGTATCCTCCTGATTTCAGAGGCCTTATCGTCACCGAGGAGTATTCCGAGACCTTGGAGCAGATGGTGCCCACCGCGTTGCCCACGTCGTTGTCCATTGGTATGAAAACGTCCGCGCCGAAGCGGTCCTGCAGCGGGGGTATGAACACGTAGGCCGGGCCGCCGAGGCCGACGATGGGCACGGTGACGTTCACGGAGACGTCTATCAGGTCCATGTACCCGTCGCCGACGGCGGTGCGGAGCAGACGCGCCAATGCCTTGCCCCCTTCCAATGAGCCGGTCTCATCGATCATCACCTTGCGCAGGACTCCCATCCCCAGTTCGGATACGATGCGGTTAAGGGCCTTGTCCATGAACTGCTGCGGCGCCATGTTGGCGCTCTGGGCCTCATGCAGCAGGCCGAGGTAGGCGCATTCCTCGTCGCCGGGGAGGAACCTCCCCTTGACATGAAGCAGGTCGGTGGGCGTCAGGCCGGTCTCGATGACGTTGCCGTAATCGATGAGTCTGTCCACCGCCCGCGATGCGGTGGGCATCTGCGGGTTGGCCTCCGTCACCTCCTCGATGGTGCAGGGCGCGTTCTCGCGTATGTACGCGTAGAGATGGTCCTCGCGAACATCGAGCTTGCCTATCTTGGCGTTGTGGGGTATCAGGAATCGGTTCCCGCCACGGCCCCTCAGCCCCTCCTTGAGGGACGGATGGCGGAGGGCGGCCATGCTCAGTGGGACTACCCTCTTCGGCCCCACCATGATCACGTCGTTCTTGCCGAGGTGGATGTGGGAGTCCCCTCCCAGTCCGATGGTGAGGGCGTCCATGGCTTTGACGTGGGTGCGCCTGTCGCCGACCACGGCGCCCTCCTTGCTCACCGTGGGCAACCCCTTGCGTATGTAGACGATGTCGGTGGAGGTGCTGCCCATGTCGATGACGATGCAGTCGTCGCGTTGGGAGAGGAACTTGCCCCCCAGCGCCGAGGCCGCCGGGCCGGACATGATGGTCTCGACCGGCCGGGTCCGGGCGGTGTCGATGTCCATCATGGTGCCGTCGCCGCGCAGCACCATGACCTTCGCATCGATCCTTTGCTTGCTGAGCATGAAGCAGACGTCGTTGAGGAAGTCGTCGATGACGGGGAGAAGGCGGCCGTTCAGCACCGCGGTGACGGTCCTCTCCCTCACACCCAGGTCCTGGGACAGTTCGTGGGCGGCGATGACCGGGAGGCTGCTCTGTTCCCTTATGAGCGCGCGCGCCCTCTCCTCATGGGCGGGGTTGAGGACCGAGAACTTGCTGGAGACGACGATGGCCTCCACCTTCCCCTCCATC
Source organism: Methanomassiliicoccaceae archaeon (assembly GCA_003555025.1). Taxonomy (GTDB): domain Archaea; phylum Thermoplasmatota; class Thermoplasmata; order Methanomassiliicoccales; family Methanomethylophilaceae; genus PWHV01. The sequence goes on along the minus strand of PWHV01000032.1, from coordinate 23,909 downwards.
GCCGTCATGGCCTCCTCCAGGGCCTTCTCCTCCAGCCCCTGCTCGACACGGCCTTTGACGTTGTGGCCGCCGCCGATGTAGCGGACCATGTCCGCCCCCGGGGACCATTCATTCCCCGGGTCCCAACCGATGCCGATCAGGCCGACCTTGCCCCCCTTCCCTTCCAGGATGGAGTTGGTCGCCAGAGTGGTGGAGAGGCCGACGAAGCGGACCTCGTGGTTGGAGAACTGCCGTTGCACCACGAGGTCCTCCAGCGCCTTGATCATGCCGATTATCAGGTCCTCGTGGGTGGTGGGCGTCTTAGCTCTAGCGAGAACCTTCCTGGTCTTTACGTCCATGACTATGGCGTCGGTGTATGAGCCGCCGGCGTCGATGCCCATGCCCAAGGTCCTTTCGGAATCTTCCTCCATGTCATTCCACGGTAGGCACTGAACGCTCAAATAAGTTCTCCAAGCCACTCTGGAAATGGATTCTTCAATACCATAATATATTGCGGGAATGGTATTCAGCAAGGCCGAGACGGTGTGCCGATGATACGTAAAGTTGAGAAACTGGTCAACAGCCTGAACGGGCGCTACAAGGAGAGGGAGGACGAGATATCCGGGGCGCTTTTGGCCCTTCTTTCGGGAGAGCACGTGCTCTTCATCGGCCCTCCGGGAACGGCGAAGAGCATGCTCGCCAAGGACATCTGCCGCTGCCTCGACGACAGCAACTTCTACTATTACCTGCTGACGAGGTTCACCTCCCCTGAGGAGGTCTTCGGGCCGCTGTCCCTGGAGAGCCTCAAGGCCGATGAGTTCCGCCGCAGGATCGAGGGCTACCTGCCGTCGGCGAACATCGCCTTCCTCGACGAGATCTTCAAGGCGAACAGCTCCATACTCAACAGCCTGCTCACCATCCTCAACGAGAAGAAGTTCCACAACGGCCGCGAGGTGATGGATGTACCGCTCTACTCCCTCTACGGGGCGTCCAACGAGCTGCCGGAGGAGGACGAGGGGCTGCAGGCGCTCTACGACCGCTTCCTCTTCCGCTACTACGTGTCACCGATAAGGGGCGAGCAGGGGTTCGCCCAGGTCATATCCTCGAAGCAGGAGGAGTTCGAGCCTCCGGCGCAGATAGGCATGGAGGAGATTCTTGAGAACCGCAGGAGGTCGCAGCAGCTCGAGCTCGACGACGAGGTGCTCGCCACCATCCTCTCGCTGCGGGAGGAGTTCCGCCGCTCGGACCGCTACGTGTCCGACCGGCGCTGGAAGAAGACGGTGGATGTGATGAGGGTGGCGGCAGCCTCCCTGGGCAAGGACAGGGTGGACATCAGCATGCTGCCGGTGCTGCAGCACCTCCTCTGGGACGCGCCCGATGAGAAGGAGTCCGTCCGCCGCGGCATATTCGAGTCCTGTGTCTCCCACGGCGTAAACCTCAGCAAGCTCAAGGAGGAGGCGGAGGAGCTCTTCCGCCTCGCCGTCTCTTCCCGCAACCTCGTCGATGCGGACGCCCGCTTCCCCCGTATCGTCTACTGCTACGACTGCAACAGCTCCTTTACCAACCTCGAGGTGCTGCGCAAGCACCACGACGCCCATCCCAAGCACAGTTACATGGACCCCTTCGATGATTCGAGAGGGAGGTCGAAGGGATTCCGCAAGTACAGCTACGAGGAGCTGGTCAACATGCTGGAGAAGGAGCACGGCTGGAAGCTGACCGAGAAGACAGACTCTCCTCAGAGCCGCCTCTACCGCAAGGAGGTGGACGAGCTCCGCCAAAGGCAGCAGGACGCCCTCGAGGGCCACGACCAGGAGAGGGAGGCCCTCATGGGGGAGTTGGATGGGAACATATGGCTTTCCCAGCGCGACCGCAAGGACCTACAGCTGATCTTCGACCACCGCATCGTCATGCTACAGGAGATAAGCACGCTGCTCGACGACATCGCCAAGGTGCTGGACTGATATGAGCGAGGAGAACGGCCTCCGCGTAAGCGCCAACGCCCTGCTGGAGGCCAAAGAGGTGCGGGACCTGATAGCCCACCCCCGTCGCATACCCCGCAAGGTGCGCGAGGAGGTGGCGCTGATAACGGCGGAGGAGCTGTTGGACGAGCACCGCATCGACGACCACCAGGCGTTCATAGACCGCTACGGTGTGCTGCTCAACGTTCTGGTGGCGCTGCGCTCGTCGTCGCGGTGGCAGCGGCTGAAGGAGATCGCGGCGCAGAACGACCTGATCCCGGTGCTGGTCATGCGCATGTTCCTCCCTTTCGTCTATGACGTGCTGGAGGGCGACATCGACCTCAAGGAGCCCCTCCCCGAGGAGGTGGACCGGCTCTTCAAGGCTCAGCAGCAGATGTGGGACGAGGAGCCGGAGGAGGAGGACGTCGAGGACATCGACCCCAGACAGGCGGTTTTCGACGAGATGCTCAGCGACACCCTGCAGGGCAAGCTGGAGGAGATCAGGGTGAACCTAGAGGCGGACATCAAGGTAATGGAGCTCCTCAGCATGCTCTTCCCCGGCAAGGGCTTCGACTACACCGTCCGCGAGCTGCATCGCGAGTTCCTCGGCAACCTCGAGGACTATGCCGAACTGGTGCACCGCAACGAGGACCTGCAGCGCATAGTGGACATCATCGGCAGGATGGAGTCCGAGTTGGGGCAGAAGCGCGAGGCCCGCACCGTCGGCCATTCCGAGTTCCACTCCCTCCGCCTCAGCAGCGACATCCACCGCATGCTGCCCAACGAGATGATGAACCTCATCGACGTGGACCTGGAGCCGGTGTTCTACGCCAAGTTCACCGAGAACAAGCTCATGACATACCAGCTCCGCGGCCGCGATCTCGTCTCCGGCCCGCCCCAGGACAAGCGCAAGGGTCCGGTGGTGGCGCTGGTGGACACCTCCGGGTCGATGTTCGGGGAGCCGGAGGTTATCGCCAAGGCGGTGGTCCTGGCGATGGTACGTCGCATGATACCCGAGGGGCGGGACGTCAAGGTCATCCTGTTCTCGGTGAGCACAACGGAGATCACCCTCACCGACCGCAAGAGGATGGGCAAGGAGTTCCTGGACTTCCTCTCCTACACCTTCGGCGGCGGCACCGACTTCAACATCGCCCTGCGCGAGGGCCTGCGCTCGCTGCGCGAGGGGGAGTGGCAGGGCGCCGACCTGATGTTCGTCTCCGACGGCTACTCGGTCCTGAACGACCCGGCGCACATGGACGAGTGGAGCGTCCTCAAGAGCGCCAACGACGTCCGCGTGTTCTCCATCATAATCAACAACGACGACGCCGGCGGCCTGGCGGAGATCTCCGACCATGTTTACGTGCTCGATGAGGAGACGATACAGGAGAAGGGCGGCGAGTACGGCCGCCTCATCGACGACCTGATCTGAACTCCTCCATGGCGGACACGAAGTGCGAGGCCATGCCCGGCCGGGCGCCGAAATGCACATGGGTGTACGACGCCAGCGTGCGTCCGCGCAGCATCCCGTCCCTGCCGTCCCTTATCCCTTTGCCCCTCTCCATGCGATAGGCGAGGCGCTCATCGCCCAGCTTTGCCACGCGCGAGTAGTGGAACTCGTGCCCGCGGAAGCCCTCGCCGGCGGCGGCCAAAGGCCCGTCATCCTCCACTGACAGCTCCACATAGGAGAGCGCCTGCAGTCTGCCGCTCATCTCCACCTCCGCGTCGAAGATGCCGGACATCGCATGCTCCTGGCCGTTGAGGTCCCGCAACGCGCGGCAGAGGTACATCATCCCCCCGCATTCAGCGTATACCGGCATCCCCGAGGAAGAGCATCCCCGCAGCTCCTCCTTCAGTGCCTCGTTCTCAGACAGCTGAGGGGCGTAGAGCTCAGGGAAGCCCCCGCCGAACCACAGGCCGTCGACATCGGGCATGCGGTCGCGCAAGGGGGAGAAGGGAACCAACTCCGCCCCTTGCGACTGCAGCAGGTCGAGGTTGTCCTGGTAATGGAAATTGAACGCCTCGTCCCGGGCGACCCCCAGTCTGACCCTGGGAGCGCCATCGCCGAACATGCTCTCGTCCGTCGTCGGCTCCAGAGCGGGGGCGGAACGGGCCACATCGACCAGCATCCCCATGTCCAGGTTGTCCTCGATCAGCGAGCGGATGGCATCGTAGCGTTCCTGGCTGAACTGCTCCGCCGCCGGCACCAGGCCGAGGGGCCTGCTCTTGAGCCCTACGGTCTCGTCCTTGGGGAGCCCTCCCAGGAAGGGGACGTCCCGTATGGAGTCCTCCACCATGGAGGCGTGCCTCTGTGAACCCACCATGTTGGCTATCACGCCGCCGATGCGGACATCGGGGTCATAACGCTTGAAGCCCTCGACCACCGCCCCGACGCTGCGCGCCGAGCCGGAAGCATCGACGACCAGTATGATGGGGCAGTCGATCGTTTTGGCAAGATGGGCGCTGCTACCCTCCTCGCGGCGTCCGTCCACCCCGTCGTACATCCCCATCACGCCCTCTATGACTGAGACCCCGGCGCCGTCACAGGACCTGCGGAACAGCTCCGGGACCGCGGCGGGGAACATCCAGGTGTCAAGGTTGCGGGAGCTCCGGTCAAGGAGCATGTCATGGTGCATGGGGTCGAGGAAATCCGGGCCCGACTTGTAGGGCTGGGGGTCCAGCCCCATCCGCTTGAGGGCGAGCAGTATCCCCACCGTCACCGTTGACTTTCCGATGCCGGAACGCTCTCCAGCGACAAGGACTCTGGGCGCATCCATGGGTTGGAGATATAATCCAACCTATTAATAACGCTTCATAACGCCCGCACATGGCTGCGGGGGATGGCGATGACGAACCTCGCACCGCGCTCGCCCTCCTCCCATATCCGCGCCTTGGAGATGGCGAGTATCTGACTGGTGAGGAAAAGGCCGAAACCGCTGATCTTGCCGTAGCCGTTGCGGAATATCAGATCCTTCTCCTCGCTCGGGACGCCGATGCCGTCATCCTCTATCACGATGCGGTACTCATCGCCGCCCTCGCTCCAGCCCATCGACACCGACAGGCGGCTGGCGCCCTCGGCGTGGGCGAGGGCGTTGTGCATTATGTTGTACACCGCCCGCTGGATGAGCGCGTCGGCGAAGACCTCGACACCGTCGGTCTGAATATCCAACTTGAGCATGCCGCCGACCTCGGCCTCGCCCACCGCCTTGTTCAGCATGTCCCCCAGAGGGATCCAGTCTAAATCCATCCCCATGCCCTTGTAGGCGCGGTTGAAGTTGATGACCCCCTCCGCTTTGATGCTGGAATCCAGTATCTTGTTTATGTAGCCGTCGCGTTTCTCGGGGTCATCGACGAGGCTGGCCATCTCCGCGTAGCCGTGGATTATGGTAAGGTGGTTGAGGATGTCGTGGCGGCTGACGCTGTTGAGGAGCTCGAGCTTCTCCAGCGCAATGCTGACCGATTCGTTGTAATGGGATATGTCGCTTATGTCGCGCAGAAGGTAGGCGGTGCCTTTGAGGTCGGCCTGCGGGCCTATGAGCGGGAAGGGATTGACCTTGAAGGTCCTCAGCCCCCCGCCCTTATCGATATTCAGGATCTCCCCTTTCGGATCCTCCTCGATCCTCTTCAGCTCCGACCACGGCACGTATTCGTCCACCTGTTCCCCGCACACCCTCTCGAAACGGAAACCGAAGAGCGTCTCCGCCGCCTCGTTGGCATACGCCAGGCAACCATTCTCATCGATGGCGATGACCGCCATATACATCTTGTCGAGCGCCAGGGCCTTGATGTCCGGCTCGAAAATGAACACGTTGAGCTGCAGCACCGACACGTAGGCGATGATCAGGAACACCGCGTACAAGACCAGGCTGGTCAGCAGCGGGTCTCCGGCCATGATCTCGAAGTTCAGATAGAAGCCGCCGAGCAGCAGCACGAAACCACCGGCGCTGATGAGCGTCAGATTGTCGTAGTAGCCTCCCCCGCGCGCCTCGGCGAACGCCTTGAAGGGAAGGATTATGGTGAAGAGGGCGCAGAGCAGGGCGAAGAGCATCAGCACTGGCCATATCCCGCCCACCGCTGGAGCGATGTAGCTGTAGCCGTGCTGCGCCACCAGGTACTCGGACATGTACAGGTCCAGAGGGTTGATCAATACTATGACTATCAGCAGGCCCGCGACCGCGTGCATGCCCTTGAGGATGCGGGGGTCGAGGTCCTTGGGCTTGAGCGAGAACTCCACCGCCAAGAGCAAGGCCAGATAGAGGAAGGCGTAGGCGGCCCCGTCAGCCGCCCTGTAGGCCCAGCTCATGATAAGCCGTTCTTCGCCACAGGCGATGACCAGATAGGAGAGGAGGGCGACCAGCAGAACCACCGACATGTAGCTGATGTAGCGGTGCGAGACGCCCCCCTTTCCGCTTATGCTCAGATACAGGACGGCGGCGCTGACGATGGTGAAGAACAATACGGCCGCCAGCACCACCATGGACCCTCCAAAAGACTCCATTGTCATGAGGTGTATCACCTCTGCAGTTATATTCATTTCTGTAATAAGAAATTCGTCTGGCCTTCCGCAGGTCGGAATCCCGGAGGGTGGCAACTTTTATCTATCCTGGAGGGGATGGTCGGCCGATGACCGACGGCCAGGGACTGAAGAACAGGGGGCATTCCCGCGAGGATGTGGAGGAGAGGCGGCAAGCCGCCGAGGAGCTTTGCTCCGCCAGCCTGGCCGCGATATCCTCCTACAGCATAGACCCTGAGGGCGCCCGATCCAACATCGAGAACATGATAGGCTGCGCCCAGGTGCCGCTCGGTTACGTGGGCCCTCTCACCGTGGACGGGGAGTTCGCCAACGGGGAGTTCCTCATACCGATGGCCACCACCGAGGGCGCCCTGTTGGCGTCGGTCAACCGCGGCTGCTCCCTGGCCAACGCCGGATCCGGCGTCACCGTCCGAGTTATAGGCGATTCCATGACCCGCGCCCCGGTTTTCCGCGTGGACGGGGTGGCCCACGGCATGCGGGCGGTGGATTGGATCGGCGACAACGTCAACGCCATCCGCGAGGCGGCGGAGTCCACCACCAGCCGCGGACGCCTGCTGGAGGTGGAGGCTTTCCCCAACGGCCGCAACCTTTTCCTCCGGTTCTCCTACCACACCGCCGATGCCATGGGGATGAACATGTGCACCATCGCCACCGAGGCCGCCTCCCGCGTCATAGAGGAGGGCACCGGCGCCGTTCTGGTATCGGTCTCGGGCAACATGTGCACCGACAAGAAGCCCGCCGCCATCAACATGATATCCGGCCGCGGCAAGACCGTCATCGCCGACTGCCGCGTCCCGGCGGCGGCGGTGAAGGAGCGCATGCATGCCGACGTGGACGCGGTGGTGGAGACCTGCTACCGCAAGAACCAGGTGGGCAGCGCCATGGCCGGCTCGCTGGGTCAGAACGCCCATGCGGCGAACATGCTCGCCGCCCTCTTCATCGCCACCGGGCAAGACCCGGCGCAGGTGGTGGAGGGCAGCATGGCAAGCACCCTGTGCGAGAACGTCGACGGGGACCTGTACATCTCGGTGCGCATCCCATCGCTGGAGGTGGGCAGCGTCGGCGGCGGCACCAAGCTTCCCACCCAGGGGGAGGCGCTGGACATGATCGGCTGCCGCGGGGAGGGAAAGGCGCTGAAACTGGCCGAGGTCTTCGCGGCGGCGGTGCTCGCCGGCGAGCTGTCCACCCTCGGGGCCCAGGCCGCCGGCCATCTTGCCAAGGCGCACTCCCAGCTGGGTCGCTGAGCGGATATATTTAATAACGGATTCCCCTATGCGTTGAGAGATGCCAGTCATCAACTTCAACCATCAGGACCTCTGCCGCCTCATTGGCGAGGAGGTGCCTCGCGAAGTCCTCGATGAGCGCATACCCATGCTGGGTGCGGACATGCAGGACGCCGCCGAAGGCGACGAGATGTCGGTGGAGTTCTTCCCCAGCCGCCCCGACCTGTTCAGCGTCGAGGGCGTGGCGAGGGCTCTGCGGGCGTTCCTGGGGTTCAGGGGCGGCATCAGCGAGTACCCGGTGGAGGAGAGCGACCTCGTGATGACCGTTGATTCCAGCGTCAAGGACGTGCGCCCGGTGGCGGTATGCGCCGCCGTCCACGACGTGAGCATAGACGACGCGTTCATCCGCTCGCTGATGGAGGTGCAGGAGAAGCTGCACATAACCATCGGCAGGAAGAGGGCCAAAGTGGCCATCGGCGTCCACGACCTGGACGCCGTGACGCCGCCGTTCCGTTATCACGCCGCGGTGCCGGAGGAGGTCTCCTTCGTTCCCTTGGGCAAGACCGAGAGCTGGAATATGAGGGAGATACTGGAGCATCATGAGAAGGGAAGGGAGTACGCCCATCTGATGGAGGGCGAGGAGCTCTTCCCGGTGATAAGCGACGGAGCCGGCGAGGTCCTTTCCTTCCCGCCGGTGATCAACGGCGTGCTTACCACCGTGACCGAGGACACCAGGAACCTGCTGGTGGAGATGACCGGCACCGACCGCAAGGCGGTGGAGGGAGCGCTAAACATACTGGTCACCGCTCTGGCGGAGAGGGGGGGCCGGATCGCATCCGTCAGGCTGGAGGGCGAGGACGAGAGCGTCACCCCCGACCTCTCCCCGCGGCGCTGGACCTTGGACGTGGCGGAGTGCAACTCCTTCCTGGGCACATCACTCTCTACGGCGGAGGCGGCCGAGTGCCTGGAGAGGATGGGCTATGATGCCGCGCCCACAGAAGGCAAGGTCGATGTGATGGCGCCCGCCTACCGGCTGGACCTCCTGCACCCCGTGGACTTGATGGAGGACGTCGCGGTGGCCTACGGTTACGAGCGCTTCGGATCGGTGCCGCAGACGCTGCAGACCTTCGGCTCCGAGCTGCCCTGCACCGTGGCGGCGGACGGCATCCTCGACGTGATGACCGGCCTCTCCTATTTCGAGGTCACGACCTTGATACTGAGCAACCCCTACGACGAGTTCGAGCGCATGGGGATGGACGGGAGGCGGGTGGTCCGCGTGAAGAACCCGATAAACGAGGAGCACACCTGCATGCGCGCCAACTTGATACCCAGCATGATGCGCGTCCTGAGGAGGAACAAGCACCGTGACCTGCCGCAGCGCATCTTCGAGGTGGGGGACGCGCTCCATTGGACCACCACCCATCGGCACGTGGCCGCACTGTGCGTGCACCCCAAGGCCTCCTTCACCGAGATGAAGTCGGTGGCGGAGTCACTGCTGCGGGAGATGAGGGTGGAGCATGAGCTGAGGCCAAGCGAGCTGGCGATGTACATCCCCGGTCGAGGGGCGTCCATAATGGTCGACGGCGAGGAGCGGGGGCATTTCGGGGAGCTGTCGCCGGAGCTGATCGGCTCTCACGAGATAGGATACCCGATAACCGCGCTGGAGTACGACCTGGGGCCCAAGCTCTCGTGAGTGCAAATTATATAGTGCGACGTTTTTCCAAACACAAGCAGAGGTGGCTGAGTCTGGATCAAGGCGCCGGTCTTGAAAACCGGTGGTGTCTTCACCTCGGGAGTTCGAATCTCCCCCTCTGCGCCACCATGGCCATCATCGCCGCTGCACGGGCGGCATCACTTCGGCGGCGCCCCCATCCTCTCGAGGCGTCCGAGGAGCTCGTCGAGCAACGCGCCCATGTCCCCTTCTGTCCCGACCTCCATGATCCGCCGCTCGCTGGCATCGCCGTCGACGGCGATGATGTCAGGCGATGGGCCCTTCCGCTGAGGCCACGGGGTGCCAGGCTCTGCGAGCCTCAGGTGCGCCCGGGGCCCCGACCCCGCCGCCCGACCGGTCCGTGGCGATGCCAGCCCCTCCGCCTCGCCTCTCACCTGCTCAAGGGTCCCGACGGGGGCATCCTCGACGGATATCAGAAGTTCGGACCTCTTCCCCTTTGAGAGGGGCGCCGGGCCATCCGTGCCCTCGACCGGTTTCATGGGCCAGTTTATCACCGTGCCTCTGCGCCCCTCCCGTCGCCCTTCGGCGCGGTAGCTGCCCTTCCGCACGGTGGCGATCTGCGGCCGGCCATCGCTGACGACGCAGGCCTCGAGGGCCCCGCCGAAAGCGGGCCGGGACATCAGCAGCCGGCCGCCGTCCATCTTTAGGCCGGTGATGCCCGTGGCCACGGGCACTTCCAGCAGGGCCCCTGTGCCGAGGGCGAGTTCGTCGCCGTTGTCGCCGGCGAGGAACAGTGCGGTGTTGGCCCTCGCCCTCTCCGCCACCGCCGCGAAGCCCTCGCTGAAGCTTCGCGGAAGATGCTCGTCGAAGCCGGGGTGGCGCACGTGGTACACGGTGTCCGCCCCCCAGGCGTAGAGCTCGCTCGCCAGGGAGCGCGCCTGCTCGGGACCGTAGATAAGCGCCAGGACCCTCTGACCCTCCAGCCCTTTGGCCAGGGTCAGGAGCTCGGGGACCCCGTCCTTCAGCACGGGGACCCCGTCCTCAAAGGTCCATTCGGCCCACACCATCACCCCTTCGGTGGTGTCGGCGTCCAAGTCGTACATCTCTGCCAGCTCCTGCTCGGAGCGCTCGCAGCCTCCGCCGCAGGCGGACTTGCTCGGGCAGGACCCGCAGCTCTCGGTCTTCACGGCAAACACCTCGGCATAATGACCTGAACGCATTGCGGCGTATCAAAACTATCCCTTTACGCTCACCGCGGTCATCATGGCGTTCATCGCCGACGGAGCATCATCATGTCGAAGGCTCACTCCTCTTCATAGAGGTCCTGGCGGATGCGGGGCACCATGGCCGCCAGCACCGACTGCTCGGTGAGCTTCTGCCGGTCCAGCAGCCCTTCGCTGAGGAATCCGATGGCGCCCTTGGAGCGGCCCAGGGCCTCGGTGCCGTACACCTGCGGGAAGGCCTCGCCCACCGTCGCCCCGCCGCGGACCACGTCGGCGACGCGGTCCGGATAGCGGAAGGCGGAGCCGGCGCCATAGGTCACGTTGCCGTCGCGGTCGACGACGGCGCAGTACTGCACGTCGTACATTCCGTCGATCATTTCGAAGACGCCCGCCTCGATGCCGATGCCCAGGTCGTTGTCCCCTAGCGCGTTGAGCGCCCGGTTCCTCGCCCCTTCGATGGTCTTCTCCCCCATCGGCTGCTCGCCGACGCCGTTGTCCACCGCCACCGAGCTGAGCTCGAAGATGCCGTAGAGCCTCTCCATCACCGAGCGCACCGCCTGCACCTTGACCGGGTTCTCGGTGCAGACGGCGATGCGCTTGCGGGCGGCGACGATGTTGGAGGCGCTTATCCTCTCCCCGCTATCGTCGGTGATCATGGGCACGCTGCGCACCTCCAACGGATAGAGGCCCTTGCTGAGACGCAGCTCGTTGATCTCCGCCGCCACCGGCTCGGTCTCCTCGGAGACCACGATGGCATCGAGGTCGTCCATCTCCACCGCGCTGCCGTGCGGATGTTCGATGACGGTGATCTCGTAGCGGCCTCCCCATTCGTCGAGCAGCTCCTGCACCGCCTGCATGCGGGCGCTGAGAGGGTTCACCCTGCCCCGGGTCTGGGAGGCGAACTCGTCCGAGCATATGCCCACCGATAGGAAGTCCGATATCTGGAAGGCCTTCTCGAACAGCGATATGTGCCCGGCGTGCAGGACATTGAACGTGCCTCCTACCGCGACCTTCATCACGCCACCACCAGCAGAGCGATTATCAGCACCACCCCTGATAGCCCCCATAGCATGAGGAGCTGCTTCTTTTTGGCTTTGACCTCGCCCTCCTTTTCCAACTGGCAGGGTTCGCTGCAGTAGGGGTCCTTCCCGGTGAAGGCCTTGCCGCAGCCGGAGCAGTGGCGGTGTTGGGGTATCCTCTCTACCATCACCTATACGATGGCGGGGGAAGCATAATAACGTTTTCCAGCTCAGAGGCCCCGCCGGTCCAGCTCGTTGTTCGCCAGCGTGATGCAGTGGTCGGAATGGTAGGAGTGCGGCCCGAGCCTGACGCTTCGCCGCGCGTGCTCAGCCAGCAACGACTCCTCCTCCTCGCTGAGGTCGCGGTCGTCCCCGAGCACGAAGGTCAGGTCGCCAGCGAGCTCCAGGTCGCGGATGTCGTCCCCGTCCTCCTTGAGGTAGACGATTTCGCTCTCAGCAGCGAGCCTCTCCAGCAGCTGCGCCAGCCCCTCCCGGGACACGTATATGCCCGGGGAGGCTCGCAACTCCACTCCCTCCGATCTCTTCAGTAGGGCGTTCCTCACCAGCGATGCGGTGCTCCTCTCGTCGGGGTTGAGGTAGCGGAGCTCGTCGCCGCGGAAGCGCAGGGTCTTGGGCGCGTCGCTGCCCCCTTGGAGTACGAGGTGGACCTCGACATCCCGCCGCAGGGCGTGCGATAGGAAGAAGGCGGAGTTGACGCAGCGCAGCAGCACATCGAGGCGCCCGGCGCCGCCGCAGACGTCGTCGAGCTTGAAGTCGCCGGTGCTGGAGGCGCGGTGGCCGATGATGACGAAACGCCTCATCTCAGAGCCCCAGGTCGCCGCCCTGCACCTGTTTCATCAGCTGCTTGCGCATCTTGCGGTTGCCGAGCATGCCCTTCATCATCTTCTTGCTCTGGTTGTACTGCTTGATGAGATCGCGGACGTCGCTGCCGCGGACCCCGGCGCCGAGGGCGATCCTCTTGGCCCTCGAGGCCTTGACGATGCGCGGGTCATCCAGCTCCTCGTCGGTCATGGAGTCCATTATCACCTTGTACTTACGCAGCCGCTGCTGCGAGTCCTCCATGTCCATCTTTTCCTCTACGTTGCTGAACCCCGGGATCATGGACATGACCTTCTGCAGGGGGCCCATCTTGTTGACCGCCTCCATCTGGTTGTACATGTCCTTGAGGGTGAACTTGCCCGACATGATGTTGCGGCTGGTCTGCTCCACGTCGGCATCGGTGACGTTGTCCTTCGCCAGCTCCATCAGCGACTGCACGTCGCCCATGCCTAGAAGCCGGGAGATGAAACGGTCGGCGTCGAAGGGCTCGAGGTCGCGGATCTGCTCCCCCCCCCCGAGGTGAACGATGCGCGCCTTGGTCTGCGCCACCGCCGACAGCGCCCCGCCGCCCTTGGCGGTGCCGTCCATCTTCGTCAGGACCACGCCGGTGACGCCCACCGCCTCGTGGAAGGCGGCCGCTTGCGGTCCCGCCTGCTGACCCACCTGCGAATCGAGGACCAGAAGCCTCTCGTCCGGTTTGGCGACGGCGCTGACGTCCTTCAGCTCCTGTATGAGGTCCTCCTCCAGGCCGTGGCGGCCGGAGGTGTCGATGATTATGAGATTCTTGTCCTTGAACCTCCGCAGGCCGTTCTCCACGATGTCGGGGGCATCGTCGTTCCCCGGCTCGCCGTGCACGTCCACGCCCACCTTCTCGCCCAGTTGGACGAGCTGGTCGTAGGCCGCGGGGCGGTGGACGTCGGCGGCGATCAGACCCACGTTGAACCCTTTCTTGGAGAACTGCCACGCCAGCTTGCCGGTGGTGGTGGTCTTCCCTTGGCCGTAGAGGCCCACCATCATTATGCGCTGCGCCTTCATCGGCAACGGGTCGCCGCGGTCGAGGACTGCCACCAGCTCCTCGTAGATTATCCTGATGACATGCTCCTTGGCGCTCTTGCCCGCCGGGGGGCTCTCCTGCAGGGCGCGTTCCTCCACCCTCTTGGTGATGGAGAGGACGAGCTGAACGTTGACGTCAGCCTGCAGCAGGGCGCGCTGCAGGTCCTTGGACACCTCCATGACAAGGTCCTCGTTGACATTGCTGGCATCGCTGATGCGTCCCAGCACGCCGCGCAATGACTTCCCTAAACCCTCGAGCACCATGGCCTCGACCAGTAAGAAACCCGGGATGGTATTAGAATTTAATGGAAACACCGCCTGGTCGCGATCGCTCCTGGAAATTTTGGCCCTATGTTGAAAAAAAATGGCTCCGTTGGATTTCACGGGGCCGCCCGTCATCTCATGACGCTGGTCGGAATCTCCCAATCACCGCTGATGATTGGCCGTTTGAAGGGCGATTAATAATGTATTAACTTGTACAATAACGTACAAATATGATATGTATTGTATACGATAAACAATGCCACTAGACGATATAGTGTTCGAAGAGGCCGACATCCGCCTATCGCCCGCCGAGGCCTACAAACGCTTACGTCGGGGCTCAGAGCAGTCCTTCCTGCTCGAGAGCGCGGTGGGGTCCACACGTACCGTCTCATACTCCTTCCTAGGCGCATCCCCTCGTGAGGTTCACAGAGATTACGGCGAAGACAAAGACCTGGCCAAACTGAGAGGTGTCATGTCGCGGAGGGGCAGGGACGCCTCACCGTTCCCATTCTCCGGAGGATTGGTCGGTTACTTCTCCTACGACATTGTCAACTCCCTTGAGGAGGGGATAGAAGCGTCGGGCGGTGAATTCCCCTTGTATGAGCTGGGACTGTTCGACTGCGGCCTCATATACGACCATTCGGCTTTCAAAGTCTATCATTACCATCCCGCGGATGAGGAAGGCTGCCTGGATTCGTTGGTTAGCGCGCAGGGCGATGAGGAATGCGAACCCTTCACGATCTCACCGGAGGCTGTAAGAACGTCACAAGAAGAATACCGTGACGGAGTCGACAGTCTCAGATCCCGCATCATGGAGGGCGAAGCCTTCCAGACGGTGCTCTCCCAATACGAGGAGCGTCGATACCAGGGAGACCCCTTCCATTTGTACGAACGCATGAGGCAGATCAATCCGTCACCGTACATGTTCTACCTGGATTTCGGGGAAAGGAAAGTAATGGGTTCCAGTCCAGAGACGCTGGTGACCGTCCGCGGTCGAGAGATGGTTACATACCCTATCGCCGGCACGCGCCCCTTGGGAGGGGATGCGACCCAAAGGAGGTCGAATCGTCTGGACCTGTTGGCGGATGAGAAGGAGAAGGCAGAGCATATCATGCTGGTGGACCTGGCCAGGAACGACCTTGGCAAGGTATGTGATTACGGCAGCGTTGAGGTGACCGACTTCATGCGCGTTGAGGAGTTCAGCCATGTGCAGCACATGGTCTCCAAGGTCCGAGGCTCTTTGCGTTCTGACAAGGACTGCGTCGACGCCCTGGCGGCGGTCTTCCCCGCCGGCACTGTAACGGGCGCGCCCAAACATCGGGCCATGCAGTTGATAGAGATGAACGAGACCCGCGGCCGAGGTCCCTACGCTGGAGCGGTAGGGTACATATCGGACGACGGCGACATGGACACTGCCATAACAATACGCTCGGCGTTCATAGTGGGGGACCGCGTCTATTTCCAGGCCGGTGCGGGCATAGTCATGGACTCCGTCCCTGAGAGGGAGCATGCCGAATGCATGCACAAGATGAAGGCCTTGCATGACGCGGCGGGACTCGACCAGGGGGACAGAACATGAAAAAGGTCCTAGTGATAGACAACTACGATTCGTTCGTGCACAATCTGGCCCACAGTCTGGCTGCGGCGGGTGCCACACCGACGGTCATCAGGAACGACAAGTTGGACATAGGCTCGATAGAGGGTTCATACCATGGCATAGTGATATCCCCGGGGCCGGGACATCCTGGTGAGGACTCTGACTTCGGCCTATGCGCCCAGGTGTTGCGCGAGGTGTCCCCCCGGGTGCCCACTTTGGGCATATGCCTAGGCATGCAGGGCATCGCCCACGTTTTCGGGGCCAAAGTGGCGCGGGCATTCAGGCCGGCTCATGGCAAACCGACGGACATCCATCATGACGGCAAAGGGTCCCTGCGGGGCCTGCCGTCCCCTTTCGTTGCGGGCCTGTATCACTCTCTTTGCGTGAGGGACGAGGACCTGCCCGCCCAGCTCGAGATAATCTCCCGCATGCCTCTGGGGGTAATAATGGGTGTGAGGCACCGTCTTTACCCCATCGAAGGTTTCCAGTTCCATCCTGAATCGGTGCTCACTCCGTTGGGGCAAAGGATACTGGACAACTTCGTTTCCGGGTTGGGGGCATGAGCATGGCCAAGGGCGCTCTCTACGGCCATGCGCGAAGCCTCGCCCATGGTCTTGCTCAAGGAGACATAGGCCCAGAGGTCGGTGCCGACGCTTTGAGGTCCATGGACCCGTACCTTATAAAAAGCGAGGAGCTCCTGGCCATGGTCGATGTTTTCCAAGGCCTGGCCTCGAAGGTGGACACTCAGCATGAACGAGTGATGGACCTCTGCGGCACCGGGGGCGCCAGCGTGCGGACATTCAACGTCGGCACCGTATCCTCCTTCATCGTCGCCGCTTCAGGCTCACCGGTGGCGAAACACGGCAACAGGTCCGCGAACGGAAAATGCGGGAGCGCCGATCTGCTTGAGGCGCTGGGCGCCGACATATCGATTCCTCCGCAGCGCGCTGCGGAGATCCTCGATGACATAGGGTTCTCATTCTTCTTCGCCCCGAACCACCATCCCTCCGTAGCGGCGGCCGCCGAGGCCAGGCGGATGGCGGGCGGAGTGACCGTCTTCAACATGATGGGCCCTCTGTTGAACCCCGTGCGCGTCAAGCGCGACCACCTCATGGGGGTGTGGGACCCACGCCATCTGGATATCGTTCCGGAGGTCCTGATTAAAACCGGAGTGGAGAGGGCCATGGTGGTGTATGGGGACCCGGGCATGGACGAGGTCTCCCTCTGCGGTTCCACTTCAGTGGCGCATCTGACGAGGAGCGGCATCGAGCGGTATGAGATATGCCCGGAGATGGTGGGAATGGACCGTTGCCCGGCGGAGGCCTTGAGGGAGCTGCCTCCCGCAGCAGCGGCCCAGGCCTGTAAAGGCATACTCGCGGGGCAGGAGGGGGAGAGGAGGGACCAGGCCCTGCTCAGCTCAGCCTGTGCCCTTCTGGTCCAAGAACGACGTAACAGTCTCCAGTCATGCCTGAGTCTGGCAGAGGAGTCCCTGGATAGCGGCGCTGCGGAGGACCTCATGCATCGGTACATAAGGGCCAGCACAGGAGGCTGCAACGATGTTTGATGGAGGCGGGGACGCTCTCTCCCTATTGCTGGATAACGCCAAGGCGCTTTTGGATGAAGGTTATTACGACAACCCGGGGACAACGAGGGCGGAGGGCCTCTTCAAGCCCCCCTCCATGGTGGCCGCTTTGGAACGGCATCCCAGCATGCCAGTGATCGCAGAAGTGAAGAAGGGCTCCCCCTCCGATGGAAAGTTCTCGACGCACGGCTCACAGGGCCTGATATCGGAATATGTCCGCGGCGGGGCGGCAGCGCTGTCCGTGCTCAGCGAACCGAACCATTTCCACGGCTCGCTTCGGAATGTCGTCCTGGCCGCCCGCAGCGGACTGCCGGTGCTTATGAAGGACATCATCATCGATGGCCGTCAATTGGAGTGCGCCCGGATGTTGAATGCATCGGCAGTCCTGCTGATAGAGTCGGCCTTCGGAGGCCGTGGCCGGAATAAAAGGGACAAGCTCATCGGAAAGGCTAATGACCTGGGTCTCGAAGTGGTGCTGGAGTGCTCCGCCCAGGAGGAGCTGGACTCCGTGCTGGACAGCCGTGCTGACATGCTCGCTTTCAACCGACGCGATCTGCGGACCCTCAGCGCGGGGGGCTTGGCCATGGAGGACGCGCTCCCCGACCTTGTCGCCGACGGCAGGCCGGTGCTGGCAATGAGCCTCATGCGGTCCAGAAATGATGTGGAGAAGGCCAGAGACCTCGGCGCTGCGGCCGTGCTGATAGGCAAAGCCCTCAGCTCATCGCCCTGCCCAAGGCGGAGATTGAAAGATTTGAAGGTGGGCCGATGACCGCCATCAAGGTATGCGGGATGCGGCACCCGGACGACATAGAGGCCTGTCGGGAAGCCGACTACCTGGGGTTCGTGGTCTCTAGCGTTTCCCATAGGAATCTCGGGGCAGAGCGGGCACGGGAACTGATGTCGTTGTGCGACAACACCAAGGTGATGGTGACAACCGAGACGAATGGAAAGTCGTTGGAGGCGATGGTCTCCCGCCTGGAGCCGGACGTGCTACAGTTACACTCGGCCCCCGACCTCGATCTGATGGAGAGGATGTCAGCATGCGTCGAGACATGGGCGGTGCTGGGGGTCAGAGAGGGGGCATGCATAGGTGCTGAGATGCTGGGAGGATGCTCTGCCCTGCTGCTCGACAGCCCTGGCCGGCAAGGCGGGGGGACGGGAAGGGTACATGACTGGTCCATCAGCAGAAGGATACGGGACGCACTCCATCCCTTCCCCGTCATTCTGGCCGGCGGATTGATGGCGGATAACCTGGAGAATGCCATATCGGTTGTCCGCCCCTATGGGGTGGACATGTCGAGCTCATTGGAGGCCGCGGGCGGGAAGGACCCCGGCATGGTGCGAGAGGCCATAGACAGGATCAGGGGGCGGCATACATGATGGACGCCCGATTCGGCGAGTACGGAGGTCAGTATGTCCCTGAGGTCCTTGTTGAGGCATTGCAGGAGCTGGAAAAAGAATACCTTTCAGCGATGGGGGACCCCTTATTCCGTTCAGAGCTGGAGCGTTTCAACCGACATTACGGTGGACGGAGCACGCCCCTCTATCTCGCTCAAAGGCTTACAGAGCATTGTCGGGGCCCCAGGATCTATCTGAAGAGAGAGGACCTCTGCCATGGCGGGGCACACAAATTCAACAACGTCATGGGCCAGGCTCTACTCGCCCGTCGGATGGGCAAGAGGCGCATCATCGCCGAGACCGGGGCGGGGCAGCATGGCACCGCCACCGCGATGGCCGCCGCCGTCCTCGGGATGGAGGCTGAGATATTCATGGGCGAGAAAGACATCGCCCGGCAGAGGATGAACGTTTTCCGCATGAGGCTCATGGGGGCCAAGGTGCACGCTGTCAGCTCTGGATCGAGGCTATTGAAGGACGCCATCAACGAGGCCCTGCGAGACTGGGCGGGAAGTGTCGAGGACACCCATTACCTGTTGGGGACGGTGGCGGGCCCCCATCCGTTCCCGACAATGGTGCGGGACTTCCAAAGCGTGATCGGACGTGAGACGCGCCGACAGTCCTTGGCCGCGGAGGGAAGGCTGCCCGATCTCCTAGTGGCGTGCGTGGGCGGGGGAAGCAACGCCATCGGGACATTCCACCCGTTCCTCGAAGACGAGTCGGTGGACTTGCTGGGGGCCGAGGCCGCAGGTCAGGGACTCTCCTCCCGCCATCATTCCGCCTCCCTGTCATCAGGCAGCGTGGGGGTGCTGCAGGGCTGCAGGACGTACATCCTCCAGGATGAGCACGGCATGATAGGGGAGGCCCACAGCGCGGCCCCCGGTCTGGATTATCCTGGCGTAGGTCCTGAGCACAGCCATCTGAAGGACATCGGAAGGGCCAGATACGTCGCGGTCACGGATGAGCAGGCGCTTGAGGCCTTCTCTCTGCTCTCCCGATACGAAGGGATAATCCCCGCCCTGGAGAGTTCCCATGCCGTATACGCGGCCATGCGGGAGGCGGAGCGGATGGACGAGGAGGGTTTCATGGTAGTCACCCTCTCAGGCCGGGGGGACAAGGACCTTGAGACCGTGTACTCCTTGGGGGGAATGGATTGAGCAGAATACGAAACGCGTTCAACGCGGCCCAGGAGGAGGATAGGGCCGCCCTTATATGCTACCTGATGGCCGGCTCCCCTTCGTTGGAGGGTTCCAAGGATATGGTCAAGGCCTGCGTGCGGGGCGGCGCCGACATAATCGAGCTGGGGATGCCCTATTCCGACCCGGTTGCGGACGGGAAGGTCATCCAGGAGGCGGCGATGAGTTCGCTGGGGCAGGGCACCATGCCCCGTGACACCATAAGGATGGTCAAAGAGCTGCGCGGCGAGCTCGAGACCCCGATGGTGCTGATGGGCTATTACAATCCAATCCAACGCTTGGGCGAGGAGCTCTTCGTCTCAGAATGCACCGATGCTGGCGTGGACGGCCTCATCGTGCCCGACCTCCCTATGCACGAGTCTACTGCATTGCGCTCGCATTGCCGGAGGGCGGGCTTGGACCTGATCCATATAACCACCACTCTGACATCGCCCGCCAGAAGGGATGAGCTTGTCAGGGCGGGCTCGGGCTTCACTTACATGATGACCCGCACGGGAGTCACAGGGCCTGGCCTCCCTTTCGCACAGGACATCGCCCCGCTGATTGCCAGCACCAAGCGTATAGACCCCGGCCTTCCTCTCGCCCTCGGCTTCGGCGTCTCCGGCGCCGATGATGTACGGCGTTTGCGCGCGGCAGGCGCTGACGGAGTGATAGTGGGTAGCCTGCTCGTCGGCATGGTTTCGGAAGGGTCGAGCGCCGTTTCCCTGGAGAGGGAGGTGGTCAGGCTCTCGGAGGCATGCGGGAACGCTATGCCCTGATTGAATCGCAACGGAGGGCCTTATGATGGAAAAGCGGGACAGGGCTAGCCAGTCAGAAGGGATGGGATGCACTCTATGAACTAGCCCCTATTATCCCACGTAACAACAATTATCCGGGTAATATATAATAGTTATCAATAAGAAGAACAAGGTTTGTTTAAAGGTGTTTGAACACGGGCCAGCAGGCCCGCAGGCCATCGGACCTAGAGGTATCCAGACTTCTGCAGGGTCATCAGGTCCTCGGTGCTGAGCTTCTCGCCGGCCTTGAACTTGTCGAAGATGTCCTCGGCCTCCTTCTTGACCGCGGTGTCCTCCTTCTTCTTCTTGGCCTTCTTCTGCTTCTGCCTCAGACCGCTGAGCATCTTGTCGAAGTCATGCACCTGCTTGATGAACTCGATGTGCTTCTTGTGCTCCTCATCGGCGAGGAGCTTGGTCTCGACGAACTTCTCCTGGGCGCCGTCAGCCTCCTTGCGCAGCTTGTCCGCCTCCTCGTAGAGGGAGATCATCTTGTCGTGCTGCTCCTGGGCCTGCTCGGCGTACTCTGACACCTGGCGATGGTGGGCCTCCGCCTGGTCGCGGGCCTCGCGCAGCTCGGCGATGGCGGAGCCGATCTCGGTGTCCTCGGACATCTCCTTCTCTTTGTCCTCGATCTGCTTGACCAGCTGCTTCATCAGCTCGATGAGGTCCTGCTCCTTCTCCTTGGACAGGGACTGGGTCATGTGGCGGAACTCGAGGTCGTTAAGCTCCTTCTTGAGTTTCTTGAGCGGGGGCCCCTTGTCCTTGGGGGTCTCGGCACGGAGCTTGTTCACTTCCTCGTTAAGCTTGGAGACCTCCTTGTTATAATCGTCCCTCTCGTTCTTGGCCTCGCGCACCTTCTGATTCAGCTCGTCGCGCATGTCGCGGTGCTTAGCGGCCTCGTCCACGAGCTCCCTCACTTGGGAGTTCAGGGAATCCCTTTTCTTAACCCATTCTTTGGTCTGTTTGTTGAGCTCGTCCCTCAGACGTCGGTGCTTCTCCGCGTCGTTGTTGGCTTTGCTTCGCTTTTGTTCAAGCTCCTCCAAGAGTTCGGTCATAAGTCCACGCTCAATCCTGTACGGCCCCATATATAAGAGGGGAGCCGCCAACGCTTGGAGATAAAACATATTATTTATAATAGTTTCGTAGAATGTGACCAGCGCCGATGTAGTTTGCGGAGGTCAGGACCCCCTTACGGTAACGGAGGCAGTGCCAGTGATGGCGAGGCTCTGCAACAATATTTATATTGAATCCCTAATCTGAAGCTGAGAATATGAGTAACCTCTGCCCTCTTGATTTCCGCTACGGACGCGCTGAGATGAAGGCCATCTTCGAGGAGGAGAGCCGTCTGCAGTACCAGATGGACGCCGAGGCGGCGCTGGCCCGGGCCCATGCCGCGCTGGGGAACATCCCCGCCGAGGCGGCGGAGGCCATCAGCGCCAACGCCAACCTGGACGCTGTGAAGGTCGGACGCGTCAAGGAGATCGAGGCCGAGACCCGTCATGACGTCATGGCGCTGGTGAAGGCGATGTCCGAGCAATGCGGCGACGCCGGCCGCTACGTGCATCTGGGCGCGACCTCGAATGACATAGTGGACACCGCCACCGCCATGCAGGTCAAGGCGGCCTTGGACCTCATCGAGGACGACCTGGAGAAGCTGCTGGTGGCGATGGCGCAGCTGGCCAAGAGGGAGAGGAACACCCTAGAGGTGGGCAGGACCCACGCCCAATTCGCCATACCGATAACGTTCGGATTCAAGGTCGCCGGCTACATCGCCGAGCTGCTGCGGCACCGGCAGAGGCTGCAGGAGATGCGCCCGCGGGCCTGCGCCGGCAAGATGGCCGGGGCGGTGGGTACCGGCGCCGCCCTCGGCGACGACTTCATGACCATCCAGGAGATGGTGATGGACGACC
The DNA here is from genome assembly GCA_003555025.1 of Methanomassiliicoccaceae archaeon. Taxonomy (GTDB): domain Archaea; phylum Thermoplasmatota; class Thermoplasmata; order Methanomassiliicoccales; family Methanomethylophilaceae; genus PWHV01. Next base: position 1,691 of record PWHV01000032.1, on the reverse strand, counting down.
TGGGTTTGAGCTACGAGGAGGCCGCCACCCAGGTGGTGGGGCGGGACCGCTACAGCGAAATGATTTGCCTGATGGCAAACGTGGCCACCTCCTGCGATCGGTTCGCCACCGAGGTGCGCAACCTGCAGCGCTCGGAGATCGCCGAGGCCCACGAGGCATTCGACGCCAATAAGCAGGTGGGCAGCTCCACCATGGCGCAGAAGAAGAACCCCATCACCTCGGAGAACGTCTGCGGCCTGGCGCGGGTGGTGCGCGGCTTCGTAACTCCCATGTTCGAGAGCCAGGTCCTGTGGCACGAGCGGGACCTCAGCAATTCCAGCGCCGAGAGGTTCACCATACCCCACGTGTTCACGTTGGTGGACGACATGCTGCTGAAGATGGCGGACGTGTTCAGCAATCTGCAGGTGGATCGGGAGAGGATGCTGGCGAACATCGAGCTCGCCAAGGGGATGATAATGGCCGAGCCGGTGATGATGGCCCTCGCCGCCAAAGGCATGGGGAGGCAGGAGGCGCACGAGGCCGTCCGGTCGGCCTCGATGGAGGCGCAGCGTGATGGCCTCCATTTGCAGGAGGCGCTGTTGCGCTCCTCGGAGATATCCACCGCGCTCAGCGCCGAGGAGGTGGCAGAAGCCATGGACCCGGTGAACTACATCGGCGGCGCACCGGACATCGTCGACCGCATGGTCGCCGCCGTTGAGAAGGAGCTCGGCCTCCGCATCGAGGTGTGACGATGAAAGGCCTGACTATGGCGAAGATGGGATGGGGCTTCTGGTTCGGAGGATTCTCCGGCTTGGCCCTCGCGGTGGCGTTCTACGTCCTCAGCGACGGCAACCCCTTCAGCTTCCTGCTCATACCCGTGGGTCTGTTGATGGGCCTGGGCCAAGGGTACATGATGGCCAAGATCGATGAGGGCGGCAAGGAATGAGCCCCCAGGGTTGAACCTGCACCCTCTTCCGATCCAGGCGCGTCACCAATTATCCTATTGGAAGGGCTCAGACGACCTTCTTGCCCGCATCTGGGCCTGGTTTCACGTTGTAGACATCGGTGACCTTTAGGATCAGCAGGTTCTTCGCCGGTAGGGTCTCCTTCATCTCATGGGCCCATTTCCGGGCGGCCTCGTAGTCCTCGCCTTCACTAAGCACGCTGACATCGCACTTGACCTGCCACGCGCCGCTGGTGTCTGTGGACCACACGAGGATGGAGGCGCGCGGGTTCTCCTCCACGTTCTTCAGGGTCTTCACCATGAAGTTGTCCACCGCCCATATGGTCTCGTCGTCCATCCTCTTCAGCAGGCCGATGGCGGCCACGTTGGGCTCGCCGTCGGCGCTGCTGGTGCAGAAGGCGTATGTCTTCATCCTGTTCATGTCGTCCTTGACTTCTTGGGTGAGCATGATTATCATCGATACTAGGTGAATGAGGGATATGAAAACGTTTCCATCCCTGGTGTAAGTGGGTATGCCCGACTGGTATGAAGAAAGAGTTATATGCTTCCGCTCTTTACAGCGCTCTCAAGGGCCAATAGATCAGCTCGGAAGATCGCTGCCTTCGCAAGGCAGAGGCCGCGGGTTCAAATCCCGCTTGGTCCACCATCATACATAACCAGTATAGTCGTATTCTCAGTGAGAGCATAAGGTCAGAGTTTGACATTCACGCTCAACCCACCTGTCCCCAATACAGAAACAGGGTTTCGA
>PWHV01000001.1 GCA_003555025.1 Methanomassiliicoccaceae archaeon | reverse complement strand
CTTGAAGTCGTCGGCATCCCTGTCGAGCCAACCGAGGACCGATGGCGGCGGTGTCGAGTCGTCGCCGTTGTATGGGGTGTAGGTTGCCGGTTCATTGCTGACCTCTTCATGGGCGTTCACCGCGACATTGGCTATCGGCTCATCGAGCGAGTTTTGGAGAGTGATGTTGGCCCATTTGTAAATGAAAGCCTGAGGTTGATATGTCAACTCCAGAATTAGGGAATCGAACATCGCTGATCCATTTATATCGTTACTAAAAATGAATTCAGTGTTTGTTAGGTTTTGTATAGAATAACCACCCATATCATATCGATGAATGGTTGATTCTGACTCTTCTGGTTGTATGGTAGTGTTAAAAATGCCATACTCATTTTTAAATTGTAAAACGGGCCCCTGTTCATAATTACTAGAAGTTGAGCTGTTCAAACGGATCCAGGAATCAACTAGCCCCTCAGGCAACCCTGTCAGATTCATTAAGACGGACATGGTGTTATCATCCGCGGCAACATCATAGGTCTCCCCGTCATCCAGCATCAGATCCCCGATGTCCTCGCCGGTGTCATCGTCGTCCGTCTGGTTGAGCGGGCGGACCGTCACCGTCCGGTCGACGGACTCGATGGCGGGGTTGTAGGGTTCGTCGCCGGGGTCGGCGGCGGTCACGCCGTAGAGGTGGGCCTGCGAGGCGTCCCTCATCACCAGCGAGTTGTGCTCCTCGTCGGTGTCGTTGTAGTTGATGGGGAGGGTGCTGTCCACCGCGACGAACTCCGAGTTGCCCGCCATGGTGATCTTGCGATAGGAGTCTATGTCGATGTCCTCGATGCTCAGCCACAGCCTCTCGATATCCACCTCGCCATCCAGGTCGGTATTGTCTATGAACACCTCCAGGGTGGACAGTTCTATGCTGGAGTAGTCGGGGATGTCCTCGGAGATCAGCGTGGTGGGGCTCTTGTCATCGAGGGTCCAGGTGCTCTCTATCTTCTGGCCGGCGACGCTCATGTCTCCGTCGCGGCCGTACGTCACATCCAGCTCCGTGGCGTCGTCGAAGGCCTTGTCGGTGCGGTAGAGGACGTTCAGCTTGAGGTCGTGTTCCCCGGCGTCGAATATCAGCCCGCCGGGGTCGAAGCCGTCGACGCTGAGGTTCTCGCCGTCCTCCAACACGACGAAGCGGCCGTCCTCGTAGGACATGTTGCCCACGTGGTCGGTGTTGGCCGCGGCGGCGTAGCGGTTAAGCGCATAGCTGACGGTGACACGGTCGTTGCTGTCCTTGGCGAAGGGGTAGTTGAAATCGTAGGCGCCAGCGGTAGCGGCGCCGCCCTGGTACATGTCCTCGATGGACGAGGACACCATCACGACCTCCGAGGAGAAGGCGCTGAAAACCGGCGAGTGGGTGAAGTCCGCGGCGGGGAAGAGGGTGTTGTTGACCACATTGGTTATGGAGTCTTCTTCGAGGCCCTTGATGACGGAGGAGTGCATCTCCATGCGGGCGTTGTCCAGCACCAGGTGTCCAGCGAAGGCCATCTCCGAATCGTGCATGCGAAGCTCGCCGCCGTTCTCCACCAGCACGCCCAGCACCGGCATCGATTCGAAGGTGTAGGTGTATGCCTCCAGGCGGGCGTTGTCCAGCACGAGGGCGCCGCCTTGGCCCACCGTTATGGTGAGGGCGTTGACCCCTGAGGAGTTCGTGGATGCCATGCTGAGGGTGCTGTCCTTCACGGTCAGCGTCCCGCCGTCGACGATGGTGATGTTGGCGTGAACCACGCGGTCAGAGCTCACGCTCTCGTGGCCGGTGATGAGCCAATCATCGCTGTTGGGTCCGCCGCTCGCGTCCACGGGCCCCGCCGTCCAAAGCAGGACCCCCAGACCGGAGAACGTCACCAGCAGCAGCATCAGCGCCGTCGCTGCCGCGACCGTCCTTTCTCCGCGCGCAGACATCATCATCGCACCATCCCGTCACCTGCTATTGTTTTCCCCTGCATCCAGGCTACGTCATTCCCTTAAGCGCTTAAGCTCCATCTCCAGGCGCTCGAGGTTCTTCTCCTTCTCGTTCAGGCGGGAGCCCCACTCCATGAAGCGGCGGTGCTCCTCCACCACCAGCTTCTTCGCCGAGGATATGGCGTTGGCCTGCTCCAGCAGGGTGCTCTCGCGGGTGGTGACCTTGTCCCGCACCGAGGTTATCGCGTCCAAGGCGCGGCGGGCGGCGGCCTCCTCCTGCTCCATGGCCTCGTCGAGGCGGGCCATCCTCTCCAATATACCGTTCAGACGCTCCTCGTGGGCCTCGGTCTTCTCCAGGAGCATGAGGAGCTCCCTCTCCTGGGTGGCGAGGTCGGACTCGCGGCGGGTGAGGCGGGAATGGAACTCGCCCACGGCGTCGCGTATATCGTCCAGCTCAGCGGCCCTGCGGTCCAGCTCGTCCTTATAGGACTCCAGCTCGTCCCGGCGGCCCTCCAGCTCCCGCTCCCTCTCGTCCAGGCCCTGGGAGCGCATGTCCAGCTCCTTCTCGCGGATGTCCAGCTTGTGGCTGCGCTCCTCCAGGTCGGCCTCGGCGTTGGCGACCTCGCGCTTCCGCGCGATGACATCGGTCTCGATTCCGCGCAGAGTCTTCTCAAACTCCTCGATGACCTGCCATTTGGGATCGCTGTCTTCTCTCAATATGAGTACCCCACAGAGCGACCGGGCCGCCTTCTGGTTAAGATGGGTTTTTTTTCTATTAATATATGTCCTCAGCCGCTTCGACCTCTGATGGGCTCGGAAGCCTCGCCACCGCGCTCACCGCGTCCTCGTCCGACAGGCGCATAACGCGCACCCCCATGGTGCGCCGCCCCACCACGCGGATGCCCTCGGCGGAGGTGCGGATGACCTTCCCCTGGTTGCTGACCATCATCAGCTCGTCGTCGGGCCTGACCATCCTCACCGCTACAACGTGGCCGTTGCGGCCGCCGGCACGGATGGTCATCACGCCCTTGCCGCCGCGGTGGGTGCGCCGGTATTCCGCCACCGGCGTTATCTTACCGTAGCCTTTCTCGGTGACGGTGAGGAGCATGTCGTCCTCCGCCACGATGGCCATCCCCGCCACCTTGTCGCCCTCGCGGAGGCTGACGCCGATGACGCCGCGGGTGTCGCGGCCGGTGGGGCGCACCTCGGACTCGCGGAACAGCACCGCCTGGCCTCTGGCGGTCGCCAGGACGACGTTCTGCTCCCCGTCGCCGAGGCGGGTGTCCACCAGCTCGTCCCCCTCATCGAGGCGGACGGCCTTGATGCCGCGGGCGCGCACGTTGGAGTAGGCGCTGAGCCGCGTCTTCTTGATGAGGCCGCGGCGGGTGGAGAAGATGAGCTGGCGCTCGTCGTCGAACTCGCCGACGCTGAGCGTGGTCACCACACTCTCGCCGGGCTGAAGGTCGGGGAGGATGTTCACGATGGGCTTGCCGCGGGACTGCCTTCCGCCCGCCGGGACGTTGTACCCTTTGAGCCAATGCACCCGGCCTTGGTTGGTGAAGAACATTATGTGGTCGTGGGTGGAGGCGACGAACAGGCGCAGGACCTGGTCCTCCTCCTTGGTGCCCATGCCGGTGAGGCCGGTGCCTCCCCGCGCCTGCTGGCGGTAGGTCTCCAGGGGGATGCGCTTGATGTAGTTGCCGTTGGTGACGATGACGACCACGTCCTGGCGAGGTATGAGGTCCTCCAGATCCATGTCCAGCTCGTCGGGCAGTATCTCGGTGCGGCGTTCGTCGCCGTGCAGCTCCCTGACCTGGAGCAGCTCCTCCTTCACGATCGCTTTCACCCTCTCCACCGAGGAGAGGATGTCCTCGAGGTCGGCGATGAGCACGAGGATCTCGCGGTACTCCTCCCGCAAGGATTCTAGCTCCAGGCCGGTGAGCTTCTGCAGGCGCATCTCCAGTATGGCCTTGGCCTGCTCCACGCTGAGCTCCAGCTCCTCCATGAGCAGGCCGCGGGCCTGCTCCGGCGATGCCGAGGCGCGGATCATCTTGATGGTCTCGTCGAGGCGGTCGATGGCCTTCATCAGGCCTTCCAGGACGTGGTGCCGCTTGCGCGCCTGCTCCAGCTCGTGGGCGGTGCGCCTCAGGACCACGTCCTTGCGGTGCTCCAGGTAATGGGACAGCATCTCCGGCAGGGACATCAGCCGCGGCTGGTTGTCCACCAGCGCCAGGTTGATGATGCCGAAGGTGCTCTCCAGCTGGGTGTGCTTGTAGAGCTGGTTGAGCACCACCTCGCCCATGCCGCCGCGCTTGATCTCCACCACGATGCGCATCCCGTCGCGGTCGGACTCGTCGCGGAGGTCGGAGATGCCCTCCACGCGGCCCTCTTTGACCAGCTCGGCGATGCTCTCGATCAGCGAGGCCTTGTTCACCTGGAACGGTATCTCGTTGATGACTATGCGCTCGCGGTCGTTCTCCTCCTGGATCTCGGCGCTGGCGCGGATCTTCACCTTGCCGCGGCCGGTCTGGTAGGCGGAGACGATGCCGTTGACGCCGAAGAGGCGCCCCCCGGTGGGGAAGTCCGGGCCCTGGATGAACCCCATGAGCTCGATGGCGTCGGCCTCGGGGTTGTCCAGGAGATGGATGAGGCCGTCCACGGCCTCGTTGATGTTGTGCGGCGGTATGTTGGTGGCCATGCCCACGGCGATGCCCGATGAGCCGTTGACCAGGAGATTAGGGAGACGCGACGGCAGCACCGCCGGCTCGCTGAGGGAGCCGTCGAAGTTGTCCACGAAGTCCACCGTGTCCTTGTCGATGTCGGCGAGCATGTCCGCCGACAGCCGCGAGAGGCGGCACTCGGTGTAACGCATGGCCGCCGCCGAGTCGCCGTCGATGGAGCCGAAGTTGCCTTGGCCGTCGACTAAGCGATAGCGGAGGGAGAATTCCTGCGCCATCCTCACCAGCGACGAGTACGCCGCCTGGTCGCCGTGGGGGTGGTACTTGCCCAGGACCTCACCCACCACGCGGGCGCACTTCTTGTGGGCGCGGTTGTGGTGCAGACCCATGTCGTGCATCGCGTACAGTATCTTGCGGTGCACCGGCTTGAGGCCGTCCCTCACGTCAGGGAGGGCGCGGCCGACGATGACGCTCATCGCGTAGTCGATGTACGAGCGCTGCATCTCGCCTTCGATGCTCTGATTGAGTATGCGCTGCGCCGGCATGCTCACACATCCAGGTTGGTGACCTCCGCCGCGTGGGCGAAGATGAACTCCCGCCTAGGCTCCACCGCGTCCCCCATGAGGGTGGTGAACAGCTCCTCGGCGCGGATGGCGTCCTCGATCTCGATCCTCTTCAGGGTGCGGCCCTCCGGGTCCATGGTGGTCTCCCACAGCTGCTGGGGGTTCATCTCCCCCAGGCCCTTGTAGCGCTGGACGCTGGCGTTGTCGCCGAACTCCTCGTAGAGGGCCTCCATCTCCCGCTCGTGGAACGCGTAGGTCTCCTTCTTGCCCTTCCAAATCTTGTAGAGCGGAGGCTGCGCCAGGTAGATGTGGCCGTTCTCGATGAGCGGGCGCATGTAGCGGAACAGCAGGGTGAGCAGCAGCGTGGCGATGTGGGCGCCGTCGACATCGGCGTCGCACATGATGATGATACGGTGATAGCGCAGCCGGTTGATGTCGAACTCCTCCCCCACGCCGCAGCCGAGGGCGGTGATCAGGTTGCGGATCTGCTCGCTCTTCAGTATGCGGTCGAGGCGGGCCTTCTCCACGTTGAGGATCTTGCCCCGTAGGGGTAGGATGGCCTGGAAGCGCCGGTCGCGGCCCTGCTTGGCGCTGCCGCCGGCGCTCTCCCCCTCGACGATGAATATCTCCGACTCAGCGGGGTCGCGCTCGCTGCAGTCGGCCAGCTTGCCGGGGAGGCTGGTGCTCTCCAGGAATGTCTTGCGGCGGGTGAGCTCGCGGGCCTTGCGGGCGGCCTCGCGGGCCTGGGCGGCCACCACCGCCTTGTGGACGACGCTCTCGCCCACGCGGGGATTCTCCAGCAGGAATTCGGCCAGCTTCTCGTTGACCAGAGCCTCCCCCGCCTTGCGGGCCTCGCTGTTGCCCAGCTTGGTCTTGGTCTGCCCTTCGAACTGCGGGTCGGGTATGCGCACCGATAGGATGGCGGTCAGGCCCTCGCGCACGTCCTCGCCGCTGAGGGACTCGCCGTTCTTGAGCATGCCCCGGCCGCGGGCGTGGTCGTTGAGGGTGCGGGTGAGCGCCGCCTTGAGGCCGGAGAGGTGGGTGCCGCCCTCCACGGTGTTGATGTTGTTCACGAAGGGGTGGATGTTCTCGCTGTAGGAGCTGGTGTACTGCATCGCCAGCTCCACCACCACCTCGTCCCTCTCCCCCTGGATGAATATCGGCTCGGGGTGCAGCGGCTCGCGGCTGCGGTTGAGGTGCTGCACGAACTCCACGATGCCGCCCTCGTAGTGGAACGTCTCCTCGCGGCCGTCGCGGCGGTCGCTGAACTGCACCTCGATGTTGCTGTTCAGGAAGGCGAGGTTGCGCAGCCTCTGGCGCAGCACGTCGTACTCGAAGTCAGTGGCGGGGAAGATCTCCGGGTCGGGGCGGAAGCTGATGCGTGTGCCCGAGCCGTCGGTCTCTCCCAGGTCCTGGAGCCCGCCCACGGGGACGCCGCGCTCGAAGCGCTGGCTGTACTTCCTCCCCTGGCGCCACACGGTGGCCTCCAGGCCCTCCGAAAGCGCATTCACCACCGATATGCCCACCCCGTGCAGGCCGCCGGAGACCTTGTAGCTCTTGTCGTCGAACTTCCCCCCGGCGTGCAGCACGGTGAGCACGATGACCAGCGCGCTCTTGCCGTAGCGGGGGTGCTCCGCGACCGGTATGCCGCGGCCGTCGTCCTCCACGGTCACCCCGCCGTCCTCCTCGATGACGACCTTGATGCGGCCGGCATGGCCGGCCATGGCCTCGTCTATGCTGTTGTCCACCACCTCGTACACGAGATGGTGCAGACCGCGGGAGTCGGTGCTGCCGATGTACATGCTCGGCCTTTTCCGCACCGCCTGCAGGCCCTCTAGGACCTGTATGCTGTCAGCTTCGTACCTGTTCTCATCCATCAAATGACCTCGTAGAAAACGTGAGTCTAGGGTTGGCAGGAACCCTCGTCCGCCGGCGGCGCCGGAGCCTCCCCGATCATGCTTCTGAATGGGCATCTTAGTATAAATACTAAAGGTACATCTGGCAGCATGCAGCCTTCACCCCGGCTGCGAACGCTTCGCGGGAGCCTCGAAAGGGGGTTTCTTCAGGGGTGTTAACCCCCCTCGTCCTTGCTTCGGTGACGTGAGGGAAGAAAGAAATACGGATTCGGGGATGGAGAGCCGATGACCCTCATGGAAGACGCCCGCTCGGGCACGGTCCCCATCATCGAGGAGGTCGCCCGCCGCGAAGGCCTCGACCCCGAACGCGTGAGGCGGGGCGTCGCCGCCGGAAGGATGGTGATACCGCACAACCCGGTGCACTCCCCCGAGCCGTGCGGGATAGGTGAGGGTCTCTCGGTCAAGGTGAACGTCAACCTCGGCAGCTCGCGGGACATCGACTCCTTGGAGGAGGAGTTGGAGAAGGTGCGCGTGGCCCTGCGGCACGGGGCGCACGCGGTGATGGACCTTAGCACCGGCGGCGATGTCGACGGGTTCCGCCGCGCCGTCATCAAGGAGTCGCCGGCGATGGTGGGCACCGTGCCCATATACCAGACCGGCCTCACGGCCGCCCGCCGCGGCGCGGTGGTGGAGATGGGCGAGGACGACATCTTCAACGGCATCGAGGCCCACGCCCGCGACGGGGTGGACTTCATGACCGTGCACTGCGGGATCACCAAGGAGACGGTGGAGTGGCTCAAGCGCTCCGACCGGCTCACCGGCGTGGTCTCCCGCGGCGGCTCGTTCCTCACCGCCTGGATACTGCACAACGACGAAGAGAACCCCCTCTACCGGCAGTTCGACTACCTGCTGGAGATGGCCCGGGAGCACGAGTTCACCCTGTCCCTGGGCGACGGCTTCCGGCCGGGGAGCATAGCGGACTCCACCGACCCCGCCCAGGTCTCGGAGCTGATGGTGCTCGGCGAGCTGGTCAAGAGGTCCCGCGCCGCCGGGGTGCAGTGCATGGTGGAGGGGCCGGGGCACGTGCCGCTGCACATGGTGGAGAGCAACGTGAGGATGCAGAAGGCCCTCTGCCACGACGCGCCCTTCTATGTGCTCGGCCCGCTGGTCACCGACATCGCCCCGGGGTACGACCATATCGTGGGAGCGATCGGCGGCGCCCTGGCGGCGCAGGCGGGGGCGGACTTCCTCTGCTACCTGACCCCGGCGGAGCACCTCTGCCTGCCCACGGTGGAGGACGTCCGGGAAGGGGTGGTGGCGTCGATGATCGCCGCCCACGTGGGCGACATCGCCCGCGGCCGCGGCGGCGACCGCGACCGCCTGATGTCGCAGGCGAGGGCGGATCTGGACTGGGAGTCGATGTTCTCCCTCGCCGTGGACGGCGAGAAGGCCCGCCGCTACCGCTCGCGGGGAAGCACCAAGGAGGACGAGGGCTGCTCGATGTGCGGCGACGTCTGCGCCATCCGCATGCTCAGGGATTACCTCGAGAAATGATGGAGCCACTGGAGGGATTCGAACCCTCGGCCTACAGATTACGAATCTGTCGCTCTACCAGGCTGAGCCACAGTGGCCTATGTCCACCGGAAAGCGGTGGATGATAAAAAGATTGTCATGTCCCGCCCCGTAATTGGACCTGGAGGCGGTGGATGTGCTCCAGCGCCGGCAGGTCCTCGCCATTGGAGATGAAGTCCGTGGCATCGGCGGCGGCGGCCACCATCTTCTCGTCGGCCTTGTTGGCCCGCTTCAACCGCACCATCTCCCCCTTCAGGGCGTCTAGCTCCTGCTCGGCGACACGCCGCAACGCCGGTCGCAGCCTCTCCAGCGCCCCCTCGCAGACCTGGACGCAGCTCTTCCAATCGCCGCGGCGGTGGTAGTCCCGGGAGTGGGCCACCAGCTCCCGCGCCTCGCGGGTGTCCACCAGGAAGCGCTCGGCGGTGGCCAAGTGCCGCGCCAGCACCCGGCCGAGCTCCTCTGCGTCCTTGAAAAACGGCCTATCCTCGGCGATGCGGTCGACGGCGGCCTCCATCGCCAGCTTCGCCTTGGCGTACCCTTCAGCGTAAATGAGCTCTTGCGACTCGTCCAGCAGCGCCGCGGCCTCGGCGGCGGCCTCCTCGCTGAGGTGGGGCAGGGCCTCCTTTATCACCGAATGGCGGTAGAACAGGGCGTCCTCGATGCGGCGGTCCAGCTCCCCCTCGGCCTCCTTGGCGACGCGCACTGCGGCGGGGAACTCCTGGTTCTTCGCCATGATGTACGTCTCGTCGAAAAGGCGGTCGGCCTCCCCCAGCGGAGCATGCATCTCCGAGGCCAGCGCCCATTTCTCCATCAGGGGCGCGACCGCCTCGGTGTACTCCTGGGTGGGGTTCTTGACGTCATATGGGTCCCCTAGCTCCTCCAACGCCTTGTCGAACAGCTCCTGGACCATCTCCGGGCTCAGCTCCGCCTCCTCCGAGCGCTCCTCGGCGGCCTCTTTCTCGGTGATGCGCCCGATCTCCGCGTCGAGGTCCATGTCCTCGTCGATCTCACTCGGCTCGGCGGCCCGCTCCGACGGCGTCGCCGCGGGACGCCCTCCGGTCTGGGCTTCCGCGGCCTGCTCCGACGGCGCGGCCTCGGCAGGCTCATCGGCCTGAGCGTCCACGGCCTCTTCGGAGGGCTTGGGCCTCTCCGTCAGAACGGACCGGAACAGCCCCTTGAGGTCCATGCTGAAGCGTTTCTTGGCCACGATGGGCGCCTCCACAGGCTCCTCGGGCTCCTCAGGCTCCTCGACGAACTCCAGCCCGGTGCCGCAATGGGGGCAGGCCTCGTCGTCGACCGATACGGGGTTGCCGCACTCCGGGCAGTCGAGGTCGTAATCCGCTTCCTCTTGCTCGACGGCCTGTTCCGGGGGCGTCTCGTCCTCATCGACCCATTCGAACTCGGTGCCGCAATGGGGGCAGAGGTCGAGGGCGGAATCGATCACGTTGTTGCAGACGGGGCAGCCCATCTCGTCCCCGGCGACCGTCACCAGGGTGCCGCAGCTCGGGCACTCCTCGCCGGGGGAGGTGATCTTGCAGTCCGGGCACGGCTCGGCCACCATGTGATCTCCGGGAAGCTATGCCGCTGCGCTTAAAAAAAGATTCACTTTCCGAGGAGGCGCCGCAGCAGCACCGCGTCCTCCAGCTGGCGGGGGGACTCCACTATAAGCGTCGCCTTGTCGCCCAGGGTGGCGGCGGCCTCCGCCAGCAGTCCATAGTCCGGCTCAGCGGCGTCGAGGTCGAGATGCCTCCTCTCCCCCTTGTCCCCGTACTCCACGCCGCTGCAGTGGCAGTGCGGGTCCTCCCCGGAGATGCGGCGGCACTCCTCGATGGCGGCGATGAAGTCCTCCTTCTCACGCAGACCTCCGGCGGAGCGGGCGTGCAGGTGGGCGAAGTCCAGCACCGGCGCCGTCCCCTCCACGGCGGCACAGGCCTGCGCCAGCTCCTCCATGTCGCCCCATTGGCTCCGGCGCCCCATGAGCTCCAGGCCCAGGACGGCCTCCAGGCCCTCGTCGTCCATCGCCTCGCGGACCTGACGCAGGCCCTCCACCACCGCGCCGGTGGCCGCGGCGGGGCTCTTGCCGTAGGAGGCGGCGTGCACAACCGCCACGCGGGCGCCCATGGCGTGGCAGCGCCTCACCGTCTCCAGCACCCATCCGGCCGAGCGCTGGCGCGTGGAGCCGCTGTCGGAGTTGAAGTTCACGTAATAGGGGGCGTGGGCGCTCAGGCGCACGCCCAGGGCCCGGGCCTCCTCGCCGATGGCCCGGGCGCGCTCCAGGGGCATGGAGACCTGGCGCACGAACTGTATCTCCATGGCGTCGAGCCCCGCCTCCCTGAGGCGACGGAGGGCGTCCGACGGCCCCTTGCTGCCGCGGGGGTAGCCCGCGGTGCCCACGCGCGTCATGGCCAGGGCGACGGCGTGCCGTCATAAATCTTTTCGCACAATGTATTTATCCGCCCAAGCCAGTAACGGCGGCATGCGTTGCGATGACCGGCCCTGGCGACCCGAGTGCCGCCCCGCGGCGGCGGGCGCGCCCCACGGGGAGGGCGGATGAGAGGATTCCTGGCCATAGCGCCGGTGGACCTCGACCTGACCCTGGGCTGCGGACAGGCGCACCGCTGGAAAAAGGCGGGCGACGAGTGGCGCGGATTCATCGGGAACCGTGTCGTGGTCCTCAAGCAGGGGGACGCAGGCGTTTATTTCGAGGGGGTGCCGCCCTCGACGCTAGCGGCCTACCTGCGCATCGATGACGACGTTGACTCCATCTATGCGGATATGGCCTCCCGCGACCCGCTGATGTCCCGGCTGGCGGAGCGATACCGCGGCCTGCGGCTGCTGCGCCAGGAGCCGTGGGAGTGCCTGGCCACCTACATGTTGGCGACCAACGCCAACATATCGCGCATCGGCGGCATGGTGGAGGAGGTCTGCCGGCGCTTCGGCGATGAGGTCGAGGGGGGGCACGCCTTCCCCCGCCCGGAGCAGATCGCCGGGTCCCCCGAGCTGCTGGAGGAGTGCCGCCTCGGATACCGCTGCCAGCGCCTGCGATCGCTGGCAGAGCGGGTGGCCGATGGGGGCATTTGCCTGGAGGCCATGAGGCACCTGGACTATGAGGGATGCGTCAAGGATCTGAAGACCATCGACGGAGTGGGCGACAAGGTCGCCGACTGCGTGGCGCTGTTCTCGATGGACCACCTGGAGGCCTTCCCGGTGGACGCGCGCATAAAAAGGTGCTTGAACACCCTGTACGAAGTGAAGGGCGGCTACCAGAGGCTGTCAGAGTTCGGAAGGGGGCGCTTCGGGGACGCCGCCGGCTACGCCCAGGAGCTGCTCTACCAGCTGGCCGGGGATCAGCGGTCGCTGGGGCAGACGCAGGACGGCGGGCAGTAGCCGACCTGCACCTCGTAGATGCGGGACAGCATGCCGCTCTCCTTCACCACCCCGCAGACGCGGCAGGTCTCGGCGACGATGTCCGCCTCGTCCTCGATGATGCGCTGGGCGGAGCTGGCTATCTCCACCTTGAACTGTTCGTAACCCAGCCCGTCCTCCATCTCCGGGTTGGAGCCCCTCTTCTTCTTCAAGTATTGCGATATGGCGGCGTCGGTGACGCCGAATCGTCTGGCGACCTCCGCCTGGGTCATGGAGTGGACCTCCACCAGCTCCCGGGCCAATTCCCTTCTTATGCTCGGGAGCACGTACCAAACGATGAGCTCGCAGGGGATTTTCATCCATACACAATCGGGTTAACGATATTTAAGGGTTAAAGTCCTGTTACATGGCCGGATGACCATTCCTTATATCCCGTCGACAATCAGGTTATGGATTACGACGGAGGCGAATTGAATGACGCTAGACGAGGTCACAGTCACCCGCAAGATATTGGACCGCTTCCACCGGGAGTTCTCCGCGTCCCTTGACGTGGACGTGGTGGTGGTGGGGGGAGGGCCGTCGGCCCTCGTCGCCGCCAGGCGCCTGGCGGAGGGGGGCCTCAGAACCGTGATGTTCGAGCGCAAGCTGTCCCCCGGCGGGGGCATGTGGGGCGGAGGGATGAACTTCCCGGTCATCGTGGTGCAGGACGAGGGGCGGCAGGAGCTGTTGGACGCCGGCGTCGCCGTCAGCGACGAGGGCGACGGCTACCACACCGCCGACAGCGTGGAGGCCACCTCCAAGCTGATCGCCGCCGCGATGTCCGCCGGGGCGAGGATGTTCAACGCCATGACCGTGGAGGACGTGGTCATACGCGATGGGCGCGTGGACGGCGTGGTCATCAACTGGTCGGCGGTGGACGTCGCCGGTCTGCACGTCGACCCGGTGATGGTGCGCTCCAAGTACGTGATAGACGGCACCGGCCACGACTGCGAGGTGGTGCGGGTGGTGGAGCGCAAGGTGGGCGAGCTGAACACCCCCAGCGGCAAGGTCGAGGGGGAGAGGTCGCTGTGGTGCGACGTGGCGGAGAGGATGACGGTGGAGAACACCGTCGAGGTCTACCCGCACCTCTACGTGACCGGAATGGCGTGCAACGCGGTCATGGGCGCGCCGCGTATGGGGCCCATATTCGGCGGCATGCTGCTCTCCGGCCGCAAGGTGGCCGAGCTGGTGCTGGAGAGGGAGAGGGCCTAGGACTCGCCCGGGTGGGTCTTGCGGTAGAACTCCCATATCTCCCAGTCGTCGTCCTCGGGCTCGCCGTGGTCCTCGATGGGCACCCGCCGCGAGCGGGCGAGCTCGCGCAGCGTGCGCATGGCGGCCTCGGGGCCGCGGAACTCCCTGACGGCGATGCGCTCGGCGGAGAGCTTGCCCACGAAGGCCCCCGCCACCGCGGTGCCGTCGAGTATCAGGTTCTCGTTGGTCTCGAAGTCGCGGCCGGGCGCTGAGCGCAGGTAGACGTGCAGGTTGTCCTGGGTGCCGATCACCGCCTGGTCGCGGAACGGCGGCGCCCCGTCCACGAGCGTCGCCAGCATCCAGTGCATGACGGGGGAGCCGCAAAGCAGGAACCCCTTGACCAGGAGGCCCTCGTCCTCCAGCCGCGCCAGCGAGCGGCGGACGCGGCGCATGGGGAAGTCGGCTCCGAGCATCTGCGACAGCTGCTCGGCGCTGAACACGCCGAAGTTGCGGAACATCATCCGCAGCAGCTCGTCGGTGGCGTCATCGAGGGGGACCCGCCGCAGCGGCACGAGGTTGTAGCGGCCGTCCATGTCCTTGTAGACGATGGAGCCCTTGCGCAAGCGGGCGAGGGCGTCCACCGTCCGCGACTCGCCCAGCGTGGAGCGGGACAGCAGCTCGCGCCGGCTGATGGGCTGGCGGTCCTTGATGACGCTGATGAGCATGCGCATGTCCTCGTCCACGGGCGCGTCCCTGGCGGCGCGGAACAGGGCGGCGTGCTCGCGCACGGTGTACGCTTGGAACGGCGGCACCACGGTCATGCTCATCAGATAGCCCCGCTCCATGCCCCGCTTGACGCTGGTGACCTCGCGGACGCGGGCCATCAGCTCCGCGTCGGAGCGGATGGAGCCCATCTCGCTCACCGCCTCCGCCAGGGTGGCGAAGCGGCGCCCGCGGTGCAAACGCTGGCACCACAGCACCGCGCTGAGCATCCCGTCCCAGTCCATGCTCGCTTCGACGATGCGGCCCTTGGCGAGGAAGCCGTTGACCTGGCGGTAGCCGCGGGCGAGCATCAGGTCGAGGGGCTCCGCGTCCAGCTCGGCGGCGTCCGTGCCCAGGGCCTCGCGGACCCTGTGAACGTCATAACCCTTCATGCCCATGTAGCCCATGAGGCCGTCAAGGGCCTGCAGCGCCTCCTCCAGGTCGCCGGGGTCCTCGAGGTCGATGGAGCGGACCTCCACCACGCCGGACATCTCCCATACCTCCATCGCTCCCAGTATGGAGCTGCCGCGGATCAGCGGGTAGACGAGGCGGTCGCCGTGGCGGGCGGCGATCTCCGCCCAGCGGGGCTGGGCGTCGGGGTCGAACAACGAGGCCACCCGGGCCTTGTCGTCGGAGGGCTTCGCCTCCAGTATCGCCGGCACCTCCTCGGGGAAGATCAGCATCTGAGCGTGGGCCTCGCCCACCGCTATGCTGGTGGCGCCCAGGTCGTGGGCGTAGCTCCGCACCGCCTCCTGCGGCAGGCCCAGCATCGAGGCCAGCGCCGACGGCGGCACCGGCCCCAGCCCCCGGATTAGACGGGCGATGATCTCCCTCCACGGGTCGCCCTCGTAGGGGGCGCACTCCAACGGCAGGTAGAAGTTCTCCGATCCCCAGTCCTCGCGCTCCTCGTGGCGGCGGTGCACCCACAGGTTGCGGTCGAGGCGGTCGAGGGCCTCCTTGAGCTCGGTCTTGTCGCGGCCGGTGGCGGATGCGAGCTGCCTGAGGCTGAGGCCGCCCTCTGCTTCCATGAGGCGCAGCAGCTGCTCGTCCCCCGGGCGCAGCGGCTCGCGGCGGTAGGCCTTGACCAGCATGGGCACGTCCTCATCGAGGACGTAGCGCACCTTGCCCTTGAGGAACCTCCCCAACAGCATGCGGCCGCTGGCGCGGGCGCGCGACCACCCCTCGAGGTCGAAGCCGTCGACGCGGTGGTACACGTCCAGCGGGCTCCCGACCGCCAGCAGCGACGAGAGCATGGACTCGGCGCAGGAGTAGGAGGAGGTCTTGGAGCGGCGGTGGCGCTCCACGCTGGCGTGGTCGTAGACCTCGCCGCCGCTGCGCAAGCGCAGGCGGTCGCTGCGCAGCATATACTGCTCGTGCTCCGAGACCAGGAACTTGCCCCGCGACAGCAGCCCCTCGTTGACCAGGTCGTCCAGGGTCCGCTGCGCCTCCTCCGGGTCGAGGGAAAGGGCGAAGGCCAGCTCCTCGGCGGTGGCGGGCGCGAAGCACTCCAGGTGCCTTTGCACGATGCGGTCCAGGGCGTCCTGGCGGTCCGGGAGGGCGAGGGAGAGGCGCTGGAACATCCAGCGGCCGCGGCGTACGTCCACGCGACCGATGAGGTACATCGACTCGAGCTTGCGCAGGGAGCGGAAGACGCGGTCGTTGCTCTCCTCCAGCTCGGCGGCGAGGTCCTCGAGGGAGCGGGGCGCGTCCATCCGCTCCAGGACCGATCGGTCGAGATCGTTGAGCTCCCGCTCGCGGCGGGTGGCCGCCGCGTAATGGGGGAGCTCCGCCGCCGCCACGAAGTGGAAGTCGTCCAGGAACACCGACGCGATCCGCCCCTCGCGTAGCAGCTCCCGCGCCCAGGCGTCCGCCTCGCGGCGCTCCGCCCGCACGTGGGGGTAGATGTTCCTCCCCCGCTCCTTGAAGATGCGCAGCGGGCCGGCGCGGCGCAGCAGCGACACCAGGGAGTCCTTGTCCTGGGCCTCGCCGATCTTGTCGCGGTAGTAGGGCAGCACGTCGCCGTCCTCGAACTCGAACTCGCGGACGGCCGAGCCCATGGCGCGGCTGAGGACCTTGCGGTGCAGCTCGCGCAGCAGGGCGCTGCGGTCCTCCATCAGGACTATGTCCGAGTAGCCGGAGAGTATGGCGTTGTGGGCGAACGGCGAGGGCGTGCCGGAGAAAGGCAGGCCCCTCACCTCCATCCCGCCGTCCTCGATGGAGCGCAGCACCGACCGGGCGCTGTGCAGGTCCATGTCGTCCTCCATTATCTCGCGGAAGGTCTCCTCGATCACCGGCATGCCCTCCATGCCGGACAGCGCCTCCAGGAGGTAGCTGGAGCGGGTCTGCTGGCGGCCGACCGAGACCTGGCGCCCGCGGTAGTTGCGGAGGATCATGAAGGAGCGGGAGGCGGTGTGGCGGAATCGCTGCTTGAAGAGCTCGCTGTCCTTCACCGCCTTGCGCAGCCCCCCCTCCATCTCATCGCTCTTGAGCAGCGAGGGCACCGAGTGCACGTCCAGCTTGCGGGGGGCGGAGATCATGAAGGTGTCGTCGCTTATCGATATGGACACGTTGCATTGGTGCAGGGAGGAGATGCGGTGCGCGTACGCGCGGGAAAGGGCGTCGTTGACGCGGCGGCCGAAGGGGAAGTGGAAGACGAGGTTGTGGTTGCTGGACGGGTCTATGTACTCCTCCACCATGAGCGTCCGCGAGTCGGGGACGAGGCCGACGGTCGTGGCCTGCTCGCGGAAGTAGCCGAGCACGGAGCGGGCGGAGCCCGCGTCGATGTCGAAGTCGTCCATCAGCCAGCGCATCAGCGTTCCGTCGTCCTCCCCCAGCTGGGAGGCCATCTCGCCGCGGAAGGAGGCCACCTCCATGGAGAGGTCGAAGGAGCGGGGCAGGGTCTCGCCGGACCAGGAGGGCACGGTGGGCTTCTTGCCCTGGGCCTCCTTCACGTAGACCCGCGTGCCCTTGGCGCGCACGAACTCGAAGGACCTCCCGCCGAGGACGAAGATGTCGCCGCCGCCGAGCCGCTCCACGAACTTCTCCGACAGCTCGCCGACCTGGGCGCCGTGGTTGTTCACCACCCGGAAGTTGGACTCCTCCGGTATCGTACCCAGGTTCAGGTAGTAAATCATGCGCGTGCCGCGGCGGCGGCCGAAGCGGCCCTCCTCCTCGTCGAACCACAGCTTCGCGTAGACGCCCTCGTACTCATCGCGGCTGCCCAGGTAGCGGAGGACGGCCAGCATCTTATCCTCCTCCAGGTCCTGGAAGCAGTAGGAGCGCCGCACCAGCTCCAGGGCCTCTGAGAGCTCCCACCGGCGCTCCAGGCTCATGCCCACCAGGCTCTGCGCCAGCACGTCCAAGCAGTCGCGGGGGATGCTGACGCGGTCGATGTTGCCGCGGTGGGCGGCGCGGCAGAGGACGGCGCATTCGACCAGGTCGTCCTGGTCGAAGACCAGCAACCGCCCCTTGGCCACCTGTCCCATGCTGTGGCCGCTGCGGCCGATGCGCTGCAGCCCTTTCGCGACCGACTTGGGCGAGCCGATCTGGCACACCAGGTCCACCGAGCCGATGTCTATGCCCAGCTCCAGGGAGGTGGATGAGACCACGCAGCGCAGCTCGCCGCGCTTCAGCTTCTCCTCCACGTCGAGGCGCATCTCCTTGCTCAGGGAGCTGTGGTGGGCCTCTATGCTCTCCAGGCCACGCTCCCGCAGCTTGTACACCACGCTCTCGGTGCCGCCGCGGGTGTTGGTGAAGATGAGGGTGGTGCGGTGCTCCTCCACCATCTCCAGCAGGCGGTCGTACATCTGGGCGTTGACGATCTCGTAGGGCTGGGAGCCCATGTCCTCGCTGGGGCATATCACCTGCAGGTCGAGCTCCTTCCTCGCCTGCGCCTCCACCAGGGCGACGTCCCTCATCCTTCCCCCTTCGTTGCCCACCAGGAAACCGGCTATGGACTCGATGGGCGCCAGGGTGGCGGAGAGGCCGATGCGGGTGAAGCTCGTGGCGCAGAAATGCTGCAGCCTCTCCACCGTCAGGGAGAGGAAGGCGCCCCGCTTGGAGTCGCAGATGTCGTGTATCTCGTCGATGATGAGCCACTCCATCTTGGCCAGGCTCTCGCGGAAGCGGGGCGCGTTCATCACCAGCGCCAGGGACTCGGGGGTGGTGATGAGGATGTGAGGCGGCTTGCGCACCATCTTCTGCCTCTCCGACTGGGTGGTGTCGCCGGAGCGCACCGCCACCCGTATGCCGGGGATGTCCATGCCGAGGCGCTCGGCCACCTCCCGCATCTCCTCCAGGGGCTGGTTCAGGTTGCGGTTGATGTCGTTGGCCAACGCCTTCAGCGGCGAGACGTAGACGCAGTAGATGCGGTCCTCCAGCCGGCCCTCGGAGGCGTAGCGGGTGAGCTCGTTGATGATGGAGAGGAAGGCGGTGAGGGTCTTACCGGAGCCGGTGGGCGAGGACACCAGCACGCTGCGCCGTTCGTGTATCACCGGTATGGCGCGGGCCTGGGGGTCGCTGAGCTGCTGGAACCTCTCCTGGAACCATGAGGAAACCAGGGGCTCCATGGTCGCCATGACCTCGTCCTTGCTGTACACCCTATCGGCCCTGTCCATCTCCATATCCGGCGCCAATCTTGTCCCATCTTGCTAGCCGTATTAAACGTTTGCAGAGGAGGTTAGCGAAGCTGTAGGAGGATGGAAAAGGATTTTATGTCCAAGAAAGGATGGACAGTCATGCGCCGCGTGCTTCTGGTCTCGCTGTTGGTTGCAGCGTTGCTGCTGTCCATGCCGCCGCTGGCGGCGCCGGTGGCCGCCTCCGGCGACAACACCGTCTCCGGCACGGTGCTGGACTCCGAGGGCGTGCCGGCGGAGGGCGCGACCGTGACGGCGCTAAAAGCCGACACCGGCGTGGCGAAGGAGAACACCACCGCCGGCAGCGGCGGCAATTACTCGATGAACGTCAGCACCGGGAACTACGACTTCACCTTCTCCTATGCGAACCATAGCCTGAAGACCCTCTACAACGTTAGCGTGGAAGCGGACGTGAGCGAGCAGAACGTGACGCTCCAGGAGCCCGACAGGTTCAACCTCACCGGCAAGGTCGAGTCCGGATACGGCAGCGGCCTGGCCGGTGTCGAGGTGTCCCTCAGCCCGGCCGTGGACCCCTTCCCCTCTTTGGAGGCCGTGACGGAAGGTGACGGCGTCTTCGTCTTCGAGGACGTCCGCGGCGGGGTGTACAACATAAGCATGGAACGCGACGGCTACATCCAATGGATCGTGCCTGAGCATGTGGTCGTCGACGGCGACAAGACCCTCGCCCAGGCCTTGTCCATGGCCCCGGCATTCGGCAGCGTCGAGGGCCAGGTCTACAGCGAGGGCCTCCCCGGCGGCATAAACGATGCCCAGGTGATCCTCCTGGACAAGGACGGCGTGGAGCTGCAGCGGACCAAGAGCGACGGCAGCGGGGACTACGCCTTCGAGGAGAACATACCCACCGGCGAGTACGTGCTGAGGGTGGAGAGGAGCGGCTACGATGCCGAGGAGAAGAGCATAAGGGTCGAGGCGTTCGAAACCCACGTCGTGGACTTCAAGTTGGATAGGACGGAGCGCCCCGACTACCTCTTCGCCCAGGACCTGCCGCACACGCTGATGGTCGCCGGACTGCTGCTGTCGCTGCTGTTCCTCGCCGCGGCGCTGCGGCTGCGGCGCAAGGTGGCGGAGGACCCCTCCATACTCTACGTGCCCGAGGAAGAGGACGAGGAGCTCTAGGGCCTGAGGCCCTTGACCGCCTCCACCAGGGCGGCGTGGTTCTCCGCCTTGGTGCGGAAAGGCACCTCGTAAGCGGCGGCCATCATGAAGGCGTCGTGGTCCCTCACGTCGGCGGCCAGACGCCACACCGTCTCCTCGATGAGCGACGGGGGGCCTTCGTATACCAGGCCCTCGTCCACTCCCGGGCACAGGCAGACCTCGCCCCGCAGGCGGGCGCACATGTCGGCGTGGTCCTCGACGTTGTCAGCGTTGTAATGCACCGCCTCCGGCCTTATGGCCTCGACCTGCTCCTCCACCAGGGGCCGTTTGGTGCAGTTGTGCAGCAGCAGCCGGTGTCCCTGGCGCTGCAGCCTTTTCGCCGCCGGCGCCGCGTAATCGAGGTCGCACTCCCGCATCGACTCCAGCGGCGCGTACTCCTGGCCGGCGGTGAAGTCGTCCTCCAGGAAGACGATGTCCACCCCCGCCTCGGACAGCCTCTCCCCCTGGGCGGCGAGTGACTCGGAGATGACCTTTAGGTAGCGGTGCGCCAGCTCCTTGTCGAAGAACATGTCCATCAGGTAGCCCTCGTAGCCGCGCAGCTCCCAGGCCACCACCGCCGGCGCCAGCATGTTGCCCATCACCGCGTAATCCTCCCCGTGCCGCTCCACGAGGAGGCGGGACGCCTCCAGCCTGTTTCGCAACAGGTCGTTGTCGAAGGGGTCCACCGGCTCCAATGACTCGATCGCCGCCGGGTCCTCGAGGAGGGGGCTGGTGGATTGCGGGTAGGCGTTGGGGCGTACGAACGCTATCTCGGTGCCGTGCGCGTGCGCCTCGAGGACGATGCAGCCCCAGCCAGCCATGATGTTGTCGTAGCCGTAGGCGTCACGCACCGCCTTGCAGGCGCGGGCCAGCTTCTCCGCGTCCCGGTAGCACTCCTCCATCTCTAGG
Source organism: Methanomassiliicoccaceae archaeon (assembly GCA_003555025.1). Taxonomy (GTDB): domain Archaea; phylum Thermoplasmatota; class Thermoplasmata; order Methanomassiliicoccales; family Methanomethylophilaceae; genus PWHV01. The sequence continues at coordinate 7,331 of PWHV01000001.1, read as the reverse complement.
CCGATGGCGTTGAACGGCCCCGGCCCTCCGGCGAGGTACTGATGGAACACCGGCACCCTCTCCGTCCTTTCGAGGGCGAGGGCGCCCTCCACCAAGGCCTTGCCTCTGGTCATGGTAACTGTTTACTATTGTTTACTCTTAAAGCTTGCCCTCGGCCCGCAGGCGCATCCTCTCCCTGACCCGGGCCTCCGTCTCCTCGTAGAGGCTGCGGCCGTGGGAGTCCATCGCCACCACCAGGGGGCCGAAGTCCTTGACCTCCAGCTCCCAGACGGACTCGGCCATGCCCAGGTCCTCCCAGCTGCGCGAGCGCACCTCCCGGATGCCCTCCGCCAGGGTGACGGCGGCGCCCCCGGTGGCGGCCAGGTAGACGCAGCCGCATTCCTGCATGGCGTCATGCGTCTCCTTGGACATACCGCCCTTGCCGATGACGCCCTTGATGCCCAGCTCGCGCACCGCCCGCGGCCCCATCATGTTCATCCTCGCCGAGGTGGTGGGGCCGGCGGCGACCGCCTCATGACCGTTGCGCTCCCGGATGATGGGGCCGCAGTGGTAGACCGTAGCGCCTTGCAGCTCGGGCACCTTTTCTCCGGACGAGGACTTGCTCAGGGCGCGGATGTGGGCCTTGTCGCGGGCGGTCACTATCACGCCGCTGAGGAGAACGGCCTCCCCGGCGTGCAGCGACCTCGCCGTCGTCTCGTCCAACGGGGCCTGCAGCTTCTTCATGGGAACGCCCCCTGGGTGTACTCGACCCTGCCGTCCTTGTGCACCCGCACGCTGGCCCTGCGGGCGGCCCAGCAGTTGAGGTTCACCGCCACCGGCAGGCTGGCGGTGTGGCAGCTGGCGGCCAGCGCCCTGACGCCGAGGACGGTGGTGTCCCCGCCGAGGCCCATCGGCCCCAGGCCGCTGGAGTTCAGGGCCACGAAGAGCTCCTCCTCCAGGCTCCGCAGCCTAGGGTCGGGGTTCTCCTTGTCCAGGGGCGAGAGCAATGCCTCCTTGGCGAGTGCCATGCAGGCGTCGGCGGTGCCGCCTATGCCCACGCCCACCATCGTCGGCGGGCAGGGCCGGCCGCCGGCCTGCAGCACCGTTCGCGTGACGAAGTCCTTGATCGCGTCGTTGCCGTCGGAGGGCGTGAGCATGGCCAGGCGGGACATGTTCTCCGCCCCCGCGCCCTTGGGGAGAACGCTCAGCTCGGTGTATTCCGCGTCGGTGGGCCGATAGTGCACCAGCGGGCCGCTGCCGATGTTGTCCCCGCGCACTTCGCGGGAGAGCGGGTCGACGGCGTTGGGACGCAATGGAATCTCGACAGTTGCGCGGGCCACGCCGGCGGCGATGCCCTCCTCTATGCCGGGCGGGACCTCCCCTTTGACAAAGAACACCGGCAGGCCGGTGTCCTGGCACATGGGGCGCACCAGGAACTCGGCGCGGGAGGAGTTGTCGAGCACCGCCCCAAGCTGGGAGCGGGCCGTGGGGTCGGACTCCCAGGCGGCGGCGGCCTCCAGCGCCCATTTCACGTCCGGCGGTAGGCGGGTCTGCGCCGCCCGCAGCAGCCGCAGCACGATGTCCTCCCAGGACTCGGGCATGATTATCATGCCCGGTGCATGTCGCTGTCACAAAATAAGGTCTGCGGCCGTCACGGCACCAGCAGAAGGACGCCCTCGTGGTCGAACACCTTGACTGAATCGCCCGTCCGCAGCCCCGCGGGGATGCGCAGGCTTACGGTGGAGTAGTCGCGCGGGTGGAGCACCTGCACCTCGTCATCATAGCAGGCAACCACCACGGCGTCCGCGATGTCGTCGCTGCCGCCGAGCACCTTGAGCGACCGCAGGTCCGACGTCCGAACGCTGATCACCTGGAAATTCTCGAGGGAGAGGAGCTTGCCGCCCCGCTTGCTCAGCGCCATCAGCTGATAGGGCCTGCCCTGATGCTCGACGATGTCCTCCAGCTTGTAGTGCGGCAGCCTCACCAGGTGCGTGAGGCGGTAGGTCTCCTCGCCCTCCTTCATCCCCACCAGCGAGGAGGACTCCTTGACCTCGGCGCCGTACTCGGCGGCGAGCTCGCGGGCGATGCCCCGGCTGAGGGACATGGAGGAGAGATAGAAGTCCAGGCCGCCGTGCATCTCCTGCACCTTGGACACGAACATCTGGCGATTGTTGGTCGAGGCCGCCTCCACCTTGTCCAGCACCTTGCGCAGCATGTCGTCCTTCACCTGCTCCCCTAGGCCTCGGTGGCTGGCACGGAGCTGCAGCACCGCCTCGTAGTAGTTGCCCAGCTGGCGGGAGCAGCGGTGGCAGACGGTGTTCTTCAGGCGCACCACCGTCTCCGCCTCCACCGGCACCTCGTGGCCGTCGATGTCGAGGTCCGCCTCCACGTGGACGCGGATGTTGCGGTCGTCCTGGCGCTCGCTCTCCGCCCCCACGGCGATCACGTCGGCGTCGGCTATCGCTCCCGAGGAGTTAACGGCCGCCTCGCAGGCGGCCTCCTCGTCGTTGAGCGTCCTCCACTTCTTGGAGAGGAGGAACTCGTCGCAGCCGGTGCAGCGGTCCAGGTCGACGAAGGGCGGGAGTACGAGCAGCTCCCTCCCCTCGAGGAAGCAGTCCATGCAGCGGCCCCTGAAGGTGTCGCCCTCCTTACCGCACTTCACGCAGAACATGGTCACAGTCTCGCCATCTGCGCGTGGGGCACGCCCTCGATGAAGATCACGCAGTCCTCTTCCACCAGGCCCATCTCCACCGCCACCGCCACTGACCTCTCCCCGACGAGGTTGGCGATGGTCGCCATGCTCAGGCGGCTGCGCAGCGCGTCGCTGTCGCCGCTCTCCGCGTGGTAGAAGCTGCTGTGCACGGTCATCCGGGCCTTGCCCTCGGAGAGGGTCCGGTCGAGCAGTTCGGAGTCGCAGGCGGCGAGTAGGTGCTCACCGCCGCGGCGGTGGATCTTCAACGATATCATTAGCTCTTCACCAGCTTCAGGGTCTTGTGGTTGGGTTGGAACACCTCGCCGCTGTTCTTCATCTTCCTGATTATGTCGTCGAGTTCGGGGGATGGGATCCCTTCCTTCTCAGCGTGCAGGGTGAGCTCCTCGACGGTGACTCCGCTCTCCTGGCTGTAGGTGCGGAAGATGTCGCGCACCGCGTTGATGCTGCTGCGCTGGCTCTTGGAGACGCCGGTGGCCACCTTGTCGATGTCGAACACCCCCGACTGGGTGCCGGCGATCTTCTCCAGGTAGTGTTTGACGATGCGCACGGCGCGGTCGGCGTCCTCCTTGCCCGCCTCGCGGCTGAGCCTCGCCCGGGCCGAGGCCTCGGAGAGGCGGACGAAGGCCTCCAGCTGGCGGGCGGTTATGGGCACCGAGGAGTCGGCGCCCTCGCCCATCTTCCTGATGTCCAGGTAGTAGTCCTCGATCACCTTGCTGGCCTCGTTGGAGAGCACGGGGGTGATCCTCTTGGAGTAGGCGACGTACTTGCGCAGGAACTCCTTGCCGTAGATGGGGCGGATGTCATCGGTGTCGTGCATTATGCCTTCGCAGTCGATGCCCTTGACCTCGTCGCGGTCCTCGTAGCAGCGCACCTGCCCGCGGCGGTGGGCCTTCAGGATGTGCTCGGTGATGTTGCGGTCCTTGACGGAGTCGGGCTTGTCGGTGAGCACGAATATCATGTCGAAACGGGACATCAGGGCGGGCGGCAGGTCGATCTGGTCGGCGATGACGGAGAACTCCTCGAAGCGCCCGTACTTGGGGTTCGCGGCGGCGAGGAGGGAGCAGCGGCACTGCAACGTGGCGGTGATCCCGGCCTTGGCGACGGAGATGCGCTGCGACTCCATCGCCTCATGCAGGGAGGAGCGGTCCTGGGTGGTCATCTTGTCCAGCTCGTCGATGCATGCGAGGCCTTTGTCGGCGAGCACCAGCGCCCCCGCTTCGAGCGTCCAGCGGCCGTCGCCGAAGTCGTCCTTGACGGCGGCGGCGGTGTTGTGCACCACGAAGCCGTTGCCCACGAAGGAGTGGGTCGGCTCCACGGTGAGGTCGTACACGTACTGAGGGAGGTCCTCCTCGACGTTGCGGGCGGAGACGATCTCCCCCCAATGGATGGGGCTGAGCACCTCGGTGTCCTGGTTGTACATTATGGTGGCGTCGCCGCTGCAGAGGGCGGAGGCCTCGAACCAGTCTATGCGGTGGCCCTTGCGGGCCATGAGCTTGGTCTCCGGCGTGAGGAGTATGCTTTGACCCTCATGGGTAACGAGTTCCACAAGAAACGGAGGGGTCTCGATCTTCCACACCGCCTTGACCGGGAAGCTGCGCATGGCGCTGTTGCTGGTCATGGCCAGTGTCTTCAGGCCATCGGCCGCCTGGGTCCAGATGCCGGCACGGTACTCCTGCGGGTCGTCCATGACGCCCTCCACGTAATCCTCGATGGTGATGTCGCCGCGGTCGCTGATCAGGACGGTGTCCCCGTGCACGCAGAGGCCGGCGGCGGAGGCGGACTTGCCGGAGGCGTAGATGCCCCGGGGAGAGAGCTCGGACATATAGCGCAACAGTTGGCTCTTGGCCACGCCCGGGTCGCCGATCAGGAGGATGTGGAGGTCGCCGCGGATCTTGGTCCCGTCGTCCATGATCTTGGGGGAGCCGCCGAAGAGCTGCATGGCGATGGCCTCTTTCTCCATCTCCATGCCGTAGATGGTCGGCGATATCGACTTGATGATGTTGTCGAACAGCTCGGGGGAGCGGGACTCCTCGAGGATCAGGGCTTCGTCCTCAGCGGTTATGGTGACCTCGTCGTACTCGTGCTCCTGGAACTCCATGGACTGCAGGTCGAGGTTGATGTCGAAGAGCGTCGACTTATCGCGGCCCCCTTTCTGCACCGAGCGCAGTATGCCGTTGACGGTTATGCGGTCGCCGGGGGAGATGATGCCGGCGAGGTCGTCCTCGGCGAAGGCGGTGAGCCTCTCCGGCTGGGCGCCGCCGCGGAGGCCCTCGGGGCTCTCCTGCACCTCGATCTTCTGCGTGTCCGTGTACACCGAGCCTTCGGGGACGAGGTTGAACTTCGTTTGCGAGGCGTTCTTCTCGCAGCCGCCCTGGTCCTTGTGGCACTCCATGGGCTCGCGGAAGTTGAGGCCGTTCTGCGGCTCCAATATCTCCACGCCGCAGCGGGCGCACTGGAACATCGCTTTGGTGGTGCGGGGCCTCACCTCGGTGGCCTTCCTCACCAGGCCCTCGACGGCGATGAGGCGGTTGAGGTGCTTGGAGCGCAGGTCGCGTATCTCCACGCGATAATCGCGGGGCAGGTCGTGGACGCGGACGTTGATGTCGATGTCGCGGCCGGGGGGCATGAGGGACTTGGCGGCCTGGCGGGCCGCCCTGAGGGCGAAGTCGGGCCTCTCCAGAACGAACATCGCCATGTCGGGGTCGAACTCGTCGAGCTCCCAGTAGGCCACGTTCAGGCTCCTCACCTCGGGATAGCGGTCCGCCATCGCCGCGATCCCCGCCCGATGGCGGCTGTTGGCGAAGAACTCGTCCCAGCGGGCCAGCAGGTCGTCCAATGAGTAATTCAGATTCAAATCATATCACCGTAATCGCAGAGCTGTTGTGAATCTGCGCGAGCTATAAATTATGATTGTTTCCCTACTCCGGCGGCGGCGGAAGGAACTCCGCCTGCGCCTCAACGACGGACGCCGAGTCGTGGCAGCGGGCGTAGAGGCGCAGCGGCTCTTCGTTCAGCGCTAGGAACTGGTCGCCGTAGCGGAATTTGGAGAGCGTCTCTTTGGCCTGAGCCTCCTCGCCGAGGATGAACAGGGCGGCGGCCACGGCCTCGGCGGAATTGAGCTCCATCGGCCTCCCCCAATTGACCGGGTTGGCAGCGACCAGAAAAGGAAGCGCCCTCTCCCTGGCGCCCCGCACCTTCGGGAAGGCGGAGATGTTGGTCCAAGTGAGGTCCATCACCGCGATGCCTCGGCGCAGCGCCGCGGAGCGGTCGGCGGGCGACAGCGCGGTCTCGGCGTGCGGGGAAAGCACCACGGCGCCGGCGGGTATGTTTCTGACGGACTTCGCCTCCTTGGCCACGCCGGCCTGGACCATCTTGCGGGCGGAGCACTTGCGAGGGTCGCACTGCCTCTCGTCGTACACGAGGACGGGGATCATCTGCTGGCGGCGTCCGCGGCGCCGTAGGAGGAGAAGGTGGCCTCCACCCAGGCCTGGACGTCATTGATCAGCGTCCGATAGCACTCATCGAGCTCCTGGTCGTCGGTGGCCTGGAACGATTCGCGTCCGGAGAACGGCCTCTTGATGAGCTTGTCGTGCTTCGGCGCCCTCGCCAACGCGTCGTCGTCCAAGTCATCGAGGACAACGAGGTAATCGAACTCCATCCCCGCCACCGCGTCGAAGTGCTTAGAGAAGTGCCTCCTGATGTCGTGGCCCAAGGAGAGCATGGTGCCGATCAGCTCGCAATCGACGATGTCGTAGGCGCCGGCGGCGGAGTAGGACTCGAAGAATTCGCCGTGATTCTGCTCGAGGAAGAACTCCGCTATCTGCGACTGCAGGTCGTTCCTCCTGTCCACGAAAAGTACCTTCCTCTTCTTTGCCATGTAGGTTCCCTCTTTGCGTTCGAGCGCGTTGGACCGTCGGAGCGGTCAGAGCAGCAGCGCCAGCATCGCCGCCACCAGCACGGCGGTCATCGCCAACAGGCCCAGGGCCGCCAACTTCAGCTGCCGGCTCGGTGCGGCCTCCATGGGGCGGCGAATGCGCTCACAGGATATTTGGTTTGCCCATTCACAAAATGTTTATCCCCTGATGAACATGGTCGAACGCCACCGTGATGATGAATCCCGTGCTGACCGATGATGAAAGACGGGCGAGCTGAGTGGTATAATAAATGATGAGGTAAGTGGTTTGTTTTTTAACCTATAAAAAACAAGGTTACGGTATTGTCACGGAAGTTATAGCAACACCAGTCGGCTTATAGACGAGGTTGTATATTCCAGATGCGTTGTTGAAATTTTGGTTTTCGTTGGGCTCAAAAATAGAGCCGGTTTGAACCTGGGTTGTGTCCCATGTCCCATTGTCCTGTAATCCATCAGGCTGGAATTCTAAGTCAGTAGGGTCAACAGCCTGTGACAGGAAAGTCACTGTAATATTTCCATCACCAGCTGCATTGTAGTCTAAGCTTCCTGTTGGCGTGACGGTGTCGTCCCCGATGTTCAGAACCAACACCAGCAGCACGGCGGCGAGCACCACGGTGATCGCTACCATCAGAATGGTGGCGATGACCGGGGACACGGCCTCCGAGTCCTTCTTTATCTTCCATAGTCTTTTCATTGTTGTGTCCTCCATACGTTGTATGGCGAGGT
>PWHV01000013.1 GCA_003555025.1 Methanomassiliicoccaceae archaeon | reverse complement strand
CCAAGCGATGATCAGGAACCCGAGCACGAGCATGAAGAGGGATATCACCCAGATGAAGGTGAACACCTTCGCCCTTTTCTTCGGGTCCCTCCATATCCGCTCCGCGAGCTCAGCGATCATTCCTTGGCCCCGGCCACCTTCTTGAGGTGCTTGAGGCGTATCGTGTTCTCCCTCTCCATCTCCTCGAGGCGGAACTCGATGAACGCTTCGGCCTCTTTCATCTCCGGGATGACCTTGAACTCAAGGGCGTTGACGCGGCGCTTGGTCTTCTCGATCTCGTCGAGGATCTTCTTCATCGTGGTCTCCACCTCCGCCGCCTCCACCATCGTCTCCAGGAGCTTCTCGAAGGCCTTCGCCGCCTCGTCGATGTGCGCTGACGTGCTGATCACGCCATAACCCCGGTCGACCACCGGCGTGCACACCGCCTCCGCTTCGATCTGCGGCACGATGAGGCCCATGATGCTCTTGTTGCGCAGCACCACCTGCGGGTCGATCTTCATCGCGTATGCCGCCGACTTGACCGCGATCGCCCCGTCCACCGCCAAGGCGATGTTTATCTTCTTCATGGCGTCCTCGTAGTCCTGGACGACGCGGTCGCGCATCTCCTTGGCCTGCTCCATGATATCGAAGAACTCGATGATGAGGCCGTCCCTCTTCATCTTCATGATCTTGTATCCGCTCTCGGACAGCTTGATCTTCTTCTTAACCTCGAGGAGGACGGAGCGGGTGGGGGTGATCTCTTGCGTGGACATGCTCAATCCTTCTGCGGAAGGTACTTCTCGATGAACTTGCGGTCGATCCTCGTCAGCTGGTCCACCGGCAGGTCCGCCAGGATCTCCCAGCAGATGTCCAACGTCTCGGCGATGTCGCGGTCCTCGTCCGGGGATTGGCGCACGATGCGGTCCTCGAACACGTCGGCGAACTCCAGGAAGGCGCGGTCGCGGTCGGAGAGGGACTCCTTGCCGACAATGGCAACGAGTCCCCGAAGGTCCTTGCCCTCCGCGTAAGCGGCGTAGCACTGGTCCGATACCGCCTTGTGGTCATCGCGGGTCTTGTCGCCGCCGATGCCGGAGTTCATCAGCCTGCTCAGCGACGAGGAGACGTTCACCGGCGGGTATATGCCGTTGCGGTGGATCTCACGGCTCATGACGATCTGCCCCTCGGTGATGTACCCGGAGAGGTCGGGTATCGGATGCGTGATGTCGTCGCCGGGCATGGAGAGGATGGGGATCTGCGTGATGCTGCCTTTCTTGCCCTTGATCTTGCCGGCGCGCTCGTACAGCTGCGCCAGGTCGGTGTACATGTATCCGGGATAACCGCGACGTCCAGGCACCTCCTCGCGGGCGGCGCCGATCTGGCGCAGCGCCTCGCAGTAGTTGGTGATGTCCGTCAGGATGACCAGGACCTGCATGTCCAGCTCGAACGCCAAGTACTCAGCGGTGGTGAGCGCGAGGCGCGGGGTGACGATCCTTTCGATCGCTGGATCGTCAGCAAGGTTCAGGAAGACGACGGCCTTCTTCAGGGCGCCGGTCCTCTCGAACTCCTTCATGAAGTTCTGCGACTCCTCGTTGGTTATGCCCATGGCCGCGAACACCACGGCGAACTCCTCGCCCTCGCCGATCACTTTCGCTTGACGGGCGATCTGCATCGCCATCTCGTTGTGCGGAAGGCCGCTGCCGGAGAAGATGGGGAGCTTCTGCCCCCTCACCAGGGTGTTCATCCCGTCTATCGTTGATATCCCCGTTTGAATGAAGTCCTCGGGGTTGTCCCGCGCCCACGGGTTTATGGCGGCGCCGACGATGTCGACGCGGTCCTCGGGCGTGATCGGCGGCCCGCCGTCCAGCGGCTCGCCGCTGCCGGAGAGGATCCTGCCGACCATGTCCTTGGACACCGGCATCTTCATCGTCTCGCCGAGGAAGCGGACGCTGCAGCCCTTGTCTATGCCCGAGGTGCCCTCGAATATCTGCACCGCCACCATGGTGTCCGACGAGTCGAGGACTTGGCCCCGCTTGAAACTGCCGTCGGCCAGCTTCACGCTGGCCAGCTCCTGGTAGGCGACGGGGTCGGTCTTCTCCACGAAGACCAGCGGGCCGGCTATCTCCTTGACGGTCTTGTACTCTTTGGATACTGTGCTGCTCATTTTCAGGCCCCCAGTGCGGAGAGTTCGCTCTCCATGTCCTTGGACACCGCCTCCAGCTCCTCGTCCACGTTCTCCTCGTACTTGGCGGTGTTGAAGCGCTGCTTGGAGGGGATGGCCACGATGTCGGGGACCAGGGCGCCGTCCTCCAGCGCCTTGTGCGCCAGGTCGGAGTACTTGCGTATCAGTTTGAGCATGGCGTACTGCCGGTCCATGGGGCAGTAGGTGTCCACCGGGTGGAACGCGTTCTGCTGCAGGAAGATCTCCCGCAGCATCTTCGCCACCTCCATGATGATCTTCTGCTCGTCAGGGAGGGCGTCGGAACCGACGAGCTGCACGATCTCCTGCAGCTCCGACTCCTTCTGCAGCACCTGCATGGACCATTCCCTCAGCGGAGGGAAGTCCTCGGCCACGTTGCTGCTGAACCACTCCTTCATCTGTTTGTCGTACAGCGTGTACGATGTGAGCCAATTGATGGCGGGGAAGTGCCTCCTCTCGCGGAGCTTGGTGTCCAGCGCCCAGAACACGCGCACGATGCGCAGGGTGTTCTGCGTGACCGGCTCGGAGAGGTCGCCGCCGGGCGGCGACACCGCGCCCACCACGGTGATGGAGCCCTCCTTGTCGGAGTGGGTCATGCCGCGGCCGGCGCGCTCGTAGAACTCCGACAGCCTTCCCGCCAGGTACGCCGGGTAGCCCTCCTCGCCGGGCATCTCCTCCAGGCGCGACGATATCTCGCGCATCGCTTCCGCCCACCTGCTGGTGGAGTCAGCCATGAGGGAGATGTTGTAGCCCATGTCGCGGTAGTACTCGGCGATGGTCATCCCCGTGTACACGGAGGCCTCGCGGGCGGCGACGGGCATGTTCGACGTGTTGGCGATCAGAACGGTGCGGTTCATCAGCGGGTGACCGGTCTTGGGGTCGTCCAGTTCAGGGAACTCCGACAGCACCTCGGTCATCTCGTTGCCGCGCTCGCCGCAGCCGATGTATACCACTATCTCCGCGTCCGACCACTTCGCCAGCTGCTGCTGCGTCACCGTCTTGCCGGTGCCGAAGCCTCCGGGGATGGCGGCGGTGCCGCCCTTGGCCACCGGGTACATCGAATCGAGGATCCTCTGCCCGGTTATCAGCGGTATGTCGGGGAGGTACTTGTCCCTGATCGGACGGGGCACGCGGACGGGCCAGTACTGCATCATGCTGACGTCCTTGCCGCCGATCTTCGCCACCGTCTCCTCGACGGTGAAGCTCCCCTCCTTGATCTCCTCGACCTTGCCCTCGATGCCGTGCGGCACCATCACGTAGTGCTGCATCGTGCCTTCGGGCACGGTCCCTATCACCTGTCCGGACGAAACGCTGTCGCCCTTCTTCACAGTGGGAGTGAACTCCCACTTGGTCGCCCTGTCCAGCCCGGGGGCGTTGACTCCACGGTAGATGAAGTCACCCATCTGCTCCCGGAGCACGGGCAGCGGCCTCTGAATGCCGTCATAGACGGAAGACAGCAGGCCCGGGCCCAGCTCGGCCACCAGGGGCTGGCCGGTGTTCTCCACCGGCTCCCCCGGCTTCACGCCGGAGGTGTCCTCGTAAACCTGGATGATGCTGTAGTCACCCATGATCTTGATGACCTCTCCCATCAGCTTCTCCTCGCCCACCAGCACGACATCGTACATCCTGGGGGAGATGCCCTCGGCGGTCACCACCGGTCCGGCGACCCTGTAGATTCTGCCTACATTGCTCATCTAATCATCCTCTGTCTTATACAAATCAACGCCAATCGCTCTCTTCACCTTCTCACGAAGGTCGCTCTCGTCCCTGCCGATGGGTATGACCACGGGCTGTATGCTGTCCGACACCTTCTTGCGCTGCAAGGCGTTGAGGCTTGCGAGGTCGGCAGAGTCCACGGCCAGTATCCCGACGCTCTCGTCATCGAGGAGCTCCATCAACCGGCGGTCGTATTCCTCTCCATGGGCGATGTACGCCCTCTTGATCCCGGCCAGGCGGAAGCCCAGCACGAAATCCTCGTTCCCTATAACCGCGATGTCCATCAGATCACCAGCAGTCCTTTGACGGTCTCATGGTCCAGCCCGCTGACCTTGCCGCGGGCGATGATGCGGATGTTGTCCACTTCCAGTTTCTTATGGACCATGTAGTCGATCACTGGAATCACCGACAGCGGGTAAAGGTGGGAGAACTTCTCCGTCTCCTTTATGCGGTAGCGGTGAAGCGCGTCCACCACCTCCCGCAGCGATATCTCCTCGGATTCCAGCGCGGGCTTGATGTCCTCGTAGAAGTCGAGATCGGCCAGCTCGGCGGCCATGGCTTTGACGTCCTCGGCATTGGCAAGTCGTGTGGCCATTCCCTTATCGACCTGGAGCCCCCCGTCCACGACGTAGCGCATTATGTCGTCGGCGCAGACGTTGTCCATCTTCAGCATGAAGACGGTCTCCAGGTTCGATGTGTCTATCTCTCTCTTGATGAAGTTCCGGAACAGACGCTTGGCCCTCGTGCTCGGCGTGATCGATCCCAGCATTCGCTGGTAGTGGAGCCTGTCCAGGTGCTCCTCGATGCCGTTCAGCTTGCCCAGCTGCTTGTACGCCTCCACCGCCGCCTCGGGGAACTTGCTCGAGAGCCTCTTCTCCAGCTCCTCGATTATGTCCTCGCAGCAGCCCATGGCGTTGAGCTTCTCCAGGTAGGCCTCGTCCATGTTGCCGGCAGGCACCAGGTCCTCGGACACGGAGTCCTTGTCGGCCCCGAAGCTCTTGCCGCGCAGGATGACCTTGACGTTCCAGTAGTCCCACCTCGACAGGTAGGCGGAGATCATCTCCTTCAGTTCGCCCTGGCTGAAATCGAGGACGTTGCTGAAGTTCCTGGCCATGCTGCGGTAGGTGGCGTGCTCGATGAGGTCCACCCCATCGAACCTGCCGCCGAGCTCGGCCATCTCCTGCTGGTAGTTGGTCTCCCCCAGGAAGCGGCTGATCTCGGGAAGCTCCATCATCATCAGCTTGGAGTAGTCCTCCTGCTTGATGAGGGCCCGCTTCTTGCCCCTGACCCGTGCCACTGCGTATGGGTAGTTGGCCTTGGCTTTGCGTCTGATCATCTGAGCTCACCCGAAGAGGATGTCGGAAAGGGTCTTCATCTCGCGCTCCCAGACGCCGCTCAGTATGGAGCCGAACTGCATGTCCAGCTGCACGCTGCCGTCGGCGCTCTCCAGGATGAGGCCGCCCTTTATGGCGGGGTCCTCCACCGCCTCGGAGACGTCAAGGCCCTTGAGGTTCTTGGCCTCTCCCGGGGGACAGTACGCCTTGGGGTTCTCGATGGCCTGCTTGGCAGCGTCAACCATCATCCCGTAGTACTTCTTCTTGGTCTTCGCGTTGGAAGACTGAAGCGCCGCCAGGGTCTCTTCGGAGCTGCGGTCGAGGATCTCCTTCTTCTTGGAGAGGACGATCTTCTTGCTCTCCAGCTCGGCGCTGGACAGCTCCTGCCTCCTCAGGCGCTCGATGGTATCTTCGAGCCTTTTCCCCTCTTTCTCCTTCATGTCGGACACCGTAGCGTCCGCCTCGGCCAGCAGCTTCGCTGCCTCGGCCTCGCCCTCCTCGCGGATGGCGGCGGCCTGGGCCTCGGCGGCCTCTACGATGTCCTTCACCACGTTCTCCAATGCCATAGAACAGCCTCTAGTGTTTCAAGCGGCCAATTCAGATGGTGGTAAACAGCAGTATGCCCAAGACAAGACCGAAGATGACTATGGTCTCCGGTATGACGGTAAGAATCAGGCCCTTACCGAACAGGCTCTCGTCCTCGATCATGGCTCCGACGGCGGCGGCACCGATGTCCCTCTGGGACATACCGGTGGCGATGCCGGCGAGACCTACTGCCAAACCTGCGCCTATCGCTATCAATCCAGCATCCATTTCAGTTCACCTCTTTTTCCATTGCTTTCGTGTTGAAGCGGTTTATCGCCAAGGGAGAGTACGCGGTACCTCCCCCGACAAAGAATTTCGACATCATCTCGACGTAATGCAGACGTATCCCCTGCAGTCCCGCCGACAGGATGCACAGCATGAAGACCAGTATGTGGCCTATCATGAAAACGATGAAGCCAACCCCTATCCCCACCAGGCCTCCGACGCCCAGGTAGAGGAGGAATATGGCCATGTGGTTGAAGGCCAGGGCGATGCCGGCCTTGGAGAGCGCCACCGCGGTCAAACGGGTGTACGACATTATGTTGCCGAAGACCGCCGGTATCTCCAGTATGGCGGCGATGCCCTCCACCTTGAAGGCCAGGGCCCCGCCGATGACCACCAGCAGCGCCCCCGCGCCCGCCATCGCCATCAGCGCGCCCTCCAGGGCCACGTCGGCGAGCAGGTACTCGGTGAGCGGGTACGCCACCATCACCAGGCCGACCAGGACGGCCAGGAAGCTGGCCTTCTCGTAGACGGCCATGACGGCGCCGTGCTGCCTCTTGACGTTCAGGAAGCCTATCAGGAACGCGAAGAACAGGTGCGCTATTCCGAGATACACCGCCAGCTTGAGGAAGGTCGTGACGTCGGAGAACTTCCCCATGTTTATGGTCAGCGCCATCAAGGATTCGGGCATGGTGAAGCCCGTCACGAAGTAGGCGATGATCGCCTCCCAGGTGGTGGTGATGTCGCTGGTGTAATCGGTGGCGAAGTGCATCCCCAACAGCTCCCCGAACAGGAACATGCCGAATATGAACGCCCATATGCCGCCGAAGAAGGCCTGTGTGGAAAGTGATTTGAGCGCCGGGGACTGGGCCTTGTTCATCACCACCCACCCCAGCACTATGAATATCAGGGCGTAGCCGATGTCGCCCACCATAAGGCCGAAGAACAGCGGCCATGTGAATGCTATCATTATCGAGGGGTCGCTCTCCTGGTATCGCGGCGTGGACACCAGGCTCACGAAGAACTCGTACGCCTTCCCCACCGGCCCGTTGCTGCTCTTGCTGGGCGGCATGGCGAACCTCTCCCCGTACTCCTCGCCGTCGTGGAGGTCGCGTCCGCGGGTCTCCAGGACATCGACGTGCAGCGCCTCCCCGGTCCTCTCGAGCAGCCCCTCGCGGAATTCCTCCGCCTCATCGGTGGGCACCCAGAGGTCCATCGCGAAGGAGTGGTCGCTGGTCGCCACCCGCAACGGCGTGCTGGCGATGTCGTTCTCAATGGCGAGTTCCTCCTCGGAGGCCAGCAGGAAGGAGAGCTTCTCCTCCTTCAGCGCCTCCACCCGGGCCTCGGCCTCGTCCCTCTTCGCATAGAGGTCGGAGAGCTGGGCGTCGATGTGCTCCAGCATCTCGGCGGGGGTCCCCTCGCCGGACGGCACCTGGAGCTCCTGGAATCCTGCCTCGGAGAGCGCCTGCAGGACCTCGTCCTTTCTCTCCCGGGGCACGAACACCGCGGCGGCGTTCGTTTCGCTCGAGTAGAAGAGTTCGTGGTCCATGCCTTCCAGGACGGGGGCGGGGTCGCTGCGCACCTTGCCGACGAGCACCGCCAGCGATTCGTAGCCGCGGTAGTCCTCTAGGGAGAGCGGCAGGTCCGCGAACGGTCGGAGCGAGTCCCGCAGGGACTCGAGCTCGGAGATCCTCTGGACCGCCTCGTTCCGGGCGTCGACGATCTCCCATACCTCCTTCTCCGTCTGCTCCACCGCGTTGGATTCTATCGAACTCCTTATGTCCGCGGCGGGCACCGGTTCGGAGAGGCGGCCCTCTTGGACCCCCAGCTCCTTCCCCATGGCCCTCAGCTTGATCAAGCGGTCAGAGGCCAGGGGGGCGTTGGGCAGGGATTTGCCGATTGTGAATCCGGGGTCGGCCTCCCCCGTGTAGTCGATGAGATGGGCCTTTCCCAATTCGTAGAGAGCGTTGATGGTGCTCTCGATGCGGGCGCGGTTGCCCACGATAAGAACCCTGCTCATTGACTCAGGAAGCAGCATCTATGGTCCTCTCGAACTCTTTGATGAGGTGATCCTTGGCCTTCGCCAGACGCTTGTCGGCGTCGGCCTCCAGCTCAACGGCCTTGTCATGGCCCTCTTTGAGCAGCGACTCGCGCTCCTCGGCGAGCCTCTCCCTCTCCTGGGAGATCTGCTTTTCATGATCGGCCCGGATCTGGGCCTCGGCGTCCTGAATCCTTTTCACGGAGTCGCGGCGGGCGGAGGTTATCATGTTCCTCTTCTCCTCCTCCGCCTTCTCGATGATGGATTTGGCCTGCGCCTCGGCCTCCTTGACCTTGAGAAGTGTGTCAGTACGGCTCAAATTACTCTCCCCGACTACTTTTGCCGGTTGATAGCCATTTTGATACTTAAGCATAATTGATTCCCAGAGCCATTCAGGCGACGTTGGCGGCGCCGCTGTCCAGAAAGTCATGCTATATAGCGTTAAAGGCCATCGGACCATGAGCGCAGCAGCACCTCCGCCTCCTCGAAGAGGCGTCGCGACAACGCGTCCTCGTAATCGACCCGGAAGACTATCTCGGAGATGCCGGCGTTGATGATTATCTTGGCGCACATGCTGCAAGGGAACGTCGTGGAGTAGAGGGTCGAGCCCTTGATGCTCACTCCGAAGTACGCCGCCTGTATCACCGCGTTCTGCTCGGCGTGCACGCCGCGGCAAAGCTCGTGCCGCGTCCCCGAGGGGATGTTCAGCTCGTCGCGGACGCATCCCTCCTCGCGGCAGTGGGCGAGGGAGCGGGGGGCGCCGTTGTAGCCGGTGGTGAGCACCCTCTTGTCCTGGACGATGACCGCCCCCACCGCCCGCCTGGTGCAGGTGGAGCGGGTGGAGACCAGTTCGGCCATGCGCATGAAGTAGGTGTCGTTGTCCGGCCTTTCCATGCCGCGAGCATTAACCCCTGCGTATATGTTTTTTTCATCGCGGCGGTCATTCTTTATCCCTGTAAGCGGTTGGGGGGCGCGTGGCGGATGAGGGGTTCTGGGACAGCTACCTCGGCTTCGCGGCCATAATGGCGATAGCGGTGCTGCTGTTCTTCGCCCTCATGGCGTCGCTGACCGTCTACGCGGGGATGTGGCCTCCCCTGTCGGTGGTGGAGTCGAACAGCATGCAGCACGACGACGAGCGCTCGCAGCTCGGGGTGATAGACACCGGCGACCTGGTGCTGGTGCAGGAATCGGACGGCGAGGACGTCGTCAGCTACGTGGAGGGGCGCGCCATAGGGCACAAGTCCTTCGGCGATTACGGGGACGCTGTCATATTCCGCCCGATGGGCGACGACGATAGGAAGCCGATAATCCATCGGGCCGTCCTCTACCTGGAGCCGGTGGGCGATTCGCAGTGGCGCGCCGACGCGCTGGCCAATCACGAACCGGTGAAGTGGTCGGTGGAGGAGGGCGACCACGACGCGATGGGCGGCGTGCTGACGCTCCAAGACTACGGCCACGCCTCCGTTGAGTTGAGGGTGGACCTCGACCGTTTGGACCGCGGCGCCGGCTTCATCACCCACGGCGACCGCAACCACCGCGCCGGCGACGGCTTCGTGGACCAGGTGGAGGGCGGACCGATGGACGGCTCGCTCGTTCAGAAGGAGTGGGTCATCTCCAAGCCGACGGTGGAGATACCGTGGATCGGCTCCATCAGCCTCTTGCTGCGGGGAGTGAACGTGGAGCAGGTGCCGCTGAACAGCGTTGTTTCAGCGGTGGTCCTGCTGGCGGCGCTGGTGGCGCTGCCGTTCGCCGCCGAGCACGGGCTGCGCGCCCTGAGAGGACGGTGACGTCACATCAGCGTGGTCTGCGTCGCCGGCCGGTAGTTCTTCAACGGGATCAGCTCCTCGTCGCCCTCGAGTATCTCCCTGGTCTCGGTCTTGGGCACTGAGATCTCGATCTCCTTGGTGCGGCCGCCGCGGCCGAAGGACTTCACCCTCGCGTGTATGATCCCCAGCATGTCCATCTCCGAGATGAGGTCGGTTATCCTCCGCTGGGTGAGGATGCTGAGGCCGACGATGTCCGCCAGCTCCTTGTACTCGTGGTAGACGTCGCCGGTGGTCATGTGGTGGTTGTTCTTGTCGTCGTTGACGATGATGCTGAGCAGCACCAGCTTGGACTGCGTCGGCAGGGTGCGCACCGTCTCGGAGATCGCGTCCAGCTCGATCTTGTTCTTCGCTTTCATCACATGCGCCTCGGTCACCACGTCGTCGCCGTTCCGCTCGGCCAGCTCTGCGGAGATGCGCAGCATGTCCAAGGCGCGGCGGGCGTCGCCCATCTCCTGCGCCGACAGGGCGGCGCAGAGCGGTACCACCCCTTCATCGAGGGTGTCCCTCTCGAAGGCCAGCTCGGCGCGCTGCATGAGGATGTCCCGCAGCTGCTCGGCGTTGTAGGGCGGGAAGACCATCTTCTCCTCCCCCAGGCGCGAGCGCACGCGGGGGTCCATGAACTCGGTGAACTTGAGGTCGTTGGAAATGCCCACCAGCGAGAGCTTCGAGCGGTCCAGGTCGTCATTCATCTTCGACAGGTGGTAGAGGACGTCGTCGCCGCTCTTGTAGAACAGCTTGTCTATCTCGTCGAGGACGATGATGAAGACCTTGTTCATCTCGTCGATCTTCTCCCTGAGGATGTTGTACACCCTCTCGGTGCTCCATCCGGTGAACGGTATGCGGTGCTCGAAGTCGACGATGATCTGGTTGCCTATGTTCTGCAGCACGCCGTACTGGGTGTCGACGACCTCGCAGTTCATGTAGATGAAGTGGGCGTTCTGCAGCGTCTGGTCCTCCCGTTGCAGCTCCTTGCCGAGGAACTTCACCGAGGCGGTCTTGCCGGTGCCGGTCTTGCCGAAAATCATCATGTTCGAGGGGCGGTCGCCGTGCAGGGCCATCGCCAGGACCGATGCCATCTGACCGATCTCGTCGTTGCGGTGGGGGAGCTCGTTGGGTATGTACGAGGATTGCAGGATCTGGCGGTTGCGGGTGAAAATCCTCCTGTTGTCTAGGTACCGTTTGAAAATGTTCTCCAATCGTTGTCCTCCTACTCGGCTTTCAGTCGAAACACACCCCCTCCCCTGTGTTTCCTGTGGAGAAAGACGGGTCGCCGTATTAATTGATTTTGACATCAGGAGCGATGCGCATCCAAGAAACGCATAAACATCGTTGACTGCCAGCGGCGGGCAAGGATATTGTACCAGCGCGGCGATGAAGCCGCAGTCATGAACCTTTCATTGAAGGACAGGGGAGGCATGGGCGCCGCCGGCGCGGCGGTGGCCGTCGTCGCGGTGCTGCTCACCGCCCTGGTGCTGGGGAACGCGCTCGCTCCCTTCGCGGGGAAGCAGACCATATCCGAGGGGGACACCTTGGTGTACCGGCACGGCTCCGGGGACGACAGCTATGAGATGACCTTCACCTTCAACTCCGTCGATGACGAGGGGGCAATGGCGGAGCTGTCCTCGGAAGGGTACTCATTGAGCCTTCCGGTGTCATGGCGCTATGACGGCGACCGCCTCGGAATGGACTGGGACCTCGCCTTCCCGTTCTCAGTGTTCTTCTACATGGGGATGTTCGATTTGGACGAGGACGAGAGCGAGTCCAGTGTCAGGAGCATAGGGCTCAGCCCCGTTCCGTCTATGGACTTCCATAAGGACGTCGCTTTCCTGGGGGTACAGGTGATGATCTCGGTGAAGGCGGGGACCGAGATCCCGGTGCACATGGAGGTCCATTCCTCGCAAGGGGTGGAGGAGGTGCGCCTGGTGAGCACCTCCATCAGCTGGATGGCTTTGCTGTGATCTCCCGAGAGGTTATGAGCGCAGAGGGGGAAAGTTTGATAACCGCCCCCTGTTTGTATCAGGATGAGGACACCCACCCCTTTGTTTCCGGTGGAAACTCGGATATAGGAAGAGGCTGCGGATGAGACGGGTCTGCGTCATAAGCGTCACGGAGGACATGTGCGAGACGGAAGAGCTCTGCGAATCCCTTGGTTACGATATCGTCTTCGTGGTGTTGCAGAGGAGGACGAGGCCGCAACGCTCCTCCTTCCTTGGGAAGGGGAAGCTGCAGACCGTTTCCGACGCAATCTCCCGCTGCCCGGTGGACACGGTGGTGGTCAACGGCGAGATGGAGCCGCTGCAGCATTACAACTTGGAGACCACTTTGGGAATCGCCTGCATCGACCGTTTAGGCCTCGTGTTGGAGATCTTCGCGATGAACGCTCACGATAAACAAGCGAAGCTGCAGGTGGAAAAGGCGACACTTTTATATAATTTACCGCTTATAAAAGAATGGATTCATCGGCAGAAGAGCGGAGAGCGGCCGGGGTTCATGGGAGGAGGCGAGTACTCGACCCGTGGATACGAGTACTTCATCCGCTCCCGTCTGACGAAGATCGATGATGAACTCCGCAATATGGAAGAGGAGAGCGCGAGGCGCAGCCGCGCGCGCCGGGACAGGGGATTCCACCTCGTCGGCCTCTGCGGCTACACCAACGCGGGAAAGTCCTCTCTCATGAGACGGCTCACCGAGGAAGAAGTTCTAGTGGAAGACAAGGTCTTCTCCACCCTCTCCACCACCACAAGGCGTTTGACCGAGAGTAGAAAGGACATCCTCGTCTCCGATACGATAGGGTTCATGAGTAACCTTCCGCCGTACATGATCCAATCGTTCCGCAGCACCCTGGACCAGATATTCACCGCCGACCTGGTCCTCTTGGTCGTGGACGCTTCGGAGAAGCACGAACGGATGATGGCGAAGATGGACGCGTCGCTCCGCATACTCAGGCCGCATCTTTACCCCGAGCAGGTCATGGTGGTTTTCAATAAGACCGACGCTCCACGCGCAAGCGTGGAGGAATGCGTCGTCAACCTCTCCGCCCTTAACGATATCCACAACCACATATCGGTCTCCGCCCGCAGCGGCGAGAACATCGATATGCTGAAGGACGCGGTAAGGCAGTATTTCCGCTATGATGTGCCGATGCACTTGCGGCTCCCGCAGTCGTCAGGGACGGAGAGTTTCGTTAACTGGCTGTACGAGAATACCGACATCGGCGACGTGGCCCGGGACGAGAGCGTCAGGATATCGTTGCTCTGCCGCCGCTCCGACCAGGACCGCATATCGGACGAGGCGGAGAAGCTCGGCGGTGCGGCGGTGACATACTCCCCCGCCGTTTGAAGGGTTCCACCGGAAACAAAGGGGTGGGTCTCTTTGGCGGAAGACTCCTTTCGGAATCGACAGAATCGCGGTCAGAACAGGCCCCAGTGATAACTTATCCAGTTGATCGAGGTGTCGACGATCTCCATCCTGATACGGTCATCGCCGCGGGAAAGCTCGACGAACAGCGGTATGTCCGTGTTCATCTTGGTCTTGACCACCATCTCCGTCGTTTCACCTGAAAACTCCACCTCTCCGGTGTAGACGTCGAGGGCCATGGGCGTCAGGCCGACGAGGTCGAACTCCATGGTCTTCTCGAAGTCGGTGACGTTGTCACGCACCAGCGACATGAACCAGAAAAGCGACAGGAACGGCGCGTCGTCGATGATGAGCTTGACGCCGTCACGATCCAACGAGACAGCGAAGTCCATTGAGACGTTTCCATCACTGAAGTTCACCACCGCATCGTCCACGGTCGTGGCGGTGAACGTGTACACCCGTTCGCCCTCGTCGATGCCCGCCAAGTCGCCCACGACACGGTATGTGACCTGGTCGCCCGCTTTGAGGTCCTGCTGTACGACCATCGGTTGCGCCACTCCGCCGCCGACCACGGCGACGATCATAAGCAGCACTATGAGCAACAGCACCCCGACGCCGCTTAGGCCTGAGTGTTCAGCGTACAACCGTTTCACCGCCACCGTGCCAACATTGGTCCTGGCCGTTATTTATACTATGCCGTCTGGACGTCATTTGACGCGGTAAGCCCTCTTCTTCTCCTTGACGGCCTTCGACCAATGGGAGGGAAGGCACCACGCCAGATACTCCATCTCGTCCACGTTGCGGACCAGGTGCGCCTTGCCCTCCTTGCCCAACAGGCCACGGAGCTTCCGCACCCGTTTGAAGTACACCGCCCACTCCCATGTCCCCCAGATGAGGATGAAGATGCCAATGAGCAGCGTGTAGAAGCTCCAGCCTCCTAAGGGCGAGCCCTCCATGCCCAAGAGAGACCAGGCGCTCCCCGCCACCGTAGCGATGCCGGCGGCGGTCATCAAGGGCCACAGCCATGCCGCGTTCTCCACCCGGAACGACCTCTTCATGCGGCGGTCATATGCTCGCAGGGATTTAATGCTGACCGTAGGCTGGATGCATCGCATCGGCTTACTAATGCGCTCAGCGCTCGAAGGGGCATGTGGCACCGCGTCAACGACCGCTTCGCGCTGGTCTGTCTGGCTTCGTTCTTCGTGCTGCTGACGCTGCATCTTAGCACCTTCGAGTCGCCGATGGCGGAGGGCGTCGACGAGCTCGAGCCGGGGGAGAGGGCGGAGCTACTGCTGGTCGTGGACGAGAGGTGGGAGGTGGACAAGGGGACGATGATGTGGGCCAGCGACATGCGCGGGGAGCTGATACGGGTGTTCGCCGGCCGCAACGTCGAAGCGCCGGAGGAGGGCGAGCTGACGATATTCGAGGGGACGATCTCCGACGACCGCGGCATACTGTTCGCCGAATCGTTCCGCTCTCCTTACGATGAAAGCGCTTTTATGTAGAGGGGCGGAATCCACCACCGCGATGCACCTAGCCGTGGACGACACCGACTCCCGTGACGGGATGTGCACCACCTATCTCCTGGCGAAGATGATAACGGAGATGCCCTTCGACCTGATAGGGCTGCCGCGGCTGGTGCGTCTGAACCCCGCCGTCCCGTGGAAGACCCGGGGGAACGGCGCCCTCGCCATGCGACTGGGCGTCGGCGGCGGCGAGCCGCAGAGGATCGGCAGCGCCGCCGAGGACGTCATGTGCTACCCGCGGCTCCGCCGCGAGGTGTCGGCGGACGAGGTCATGGAGTGGGCGCTGCCCTATGTGCGCGAGCATATGCAAGCGGGCTCCAACCCCGGCATCGTGGTCTCCCGCACCAAGCCGCCGCAGCGTCTTTACTGGCAGGGGGCGAGGGACATCCTCTCCATCGACGAGGTCACGAGAACGCTGGACGGCATGGGCGCCCTGCGCCACGGCGAGGGCGACGGCCGCGGCATCGTGGGCGCCTCCTGCGCCATGGCCTGGAGGCCGCGGGACCGCAGCCTCGAGCTTCTGGCCTATCGCCAGGAGGAGCGCTGGGGCAGCATCCGCCACCTGGACGTCAGCACCGTGGAGCGTTTGGACGCGCTGTACCCCAGCACTTTTAACAACATCGAGCGCCGCTGGATGAAGGCGGCCATAATGCCCTCCACCCCCTGCCCGGTGCTCTACGGCATCCGCGGCGAGGACCTTCCCGACCTGCTCTCCGCCAAGGAGATGCTGGAGACGGAAGACCCCGGCATCTGGATGGTCTTCCTCAGCAACCAGGGCAGCGACGACCATGTCATCGAGGACCCCGCCGAGCTGCTGCCCAACCGCTCTTACCGCCTCGGCCTCACTGTGTCCTCGCCGTCACGGGACGAGAAGGGGGGCCACGTCATAATACGCGCCCGCCGCGGCTCCGAGGAGTTGGAGTGCGCCGCCTACGAGCCATCGAAGGAGTTCCGCAACCTCCTGCGCCTGCTGCGTCCCGGCGATGCGATCGACGCCATCGGCGAGCTGCGGGAGGAGCCCCGCACCTTGAACCTGGAGAAGGTGCTCGTCAAGAGCCTGGCCGACTCTCAGGTGAAAGCGGCGAACCCCCGTTGCCCCCGCTGCGGCCGCGCCGCCAAATCCGTCGGCAAAGGCGCGGGGTACCGTTGCCGCCCCTGCTCCGTCCATCTCCCCGAAGGGGCCGCGCCCGCGCTGAGGGAGCAGCGCCTCCTCGTGCCCGGATGGTACGAGCCGCCGGTCTGCTCCCGCCGTCATCTCTCCAAGCCATTGTGCCGCATGGGCGAGGAGCAGCCGTTGGACTTCGTTTAAAGTCGAACATGCCTACCGACAATATTTTATAATCCCGTAAAATAGACCGCCTTCGACCACAGGAGACGGGTATCCATGCAAGAGGCAGTCATAGTGAGCGCGGCGAGGACCGCCATCGGAAAGTACGGGAAGACCTTCACCGGCACCAAGGCCACCGAGCTCGGCGCCGCCGCTATCCGCGCGGCGCTGGAGCGGTCCGGCCTTCAAGCGGAGCAGGTCGAGGACTGCATCATGGGCAACGTGCTCTCCGCCGGCATGGGGCAGAACCCCGCCCGGCAGGCGGCGGTCTCCGCCGGCCTGCCGGTGGAGATCGGCTCCACCACCGTGAACATGGTCTGCGGCTCCGGCCTCAAGGCGGCGATGTACGCCGCCGACGCGATCAAGGCGGACGAATTCGAGGCGGTGATGGTCGGGGGGCTGGAGAGCATGAGCAACGCCCCCTACCTGTTGAACGGCGCCCGCTGGGGATACCGCATGAACGACCAGAAGGTGGTGGACTGCATGGTCCACGACGGCCTGTGGGACATCTTCAACGACATGCACATGGGCAACACCGGCGAGATCGTTGCCGAGAGGTTCGGCATCGGCCGCGAGGAGGCCGACCGCTTCTCCTGCGAAAGTCACCACAAGGCCGCCGAGGCCATCGAGAAGGGCCGTTTCAAAGACGAGATAACGCCCTTCACCATCAAGGGCAGGAAGGGCGACACCGTGGTGGACACCGATGAAGGGGTGCGGTCAGACACCAGCGCCGAGGCCTTGGCCAAGCTGAACCCCATCTTCAAGAGCGACGGCGTCGTCACCCCTGGCAACTCCTCGCAGCTCAGCGACGGGGCCGCCGCCCTGATGGTGTGCTCGCGCAGCTTCGCGGAGGAGCACTCCCTGGACGTGATGGCGTCCATCGTCGCCTACGGCTCCAAGGGACTCGCCCCCGAGCTGATCATGGAGGCGCCCATACCCGCCACCGAGCACGTTCTGTCGAAGGCGGGCATGACCATCGACGACATCGATCTCTTCGAGCACAACGAGGCCTTCGCCACCGCCTCCCTGGCGGTGATGAAAGGCCTCGGCGTGGAGGAGGACCGTTTCAACGTCAACGGCGGCGCCATCGCCCTCGGCCACCCCATCGGCGCCTCCGGCGCCAGGGTTCTGACAACGTTGCTTCACGCGCTCAAGGACCGCAACAAGGAGACCGGTCTGGCCACCCTCTGCCTCGGCGGCGGCAACGCCGTGACCATGGTCGTCCGCTCCGAGAGATAAAGCTATTATCCGTCCCCTCCTAATGAGGGCGATGAGCGAAGAGGACGTCCTGCGGCGGGTGGAGGCATCCCGTGAGCATATGGTCGATGCCTTGGTGCGCATGCTGCGCATCCCCGCCCTGGGGCCGATGAACGGCGGCGCCGGCGAAGGCGAGAGGGCGAGCATGGTCGAGACCCTGCTCAATGGGTTCGACCGCGTCTACCGCGTCGATGCCGCGGACGACGTCCCACGGCCCAACATCATCGCCCGCAAAGGGCACGGCGCCAAGGGCACGGCATGGATCGTGACCCATCTGGACACCGTGCCACCAGGCGAGCTCTCCGCCTGGGAGTCGCCGCCCTGGGAGCCCCGCATCGTCGACGGCAGGATCCACGGCCTCGGGGCCGAGGACAATGGCCAGGCCCTCATCGCTTCCATCTACGCCGCCATCGCCGTCGACCTTCCCCCCCAGCCCCGCATGGGCATCGGGCTCGCCATCGTCTCCGACGAGGAGACTCTGAGCGTCAAGGGCATCCAGCACCTGATAGACGAGGGGGAGTTCTCCGCTGACGACGTGTTCATCGTGCCTGACTGGGGGCTGCCGGACGGCAGCCTGGTGGAGGTGGCGGAGAAGCACCTGCTTTGGCTGGGGGTGACCGTGCACGGCAAGCAGGTGCACGCCTCCCGCCCCTCGGACGGCGTGAACGCGCTGCGCGTGGGCTCCCGCCTGCTGGTGGAGCTCCTCGACATCCTCGAGGAGCGCTATGGCGACGAGGACCCCTCCTTCAGCCCCGAGGCCTCGACCATCGAGCCCACCAAGCGGGACCCCACCGTGGACAACATAAATACCATACCCTCCCGCGACAGCTTCCATCTCGACATCAGGCTGCTGCCGCGCTACGACCCGCACGAGCTCATCTCATTGGTGGAGAGGACCGCGGAGGAGCGGGCGAGGGAGCAGGGCGCCCGCGCCGAGGTGGAGGTGGTGCAGCTGACGGTGTCCGGCCGTCCCTCGGACACCGGCCACGAGGCCTTCCAGGCCCTGGCGCGATCGATACGCGACGTCCACGGGGTGGAGCCGCGAGCGGTGGGTATCGGCGGCGGGACCTGCGCCAACTTCTTCCGCCTTCAGGGCTGGAACGCCTACGTGTGGCAGTCCTCGGAGGGCAAGGTGCACCAGCCCAACGAGTACTGCTTGACAGAGAACCTTGTGGACGACGCCAAGACCTTCGCCCTCGCGCTCAGCAGGCTCTGCCGCTAGTCGGAGAACAGGCGGTCGACCATCCAGTCGACCGAGAACTTCACTATCTGGTGGTACTCCTGCCCGTTGCTCACGAAGGCGATGGGCTTCCCCACCGTGTGCGCTATCGACAACGCGGCGCCGCCGCGGGAGTCCGCGTCGATCTTGGTGAGCATCACCGCATCGATGCCTACCGCCTCATCGAAGACCCGGGCCTGCTCCACCGCGTCGTTCCCCGCCAGCGAATCGCCGACGAAGAGTATCATGTCCGGCTTGGCGACCCTCTTGAGCTTCTTCATCTCGTCGATGAGGTTGCTGTTGGTCTGCATGCGGCCCGCCGTGTCCAGGAGGACGACGTCCCTCCTCTTGGCGCGGGCGTGCTCCACCGCGTCGAAGGCCACCGCCGCCGGGTCCCCGCCCGCCTGGTGCTTGATCATCTTCACGCCCAGGCGGTCGGCGTGGACCCCCAGCTGCTCGATCGCTCCGGCGCGGAAGGTGTCGCCGGCGGCCAGCACCACCGAGCGCTCCTGGTCCATGAGGCGGCGGGCGATCTTGGCGATGGCGGTGGTCTTGCCGGTGCCGTTGATGCCCACGAACATGATCTTGACCGGCCGTTCCCGCTCCGCGATCCAAGCGTCGAAATCGAACTCGTTCAAGGACAGGACGTTGCGCACCGCGTCCTTCAATGCGGTCCCCACCACGTCCTCGAGATTAAGGGAGCGGTCGTACTTCCTGCCCACCAGGCCCTCGCGCACACCGTCCTTGACGGCCTCGACCACGGGCAGGGCCACGTCGGCCTCCATCAAGGCGATCTCGAGCTCCCAGAGAAGCTCGTCGAGGGCCTTCTCCTTGATCTTCCTGCCGCGGTCGCCCACCATGGGGCGCTCCTCGCGGACGGCCTTCTTGCGCTCCTTGCGGCTCAGCCGCGGCGCCTCGGCCTGCGGCGGCGCCTCCTCGGCGCCGTCCACGGAGAGGCCCAGCTCCGCGGGGTCGGTCTCCTGCGCCTTCCGCCGCAGACCGCCGAGCTTCTCCTTCAGGGACTCGAACATCTTCACTGCCGTTCCTGGTGGGCCTGCTGGACGGCGCTGGAGAGCTGGCGGGCGCGGTTCTCCAGATCGGCGGAGGCCTCTTGGGCCTCCTTGAAGGCCTCTTTCAGCTCCCCGATGTTCTTGTCGAGAATGGAGACGGCGTCCTCGGTGGTCCTCTCCGCGGAGATCTTGTTGCCCACGCCGACGATGGCGTGGTCAGCGTCGCCCACCCGGGCCTTGACGAACGTGGAGGCACCCACCGGCACGAGGATCTCATCGTTCTCCTCCGCTTGATGGAACGCCTCCAGGGTCTCCTTGGCCCTCTCGGCCTCCTGCAGGGACATCTGCAGGATTTGGACCTGCTGGCCCATGGACTCCAGCTGGTTCCGGTAGTTGTCCAGCGCGGCCATGCTCTGACGGAGCTCCTCGTCGTTCATCTCACTCACCCTTTACCATGTAATTGACCATCAGGCTGGTGATCTGGTCGTCGGGGATCTCTTCCAACGAGTCGAACTTGATCTCCCATCTCTTCACCTTGTGCCTGCTGCCCAGGGTGGATAGCGCCTTCTCCCTGGCCTCGTCAGCGTTCTCGGCGGCGAACTGGATCTTGAAAACCTGCCAATCCCGGCCGGTCTTGTAAGAGCCTTCGGCTTGGAAACCCTTCATTTCGATTACCCGACATAGGAATTATAACCATTGAATAAACCTTTTGGTCTCGCTCGTGCTTGGGGGTTTTGAATGGAGGAACTGCTGGCCTATTATCCGGGGCGGGGCTTCCCCGCCGTGTCGGTCACCGGCGGCCGCTGCGCCCTCGGCTGCGACCACTGCCGCGGCGAGAGGCTGCGCGGCATGGTATCCTTCGACGGTACGTCCCTCGACGCGCACGCGGGGGAGGGCATGATGGTCAGCGGCGGCTGCGACGAGCGCGGCCGCCTCGACCTCTCGCCCGCTTTGCCCACTATCGCATCGCTGAGCGGAGAGGGCAAGAGGGTGGCGGTGCACGCTGTACTTCCCAGCGACGAGGAGTGCCGCTCCCTGGCGGAGAGCGGCGTCGAGGCCATATGCCTCGACCTCCATGCCGACCCGTCGGTCATCCGGGGGGTGATGCATCTCGATGCCAACGAAGAGGATTACGAGCGCTCCCTCCGCGCCGCGCTGAGCAGCGGCGCCAAGGCATTCCCGCACGTCACCGTGGGCCTCAGCGAGAAGGATTGGCGCCGCTCCCTGGATATGGCGGCGCGCTGCGGCGCCGAGGACCTCGCCATCCTGGGCCTGATGTCCACCGCCGGCACTCCGCTGGAGGGGAGGGAGGCCGACGAGGAGGAGATGGTCTCCGCCTTCCGCCACGCCATCGGTCTGGGGCTGAGGCCGTCGCTGGGATGCATGCGCCCCCGCTCCTTCCGCCTTCTGGAGAAACGGCTGCTGGAGCTGGGCGTTGGACGGATGGCCGCCCCGGCGCGCAGCACCCTGCGCGCCGCGGAGGAGATGGGGATGAGGGTGCGCCAGGAAGCCCTCTGCTGCTGCCT
This sequence comes from Methanomassiliicoccaceae archaeon, assembly GCA_003555025.1. Taxonomy (GTDB): domain Archaea; phylum Thermoplasmatota; class Thermoplasmata; order Methanomassiliicoccales; family Methanomethylophilaceae; genus PWHV01. The sequence goes on along the minus strand of PWHV01000013.1, from coordinate 7,827 downwards.
CGACCCTATTATACCGGGCGGGCGAACTTGATCCGCTTGGGTACCAGCCACGCCGCGTAGGCGAAGTGCGCGGCCGCATAGAGGAACGCCAGGATGGGGACCGCCGTCTTGAAAAGCGGCGACAGCTCCGCCGCGATGTCGAAGTCGGCGGAGGCGCCCGAGCTGCCCTCCATCACCGCCAGATAGAGCTCGGTGCGCTCCATGTCCCCTATCGGTATGACCACGCTCCCGTCCTCGGCCCCTATCTCGTGTTCGATGTTGAGCTTGTTCGCCTGCAACTGCTCGTTGTTGAGGCCGTACTCCCCCCAGACCTCGGCGGTGACGATGTACACCTCGACGTCCTCGCTGGCGACCACCGTCACCTCGGTGACGCTGGCCAGCCCGAGCACGTCCTTGTTGTGGAAGGACACCGTCGGCGCGACGGTACCCTCGCTGCCGATCTGGCCCTCCACCGCCCCCGCGGCCCCGGGGACCAGGAACACCAGCAGCACCAGCGTCGACACGAGACTGATCAGGACGGCCTTGCGCTGCGCCTTGCGCAGCATGAAGAACCTGCCGGTGCGGCTCCGGGCCAGCTTGATCTCCAACCAACGGAACACGAAACCCTCGATGGCGACGAGGAGCCCCATGATCAACAGGAAGTAGAGGAAGGTCTCCACTCCGATGAATATCGGGGAGGTGCCGAAGCCGTTGCCGACGAAGAGCAGCAGCAGCGAGAACACCAGCACCGCCCCCGCCTGTATGCGGTACAGCGACCGTTTGAGCTTGCGTATGGCGAGGAGCCTGCCGTCCCTCTCCATGCTGCTGAAGTCCAAGGCCTCCGTCATCTACCGCGTTAGATGCGGATGTCCGTTTAAATCGTTGTCGTCATTCCTTGGCGGGCATGGAGGCCATCCGGCGGCCGATGAGATGCACCGCCAACGCCGCGGGGACATCCTCCTCGCCGCTCAAAGCGAAGCGCTGCCCCCGCAGCTCCACCTCCGTGTCGGCGCGCATGACCACTCTCACCTCGTCCTCGCCATGGGTGTCCGGCACCGCGTCCGTGAGCGGGTCGAACCCCCGCAGCTCGTCGTAGTCCAAAGGCACCACCATCAGCCCCGTCTTGCCGTGCAGCGAGCCGGGGAGGCGGATGAGGCGCTTCACGTCGGTGGTCACCGGCTCGTCCACCTCGCCGGCCATCGACGGCTTGATGTCGTTCTCCAGCATCTCGACGAGCATCTCCTGCGATTTCTTGCTCAGGGCGGCCATCATCCCCGAGGAGACGATGTTCTCTCTGGTGCTGACGCCGCCCTCGGCGCTGTACAGCTCGTCGATAAGCTTGGAGACCGCCTTCACCGTCCTCCCCTGCAAGGACGGATAGCGCTTCTTCAGCTCCTTGGCCTCGCTGCCCTCCATATCATCTAAGAGAGAGACCATCGCCGCCCGCATCCTCTGTCTCCAGCCGCCCGCGTCGGCGGGCGGCAGGCTCCGGTCCTTGTACTCCCGCGAGTAGCGTCCTTTGCTGAGCACGGTGCGGGAATGCGGGAACACCCAGTCCGCCATCAGGCCGGTGCCGGTGATGTAGTCCACGATCTCCCGCCTCTCCGGGCTGCCCAGCCGCAGCACCTCCGGCGTCCGGACGTGCGCGTGGTAGCCGCGGCCGCCGGAGAAGACGATCCTCACGTCCTCCGGCGCGAAGCCCAGGTCCCCGAAGAGGAAATCGTCCAAAAGGCGGAGCATCTCCTTCTTGACCGCAGCCAGCATCTCCCCGTACTCCATGTCCTCCGCTCCGCGGAGGTGGTCGGCGTCCAGGTCGAAAATGAGGTCGGCGCCCATCCAGGACTTCTCCTCCATGGTGGCCGCCCCCGGCGTCTGGTAGTAGGCGGTCGAATGATAGCAGTGCGCCGGCGCTTGGCTCACGAGGAGGTTGTGCAGCTCCTCGCCGCGGGAGAAGGCGGTGTGCCGCTGCATGTAGCTCCGGTCGAAGAACATGAAGCCGAACTCGCGGCGGCCGAAGCGGATGGGCAGCGGCGGCGCCCGGTCACGGTAGTAGCGGCGGAATGCCTTGACCATGAAACGGGAGCCGGCGTCCATCGGGATTCTGAGCGCCGCGCAAGTATAATTAGCTTGTTCGTAGCTGGTGACGGCATGTCCCTTCCGGCCTACGACAACCACGTCCACCTCCGCCCCGACGGCGAGGGCGTCGAGGCCCTCAGGCGCTTCAAGAAGGCGGGGGGCAGCGGTCTCACGCTGGTGAACCTCCCGTATCCGCACATCGGGATCAAGGGGGCGGAGTCCTTCCGCGAGGGTTACGAGCTGACGCTGTCATTCGCGGAGAAGGGCCGCCGCGAAGGCCTGACGGTGAACGTGGCGCTGGGCCCCTATCCGGTGAGCTTCCTGGGCCTGCGGGATGACAAGGGGGCGGAGAGGGCGGAGGAGGAGATGGCGAAGGCCCTGGAGATCGCCGCCGATATGGTGAGAAAGGGTATGGCACAGGCGATAGGGGAGGTCGGCAGACCGCACTTCCCCGTCGACCCGGAGGCCATCGAGGTTTCGGACCGCCTGCTGCGGAAGGCCATGGAGCTGGCGGCCGACCTCTCCTGCCCGGTGATCATCCACAGCGAGGGCGTGGGGCCCACGGAGATGCACGGGTTCGCGGAGATGGCGGACGCCGCCGGCCTGGAGAGGTGGCGGGCGGTGAAGCATCTCGCGCCACCGCTCACTCTGAGGGAGGAGAACCACGGCATCACACCGTCCGTCGCCGCTTCGCGGAAAGCGATCCGCGAAGCCGTCTCCAAGGGCGGCGGCTTTCTCATCGAGACAGACTACATCGACGACCCTGAGCGGCCGGGGGCGGCGATGGACATAGTCTCCGTGCCCAAGCGGATCAAGGGCCTGACGCAGTCGGGCGAGCTCAGCGAGGAGACGGTATGGTCCTGCTGCCACGACCTCCCGTCCAAGCTGTACGGGAACGCGTGAACATTTTTCTATCCGGATGCGCTATGGCGCTTCGATGCCCTCCCCTCGAGTCCTGAACGTCTACGACAACGGCGCCCTGGTGGGCACCGACCTGATCGGCTCCAAGGGCCAGGGCTTCATCGTAGACATCGATGACGAGCGCACGCTCTTCGACACCGGGATGCGGGGCCGCTACCTGATGCACAATCTGGAGAAGCTGCGTGTCGACCCTGAGTCGGTGGACCGCGTCGTCCTTTCCCACGGTCACATGGACCACACCGGCGGGCTGCCCGACTTTTTGGAAGCGCGCGAGACCCCCGTGACCGTCCACGCGCACCCACTGTTCGACCAGCGTAAGGCGCGGGGCTTCAAAGGACTGCCCTACAAGCCCCTCTCCGCCCCCCGGCTTCTGCCGGAGCAGAGGGAGAAGGCCGTTTTCCGCCACATTGACGCTTGGACGACGCTGAGCGATCACATGATGGTGGTGACCGCCCCGCCCCTCAAGGAGATGGACTCCTTGAGCGAACGGCTGCTGGTCAAAGGTCCAGAGGGATGGACCAAGGACCTGATGGAGGACGAGCTGAGCCTGGCGCTGGCGACGGAGGACGGCCTGGTGCTGGTGACCGGCTGCTGCCACCGCGGCATACTGAACCTCCTTTCCTCGGTGGACGAGGCATTCGAATCTCCGATATCCGCCGTGGTCGGCGGCCTGCACATGGGCTCTTACAGCGAAGGGGACGTGGACCACATGGTGGACATGTTGAAAAAGCGCCATGGCCTTCCCGGCCTCTACCTGAACCACTGCACCGGCGAGGACGCCGTCACCCGCGTCCGTCACAACCTCGGCCTTGACGGGGTGAACGAATTCTACGTTGGCACCGAACTTACCATGAAAACGGCCGCCAACAATATCTTTATTAAGAAGCTTTAGCTTAGAAAGATTTGAGAGCGATCGAAATGGGATACAGAATCAAGACCTTTGGACTCTTCGGTTTGATGGCGGCCCTGTTCGCGGCCGTGGGATGGGCCGTGGGGGGAATATTCGCGGACGATTGGCTAGTGGGGGCGCTGGCCTTCCTGGGCCTGGCGATAATAATCAATCTGATATCCTATCTCTACTCCAAGCAGATCGTCCTCAAGGCCTACCGCGCCAAGATCGTCACCCCCTCTGAGGCGCCCAAGCTCCACCGGATCGTGCAGGGCATAGCCATGAAGGCCGACATGCCCATGCCGGAGCTCGCCATCGTGCCCTCGAACACCCCCAACGCCTTCGCCACCGGCCGCAACCCCGACGACGCGGTGGTGGCGGTGACCAAGGGCCTGCTGAACCTGCTGGACGAGAAGGAGCTCGAGGGCGTCCTCGCCCACGAGATGGCCCACGTGCAGAACCGGGACATACTGGTGATGAGCGTGGCCGCCACCCTTGCCGGGGCGATAGCCTTCGCCGCCCGCTTCGCCTTCTACGGCACCCTCTTCGGCGGCAGGGACAACGCCGCTTCACTGGCCATCGTGATGCTCGCGGCCATAACGGCACCGATAGCCGCCATGCTGGTGCAGATGGGCATCTCCCGCAGCCGGGAGTACAAGGCCGACGCCACCGGGGCGAGGATGATCGGCAACCCGCAGGCGCTCGCCAACGCGCTGCTGAAACTGGAGAGCGCCAATCAGCGCCGCCCGATGGAAGGCAGCCCCACCAATGCGCACATGTTCATCGTCAACCCGTTCCGCGGCGGCATGGCCGGCCTCTTCAGCACCCACCCGCCCATCGAGGAGAGGGTGAGGAAACTGGAGCATCTGGAGTCCCGGCTCGGTTACTACTGAGCCGCCTGTAAGGCCCAGGCTCAGCGCACCTGCTCCCATCTCTCCAGCTCGTGGACGATGGAGAGCGACGAGCCGCGGCGTATCTCCTCGCGCAGGCGTGTCTCGCGCTCGTTGACGTCCAGGGAGCGGTTGGCCACCTCCACGGCGTGCTCGCGGGGGACGACGACGACGCCGCTCTCGTCCGCGACTATCCAGTCCCCGGTGCGTACCGTCACGCCCCCGGCGCGTATCTCGTGGCCGATGCCCCCGAATCCCTTGGGCTCGCCGGCGTCCGGCGCCACGTGGCGGGAGAACGCCGGGAAACCGAGCGCTCTGATGTCGTCGATGTCCCGCACCGCGCCGTCGACCACCACCGCCCTCACGCCGCGGTTCATCGCCGAATGCGCCGCCAGCTCCCCCCAGACCGCGACCTCGGCGCCGCCCACGTCAACGACGATGACGTCGCCCTCCTGGGCGTGGTCGATGGCCTCCACCGGCTTGGCCCAGTCGCCGCTCGCCGTCTGCACCGTCAGCGCCCTGCCGGCGACCCTTTGGCCGCTCTCGATCCGCGGCACGATGCCCCGCATCACGCCCGCCTTGTGCTGCGCGTCGGCGACGTTGCAGCTGGACACCTTCGAGAAGGCGAGGTGCAGCTCGTCCTCGGCGTACTTCTTGGAGAAGTCGCCGGCGACGGCGACGCCCTCGTCCAGAGCGCGACGAAGCTCGGCGGCGGCCGCGGCGACGTCGTCCGCCTTGATTATGGCGCCGCCGACGATGACTATGGAGGCCCCGCATTGCAGCATCCTCGCCGCCGTGGCCGCGGACACGCCGCCCGCCGCCGCGACCTTTATGCCGCAGGCCTCGGCCACCGCCCGCAGCAGCTCGTAGGGCGTTTCGCCGCCGCGCATCTGCTGGTCCACGCCCATGTGCATGCAGAGGTACGAGGCGCCGAGGGCCTCCGCCTCCTTCGCCCTCTGCACATGGTCCTGGACGTTCATCAGGTCCACCATCACCTCGGCGCCGTAGCGCCGGGCGGTCTTGACCGCCTCGCTGATGGTCCCGTCGTCGGCCAGGCCCATGACGGTGACGACGTCCGCCCCCGCCTTGGCGGCGATCTCCACCTCGAAGGCGCCCACGTCCATGGTCTTGGTGTCCGCCACCACCTTCGCGTCGGGGAAGCGGCGCCGCAACTCCCGGAGGACCTCGGCGCCCTCGCTCTTGATCAGGGGCGTGCCCGCCTCCAGCCAGTCGGCGCCCCCTTCCATGGCCTCGGCGGCGATCTCCAACGCTCGTTTCTGATGGATGAGGTCGAGGGCGACCTGCAGGACCGGTCTCATGCCCACCACATCGCGAGGGGAGGTTAAATCATTCTCCCCGTGGAAAGAGTTATTATGCTCAAAGTAAGATATTCGCGCTATGGCCGAGCCCGCCCGTTCGCCCATCCGCCCCACCGGAATCGAGGACCTGGACCTGATATTGGGGGGCGGCCTCCCGCCGGGGAGCCTTACGCTGGTCTGCGGAGGGATGGCCAGCGGCCGTTCGTCCCTGTGCCTGGAGTTCCTTATGCGCGGCGCCGCCGCCGGCGAGCCGAGCGTGCTGCTCAGCTCCATGCCGGAAAAAATGCACGCCCACAGGATGCCGCCGTTCGGAATCAATGACGATAAGGGCCTGGAGGGCATCGATTTCATCGAGTTCCTGCCCGAGGACTCTCACGGCCCCGAGGAGTTCGCCCTGTTCATCGAGGAGCTGGTCAAGAGGGTGGAGAACGGGAAGCCGCAGAGGCTGGCGGTGGACTCCCTGGAGCAGGCCCTGCACTGGCTGCCGGCCCCCACCGTGTCCCGCGCCCTCCGCGTGCTGCAGGACGCCCTTTTCCGCAACGGCTCCACGATGATGATGGTCTGCGGGCCGCTTCCCGACGACAAAGTCCAAGCGGCAGATTGCGTGCTGTCGCTGGGCACGCAGCGTCAAGGGCCGGACGCCGTAAGGACCCTGGAGGTGCTGCGCGCCCGGGGGACGAAGAGGCCGTTGAGCCGCTACGCCCTCTCGCTCGGCAAGGAGGGGGCGATGATGGTGAGGATGATGGAGGGGTACGATGGCTGACAGGCATCTCAAGGAAGTGCCCGAGCTCCTCGAGGAGAGCGGACCCGGCTTCATATCGCTGACCCTCGAGGCCGATGATTACTTTGAAGTGATGCGCGGGGCGTTGCGCTACGGCCGGGCGGTGGGCATGCACACCGCGCTGCTGTCGTCCTCCATGCCCGAGGCCGAGTTGACCGCGACCATGGCCGCGCTGGAGGAGCCCGTCGACCACGTGGAGATGATCGACTGCATGTCCGACCTGGTGATGTCCCCCAAGTCCGGCGAGGCGCGGCACGTGGAGAGCCCCCGTTTACTGGAGATGGCCCTGCTGGAGCTGCGCCGTTCGCTGCGCTCCGCCGATGGCCCGTCGCTGATCATCGTCGACTCGATCAACTCGCTGATGATACACAACTCCAAGCCGAGGACGATGGCCTTCCTGGAGGCGCTCTACGGCCGCGTAGCTCGCGGCGGCCACACCCTGGCCCTTCTACATATAAGCGAAGAGGGGGAGGGCGTGAGCATACCCAACCTGCGGCTGATCTCCGACCGCGTCCTCGTGCTCGAATGAGGGGCAAGTCTTTTTCTACCCACTGCTCATGAAAGCAGCGATGCCGGAACGCCACGAGGTGCTGCACTCTCTTCTGAAGACGGTGTTCGAAGGGGAGAGGCTAACCACCGCCGAGGTGGAGGAGAGGCTGGAGCACCACTACGGCTACCGCTGCCCCGACGACCTGGCCAAATCGTTGGCCATGATGAGGAGGCTGGGGCTGATAAGGGGGGAGCCGGACCGTGAGCGTGGCGGCTGGCTGTGGTGGATGGACGAGGAATGACGGCCCCCCGTCCATCTGATTTTTTCAAACAGCATTATATACTAAGAAGGTGAATTTATCACCTCGCCATACAACGTATGGAGGACACAACAATGAAAAGACTATGGAAGATAAAGAAGGACTCGGAGGCCGTGTCCCCGGTCATCGCCACCATTCTGATGGTAGCGATCACCGTGGTGCT
>PWHV01000016.1 GCA_003555025.1 Methanomassiliicoccaceae archaeon | reverse complement strand
ATGGCGCCCCGGCCGGGATTTGAACCCGAGTCGCAAGCTCGACAGGCTCACATGATAGGCCACTACACTACCGGGGCTGGTGATTTGTGAATACTGAACAGGTATATTAACGTTAAGGTCTGAAAACACTAGTAGCCAGGATGGTGGACGGGAACCGTCGCACCTCATGCGAGGGAATCAGTTTCCCTCATGGATCGCGACCCCCCTCGAGACGGGTAAAAACATCATCAGGGCAGATGGATAGTCATTATACAATCGTTATGTTGTTATCTTTTAATAGAGCTATAATCTTGATAATTCCGAGGGGAACACAATGTCCATCCTGGATAAGATCAAGGCCATATTCAAGAAGAAGCCGTCGGCCGAAGCGACGGAGCCGATGGAGGAAGATTCTGGCATAGGGCAAGAAGAGGCTCCCGTTCTGCCGACGCAAGGCGAGGGGCTTGAGCCGGAGCCGGAACCTGAGCCTGAAGCGGAGCCAAAGACGGAAAAGGAGGGGAAGCCAGAGGAACCAGCGGCCACCGCCGATGAAGAAAGCCCATTGGCCGAAGCGATAGCCTTCGCGGAGGCCAAACTAGCTGAGAAAAAGGATGAATTGACGCCTGCCGAGCTAGAGATGTTCAAGGCCAAGCTCTCATCCTATGCCGACAAGGTCGGCAAGGATGAGGAAGAGGCGCTTTCATCAGTGAGCCAGCTGATCGGGGCGATCACGAAGTCCAAAGCGCCTAAGAAGAAGCATGAACCCGAGGCGGAACCTGAGGCGGAACCTGAGATTGAACCAGAAGCGGAGCCGGAGCCGGAAAAGGAGGCTGCACAGGAGAAACCCGCAGCTACCGCCGACCAAGGAAGTCAATTGGCCAAAGCCATAGCCTTCGCCGAGGCCAAACTCGCTGAGAAAGAGGACATGTTGACCACGGCCGAGGTCGAGATGTTCAAGGCCAAGCTCTCATCCTATGCCGACAAGGTCGGCAAGGATGAGGAAGATGCGTTGGTCTCGGTGAGTCAACTCATAGGCGCCATCGCCCAGGCAAAACCCCCTCAGAAGAAGCCAGAGGCTGAACCTGAGCCGGCTGAGCCCAAGAAGAAATCCACGGCGAAGAAGAAGGCTCCCGCTAATAAGAAGTCCACGGCGAAAAAGAAGGCGCCCGCTAATAAGTAGGCAACCGCCCACGCTGAACCGCTGCTCGGCGATGCGCCGAATGCCGCATTGACCAACCGAACGGGAGTAAGGACGCATCGACGACCTTGGGGTGAGGTGTTCGAATGCGGAACAGGCTCTAAACTGTCAGGGCCGGCCGGAGCCAGCATACGCCTCGCGCCATATAGGCATTAAAACCAGCCCCTGAGGCCTACCGCCGCTCGTCCGGATAAGCGCCATCGTCCGGGCCTCTCAAGGCGAGGAAGGGTGATTCCGTACGATTACCCTTCACCATCAACGATGGCGGCCAGGACATCATGGCCGCTTACGCAACCTATATCGACGCGATTGAATATACCGATAATGACAGCGGGCCTTTTTTCATGACCATGTATGGATATGGGGCATATATTTTATATGAACATCGTTAAGTAGATGCTCACAACTCACCGCCCCTTGTCCTGCTCCAGTTGAACGCTCAGTGACCGGAACGGCCGCCTTTCCATGGTCTCCGACCGTAGCAGCTCCGCCACCAGTTCCTCGATAGGACCTCTTCTGGATCTAGGTCCAGCTAGGACGCCATCGTCCCCGTGAGGTCAATAGCGGGAAAAGATTATCTTCGGTTCCAACAATGGAGAGGGGAGGGGGAAAATGAAGAAGAAACCCACAGTGGCGGACTACATGGTCACGGACGTGAAGTCGGTGGAGCCGACCCTGACCGTTTACGATTGCAGCAAAGTGCTCATTAACACACCGTACCACGGCCTTCCCGTGACCGAGAAAGGCATACTTCTGGGTTTCATAACCGCCAAGGAGCTGCTGCGGAACACCCACCGCCCCAAGGCCAAGATACGCGAGGTGATGAGGATGGGCACGGTGAGCGCCAACCCGTCCATGCCCTTGGACGACGCGACCCGTGTGCTCTTCCGCTACAGCATACGGAACCTACCCATCGTTGACGACAAGATGAAGCTCATCGGCATCATCTCCAACGTGGACATAGTACGCTCCCACATCGAGAGGACCAAGCCCAACAAGGTGCGGATGCTCAAATCCTTCCTGGAGAAGCAGCACGGCCTCCGTGTTACGATGAGCGAAGGCGATGTCCGCATATCGGAGCTGCGCCCCACGCAGAAGGAGGTGTTCCGGGACGAGCTCATCGGCAGGCAGCACGAGATGAACCGCGGCCTCATCGAGCCCCTCATAGTGGTCAAGCGCCGGGCCTACAACCTGCTCGTTGACGGTCACCACCGCGCCCTGGCGGCCAAGCAGATGGGGATGCGCGATTTCAGCGCCATCATCCTGGAGCCGGACACTTACGACGTGCCATTGGGGATGGAGAAGACCGCCGAGCAATGGGGCATACGGACTCTTGACGACATCAATGTGATCGAAGGCTCCAAGCATCCCTTCGTGGAGATAACCACACGCCTCCTGGGCCAGGACGATGATAAGCTGGAGCCGGTCGCTCCCGTGGACGATGAAAATGAATAGTTAAGGTGTTTTGGGACTGCTCAGCGGTCGCGCAGCTCGCGGAGCCCTTCGAGCATTACCCTCTGTTCCACCGAGGCGATCATGCCCTTGGTCTTGATCACTGTGTCAGGGTTCAACGACACGCTGTCGATGCCCTCGCGCACCAGGAACTCGGTGAACTCCGGATAGACGGAGGGGCCTTGGCCGCAGATGCCCACCGGCTTGCCCTTGGAGTGGGCCACCCGTATGAGGTGGGCGATGGCGCGTTGTATGCCTTCGCTGCGCTCGTCGAAATAACCCATGCGCCCGAGGATGTCGGAGTCGCGGTCGGCGCCCATTATCAGCTGCGTGAGGTCGTTGGAGCCTATGGAGAAGCCGTCGCAGTACTCGCAGAACTCCTCGGCCATGAATATGTTGACCGGCAGCTCCGCCATCAGGTAGAGCTTGAAGTCACGGCTGCGGCGCAGGCCAACCTCCTCGAACATCTCGGAGATGGTGTCCAGCTCCTCGGTGTTGCGCACGAAGGGCAGCATTACCCAGAGGTTGCGCATGCCCATCTTCTCCCGCACCTTCTTGATGGCGCGGAGCTCGCACATGAACGCTGCACGGTAGTTGTCGGAGGCGTAGCGGGAGCATCCCCTCCAGCCGATCATCGGGTTGGCCTCGACAGGCTCGAACTCCAGCCCTCCCTTCATGTCGCGGTACTCGTTGGTCTTGAAGTCCGAGGTCCGCAGAATGACCGGACGGGGGTAGAATGCGCGGCAGACCTTGGATATCCCCTCGGCCAGGCGGTCCTCGACCTCGTCGGCGCGGCCATCCTTGACCATCGCCATGGGGTGCTCGCCGATATAGCCTGTGAAGAGGAACTCTATCCTCATCAGGCCCACACCGTCCACCGGCATGGCGGCGACCTCCTCCGCCTTCTGGGGTATGGCCAGGTTGACCATGACCTTGGTGCCGGTCACGGGGGCGCTGGGCATGTAGGCCGGCTTGCCGTTGGATTCCTCCTCTTCCTTGCTGGTCATGTCCCCCTCGTAGACCGTGCCGGTGGTCCCTTCGACGGTGACCATCATCTCGCTTTTGAGGACGGATGTGGCGTTTCCGGTGCCGACCACGCAGGGGGTCCCGAGCTCGCGGGAGACGATGGCGGCGTGACAGGTCATGCCGCCCTCATTGGTGACGATGGCCCCGGCGCGGGTCATGGCGGGGACCATGTCCGGCATGGTCATGGTGGTCACCAGGATGTCGCCGTCCTTGACCTCGTCCAGGCTCATGCCGTCATCGAAGAGCTTGACCCTGCCGGCGGCAACGCCCGGGCTGGCACCGAGGCCGCTGGTGATGATCTTGGCGTTGTCCCATTTGTCGCCGCTCTCGGCATTGTTGTTGTTGCCAAGGGTGGTTATCGGCCTAGCCTGCACAATGAACAGCTCGCCCTTCTCCAAGCACCACTCCACGTCCATGGGCTTATCGTAATGGATCTCAATCTGCTTGCCGTACTCCCCCAGCTCGATGATGTTGTTGTCGGATAGCTTCTGGGCCTCGGCCGCGTCCGGGTCCACATCGGCCTTGACGGTGCTCCCGTCCGGGCCCTTGGTGTACATCCATATCTGTTTGGATATGCGTTTCTTCAATATCTTCTTGTGGAACTTGTCCACGGTGTAGGTGTCCGGGGTCACCTCCCCTCCGACGATGGCCTCCCCCAGGCCGTAGCCGGCCTCGATAAGTATGCCGCTGCCCTCGGTGCCGGGGTCCACGGTGAACATGATGCCCGACACGTCGGAGTCCACCATCCTCTGCACCACCACCGCGAGCTTCACGTCAGAGTGCTCGAAGCCCTGTCGCTCGCGATAGGATATGGCCCGGGCGGTGAAGAGCGAGGACCAGCACATGCGCACCTTCTCCAGAAGGTCATCCTCGTCGAACACGTTGAGATAGGTGTCCTGCTGGCCGGCGAAGCTGGCCTCCGGAAGGTCCTCGGCGGTGGCGCTGGACCGCACCGCCACGAAACCCTCCTCCCCCTTGGGGAAGAGCTTCTTGAAGTGCTTCAGCGTCTCCTTCTTGAGGTCCTCGGGGATCTCGTAGTCGTAGAACATCTTCCTGATCTCGGCGGAAGCGTCGGTCAGGGTCTGGTCCGAACTCTTGTCGATCTTGCCCAGAACCTCGTATATCCGGTCGAGGAGGCCGGTTCCCTCCATGTAATAGTCGTAGGCGACCGTGGTGAGGACGAAAGCAGGAGGCACCGGGAAACCAGCGGAATCCAGCTCTCCCAAGTTCGCTCCCTTGCCCCCGACGTAAGGGATATCGTCCACTCCTAACTCCCCAATTTCAGCGATCCGTTTCATGATTCAACCCCGTTCTCTGTCGGTCCGCGCGGCGGAGCAACGCAGGCGACGCCAAGGATGCGTCGCTTGCCCTTATATCAATAATTGGTTAAATTATTGATGACTCTGATACCTTAATGCGACATGGATAAAACTGTTTTGCGTGACATACAACAAATCTGGTAGATATCGGCCCCGCCGCATGACAGTTATAAATCTTTGTTGCGCGTACCTCCTATTTTACGTCCGATTTCTCTGTAAAGCGTATGAAAATTACGAATAACAGCGAAAAATAACAAATACATTGACCGTTTACAGTGAAAAAATAAAAGGTTTTATTATTCCAAACTACTTTCGGAACGGAAACGAGGGTTTACTTTGAAAATGGAACTACGTTGGCATGGAAGAGGCGGCCAGGGCGTCGTCACCGCCAATGAGATCCTCGCCGAGACCGCGATAAGCGAGGGGAAGTACGTGAAAGCCTTCCCCGAGTTCGGCCCCGAGAGGATGGGCGCGCCCATAAGGGCGTTCACCCGTATCTCCGAGGATCCCATACGGGTGCACAGCCAGGTCTACGAGCCCGACATAGTGGTGGTCATCGATCCCACACTGATCGGCAAGATAGACGTGCTAGACGGCCTCAAGGATGACGGCTTCGTGCTGGTCAACCACCACGGCTCACCCGAAGAGCTGAAAAAGGAGCTAGGCGATGTGGAGGTGCACACCGTCAACGCCACCAAGATATCGACCGAGGAGCTGGGGAAGCCGATGGTCAACACCGCCATGATCGGAGCGCTAACCAAGGTGAGCCCGCTGGTGAAGTTCGAGGCCTTGACGGACACCTTGACCGATAAGTTCACCGGCAAGTTGCCGGACAAGGTCATCGTCAAGAACATCAGCTGCCTGAAGAGGGCCTATGACGAGGTGCAGTGACATGTCCAAGAAAACCTCGAGAGAACTGGTGATGGGAGGGATGATCGTCGAACCGGGGAGCGCCATGGCGTTCGAGACCGGTGATTGGAGGTCATACCGTCCCGAGCTGGACAGGGAGAAGTGCATCGACTGCTTGACATGCTGGATATACTGCCCCGACGACAGCATACTGACCAAGGAGGGCAAGATGGAAGGCTTCCGCTACACGCACTGCAAGGGCTGCGGCATATGCGCTCGCAACTGCCCCAAGGACGCCATCCGCATGGAGCCGGAAGGAGAGTGAGACCATGAAAATAGGAATCAACGGAGATTCGGCCATCGCCCTGGCATGGAAGCAGATCGATCCTGACGTCTGCGCCGCCTACCCGATAACCCCGCAGACCATCATAGTGGAGAGGTTCTCCGACTTCGTCGCCGACGGCGAGGTGGAGACGGAGTTCGTCACCACGGAGTCCGAGCACAGCGCCATGACGGTGTGCATCGGCTCCGCCTCGGCCGGGGCCAGGACCGTGACGGCCACCGCGTCCGCTGGTATGGCCCTGATGTGGGAGATGCTCGGCATCGCCTCGGGGATGAGGGTGCCCATCACCATGGCCGTGGCCAACCGGACCCTCAGCGCGCCGCTGAACATCCACTGTGACCACAGCGATGTAATGTCGGCCCGCGACAGCGGCTGGATACTGCTGTTCGCCGAGAACGTCCAAGAGGCCTACGACAACGCCATAATGTCGATGAGGATAGCCGAGCACCCTGAAGTGCGGCTGCCGGTGATGCACAACCTCGACGGCTTCATACTCACCCATGCCATCGAGAGGATGACGACCCTCGACACCCACGACGTCAAAGACTTCGTGGGCGAGTACACGTGCGAGCACAGCCTCCTGGACATCAAGAACCCGGTGACCCATGGCGTCATGGACCTGCAGGACTACTTCTTCGAGCACAAGTACCAGCTGGTGGAGGCAATGGACGCCTCCAAGCCGGTGATCGATCAGGTGTTCACGGACTTCGCCGCACTAAGCGGCCGCAAGTACGAGATGATAGAGTGCTACCGCTGCGATGACGCGGATTACGTCACCGTGGTGATGGGCTCCACCGCCGGCACCATGAAGGAGGCCGTCGACCAGCTGCGCGAGGAGGGCCACAAGGTCGGCTGCATCAAGATGCGCGTCTACCGCCCCTTCCCATGGGAGAAGATCGCGGCGGCGGTCCAAGGCAAGAAGAGGGTGGCGGTCATGGACCGCCACATAGGCCTGGGGTCGACCGGCCCCATGTTCCCCGAGGTCTGCTCCACGGTGATAGACCAGGACAGCCCTCCTGACGTTGTCAACTTCGTCTACGGGCTGGGAGGCAGGGACGTGCCGGTCAGCGACCTCAAGGAGGTTTACATGAGCATGATAGAGGAGAGGTGCGACAAGCTGAACTTCCTGGGGGTGAGGATATGAAGCTCTCCCTCAAGGAGCTGTCCAAGAGCGAGCAGCGGTTGACCCCGGGTCACCGCCTCTGCGCTGGCTGCACCGAGGCCATTGTCGCCCGCCAGGTCCTGATGGCCACTGAAAAGCCGGTGGTGATATCCCAGTCGACGGGATGTTTCGAGGTCTCCACGACCATATTCCCCTACAGCGCCTGGAACGTCCCCTGGATACATACTGCTTTCGAGAACGCCGCCGCCACCGCGGCCGGCGTCGAGTCCGCCTACCGCGTCCTCAGGCGCAAGGGCAAGGTCAAGGACGACATCCGTTTCCTGGCCTTCGCCGGGGACGGGGCGACCTACGACATCGGCTTCCAGGCCCTGAGCGGGGCGTTCGAGAGGGGTCACAACTTCCTCTATGTGTGCCTCAACAACGAGGCGTACATGAACACCGGCATCCAGAGGTCAGGGGCCACGTCGCACGGCGCCGCCACCACGACCTGTCCCGCCGGCAGCTGCATCCCAGGCAAGGAGCACCACCCCAAGGACATGACCATGATAATCGCCGCCCACGAGCCGCCCTATGCGGCCCAGGCGGCGCCCCACAACTGGAAGGACCTCATCACCAAGGCCAACAAGGGATTCGAGGCCGGTGGTCCGGCGTTCCTCAACGTCATGACGCCGTGCCCGCGCGGTTGGAGGCATGAGTCCAACGGGGCCATCGACATGTCGCGCCTGGCGGTGGACACCTGCGTCTGGCCGCTGTACGAGTACGAGAACGGCAAGTTCTCCCTCACCAGCGACAGCCTGCGCATCGCCGAGGGCAAGAAGGAGAAGCTGCCGGTGACCGACTGGCTGAATTCCCAGGGGCGGTTCAAGCACTTGACCAAGGACAAGTGGATGGACACCGTGGAGACCATCCAGGAGGAGGTCGACCGCAAGTGGGAGAACCTTCAGAAGCTCTGCAAGCTCTGAAAGGCTTCGCTCAAACAATTTACCCTTATTTTCTTCCTTCTTCAAATGCGTTTAGCAAAACAAAGCTGTTCGATGGGAGAGGGAGCGGCTGACGGCGCCCCTTGGTTCCCGTGCGCTCGCGCAACACAGTACAACAAGGGACGCGGGCGGACTTTACTTCCGGGTTCGGAATGGGACCGGGTGTGACCCCGCCGCTATGGCCGTCAT